>JBOHZL010000028.1:0-30633 GCA_050738495.1 Steroidobacteraceae bacterium | reverse complement strand
GCCCGGGTCTTGTAGAATCTGCGCCCGGGTCGCGGCCTCCTTGCGGATCAATCGTCGAACGATGGTGGAGACCCCGCGGTCTCCACCCACTGTTGGCCTGCGCCCTGCACGAGGAGAATGCACTGGTGACACCGACACCTGCAGTGCTCGCGCTCGAGGACGGCACGGTGTTTCGCGGCGTCTCTGTCGGGGCTTCCGGCGTCACGACCGGCGAAGTCGTGTTCAACACCGCGATGACAGGCTACCAGGAGATCCTGACCGATCCGTCCTATTGCCGGCAGATCGTCACGCTGACCTGCCCGCACATCGGCAACACCGGCGTCACGCCCGAAGACATGGAGTCGGACTCGATCCATGCGGCCGGGCTCGTGATCCGCGACCTGCCGCTCGCGCATTCGAGCTGGCGCGCGAGCCATTCACTCACGGAGTTCCTGGTCGAGGGCGAGACGGTCGCGATTGCGGGCATCGACACGCGCAGGCTCACCCGCATCCTGCGCGAGCGTGGGGCGCAGGGCGGCTGCATCGCCACCGCGGACAAGGCGGATGCGGACGTCGCGTTGCGCGCAGCGCGGGCATTCCCCGGCCTGAAGGGCATGGACCTCGCGAAAGTCGTCTCGACCAGCGCGCCCTACCAGTGGAACGAGGGCAGCCTCGACCGCGACACGGGACGCGTGCTGCGGCCCGGGTCGCGGCTGCACGTCGTCGCCTACGACTTCGGCATCAAGCGCAATATCCTGAGAATGCTGTCCGACCAGGGCTGCCTGGTCACGGTGGTGCCGGCCCAGACCAGCGCGGCGGATGCGCTCGCACTCGCGCCGGACGGAATCTTCCTGTCGAACGGGCCCGGCGACCCTGAGCCCTGCAGCTACGCGATCGCGGCAATCCAGGAATTCCTCGAGACCGACATTCCGTTGTTCGGCATCTGCCTCGGCCACCAGCTGCTCGCGCTCGCCAGCGGCGCGCGTACCGTCAAGATGAAATTCGGACACCACGGCGCCAATCACCCTGTGCAGGAGCTGGTCGGCGGCCACGTCGTCATCACCAGCCAGAATCACGGCTTCGCGGTCGACGAGGAAACGCTGCCGCCGCGGCTCAGTGCCACGCATCGCTCGCTGTTCGACGGCACCCTTCAGGGCATCGCGCGCAGCGACCGGCCGGCGTTCGGGTTCCAGGGACATCCGGAGGCGAGCCCGGGGCCGCGCGACCTGAACCCGCTGTTCGAGCATTTCGTCTTCCTGATGGTGCGGCGCCTGCAGCAGATGATGAAGACCCAGGCGGCGGCGGCGGAGGCCGCGCTCGCGCACTGATGGGCAAGCGCACCGACCTCGAGAGCATCCTGATCATCGGCGCGGGCCCGATCATCATCGGTCAGGCCTGCGAGTTCGACTATTCGGGCGCCCAGGCCTGCCGCGCCCTGCGCGAGGAGGGCTACCGGGTCATCCTCGTGAACTCGAACCCGGCGACGATCATGACCGACCCGGACATGGCCGACGCGATCTACATCGAGCCGGTCGAATGGCGCACGGTCGCGCGAATCATCGAGAAGGAACGGCCGGACGCGCTGCTGCCGACCATGGGCGGGCAGACTGCGCTCAACACCGCGCTCGACCTGGTGCGCGAGGGCGTGCTCGAGAAGTTCGGGGTCGAGATGATCGCCGCCTCGCGCGAGGCCATCGACATGGCGGAGGACCGCGAGTTGTTCCGCAATGCGATGCGGGGCATCGGGCTCGAGTGCCCGCAGTCCTGCATCGCCCACGACCTCGACGAGGCGCTCGCGGCACAGGGCGAGATCGGCTACCCGACCGTGGTGCGCCCGTCATTCACGCTGGGCGGGACCGGCGGCGGCATCGCATTCAACCGCGAGGAGTTCGAGACCATCGTGCAGCGTGGCCTCGACGCCTCGCCGACCGGAGAGGTGCTGATCGAGGAGTCGGTGCTGGGCTGGAAGGAATTCGAGATGGAGGTGGTGCGCGACCGCAAGGACAATTGCATCATCGTCTGCTCGATCGAGAACCTGGATCCGATGGGAGTCCACACCGGCGACTCCATCACCGTGGCGCCGGCACTGACCCTGACCGACAAGGAATACCAGCGCATGCGCGACGCTTCGATCGCGGTGCTGCGTCAGGTCGGTGTCGAATGCGGCGGTTCCAACGTGCAGTTCGCGTTGAATCCCGCCGACGGCCGCATGCTGGTGATCGAGATGAACCCGCGCGTGTCGCGCTCGTCAGCGCTCGCGTCAAAGGCCACCGGGTTCCCGATCGCCAAGGTCGCGGCCAAGCTCGCCGTTGGCTACACCCTGGACGAACTGCGGAACGAGATCACGGGCGGCGCGACGCCCGCATCGTTCGAGCCGACGATCGACTATGTCGTGACCAAGGTGCCGCGCTTCACCTTCGAGAAGTTTCCCGGCTCCAATACCCGCCTGACGACGCAGATGAAGTCGGTCGGCGAGGCGATGGCGATCGGGCGCACCTTCCAGGAGTCCCTGCAGAAGGCGCTGCGCAGCCTCGAGACCGGCTGCGACGGACTGACGCCGATCCTGGGCCTTCCGCTCGACGCCGACGACGAGTTGCGGCTCGCGGAGGAACTCAGGCATCCGGGCGGCGAGCGCATCCGCTACGTGGCCGATGCCTTCCGCGCCGGCTGGACGCTGGAGCGGATCGCCGCCGAGACCTTGATCGATCCCTGGTTCCTCGCCCAGATCGCCGACCTGGTGCGCGACGAGGAGTCGGTTCGAGCCGAGGGGATCGCCGCGCTGACGTTCGAACGCCTCCAGATGCTGAAGCGCAAGGGATTCTCGGACGCGGCGCTCGCGCGCGCGATGGGCGCGCCGGAATCGCGGGTTCGCGCGCGCCGCCTGGCCTGCGGCGTGCATCCGGTCTACAAGCGCGTCGACACCTGCGGCGCGGAATTCGCCACCTCGACCGCCTACCTGTACTCGACCTACGAGCAGGAATGCGAGGCCGAGCCGAGCGAGCGTGACAAGATCATGATCCTCGGCGGCGGGCCCAATCGCATCGGCCAGGGCATCGAGTTCGACTATTGCTGCGTCCACGCCGCGCTCGCGCTCCGCGCGGACGGCTTCGAGACCATCATGGTCAACTGCAATCCGGAGACGGTCTCCACCGACTACGACATCTCCGACCGGCTCTACTTCGAGCCGCTGACCTTCGAGGACGTCATGGAGGTCATCGCGCGCGAGAAGCCGAAGGGCGTCATCGTCCAGTTCGGCGGCCAGACGCCGCTCAAGCTTGCGCGCCAACTCGCGGCAGCCGGTGCGCCGATCATCGGCACCAGCCCCGATTCGATCGACGTCGCGGAGGACCGCGAGCGCTTCCAGCAGCTCCTGATGAAGCTCGGGTTGCGCCAGCCCGCGAATGCGACGGCGCGCGACGAGGAGCGCGCGATCGAGCTCGCGCGCGAAGTCGGCTTTCCGCTGATCGTGCGGCCGTCCTACGTGCTCGGCGGCCGCGCGATGGAGATCGTCTACGAGGAGGAGGACCTGCGCCAGTACATGAAGGTCGCGGTGCAGGTGTCGAACGAGAGCCCGGTGCTGCTCGACCGGTTCCTCGACCTGGCGATCGAGGTGGACGTGGACGCCATCTGCGACGGCGAGGATGTCCTGATCGGCGGCATCATGGAGCACGTGGAACAGGCCGGGGTGCATTCCGGCGACTCGAGTTGCTCGCTGCCGCCGGCGACCCTGCCGCCGGCGATACAGGACGAGCTCAGGGACCAGACCCGCAGGATGGCGCAGGCACTCGGCGTGATCGGCCTGATGAACGTGCAGTTCGCGATCCAGAACGGCGTCGTCTACGTGCTCGAAGTCAATCCGCGCGCCTCGCGGACCGTGCCCTTCGTCTCCAAGGCGACCGGCACGCCGCTGGCGAAGATCGCGGCCCAGGTCATGGCGGGACGCAAGCTCGCCGAGCTCGGCGCGCTGAAGGAGCGGGTCCCACACTATTATTCGGTCAAGGAAGCGGTGTTCCCGTTCAGCAAGTTTCCGGAGTCCGACCCGATCCTCGGTCCGGAGATGAAGGCCACCGGTGAAGTGATGGGCACCGGGCGGACCTTCGGCGAGGCCTATGCCAAGTCCCAGGCGGCCAGCGGCATCCGCTTGCCCACCCGCGGTGTCTGCCTGCTGTCGGTACGGGACCGCGACAAGGAGAGTGCGGTTGCGCTCGCGAAACGCCTGAACGGGCGTGGATTCGAGTTGATCGCGACGCAGGGCACGGCCATGGCGCTCTCGAAAGCCGGGGTGCCGTGCCGCCGCGCACTCAAGGTGCGCGAAGGCCGGCCGCACATCGTCGACATGATCAAGAACGACGAGATCGACCTGATCGTCAATACCACGGAAGGCAAGCGCGCGATCCGCGAGTCGCATTCGATCCGGCGCGAGGCCGAGTTCCACAAGGTGACCTACTACACGACCGTCGCCGCTGCGCACGCGACCTGCGACGCCCTCGACCATCTCGAGGACCACGACGTGAACCGGCTGCAGGACCTGCACCGGGAGCTTGGCGTCGCATGAGGTTGCCGATCACCCAGAGGGGCGCCGAGCAGTTGCGCGCGGAGCTGCGCAAGCTCAAGTCCGATGACCGTCCGGCGATCATCCGCGCGATCGCCGATGCGCGCTCGCATGGCGATCTCTCCGAGAACGCCGAGTATCACGCGGCGCGCGAGCAGCAGGGTTTCGTCGAAGGCCGGATCAAGGAGATCGAGTTCCGGCTCGCGAACGCGCAGGTGATCGATCCTGCCGCGCTTCCCGACACCGGCAAGGTGGTGTTCGGCGCGACCGTCGACCTGGCCCCCGTCGACGGCGGCCCCGAGGTGAGTTACCAGATCGTCGGCGACGACGAGGCCGACATCCGCCGCGGCCTGATCTCGATCAACTCGCCGATCGCGCGTGCGTTGATCGGAAAGTCCCCGGGCGACGAAGTGGAAGTGACGACCCCGGGCGGCGCGCGCAGCTTCGAGGTGCTGGCGGTGCGCTTCGCGTGATTCAAGAATCCGGCAGAAGTATCTTGTTCAACTTATTGTTTTTCTTGTAATATAAGGCCACGTTTCCGATTCGCGTGACGATCTCGGCCCGAGTCGCGCGAGCCAGCCCGGCGAATACGGCGTCGCGGCTTTCCCGATCGCCGACGCGGGCGCGAACCTTGACCAGTTCGTGCGCGTCGAGCGCATGGTCGAGTTCCGCGGCAACATTGCCGGTCAGTCCCTGCCTGCCGACCAGCACGAGCGGATGCAGCTCGTGACCGAGTCGGCGCAGGTGTTTTCTCTGGTGGTCGGTGAGGGCCATCGCGCAATTATAGGCAGGCAGGACGGCGGTCGATCATGAGCCGGCGCAGCAAGTCGAGCGGCAGGTGGCTCGAAGAGCATTTCGCGGATCCCTACGTCCGAAGCGCGAAAGAGCGGGGCCTGCGCTCGCGCGCGGCATTCAAGCTCGAGGAGATCGATCGCGCGGAAAAGCTGGTTTTCCCGGGCTCCGTGATCGTCGATCTCGGCGCAGCGCCCGGCGGATGGAGCCAGTACGCGGCCCGGCGGCAGGCCGGGCGCGGCCTCGTGCACGCTCTGGACCTGCTGCCGATGGATGCGATTCCGGGCGTCAGTTTCCTGCAGGGGGATTTTCGCGAGCAGCCGGTTCTCGACGAATTGTTGCGGCGGCTCGGCGATCGCCGCGCCGACCTTGTGATGTCCGACATGGCCCCCAACATCACCGGGGTGGACGTGGTCGACCAGGCGCGCGCCGCGGAGCTCGAGGAGCTGGCGCTCGACTTTTCGCGCCAGGTGCTGGCACCGCAGGGCGCTCTGGTGATGAAGGTGTTCCAGGGCGCGGGATTCCGCGAGCTGCTGGCCGCTGCGCGCAGCGGTTTTCATGCAGTCCGGATGCGCAAGCCGAAGGCCTCGCGACAGCGCAGTTCCGAGACGTATTTGGTGGCCAGGAAACCCCGGCCGGTGTAAGGTGAAACTAGTTTTCCTGCGCCGTGGTCCAACGGGTTGACCGCCGGGAAAACGACGCGATTCCAGGAGCTCGAGCTTGAACGATCTGACCAGGAACATCGTGCTTTGGGTGGTCATTGCGATCGTCCTGCTCGCCGTGTTCTCCAACTTCGGCCAGCGCGCCGCGGCGCCCGAAGACATCGACTACTCGCAGTTCCTGACCGAGGTCAGGAGCGGCGGCATCCGCTCCGCGACCTTCAAGGGCGAAACCATCGTCGGCGAGCGCACCAGCGGCGGCCAGTACGTCACGCACAATCCCGAGACCGACAATTCGGTGCTGATCGGGTTGCTCGACCGCCAGCACGTGAAGTTCAACGCGGCGCCGCCCGAGCGGCAGAATTTCCTGCTGCAGCTCCTCATCTCCTCGTTTCCGATCCTGTTGCTGATCGGCGTCTGGATCTACTTCATGCGCCAGATGCAGGGCGGCGCGGGCGGCCGCGGCGCGATGTCGTTCGGCAAGAGCCGGGCGCGGCTGCTGTCCGAGGACCAGGTCAGCGTGACCTTCGCCGACGTCGCCGGCGTCGACGAGGCGAAAGAGGAAGTCGCCGAGATCGTCGATTTCCTGAAGGACCCCTCCAAGTTCCAGAAGCTCGGCGGCAAGATCCCGAAGGGCGTGCTGATGGTCGGCAGCCCCGGAACCGGCAAGACGCTGCTGGCTCGCGCGATTGCGGGCGAGGCGAAGGTCCCCTTCTTCACGATTTCCGGATCCGACTTCGTCGAGATGTTCGTCGGCGTCGGCGCCTCGCGCGTGCGCGACATGTTCGAGCAGGCCAAGAAGCATGCCCCCTGCATCGTGTTCATCGACGAGATCGACGCGGTCGGGCGCCATCGCGGCGCCGGGCTCGGCGGCGGCCACGACGAGCGCGAGCAGACGCTCAACCAGCTGCTGGTGGAGATGGACGGCTTCGAGGGCAACGAGGGCGTCATCGTAATCGCCGCGACCAATCGCCCCGACGTCCTCGACCCGGCGCTGCTGCGCCCGGGCCGCTTCGACCGGCAGGTCGTGGTGCCGCTGCCGGACGTGCGCGGGCGCGAGCAGATCCTCAAGGTGCACATGCGCAAGGTGCCGATTTCGGACGACGTCAGGCCCTCGCTGATCGCGCGCGGCACGCCCGGCTTTTCCGGCGCCGATCTGATGAACCTGGTCAACGAGGCGGCGCTGTTTGCGGCGCGTGCCAACAAGCGCCTGGTCACGATGGACGAATTCGAGCGCGCCAAGGACAAGATCATGATGGGCGCCGAGCGGCGCTCGATGGTCATGAGCGAGCAGGAGAAGCTCAATACGGCCTATCACGAGGCAGGCCACGCCATCGTCGGCATGAGCCTCCCCGAGCACGATCCCGTCTACAAGGTCACGATCATCCCGCGCGGGCGCGCGCTGGGCGTGACCATGTTCCTCCCCGAGGAGGACCGCTACAGCTACAGCAAGCGCCGGCTCGAGAGCCAGATCACGAGCCTGTTCGGCGGCCGTATCGCCGAGGAACTGCGCTTCGGTCCCGAGGCCGTGACCACCGGCGCGTCGAACGACATCGAGCGCGCCACCAACCTCGCGCGCAACATGGTCACCAAGTGGGGACTGTCGGAGCGCCTCGGCCCGCTTTCCTACATGGAGGACCAGGGCGAGGTGTTCCTCGGCCGCTCGGTGACCCAGCACAAGCAGGTCTCGGACGTCACGGCGCACGTGATCGACGAGGAAATCCGCCGCATCATCGACACTGCATTTGCGCAGGCACGCAAGATCCTGGTGGACAATCGCGAGAAGCTCGACGTCATGTCCGCGGCACTCATCAAGTACGAGACCATCGACGAAGAGCAGCTCAAGGACATCATGGCCGGGCGTGTGCCGAAGCCGCCGCGCGACTGGGACGAAGGCGGCGCTCCGACCGGCGGCCAGGGCGCGCCGAAGCCGGAGCCTGTCATCGGTCCGCCGGCCAGCCAGACCTGATCCGGGCCCGCCGCCCGGAGACGGTTCCATCGCCAGCGATTCGCGCCGAGACCGACGGGCCCGGCTTCCGACGATGCACCTGCAATGCGGCCGCCACCTGCTCGAACTCGACCAGCCGGTCGTCATGGGCATCCTCAATGTCACACCCGATTCGTTCTCCGACGGCGGAAGATTTTTCCGCCTGCCCGAAGCGGAGCGGCAGGCGATGCGCATGGCGGAAGAGGGTGCCGCGATCATCGACGTCGGCGGCGAGTCGACACGCCCCGGTGCGGAGCCGGTCACGGTTGCCGAGGAGCTGCGCCGGGTCATTCCGCTGGTCGAGCGGCTGACCGGTGCGCTCTCCATCCCCGTCTCGGTCGATACGCGCAAGTCCGAAGTGATGCGCGCGGCGATTGCGGCCGGCGCCTCGATGATCAACGACGTGTCGGCGCTCGGGGGCGAAGCCGCGATGGCGGTCGTGGCCCCGGCGTCGGTCGCCGTCTGCCTGATGCACATGCAGGGCGAGCCGCGCAACATGCAGCGGGAGCCGCGCTATGCCGACGTGCTGTCGGAGGTGCGCGGGTTCCTCCGGGACCGCGTTGCACGCTGTGTCGAATTGGGGATCGCGCGCAGCCGGCTGGTCGTCGATCCCGGCTTCGGTTTCGGCAAGTCGACCGATCACAATCTCGCGCTGCTGCGCGGGCTGTCGGCCATCGCCGCCGACGGGGTGCCGGTGCTCGCCGGGCTGTCGCGCAAGAGCATGATCGGCAAGCTGACCGGCCGTGGCGACGGCGACCGGCTGGCCGGCAGCATTGCACTCGCGGCGCTCGCGGTGCTAAATGGCGCCCGCATCGTGCGCGCGCACGATGTCCGGCCGACGGTGGATGCTTTGCGCATCGTGGCTGCGGTCGAAGCGGCTACCGAACGGGAAACCTGAGAATGCGCTACTTCGGGACGGACGGCGTGAGGGGACGGGTCGGCACGCACCCGATGACCGTCGAGTTTGCGCTCCGCCTCGCGGGCGCCGCGGCGCGCGTGCTCGCGCCGGAGCGCGGACGGGTGCTGGTCGGCAAGGACACGCGGCTCTCGGGCTACATGTTCGAGTCGGCGCTAGAGGCGGGCTTCGTCGCCGCCGGCGTCGACGTGCTGCTGGCAGGCCCGCTGCCCACGCCCGGTATCGCCTATCTGGTGCAGCGGATGAAATGCGACTTCGGCGTGGTGATCAGCGCGTCGCACAACCGCTACGACGACAACGGCATCAAGTTCTTCGACCACTCCGGCGGCAAGCTCGCCGACGAGCTCGAGGAGGCGATCGAGTCGCACCTCGACGAGCCGGCCCCGACCCGCGAATCGAGCGGCCTCGGTCGCGCCACCCGGATCGACAACGAGCGGATCCTGTACCAGTCATTCTGCGCCTCGACGCTGCCGGACGGCATGCGCCTGGACGGGCTCAAGCTCGTGATCGACTGCGCGAACGGCGCCGCTTACAAGGTCGCGCCGCGGGTGCTGGCGGACCTTGGCGCGGAAATCGTGCCGATCGGCTGTTCGCCGAACGGACGCAACATCAATGATGGCTGCGGCTCGACCGATCCGGGCCTGCTGAAGCTGACGGTGGCGGGCGTGCGCGCCGATGCCGGCATCGCGCTCGACGGCGACGGCGATCGCCTGGTGATGGCGGATCACCTCGGCCGCAGCGTGGACGGCGACCAGCTCCTGTACGTGCTCACCCGTGCCCACCTGGCCGCGGGCGACCTGAAGGGTCCGGTCGTGGGCACGGTCATGAGCAATCTGGGACTCGAGATCGCGCTCAAGCAGCTCGGCGTGCCGTTCCTTCGCGCCGCCGTCGGCGACCGCAACGTGTTGCAGATGCTCCGCAGCAACAACGGCATCCTCGGCGGCGAGGCATCCGGCCACCTGCTGTGCCTCGACAAGACCACGACCGGCGATGGCCTGATCGTCGCGCTGCAGGTGCTGGCGGTCATGAAATCGACGGGCAAGTCTCTCGCGGAGCTCGCGGCCGGCATGCAGCGGTTCCCGCAGCAGCTCATCAATGTGCGCGTCGCGCGGCGTTTCGACGCCGCCAGGAACCCGGCGATCGCGGCGGCCATCGCGCAGGTCGAAAAGTCGCTCGGCGACCGCGGGCGCGTCGTGCTGCGGGCCTCGGGCACCGAACCGCTGATTCGCGTGATGGTCGAAGGCGAGGATGCGCAGGTCGTCGGCCGGCACGCGTCGGCATTGGCGGAGGCCGTGCGCGCAGCCGCGCCGGGCGCATGAACCCCGGAAGCCGCAGGCCCCTGGTGGCCGGCAACTGGAAGATGCACGGCAATCGTGCCGATGCAGCGCGGCTCGTCGGCGAGCTGATCACCCGTGGCGCAGCCTCGGGCGCGGCGGAAGTCGTCGTCTGCCCGCCGTTCGTGCATCTGGCGGACGTCGGCCGGCAGCTTGCCGGGAGCCGGATCGGCCTCGGCGCACAGGATGTCTGCGCGGAGGAGGTCGGCGCCCACACCGGCGAAGTGTCCGCTGCGATGCTTGCCGACATCGGTTGCCGCTATGTGATCGTGGGGCATTCCGAGCGGCGCGCGCTGTACGGGGACGACGACGCCCTGGTCGCGCGCAAGTTCGTCGCGGCGCGTCGCCACGGCCTGGTGCCGGTCCTCTGCGTCGGCGAGACACTCGCCGAGCGTGAGGCTGATGCGACCGCGCGCGTGATCCTGCGCCAGCTCGATGCCGCGGTGACGGCCGCGGGAATCGCTGCATTCGCGACTGCGGTTCTCGCCTACGAACCGGTCTGGGCGATCGGGACCGGTCGGACTGCGGAGCCGCGCCAGGCGCAGGAAGTCCACGCCCTGATCCGCGGTAGAATCGGGGAAAAGGATGCTACAATTGCCGCTTCCCTTCGGGTTCTGTACGGGGGCAGCGTCAAGGCGGCGAACGCCGGCGAACTGTTCGCGATGCCCGACGTGGACGGCGGCCTGATCGGCGGTGCGTCGCTGAAGGCGGACCAGTTTGGAAGCATCTGCGCGGCGGCGGAAGGCTGATCGCGCGGATCCGGCGGTAAGGCGAGATGCTGCATAACCTCATTACATTCCTGCACGGCATCCTGTGCTTCTCGATCGTGGCACTGGTGCTGTTGCAACGCGGCAAGGGCGCCGATGCGGGCGCAGGTTTCGGCGCGGGCGCATCGGGCACGGTGTTCGGGGCGCGCGGTTCGGCGACCTTCTTCTCCAAGCTGACCGCGGTGCTGGCGACGCTGTTCTTCATGACCAGCATGTCGCTCGCCTGGTTCGCGACGCGTCCGCAGGCGGAACGGCGGGACAGCATCGTCGACCCGGTGGTCACCGAGCCGGCACCTGCCGACGTCGATCCTGACGAGGTGCCGGCATTGCCGCGACCCGACGCGCCGGAAGAGCCCGCGCCCGCGGGCAATTGATCGTACATTTCCTGGTTACAGTGCCGACGTGGCGGAATTGGTAGACGCGCTAGCTTGAGGGGTTAGTGGGGAAACCCGTGTCGGTTCGAGTCCGACCGCCGGCACCATTCGAGTACCGCAGTTGACGTTCCGGGGGTCCCACCGGACCTCCCGGACGGTTACAATGCGGCCGATTTTCGCGGTTCGTTCCGCGGCTCAGAACGGTCGCACGAGTGCTGCATAACTACCTGCCGATACTGATATTTCTCGCGGTGGCCGGGGGTTTCGGCCTGCTCCTGCTCGCGCTCGGCTGGGTGCTCGGCCCGCGCCGGCCCGACCCGGAGAAGATGTCGCCCTACGAGTGCGGCTTCGAGGCGTTCGAGGACACGCGCACGAAGTTCGACGTGCGCTACTACCTGGTCGCGATCCTGTTCATCATTTTCGACCTGGAGATCGCGTTCCTGTTTCCCTGGGCGGTATCGCTCGATGCCATCGGCGGCTTCGGGCTGCTGTCGATGGGAATCTTCCTGGCCGTGCTGGTGATCGGGTTCGTCTACGAGTGGAAGAAAGGGGCGCTCGAATGGGATTGAACGCCCAGGCACCGGTCCTGCAGGGCAGGGGATTCGTCACGACCACGGTCGACAGCCTGATGAACTGGGCACGCACCGGTTCGCTGTGGCCGATGACCTTCGGCCTCGCCTGTTGTGCGGTCGAGATGATGCACGCAGGCGCTGCGCGCTACGACCTCGACCGGTTCGGCGTCGTGTTCCGCGGCAGCCCGCGCCAGTCGGACGTGATGATCGTGGCCGGGACGCTGGTCAACAAGATGGCGCCGGCGCTGCGCAAGGTGTACGACCAGATGCCGGAGCCGCGCTGGGTGATCTCGATGGGATCGTGCGCGAACGGGGGCGGCTACTATCATTACTCGTACGCCGTCGTGCGCGGCTGCGATCGCATCGTGCCGGTCGACGTGTACGTGCCGGGTTGTCCGCCGACCGCCGAGGCGCTGGTCTACGGGATCCTGCAACTGCAGGACAAGATCCGCCGCACCAGCACCATTGCGCGCGGTTCTGCATGACCCGGGTCGAGGCAACCGCACAGGCCATCGCATCCCGGATCGGCGAGCGCGCCCGGCGGGTCGCGTCGCTGCCGGACGAGATTGCGGTGGAGATCGCGCCGGCGCAGTGGCTCGCCGTCTGCCGCGAGCTGCGCGATGCGCCCGATCTCGCCTTCGAGCAGCTGATCGACCTTTCGGGCATCGATTTCCTCGACTTCGGCCGCTCGGAGTGGGCGACGGAGGAATCGACGGTCTCCGGTTTCAGCCGCGGCGTGGATCTCAACCGGCCACCGGCCGCGATCGACGGCCCGCGATTCGCGGTCGTCTGCCAGCTGCTCTCGGTGTCGCGCAACACGCGGCTCCGGATCCGCTGCCGCTGCGAGCCCGGCGACCCGCCGATGATCGATTCGCTGACCGGCGTCTGGGCCTCGGCGGACTGGTTCGAGCGCGAGGCCTTCGACCTGTTCGGGATCCTGTTCCGCGGCCATCCGGACCTGCGCCGCATCCTGACCGACTACGGCTTCATCGGCCATCCGTTCCGCAAGGACTTTCCGCTGTCCGGCCGGGTCGAGGTGCGCTACGACCCGGCCCGCCGCAGGGTCGTCTACGAGCCGGTCAGCATCGAGCCGCGGGTGACCGTGCCGAAGGTGATCCGCAAGGATCGTGCCCGCGACGTTCCCGGGACCGACGGCAATGTCTGAGATCCAGAACTTCACGCTGAACTTCGGGCCGCAACATCCGGCCGCGCACGGCGTGCTGCGGCTGGTGCTCGAGATGGACGGCGAGGTCATCCAGAAGGCCGACCCGCACATCGGGCTCCTGCATCGCGCCACCGAGAAGCTCGCCGAGTCGAAGCCGTTCAACCACTCGATCGGTTACATGGACCGGCTGGACTACGTCTCGATGATGTGCAACGAGCACGCCTACGTGCGCGCCATCGAGCGGCTGCTCGGGATCGAGGCGCCGGAGCGGGCCCAGTACATCCGCGTGATGTTCGACGAGATGACGCGCATCCTGAACCACCTGATGTGGATCGGCTCGCATGCGCTCGACATCGGCGCGATGACCGTGTTCCTTTACGCGTTCCGCGAGCGCGAGGACCTGATGGATTGCTACGAGGCCGTCTCCGGCACGCGCATGCATGCGACTTACTACCGGCCCGGCGGCGTCTACCGCGACCTGCCGCAGTCGATGCCGCAATACAAGCCTTCGAAATGGCACGGCGATCGCGACGTGAAGCGGCGCAACGAGGCGCGCTCCGGCACGCTGCTCGACTTCATCGCCGATTTCGTCGAGCGCTTCCCCGCCTGCGTCGATGATTACGAGACGCTGCTCACCGACAACCGCATCTGGAAGCAGCGCACGGTCAATATCGGCGTCGTCACGCCGGAACGCGCGCTGCAGCTCGGTTTCACCGGGCCGATGCTCAGAGGCTCGGGCATCGAATGGGACCTGCGTCGCAAGCAACCCTACGCCGCCTACGACCGCATCGAATTCGAGGTGCCGGTCGGCGTCAATGGCGATTGCTACGACCGCTACCTGTGCCGCGTCGCCGAGATGCGCCAGTCGACCGGCATCATCCACCAGTGCGTGGCCTGGCTCCGCGACCATCCGGGCCCGGTCATGCTGGACGACCACAAGGTGACGCCGCCGAGCCGTGGCGAGATGAAGGACGACATGGAATCGCTGATCCACCACTTCAAGCTCTTCACCGAGGGCTATTGCGTGCCGGAAGGCGAGACCTATGCGGCGGTCGAGGCGCCGAAGGGCGAGTTCGGAGTGTGGCTGGTCTCGGACGGCGCGAACAAGCCGTATCGCGTCAAGTGCCGGGCCCCGAGCTTCGTGCATCTCGCCGCGATGGACGAGCTGGTGCGCGGCCACATGCTGGCCGACGTGGTCGCGATGATCGGCACGCTCGACATCGTGTTCGGGGAGGTCGACCGTTGAGCGGGCATGGCGGCGATGGCGGCGTGCTCAGCGAGCACACGATCCGCGAGATCGACCACTGGCTGGCGAAGTTCCCGCCCGACCGGCGCCGCTCGGCGGTGCTCGCCGCGCTCCGCGCCGCGCAGCACCAGAACGGCGGATTCCTGACGACCGGATTGATGGACGCGGTGGCCGGTTATCTCGGGATGCCGCCGATCCAGGTGTACGAGGTCGCGAGTTTCTATTCGATGCTCGAGACCAGGCCGGTGGGCCGCGTCCACGTCTCGGTCTGCACCAACATCAGCTGCATGCTCTGCGGCGCCGAGGGGATCGTCGCGGCGGTCGAGAAGCACCTCGGCATCAGGACCGGCGAAAGCACGTCCGATGGCAAGTTCTATCTGAAGCGCGAGGAGGAATGCCTCGCCGCCTGCAACAACGCGCCGATGATGATGGTGGACCACGTATTTCACGAGAACCTGACGCCGGAGTCGGCGATCCGGGCGCTCGACGGGGCCAAGTAGCCGTGCCCGCGATGAACCAGGTGGTGTTCGAGCCGCTGCAGCACGCGGAGAGCTGGACCCTGCCCGTCTATCGCAGGTTCGGTGGCTACGAGGCCTGGGAGAAGATCCTGCGGGACAAGGTCCCGCGCGAGGCGATCATCGAGGAAGTGAAGGCGTCGGGTCTCAAGGGACGCGGCGGCGCCGGTTTCCCCACGGGCGTGAAGTGGAGCTTCATGCCGCGCAACGCACCCGGCCAGAAGTACGTGGTCTGCAACTCGGACGAAAGCGAGCCCGGCACCTGCCACGACCGCGACATCCTGCGTTTCAACCCGCATTCGGTGATCGAAGGCATGGCGATCGGCGGCTATGCGATGGGTGCGACGGTCGGCTACAACTACGTCCGCGGCGAGTTCCTTGCCGAGCCCTACCCGCGCTTCGAGGCGGCGCTCGCCGAGGCCTACGAGGCGGGGCTGCTGGGCCGCAACATCGCCGGTTCCGGCATCGACTTCGACCTGTACGGCGTGGCGGGCGCCGGCGCCTACATCTGCGGCGAGGAGACCGCGCTGCTCGAATCGCTCGAGGGCAAGCCGGGCAAGCCGCGGTTCAAGCCGCCGTTCCCGGCGAACTTCGGCCTGTTCGGCCGCCCCACGACGATCAACAACACGCAGAGCTTTGCCCTGGTGCCTTCGATCCTGCGCAAAGGCGCGAAATGGTTCGCCGAGCTCGGCGTGCCGAACGCGGGCGGCACGGCGATATTCTCGGTGTCGGGCCACGTCAACAAGCCGGGCAATTACGAGCTGCCGATGGGCATCCCGTTCCGGGAACTGCTCGAGATCTCGGGCGGCGTGCGCGGCGGACGCAAGCTCAAGGCCGTGATCCCGGGTGGCGTGTCGGTGCCGGTGCTGCCGGCGGCAGCGATCCTGGAATGCACGATGGATTACGACTCGCTGCGCAAGGCTGGATCGGCGGTCGGCTCTGCGGCGGTCATCGTCATGGACGAAACCACCTGCATGGTGCGCATGCTCGAGCGCATCTCCCGTTTCTTCATGGCCGAATCCTGCGGCCAGTGCACGCCCTGCCGCGAAGGCACGGGGTGGATGACGCGCTTGCTGCGCCGGGTCCTCGCGGGCGACGGGCGGCAGGCCGATCTCGACCTGCTGCTCCAGGTCGCGAACCAGATCGAGGGCCATACGATCTGCGCATTCGGCGATGCGTCGGCCTGGCCGGTGCAGAGCTTCCTGCGGCACTTCCACCACGAGTTCGAGTACATGGTCGCGACTCACGGCCGCAGCATCGTGGACGCACCCGCGCAGGCAGTCGCATGAGCGATGACCTGGTCAATGTCGAGGTCGATGGCCGGCCGCTGAAGGCGCACAAGGGCCAGATGATCATGCAGCTCACCGATGCGGCAGGCCTCTATATCCCGCGCTTCTGCTATCACGAGAAGCTGTCGATCGCCGCCAACTGCCGCATGTGCCTGGTCGAGGTCGAGAAGGCGCCGAAGCCGATGCCCGCCTGCGCGACGCCGGTCACCGAGGGCATGAAGGTCTTCACGCGCTCTGCGCGCGCGGCCGCCGCACAGAAGGCGACCATGGAATTCCTGCTGATCAACCATCCGCTGGATTGCCCGATCTGCGACCAGGGCGGCGAATGCGAATTGCAGGACCTCGCGCTCGGCTTCGGCAGCGCCGCTTCGCGCTTCGACGAACGCAAGCGCGTCGTCAAGGACAAGAACCTCGGTCCGCTGATCTCGACCGACATGACCCGCTGCATCCACTGCACGCGCTGCGTGCGCTTCACCGCGGAAATCGCCGGGATTCAGGAGCTCGGCGCAACCGGCCGCGGCGAATGGATGGAAATCGGCACCTGGATCGAGCGCAGCGTGGACCACGAGCTGTCGGGAAACGTGATCGACCTGTGCCCGGTCGGCGCGCTCAACTCCAAGCCATTCCGCCATCGCGCGCGTTCCTGGGAAATGACCGAGCACGAGCTGGTGTCGCCTCACGACCCGGCCGGCACCAATTTGTATGGCCACGTGCTGCACGGCCGGCTGATGCGGGTCGTGCCGCGGCCGAACGAAGAGATCAACGAGACCTGGATCGCGGATCGCGACCGCTTTTCGTACGAGGGCATCTACTCTGCCGATCGCCTGCTCGCGCCGATGATCCGCGCAGAGGGACGGTGGCGCGAAGCGACGTGGCAGGACGCACTCGCCGCCGCCGCCGGGCTGCTGCTAGACGCGGCGAAGGAGGGCGGAGCCCGCCGCATCGGTTTCCTCGGGTCGCCCGGCTCGACCAGCGAGGAAGCCTACCTGCTCGCCCGCCTGGCGCGCGGGATCGGGTCCAGCAATGTCGACACGAGGCTGCGCCAGGTCGACTTCTCCGGCCAGCAGCAGGACCCAGTCTGGCCCGGGCTCGGCCTTGCGATCCGGGACATCGAATCGCTCGGCGGCCTGCTGCTGGCGGGCTGTCACATTCGCGACGAGGCCCCGATCCTTGCGCACCGCGTGCGCAAGGCCGCGCTTGCCGGCGGCAAGGTCAGCGTGCTGGCGACCCGTCCCCAGGAGTTCTACTTCCCCCTGCATCAGCAGGTCGTCGCCGACGCCGGCGACCTCGTGACGGAGCTTGCGGCACTCGTGTCCGGCGGAAAAAAGAGCGAGGCGCAGCGCGCCATCGTCGCATCGCTGTCGGCGGAGCGGGCCGCCATCCTGCTCGGCGGGATCGCCATGCGCCACACGCGCTATGGGGAGCTTCGTGCCGCGGCAATCGCGCTGGCGGCGCAGACCGGCGCGACGCTCGGTTATCTGCCCGATGGCGGCAATGCCGCGGGCGCGGCACTCGCCGGTGCGTTGCCGCATCGCCTGGCGGGCGGCAGGCCCGACCCGCAGCCCGGTCTCGATGTCGCCGGCATGCTCGCGTCGCCGCTCGCGGCCTGCGTGCTCTTTGGCGGCATTGAACCCGCGCAGGACATCGGCGTGCCGGGTGCCGCGAAAGCGCTCGCGGCCTGCCCCCGCTTGATCTCGATCACGCCGTTCGCGGATGCCGCGACGATGGACGTCGCGCAAGTCCTGCTGCCCATGGGCACATTCGCCGAAACCTCGGGCTGTTTCGTGAATGGCGAGGGACGCTGGCAGGAATTTCGCGGCTGTGCGCAGCCGGTGGGGGAGGCGCGCCCGGGATGGAAAATCCTGCGGGTGCTGGGCAACGAGCTCAATCTCGCCGGCTTTGGCTACGGCACCTCGGCAGACGTGCTGGCGGAACTCAGGGAAGCAGCAGGCGGCGCCGTCTATGACGGCCGTGCTGGCAACGGCGTCGAGATCCGCGCGGAACGCGGCGGGACGACGACCGAGCTGCCGATGTATGGCGTGGACGCCGTGGTGCGGCGCGCGACGGCCCTGCAGAGAACGCGCGCTGCCCGCGACGGCGCGGTGCAGGCGGGCTGAGCCATGCCGGCATTCGTCGTCGAATGGTGGTCCGGGATGGCGCCGGCGCTGCAAACGACGATCGTCGTGACCGCCCAGATCGGCGGCGTGCTGATCGCGCTCGTGATCGCGGTCGCGCTGCTGACGCTCGCCGAGCGCAAGGTCATCGGCTACATGCAGATGCGGCTCGGGCCGAACGTGGTCACGTTCTTCAACCTGCCGTTCCTCAGGGGCTTCGCGCAGCCGTTTGCGGACGTGATCAAGCTGTTGCTGAAGGAGATCATCGTCCCGGCGGCCTCGTCGCGCCTCCTGTTCCTGCTGGCACCGCTCATCGTGCTGGTGCCCGCGCTGGCGGCCTGGGCAGTGATGCCGTTCTCGCCGGAATTCGTGCTCGCGGACATCGACGCCGGCCTCCTGTACGTCCTCGCGCTGACCTCGATGGGCGTCTATGGCGTGATCCTCGCCGGCTGGGCCAGCAACTCGAAGTACGCCTTCCTGGGCGCGATGCGCTCGGCCGCGCAGATGGTCGCCTACGAGATCGCGATGGGCTTCGCGCTGGTCGGCGTGCTGATGGCGGCCGGCAGCCTGAACCTGGGCGAGATCGTGCGCGCGCAGCAGGGCGGATTCGGCAGCTGGAACTGGTTCTGGCTGTTCCCGCTGTTCATCGTCTATCTCGTCTCCGGCTTCGCCGAAACCAATCGCGCGCCATTCGACGTCGCCGAGGGTGAGTCGGAGATCGTCGCGGGCTTCCACGTCGAGTACTCGGGCGCCGCCTTCGCCTCGCTGTTCGCGCTGCCCGAGTACGCGAACATGATCCTGATCTCGGCGCTCTGCTCGGTGCTGTTCTTCGGCGGCTGGCTGTCGCCATTCCAGGGCTACCTGGCAGACGACGGGTTCATCGCACAGCCCGGCTTCTTCTGGCTGTTCCTGAAAACCTGCGTCTTCCTGTTCCTGTTCCTGTGGGTGCGCGCGACATTCCCGCGCTACCGCTATGACCAGATCATGCGCCTTGGCTGGAAGGTCCTGATCCCGATCACGCTGGTCTGGATTGCGGTCGAGGCGGTGCTCGCCTGGCTGCGCATCGGGCCCTGGGCGGCGTGAGGCGCGCATGAAACGCATCGCTCAAATGTTCCGCACGCTCTTCATGACCGAGCTCCTGAAGGGCCTGTCGGTCACGGCGCGCAACTTCTTCCGGCACAAGGTCACCCAGCATTATCCGGAGGAGAAAACGCCGCAGTCGCCGCGGTTCCGCGGCCTGCACGCGCTGCGGCGCTACCCGAACGGCCAGGAACGCTGCATCGCCTGCAAGCTCTGCGAGGCGGTGTGCCCGGCACTCGCCATCACGATCGAATCCGACGTCGGTGCGGACGGCACGCGCCGCACGACGCGCTACGACATCGACCTGTTCAAGTGCATCTATTGCGGATTCTGCGAGGAAGCCTGCCCGGTGGATGCGATCGTCGAGACCCGGATCCACGAGTACCACATGGAGAACCGCGGCGAGAACATCATGACCAAGGACAAGCTGCTCGCGGTCGGCGACCGCTATGAGGCGATGATCGCGGCCGACAAGGCGGCCGACTCGCGCTTCCGCTAGGCGATATGCTGGTCGAGATCCTGTTCTGGTCGTTCTCCGCGGTGCTGACGGGCGCCGCGCTCGGCGTGATCCTGTCGCGGAACCCAGTGCACTCGGTGCTGTTCCTGGTGCTGTGCTTCTTCAATGCCGCCGTGCTGTGGCTGCTGATCGAGGCCGAGTTCCTCGCGATCGTGATGGTGCTGGTCTATGTCGGCGCGGTCATGGTGCTGTTCCTGTTCGTCGTGATGATGCTCGACATCAACATTGAGCAGCTTCGCGAAGGCTTCGCGCGCAATGCGCCGCTCGGCGCGTTGATCGCGCTGATCATGGTGGTCGAACTCAGCTACGTGCTGTGGGTGCGCCGGCTCGGCATCGAGCTGCCGGGCGCAACGGCGGCACTGCCCGAGGGTCACAGCAACACCGCCGAGATCGGCGCGGTGCTGTACACGCAATACGTCTACCCGTTCCAGCTCGCCGCCGTCGTGCTGCTCATTGCGATCATCGCCGCGATCACGCTGACCATGCGTCGCCGCCCGGGCCTCAAGACCCAGGACATCGCGAAGCAGGTCGGGGTCCGCGCCGCCGACCGGATCCGGCTGGTGAACCTGCCGGTGGAGCGCGAGCCGTGATCACGCTGACGCATTACCTGGTGCTGGCCGGCGTGCTGTTCTCGATCGCGGTCGCCGGGATCTTCCTCAACCGCAAGAACGTGATCCTGCTGCTGATGTGCATCGAGCTGATGCTGCTCGCGGTCAACTTCAATTTTGTCGCGTTCTCGCGCTTCCTCGGCGATGTGGACGGCCAGGTGTTCGTGTTCTTCATCCTGACGGTCGCGGCCGCGGAGGCGGCGATCGGGCTCGCGATCCTGGTCGTGCTGTTCCGTCAGCGACGCAGCATCAACGTCGAGGAACTCGACGTGATGAAGGGTTGAGCATGCCGATCGGGGAGCTCTGCCTCTTGATCGTGCTCGCGCCGCTGACGGCCGCGGCAGTTTCCGGCCTGCTCGGCCGCTATGTCGGTCGCGCGGCCTCGCACACGCTGTGCATCGCGGGTGTCTCCGTCTCGTTCGTCGCGTCGGCCTGGATCCTGAAGCAGATGCTGGACGGCGCTCCGGCATTCAACGAGGGCGTCTACACCTGGGGCGTCAGCGACGGCCTGACCATGGAGATCGGCTTCCTCATCGACCGGCTTTCCGCGCTGATGATGACGGTCGTGACCTTCGTGTCGCTCGCCGTGCACGTCTACACGATCGGCTACATGCGCGACGACCCGGGCTACCAGCGCTTCTTCGCCTACATCTCGCTGTTCACGTTCTCGATGCTGATGCTGGTGATGTCGAACAATTTTCTCCAGCTCTTTTTCGGCTGGGAGGCGGTCGGGCTGGTGTCCTACCTGCTGATCGGGTTCTGGTACAAGCGGCCGACCGCGATCTTCGCGAACCTGAAAGCTTTCATCGTCAATCGCATCGGCGATTTCGGATTCATCGTCGGCATCGCCGTGATCGTCGCGTACATGGGGAGCCTCGACTACGCCGAGGTGTTCGAGCGCATTCCGCTGGCGATCGGCCACGACCTGTTCCTGACGCCGGGCGAGCCCTCCAAGGTCATCACGGTGATCTGCGTGGCGCTGTTCCTCGGTGCGATGGGCAAGTCGGCGCAGGTACCGCTGCACGTCTGGCTGCCGGACTCGATGGAAGGCCCGACCCCGATCTCGGCGCTGATCCACGCGGCGACGATGGTCACGGCGGGCATCTTCATGGTCGCCCGGATGTCGCCGCTGTTCCAGATGTCGCCCGACGCGCTGCATTTCGTCGTCGTGATCGGTGCCACGACGGCGCTGTTCATGGGCCTGCTCGGCCTCGTCAGCAACGACATCAAGCGGGTGATCGCGTACTCAACGCTCTCGCAGCTCGGCTACATGACCGCTGCACTGGGCGCGGGTGCCTACGGCGCCGGCATCTTCCACCTGATGACCCACGCCTTCTTCAAGGCACTGCTGTTCCTTGCCGCGGGCTCGGTGATCATCGGCTTGCACCACGAGCAGGACATGCGGCGGATGGGCGGGTTGAAGCGCTACATGCCGATCACTTACTGGACCTGCCTGGTCGGATCGCTCGCGCTGATCGGCTTTCCCGGCTTCGCGGGCTTCTTCTCCAAGGACATCATCATCGAGGCGGTGAAAGCGAGCGACACGCAAGGCTCGGAATACGCCTATGGGTGCGTGCTGATCGGGGTGTTCGTGACCGCGCTCTACAGCTTCCGCCTCGTGTTCATGACGTTTCACGGCAAGGAACGCATGGACGAGCATACGCGCGAGCACCTGCACGAGAGCCCCTGGGTCGTCACGTTGCCGCTGGTCGCCCTCGCCATTCCCTCGATCGCGATCGGCTGGCTGACGGTCGGGCCGGTCGTCTTCGGCGATTTCTTCGCAGGCTCGATCGCGCAGGCGGCCGACGGTCCGCTCGCAGAGCTCGGCGCCGGATTCCATGGCCCGGCCGCATTCGTGATGCACGCGGTCGCGTCGCCGGTGCTTTACCTCGCGCTAGGCGGCGTGGCCACCGCCTGGTTCCTCTACCTGAAGCGCCCGGACCTGCCGGACCGGATCGCGTCCAGCCTGCCGCGGCTCTACCGGCTGCTGGTCAACAAGTACTACTTCGACTGGTTCAACGAGAATGTCCTCGCGAGCGGCGTACGCAACTTCGGCGCCAGCCTGTGGCGGCGCGGTGACGAAGTGGTGATCGACGGCGTGCTGGTCAATGGCACGGCGCGCGCGATCGGCGCGCTGGCTGCGGTCGTGCGGCACGTGCAGACGGGCTATCTCTATCACTATGCCTTCGCGATGATCATCGGCCTCTCGGTGCTGCTCGGCTGGCTGCTGTTCCGGTCATGACCATGCCGATCCCCGCGAACCTGCTGAGCTGGATCGTCTGGCTGCCGATCGCGGGCGGCGTCGTCGTCGCGCTGCTGGGCGACCGGCGCGTGGCGGCTGGCCGCTGGATCTCCCTGTTCGCGTCCGTTGCCACGCTCGCGCTGTGCGTGCCGCTCTGGTGCGAGTTCGACCGCGACACGGCCGCGCTCCAGTTCGTGGAGCAGGAACCGTGGATCGGCGCGGTCAACGCCTGGTACTCGCTCGGCGTCGACGGCATCTCGCTGCCGCTGATCGTGCTGACCGCGTTCACGACGCCGCTGGTCGTGATCGCCGCGTGGAGCACGATCGAGCATCGCCCGGCGCAGTATTTCGCCGCCTTCCTGGTCATGGAGGGCCTGATGATCGGCGTGTTCGCGGCTGCCGACGCGCTGCTGTTCTACGTGCTGTGGGAAGCGATGCTGATCCCGATGTTCCTGATCATCGGCATCTGGGGCGGCGCGCGGCGGGTTTACGCGACCATCAAGTTCTTCCTGTACACCTTCCTGGGCTCGGTGCTGATGCTGATCGCGCTGATCTGGCTGTATCTCGAGGGCGGCAGCTACGAGATCGCCGCAATGCACCGGCTGCCGCTGGGACTCACCGAGCAGGTGCTGATCTTCCTCGCGTTCCTCGCCGCCTTCGCAGTCAAGGTGCCGATGTGGCCGGTACATACCTGGCTCCCCGATGCGCATGTCGAGGCGCCGACGGGCGGTTCGGTGATCCTCGCGGCCATCATGCTGAAGATGGGCGGCTACGGCTTCCTGCGCTTCAGCCTGCCGATCACGCCGGATGCGAGCCGCGAGCTCGACTGGCTGATGATCGCGCTGTCCCTGGTCGCGATCGCCTACATCAGTTTCGTCGCGCTGGCGCAGCGCGACATGAAGAAGCTGATCGCCTACTCATCGATCGCGCACATGGGTTTCGTCACGCTCGGCGCCTTCGTCGCCTACGACATCTGGCAGACACGCGGCTCGATCGCGGGAGCCGCGATGGGTCTCGACGGCGCGATGGTGCAGATGGTCTCGCACGGCCTCGTTTCCGGCGCGCTCTTCCTCTGCGTCGGCGTGCTCTACGACCGGCTGCATACCCGCGACATCTCGGCCTACGGCGGCGTGGTCAACACCATGCCGGTGTTCGCGTTCTTCGCCGTGCTGTTCGCGATGGCCAATGCCGGCCTGCCCGGCACCTCGGGTTTCGTCGGCGAGTTCCTGGTGATCGTCGCGAGCTTCAAGGCCAATTTCTGGTATGCCTTCGTCGCGGCCCTGATCCTGATCCTCGGCGCCTCCTATACGCTGTGGCTGGTCAAGCGCGTGATCTGGGGGGACGTCGGCAACGACGGCGTCGCTTCGCTGAAGGATCTGAACCCGCGCGAATTCATCGTGCTCGCGGTCCTTGCGGTCGCCGTGCTGCTGCTCGGCGTGTGGCCGGCGCCACTGCTCGACGTGATGCGCCCGACGATCCAGTTCCTGGTCGAACAACTGATGGTCAGCAAGGTCTGAGGCCCGCGCCATGGATGAACTGCCGACCGTGCTGACGATCGCCGATGTCGTGCCTGCCGCGGCCGAGATCTTCGTCGCCGGCGCAGCCTGCGTGCTGCTGCTGCTCGAGGCCTGGTTCGGCGAGCGGGCCAAGGGCGTCAACTTCCTGCTCACGATCGCGGCACTGGCGGGCGCCGCCTGGGTCAGCTCGGCGATCGCGACGCCGGAACCGATCGTGATCCTGTACGGGCACTTCGTCGCCGATCCCCTGGCAACCGTGCTGAAGCTGTTTGCCTACGGGGCCGCGGCGGTGACTCTGCTCTATTCCCGCGAATACCTCGCGATCCGCGGGCTGTTGCGCGGCGAGTTCCTGGTGCTCGCGTTGTTCGCAGTGCTCGGCATCCAGGTGATCGTGTCGGCGGCGAGCCTCCTGTCGCTGTATCTCGGCATCGAGATCATGTCGCTGTCGCTGTACGCGATGATCGCATTCAATCGTGAGGACGGGGTGGCGGCGGAATCGGCGATGAAATACTTCGTGCTCGGCGCAATCGCCTCGGGGTCGCTCCTGTACGGCATTTCGATCCTGTACGGCGTGACCGGCACCTTCCTGCTCGACGGCCTCGCAGCGGCGGTCGGCGCCAGCGATGCGTCGGCTATCGGGCTGCTGTTCGGGCTCGCCTTCGTGGTCGTTGGCGTCGCCTTCAAGTTCGGCGCGGTGCCCTTCCACATGTGGCTGCCGGACGTCTATCACGGCTCGCCGACCGCGGTGACGCTGTTCGTCGGCTCGGCTCCGAAGATCGCCTCGTTCGCGCTCGCAATCCGCCTGCTCGCGGAGGGACTCGGCGGGGTGGTGGATGCCTGGCAGGACATGCTGATCGTGCTCGCGACGCTGTCGATGATCGTCGGCAACGTGGTCGCGATCGCCCAGTCCAACATAAAGCGGATGCTGGCCTATTCAGCGATATCGCACGTCGGCTTCATTCTGCTCGGGGTGCTCGCGGGCAATGCCGTCGGCTACCAGGCGGCGATGTTCTACACGCTGACCTACGTCATCATGACCACCGGCGCCTTCGGGGTCGTGATGCTCCTGTCGGGCAAGGGCTTCGAGGCCGACGCCCTGGACGACTACAAGGGTCTCAACCGCCGCAGTCCGTGGTTCGCATTCGTCATGCTGGTCCTGATGTTCGGCCTCGCGGGCGTGCCTCCGACCGTCGGGTTCTGGGCCAAGCTGCAGGTCATTTCCGCCGTGCTCGACATCGACCTGACCTGGCTCGCGGCACTGGCGGTACTGCTCTCGGTGGTCGGGGCCTACTACTACCTGCGGATCGTCAAGCTGATGTACTTCGATGAAGCAACCGCGGCAGCCCCAGTCCAAGCCGGTCGGGCGTTCCGAGCCGTGCTCAGCCTGAACGCGCTGGCGGTGCTGGCGTTAGGGTTGTTTCCGGGAGTCATGCTGGCGCTCTGCGCACAGGTATTCCGGTAATTGCCTGGGAGGGGGAGGGTCGGTAACCGGTGATGAGCCTCGTGCTGCACGTCTCGCTGTTTGCGCTCGCCATCGCGGGTTGCATGACGCCGTCGGCCGCGGGCGCGGAAGATCCGCCCGCGGCTGAACCGCCCGTAGCGGAAAAGCCCAAAGCCGAATACAAGCCGCCGCCGGAGTTTCGAACCAGAAGGCGCGGCGACAAGGTGGTTTATTGTCAAAAGGTGTCAATCGAGGGCTCGCGGCTCACGACGGAGCGGTGTTATGACGAGGGGCGATTGCGGGATCTGTTGATGCAGCGTGAACTCGGGCGCCGGGAGATCGATCAGCGCCGCCGCATCCGCCCTGAGTATTGGGGATGCAAAGCATGAAGCTGGCGATTCTGGCGGCACTGGTGGCGGCACCGGCGGCGGCGCCCGCCCTTGCCTGGGACTCGGATAGCGCGATCGGCAACGAGACCACGACGGTGGATGCGGCGCAAGACAAGGTCCAGTCTCCGACAACCGCCGAAGCGAAGCCGCCGGTTGAATTCAAGGTGCCAGCCGGCTATCGCGCCAGGAAGCGCGGCAAGAACACCGTGTATTGCAAGAAGGACATGGAGAGTGGCACTCGCTTCGCGCAGGAGAAGTGCTACGACGAAGTCCAGCTCAAGGAGATGGAGGCGGCGCGCGAAGAAGAGCAGGCCCGGGTCGACCAGATGCGCAAGGTCTGCGCGGCCGGCGGCGAGTGCGGCGGCAACTGACAGCCCTCGCATTCATTGCGGGTCAGATCCAGCATGGAGTGGAGAGATGCGTAGCGCAATTCTGACGATCCTTGTGGCATGTATCGCCATGGCGGCGCCGGCCCAGGCTTCCGACAATGCGACCAGCAAAGAGACCGGCGGAACTGAGGAGTCCAAGTTGCCGCCCGGATTCAAGGAAAAGAAGCGCGGCAAGGTGACGCTCTATTGCATCAAGGGCAAGGCGACCGGGACGCGCTTTCAGACCGAATCCTGCTACGACAAGACGCAACTGCATGACTACCTGCTGGCGCAGGAGCAGAACAATCGGGACTTCGACCGTGCGCGTGCCACCTGCGGGACCGCGGCTGCCTGTTCGTCGGATTGACGGTTTGTAATCGGCCGGACCACTGACTATAATTCGCGCCCTGTTGCGGGGTGGAGCAGTCTGGCAGCTCGTCGGGCTCATAACCCGAAGGTCGCAGGTTCAAATCCTGCCCCCGCTACCACTAACCCGTGCTCTGCGCGTTGTTCCAGCAACGCGCAGCGCCTTCTCTCCAAGTCCTAGCAAGTCCACGCTGCCCGCCATCGTCTTGCCCTTGGGCCGCATGCGGATGCAACCGCCCACGATCAGCTCGCGTGTCGCTTCGGAAATAACCCGCATCTCGTCCCGCGTCGCTTTGCCGCCCGTCAGCGTTGCCTCTAGGCGCTTGTCGAACATCTCGGCGATCGTGGGTAGCTGCGCCAGCATCTGCCGTGCCTCTTTCAGTCCCGGAGTCAACTTCTTGGCAGCGCGGGCCGCAAGCGCCTCGCGCTCGGCATCGAGTTCGCGGATCGCGGCGTACTCGGCCGCAGTGCCGAGGTTGAGGTTGCGTACTGACTTGATCTTGGCCTCGATGCGTTGCAGTTCCGACCCGTCCGGCGACTGGCGCATGGCATTGCGTTCCTGGCGCTCCAGTTCCTTTAGCTCTGTCGCCACGCGCCGCATCTCGTCGTTGAGGCGCTCGGGCTGCAGGAGTTCGTCGCGGACGATCTTGAGCATTTCAGCTTCGGCGTCGGCCCGCTTGAAGCGCAGATTGTTGGCGCACTTGCCCATGCTGTGACTGGGGCAGGCATACGACTCCGATCCGCTGGCCTGTAGGTTCGACCCGCAAAGGTCGCAGACGAGGATTCCCGAGAGCCAATAGCTGCCCTTGCCGCGATTGGGGCTCATGCGGATGCCCTTGCGAATGGCGGCCTTGAACGGAGTGTCCTGCGCCTGTAGCGCCTGCACCTTGTCGAACAGGCGCTCGTCCACGATCCGCAGATGCGGGACCTCATGCACGATCCAGTCCTTCTCGGGAACCGGCACCGGAATGCGGATGCTGCTGTCGCCCGCATCTCGCTTCCACTTCATGCGGCCCCAGACGGCGCGACCGCGATACAGGGGATTGGACAGCATGCCGGTTCCAAAGCGCGGATCGCCGATCAGGGCGCTGGCCCGCCACGTCGGCTTGATGCCGCTGGTCCGTGCCCACGCTGCGCCCGGCGATGGAATGTTGTCGGCGTTTAGGACACGGCAAATTGCGAGCGGCGAATGGCCCTCGGCCCGCAACTTGAAGATGCGCCGAACGATCTTCGCTTCGCGCGGCTCGATGACTCGCTCGGTCATTTCTCTGCCGCCTACCGTGCGCTTCACGTTGCGATAGCCGTAGGTCCTGCCGCCTGCCACGTATCCCTTCTCGGCTAGCCCCACCTGACCCTCTCTGGTGCGCCGACCGATCTCCTGCCGGAAGGCCTCGTTGGCTGCGCCGGTAACACTCAGCAGGATGTTGCTCTCAGGACGGCGCGTGTCGATCCCATGGCAGACGACGTGAATCTCTTTGTTTGCCCATTCCTTGAGCGCCCGCCACTGCTCTGCGGTTTCGCGCCAAAGCCGGGAGCTGCTCTCGGCGACGATCACGTCGAACGCACCGACACGCGCGGCTGCCAGCAACGCTTGATAGCCCGGACGGCGCGCGGTGCCGCCGCTTATCGCGGCATCCGGGAAAGTGTCAACGACCTTGAATCCCTCGCGGTCGCAGATCTTGCGGCAGGCGCGAATCTGATCCTCGATGCTGGACTCGTTCTGGTGCTGTGTGCTGTACCGCGCGTAGATCGCGGCGCGAAGTTGCTTGTGCTTGCCATAGGTGCTCCGTGGAATATTCCGGGCAGAAAAAGGCCCGCGCCACTTAGGGGTGACGCGGGCCGGAATGGGGACGCGTTAGGCCGCGACGGTCTTTTTCAGGTAGCCGTTGCGGACCATCCAAGACAGGTAGCCGCGCAGCTTCGACTCCGGGAACTTGGACGCCTTGGCGATGGCGTCGAACGTCGCGCCCTTGGCAGGGATCGCGGCCTGCGCCTTCTCGCGGACGCCACCTTCGAACTTCTTGACGCTCTTGTAGACGGGCTCGGCGGTGCGCGGCTGGCTCTCGGTCTTCTTGGCTTTGGTTTTCATGACGGTTCCTTTTGTGGAAGTGGTTGGTTCTCAAGTGCTTGATTTATCAAGCAAAATGCAGCATGGCAGGAACACAGAACTGTGCAACCGAGGGCCAAATTTGAGACGGGCAGCCGCAACCTGGCCTGAGCCTGTGGCGGCACAGGGGCGGAGCTGGCCGGTTTTGCGGGGGCGGCAGGCGGGGGGCCTGTAACCCCCCTCTATTCAGTGGCTGCGCCGCTCTAGGGACCGATTTGGGCCGGAATGGGGCCGGGGGGTCGGCCACCTAGCGGGTAAGGGGGTGTTTTGGGGCCTGTTGGCGGGGCCAGCTTTGGCAGGCGGCAGCCGTGGCCGCGCGGCTGGCCCGCGTGTAGCAGTACGGCAGGCGGCAGGGCTACGATCCGTCAACAAATGGCATTCGTTTTCGCCATCTTCGCAATTGGCTTGGGAATTGCCGCGTACAAGTCGAAGGACCGCGCGACGAGAATTTTTCTCGCGTTCTGGTGCGTGGCTAACCTTGCGGGAGTGGTCAAGGCTGTAGTCACGGACGACCCATACGCTTTCAAGCTACGCCCCAACGACGGGGAAATAGAACCGGCGTACCGACGACCCTAGAACAGAACTAACTAGAACGGCGCATAGGGGGAACCGTGAGCGACGACATCCGAGAACTCTACCTTCGCCATCGCGAGGGGCAGGACAAGTACGTCTACTTCCAACTTGCTGCGGCTGCGGCGGCGCTCGGGTTCGCAGTGCAGAAGACGGAAGCGATGTCACTGGCATGGCCGATGCTCCCGCTCGGAATTGCTGCGCTCTGTTGGGCCGTCAGTTTCTTTTGCGGGTGCAAGACGATTGCCGCAGTGCAAACCGCATTGCGAAGTAACGTGGCGATATTGCAGCTTAAGAACGGCTCGCACCCCGATCAGCCTGACGAACCGGAGTTAGTCGCGGGAGCCATCAAAGGTGTAACGAGCGCGCTCACCTCCAAAGCGGAAAGCGCATACCGATACGGCACCGCGCAGTTCCAATTTCTGGTTGCGGGGGGCGTTCTATTCTTGGCGTGGCACGTCCTGGCAATGTACTGCCGAACGTTCGGCTGTGATACTTGCTAGCTAACGCGCGCTCTATGAGGGATGACACTTGAAATTTATTGCGTGTCTCGCTTGCGTGTCAACGATGTGTATGGTGGCCGCGTGTGCGCCAGAGGCGCCACCTGTTGCGAACGCAACGAACATTCACGTCGTCAAGTGTGCGGAGCCGTTACCCGAGTTTACGCTTGGCCCCAATTCACGACCGACAGCCGAACAGCAGAAAGAGTTGTGCTCCTGCATCTGGAGCAAGCTCGGCAACTGGGAGCGTGAGGCAGCAGAAAAGTTCGCAACAGGAAAGGAAGCGGAGCTGTCGTATATGTACAAGCGCGGATTTCCGCCGCGCTTTGGTGGGGCAATTAAGGATTGCGGCGGCATGAATCTATAGGACACCAAGAATGAACACAGAATCTGGGGATGACGGATTTAATTGGGGATGTCTGGCCGTTCCTATCGTGCTCGCCTACAGCGCAGTTGCTCTGTACGCGGGATTCGTTGGAATTGAATATCACTTCGGCAAGGGGTGGGCCATCGCAACAATGGTTGCCGCATTCTTAAGATGGTGAAGTCCTAAACTTGCTGTAAATCGAGAACGGGATGCATCCTTCGATTTGAACGTGTGACAGCGTTCGATCGATCAACTAAAGGGGAGCATCCCGTGAAACGAAGAATACGCGCGTCGGCGACG
>JBOHZL010000027.1:0-30784 GCA_050738495.1 Steroidobacteraceae bacterium | reverse complement strand
CGCCGGTCTCGAGGCGATCCAGGCGCTGGGCGGCAACGGCTATATCAATGAATATCCCGCGGGGCGGATCATGCGCGACGCCAAGCTCTACGAGATCGGAGCCGGCACCAACGAGATCCGGCGCATGCTGATCGGACGCGAGCTGTTCCGCTCGACGGCGCCGTGACGCGCATCGCCACACGCGTCGACGCGGGCTCCCCGGAGCACCGCGACAACGCATTGCAGATGGAAAAGCTGGTCGACGAACTGCGCGGCCGGCTCGTGCGGGCCGCGGCCGGTGGCGGCGACGATGCGCGCGCAAAGCACCTGGCGCGCGGCAAGCTGCTGCCGCGGGATCGGATCGAGGCCCTGCTCGACCCGGGTAGCCCGTTCCTCGAAATCGCACCGCTCGCGGCGGGCGGGATGTACGGCGACGACGCGCCAGCAGCGGGCCTGGTCGCCGGCATCGGGCGCATTCACGGCAACGAACTCCTCGTGGTCGCGAACGACGCGACCGTCAAGGGCGGCACCTATTATCCCGCTACGGTCAAGAAGCACCTGCGAGCGCAGGAGATCGCCTTCGAGAACCGCCTGCCCTGCGTCTACCTGGTCGACTCCGGCGGCGCATTCCTGCCGCTGCAGGACGAGGTGTTCCCGGACCGGGAGCACTTCGGGCGGATCTTCTACAACCAGGCGAGGCTCTCGGCCGCCGGCATTCCGCAGGTGGCGGTGGTCATGGGCTCCTGCACCGCGGGCGGCGCCTACGTGCCGGCGATGTGCGACGAATCCATCATCGTCAGGAAGCAGGGCACGATCTTTCTCGGTGGCCCGCCGCTCGTGAAAGCCGCGACCGGCGAAGTCGTCGACGCGGAATCGCTCGGCGGCGGCGACGTGCACGCGCGCACTTCCGGAGTCGTCGATCACCTGGCCGACAACGACGCGCATGCACTCGCGATGGCGCGTGAGATCGTCGGCAGCCTGAATCACCGGCCGCCGGCCTGGCTCGGGAGTCGCGAGCCGTCCGAGCCGGCGTATCCGGCGGAACAGCTCTACGGAATCGTGCCACGCGACCTGCGCCAGCCCTACGACGTGCGCGAAGTCATCGCGCGCCTGATCGACGGCTCCGAGTTCCACGAGTTCAAGTCGCTGTACGGCAAGACGCTGGTCTGCGGCTTCGCGCACATCTGGGGCTACCCGGTCGCGATCCTCGCCAACAACGGCATCCTTTTCTCCGAGTCGGCGCTGAAAGGCGCGCATTTCATTCAGCTCGCGAACCGCAGGAAAGTGCCGCTCCTGTTTCTGCAGAACATCACCGGCTTCATGGTCGGCAAGCGCTACGAGGCCGGCGGCATCGCGCGCGACGGCGCGAAGATGGTGACGGCTGTCGCCTGTTCCACCGTGCCGAAGCTCACCGTCGTGATCGGCGGATCATTCGGTGCCGGCAACTACGCCATGTGCGGGCGCGCCTACGGCGGCCGTTTCCTGTGGAGCTGGCCCAATGCGCGCATCTCGGTGATGGGCGGCGAACAGGCCGCGAGCGTGCTCGCGACCGTGCGGGGCGGGCCGATCGAGCAGCAGGAAGCGTTCATGGCCGGCATCCGCGAGCAGTACGAGCGCCAGGGCAATCCGTATTACGCCACCGCGCGCCTCTGGGACGACGGCGTCATCGACCCGCTGGACACGCGCCGCGTGCTCGGTCTCGCGCTTGAAGTGGTCGCGCACGGGCCGGCGCCGCAGCCCGAGTCCTACGGCGTGTTCCGGATGTGATGCCGATGCTCGGCATCACGCGCGCAGCGGGTGGCCTCGTCACGCTGACGCTCGATCGGCCCGACGAGCGCAATGCGCTCAACGCCGAGCTGGTCGGCCGGCTCACCACCGCGCTCGCGGAACTGGCGGGCGACGCCTCGGTACGCGTCGTGCTGCTGACCGGCGCAGGCAAGGTGTTCTGCGCCGGCGCCGACATCGGCGAGATGCGCGCCGCCGGCCGGGCTACGCCCGATCAGAACGAAGCGGATTCGCGGCGCTTCGCCACCCTGCTCGCGCGCCTGGAAAGCCAGCCGCAGCCGACCGTCGCGGTGGTCAACGGCGCCGCCTATGGCGGCGCACTCGGGCTGGTGTCGGCCTGCGACATCGCGCTCGCCGCGCAGAGCGCGCGATTCGCCCTTTCGGAAGTGCGGCTCGGACTGGTGCCGGCGATGATCTCGCCCTACGTGTTGCGCGCGATCGGCGAGCGCCAGGCGCACCGCTGGATCCTGACCGGCGAGGCGATGGACGCGGCGACTGCGCTGCGCATCGGCCTGGTGCACGAGGTGGTCGAAGACAAGTCGCTTGTCCGGTCGGTGCAGAAACTCGCGGACGAGCTCCTGGCGGGCGGTCCCGAAGCCCTGGTGGAAGCCAAGAAACTGCTGCGCCGCGCGACAGGCCGCAGCTCCGCGGTCGATGAATCGATGCTCACCGACACCGCGCGCTGGATTGCACGCGTCCGCGCCGGCGACGAGGCCGCCGAAGGGCTTGCGGCCTTCCTCGACAAGCGCCCGGCGAAGTGGCGTGATCCCGGCCGATGATCGGGCGCCTCCTGATCGCGAATCGCGGCGAGATCGCCTGCCGCATCATCCGCAGCTGCCGGCAGCTCGGCGTCGCGACCATCGCCGTCCATTCGGAGGCGGACCGTGGCGCGCTCCATGTGCGCTCGGCCGACCAGGCCGTCTGCATCGGGCCGGCACCGGCACGCGATTCTTACCTGAATGGCGATGCCATCATCGCAGCCGCGCGCGCCACGCGCGCCGATGCCATTCATCCGGGCTATGGATTCCTTTCGGAAAACGCCGCATTCGCTGCCGCCTGTAGTACGGCGGGCTTGCGCTTTGTCGGTCCTGGGCCGGACGCCATCCGCGCAATGGGCCTGAAGCACGAAGCCAAGGCCATCGTATCGGCAGCCGGCGTGCCGGTCGTGCCCGGTTACATGGGCGAAGACCAGTCGCATGCCCGGCTCACCAAGGAGGCGGCGCGGGCCGGATTCCCGCTGCTGGTGAAGGCGGTTGCCGGCGGTGGCGGCAAGGGCATGCGCGTGGTGCGCGCTGCCGGCGAACTCGACGAAGCCGTCAGCGGGGCACGCGGCGAGGCGCAAAGCGCATTCGGCGACGGCCGGCTGTTGCTCGAGCACTTCCTCGAGCGTCCGCGCCACATCGAGGTCCAGGTATTCGGTGACGGACACGGGAACTGCCTGCACCTGTTCGAGCGCGAGTGCTCGGTGCAGCGCCGCTACCAGAAGATCATCGAGGAATCGCCCTCGCCATTCATCGACGCGGCGACGCGCGCCGCGATGACTGCCGCGGCGGTCCGCGCCGCGCAGGCCATCGGGTACGCCAACGCCGGCACGGTCGAATTCATCGTGGGCGCCGATGGCCAGTTCTACTTCATGGAAATGAACACGCGGCTCCAGGTCGAGCATCCGGTCACCGAGGCCGTGACCGGACTCGACCTGGTCGAGTGGCAATTGCGCGTGGCATCCGGCGAGCGTCTGCCGCTCGCGCAACCGGAAATCCGCCAGTCCGGCCACGCGATCGAGGCACGACTCTACAGCGAAGATCCGCGGCGCGGTTTCCTGCCCTCCGTGGGTCGCGTCGAGCGCTTCGTCTGCCCGCCCGAGGACGCGCATTGGCGCGTGGACAGCGGCATCGAGGACGGCGACCAGATCACCGTGCACTACGACCCCATGATCGCCAAGGTCATCGCCAGGGGCAGCGACCGCGCCGCAGTGCTCGCCGCGCTCCGCCATCGCCTGGATCGCACGGCGATTTTCGGCGTCGCGAGCAACCTGCCGCTGCTGCGTGCCATCGCCGCCCATCCGCAGTTCGCCGCCGGCGACGTCGACACCGGTTTCGTGGACCGCGAACTCGAGGTGCTCAACCGGGAATCGGCGCCGTCGCCGGAGGCGCTGCTGCTCGCGGCCTCGGTCGCACTCGATGACGTGGCCGCGGCAAGTGCGGGCCGGTCGCCCTGGTCCGGCGGCGACGCCTGGCGGGCGGGCGGCACGACCCGGCAATCGATCGGACTGCGCACGCCCTCATTCAGGAGACTGCGCGCATGGCGGCGCGATGGGCGCATCGAGATCGATGCGGACGACCTCGAGCTTGAAGGCAAGGTCCAGCCGGCCGGCACCGGGCGCTACACGGTCGACGCGGGTTCGGGGACGCGTGAACTCGAAATGATCCGGCATCGCGGGCGGCTGCAGATTGTCGGCGCGGATGCCGTCGAACTGACGCTGGCGCCGGCCTGGCCTTACGAGCGCGGCGGTGACGACGCCGATGCGCACCCTGCCTCGCCCCTGCCCGGCCGCGTGGTCGAGCTGCGCGTCAAGGCCGGCGACACCGTCGTGCGCGGCGACGTGCTCGCGGTCGTCGAAGGCATGAAGATGCAGCACGCCATCCGTGCCGGCCGCGCCGGACGTGTGACTCAGGTGCTGGCGCGCGCCGGAGAACTGGTCGACGCCGACCGCGTGCTGTTTGACATAGAGTAGCATTCCTGCGCCAGTTGTCTTGCGGCGCAAAAATCGCTAACGTCCCGAACCACTTGAACAAGCTGCACGCTTATTCGCAGTGCAGTAAAGGGACACATGCAGCTTTCCAGCAAGGTGGTCGCGATCACCGGAGCGGCCCGTGGTATCGGGCGAGCGATCGCGCTCGCATTCGCGGCCCGCGGCGCCGAGATCGCGGCGCTCGACATCAATGCCGCCGATCTCGACGAAACCTGTGCCCGATGCCGGGCGCAAGGCGGCAGTGCCCGCCCTTACCTGACCGATGTCACCGACGAGACCCAGGTGATCGCGAGCCTCGATGCGGTGGTCGCGGCGTCGGGCCGGCTCGACGTGCTCGTCAACAACGCCGGCATCACCCGCGATGCGCTGCTGGTCAAGGCGAAGGACGGCGAAGTGGTTTCGAAGATGTCGCTCGAGCAATGGCAGGCGGTGATGGCCGTCAACCTGACCGGCGTGTTTCTCTGCGGCCGCGAAGCGGCGGCACGCATGATCCGGCTCGGCAACGGCGGGCTGATCGTCAATATTTCCTCGATATCGCGCGAAGGCAATCCCGGGCAGACCAACTATTCGGCGGCCAAGGCGGGTGTCGCCGCGATGACGGTGGTCTGGGCCAAGGAGCTTGCGCGCCACGGCATCCGGAGCGCCGCGATCGCGCCCGGATTCTGCGCCACCGAGATCCTCGCTGCGATGAAGCCGGACATGGTCGCCAGGGTCAAAGCGGCCGTGCCCTTGCATCGCCTGGGCGAGCCGGCCGAGATTGCCGCGACCGCGGTCCACATCGCCGAGAACGACTTTGTCACCGGCCGCGTATTCGAGGTCGACGGTGGGCTCCGGCTCTAGCAGGGCTGCGGCTCTTGCGGGGCCGGGGCTGTAGACTGTCCGGCATGAATCTCGATCGGGTGCGGGCGGTCATCAGCGGCGGCGCCTCGGGTCTCGGGCTCGCGAGCGCGCAACGATTCATTGCCGGCGGCGGCAAGGTCGCGTTGCTCGATGTCCAGGACGAAGCCGGCCGCAAGGCGGCGGCTGCCCTCGGTGCCGGGGCGAGCTACCGGCACTGTGACGTCACCAGCGAGCCCGAGGTCGACGCCGCAGTCCGCGATTCCGCGGAAAAGATGGGCGGTCTGAATGTCGCGGTCGCCTGCGCCGGCGTGGCGACGCCGGGCAAGCTGCTCGGCCGCGACGGTCCGCTCGCCTCCGCCCAGTTCCAGCGCGTGCTGAACATCAACACCCTCGGCACTTTCCATCTCGATCGCTCTGCGGCTGCGCTGATGCAGGGCAACGAGCCCGACGCCGAAGGCGAACGAGGACTCCTCGTTCACACCGCCTCGGTTGCGGCCTTCGAGGGCCAGATCGGCCAGGTGGCCTATGCCGCCTCGAAGGCGGCGACCGCCGGGATGGTGCTGCCGCTTGCGCGCGAGCTCGCCCGCTTCGGCATCCGCGTCGTCGGCATCGCGCCCGGGCTGTTCGCGACGCCGATGATGGCGGGCCTGCCGCAGGAGGCACAGGATTCGCTCGGCAAGCAGGTGCCATTTCCGGCGCGGCTCGGTCGGCCGGACGAGTACGCGGAACTGGTCGCGACGATCTGCAGCAACCGCATGCTCAATGGCACGACGATTCGAATCGATGGCGCAATCAGGATGGCGCCGCGATGAGGTGTTTCCCTGCACGCTCGTGGATCGCACTGACGCTCGCCGCAGTCTTGGGCGGTTGCATGGCGCAGCCAGCCACGCGCGATCCGGGGACGGCTGCGACCGGGAGCTCACCCGGTATCAACATCCCGATCGACTATTACAAGCTCGGCAACGGGCTCAAGGTCGTGCTGTCGCGCGACACGACCGCGCCCACCGTAACGGTCGGCGTCTACTACCAGATCGGATTCCGCATCGAACCGCGCGGGCGCACGGGCTTCGCGCACCTGTTCGAGCACCTGATGTTCCAGGGCTCGGCAAACCTCGGCAAGATGGAATTCATCCGCCTGGTCGAGGGCAACGGCGGCATCGTCAACGGCTCGACCAATTTCGACTACACGAACTACTTCCAGATCGTGCCCGCGCATACGCTGGAGTCGGTGCTGTGGGCCGAGGCCGACCGCATGAAAGGGCCGGCGATCACGCAGGAGAATCTCACGAACCAGCAGGGCGTGGTCAAGAACGAGGTCCGGGTCAACGTCCTGAACCAGCCGTATGGCGGATTCCCCTGGCTGACGATGCCGCAGGTCGCAAACGAGAACTGGCACAACGCCCACAACTTCTACGGCGATCTCGCGGACCTCGATGCCGCGACGCTCGAGGACGCACGCAAGTTCTTCGACGCCTATTACGCGCCGAACAACGCCGTGCTGGTGGTCGCGGGCGATTTCGACCCGGCCGTGGCGAAAGAATGGATTGCGAAGTACTTCGAGCCGATCCGGTCACGGCCGCATCCGCCGCGCCCGGATCTCGCCGAGCCGGTGCAGCAGGCGGAGAAGCGCGATTCGTATGCCGATCGCCTCGCCCCGCGTCCCGGCCTCGCACTCGCCTGGCAGGTGCCCGAACGCGGCACGCCGGAGCACTACGCATTCAGCCTGCTCGACCAGATACTGCTGCAGGGCGAGGACAGCCTGCTCTGGCAGCGCCTCGTGCAGCAGCGCGGCTACTCGGGCTCGGTCGCGGGCGGGGTCAATCTGCTCGGCAATGAATTCACCTACGACGGGCCGATGCTGTGGATGCTCTACCTGGTGCACGATCCCGGCGCAACGCCCGAGGCGATCATCGCCGACATCGACGCCGAGATCGCCAGGATTCAGGCCGCGCCGCCGAGCGCGCTGCAGCTCGAGCGCGCACTGACCAAGACCCGCGCCGCGCTCTATGATCTCGCGGGCTCGAGCACGCGCTTCGGCCTGCTCGACCTGCTTGCCTGCTTCGCGCTGTTTGACGACGATCCTTCGTTGATCAACCGGATCGAGTCGGACTTGCGCGCGGTGACGCCTGAGCAGATTAGCGCGGTTGCGCGGCAGTACCTGACGCCGGAGCGGCGCACGATCCAGGTCGTCGAGCCGGGCGCGGCGGCGCCGGGAGCGGCGCCATGATGCGCGTCTTCGCCTGCCTGATTCTGTTTGCGAGCTGCGCCGTATCCGTCGCTGCGCGCGAAGCGCCGCCGGCGCCGGGCGAGCCGCACGATTTCCGACTGCCCGGCCGCGAGACGGTCGAACTCCCCAATGGCCTGGCACTGACATTCGTCGACTACGGCAGGATTCCCAAGGTCACGATCCTCGCCGTCGTATCGACCGGCAATATCGACGAGGGCGAGTCGACCTGGCTCGCCGACGTCGCGGTCGAGATGTTGAAGGAAGGCACGACGACGCGCGCCGCCGCCGCGATCGCGGAGGCGGCGGCGGGCATGGGCGGCGCCCTCAATGTCGGCGCCGGGGCGGAACAGACCAATGTCGGGATCTCGGTGCTCGCGGAACATGCGGCTGCGGCCGTCGAGCTGGTCGCAGACGTGCTGCGGAACCCCGCCTTCCCCGAATCGGAATTGCCGCGGGTGATCGCGAACTTCGAGCGGAGCCTCGCGGTCGCGCGCTCCGACCCGCAATCGCAGGCCGGCGAGGCGCTGGCGAAGCTCGTCTACGGCGATCATCCGTTCGGCCGCGCGCTGCCGCGCGAGGGCCAGCTCGCGGGCTACGACATCGCCGACGTCAGGGCCTTCTACCAGCGCAATTTCGGCGCGCGCCGCACGCACGTCTATGTCGCCGGGCGTTATGACCGCACTGCGCTCGAAGCTGCATTGCGTCGCGCATTCGGCGATTGGAACGAGGGTGCCGCCGTGACTGCATTGCCTGCGCACCCGAGCGAGACGCTGCAACTCGCGCTGATCGACACGCCGGAAGCGCCGCAGTCCTCGATCCGCATCGCGGTGCCCGCCCCCGGGCCGGCGAACGAGCTCTATTTCCCGACCACGGTGATGAACAGCCTGCTTGGCGGCACCTTCGGCTCGCGGATCGTGACCAACATCCGCGAGGACAAGGGCTACAGCTATTCCCCCGACTCCTCGATCAATGCCCGGCGCGGGACCGCGCTCTGGGTCATGTCGGCCGAGGTGACGACCGAGCACACCGCGGATGCGCTCACGGAGATCTTCCGCGAGATCGAGCGGCTGCAGGGCGAACCGCCGCCGGCGGCCGAACTCGACGCGGTCAAGGCCTATCGCGGCGGCGTGTTCGTGATCTCGAACTCCTCGCCGAACGGCGTGCTGGCGCAGCTCGCGTTCATGGACCTGCATGGCCTGCCGGCGGACTTCCTGACGAACTGGGTCGCGAACGTGCAGGCCGTGACGCCGGAGCAGGTCAGCGGCATGGCTGACCGGTTCATCCGCCCGGAGAAGACGACGGTGGTCGTCGCCGGCGATCTCAAGAGCATCGGCGAAAGCGTGCGGAAACTGCCGCAGCTGCAGGGCGCGAAGACTTCCGACTGAGCATCCGGCCGGCCCATGCCTCTGTCCTGGAACGAAATTCGCGCGCGGGCGATTGAATTCTCCAAGGAATGGAAGGACGAGACTTCCGAAGACGCGGAAGCCAAGAGTTTCTGGGACGCGTTCTTCGGGATATTTGGTGTTCCCCGGCGCCGGGTCGCATCCTTCGAGAAGCCGGTCAAGCGCACGGATGGCAGCGGCGGCTATATCGACCTGCTGTGGAAAGGCACACTGCTGGTCGAGCACAAATCTCGTGGAAAAGACCTCGATCGCGCCTATCACCAGGCCACCGACTACTTCTATGGTCTCAAGGATCGGGACCTGCCTCGGTATGTACTCGTGTCCGACTTTGCACGCTTCCGGCTTTACGACCTCGATGGCGACACGACGCATGAATTCGCGCTGCGAGAACTCCACAAGCATGTGCGTCACTTCGCCTTCATCGCTGGCTACGAAACACAAAAAATCGAGGCGCCGGAAGAAGCCGCCAATATTCGCGCAGCGGAACAGCTCGGGAAGCTTCATGACCTGCTGAAGGCAAGTGGTTACGAGGGGCATCCGCTGGAAGTGCTGCTCGTTCGATTGTTGTTCTGTCTGTTCGCCGACGACACCGGCATTTTCGACAAGCATGGATTTCGGGAGTATCTCGAGCAGCGCACCGGCGAGGACGGATCCGACCTCGGCATGCATCTGTCGCAGCTCTTCCAGGTACTGAACACGCCGGAGGATCGGCGGCAGAAGAATCTCGATGAGCAATTGGCGACTTTTCGTTACGTCAACGGGAAACTGTTCGAGGAAACGCTGCCGATCCCGGCTTTTAGCCGGGCGATGCGAGAAACGCTGCTTGACGCATCGGTACTGGACTGGAGTGCCATCACACCGGCGATTTTTGGATCGCTGTTCCAGTCGATCATGGATAAGGAGGCACGACGCAATCTCGGTGCCCATTACACGCGCGAAGTTAACATCCTCAAGGCATTGCGACCGCTGCTTCTCGATTCGCTCGATGCCGAACTCGCCTCGATTGGCAATAACCAGAAACGACTGGTCGAATTCCAGAAGAAGCTCGCGAACATTCGAATCCTGGATCCGGCGTGCGGTTGCGGCAACTTTCTTGTGATCGCCTATCGGGAACTTCGTAAGCTCGAGCTCGAAGTGCTCCGCCGACTGTTCAAGGCTGGGCTTTCATCCAAAACACTTGACGTAGCAAACCTTGTGTTCGTCGATGTCGACCAATTTCATGGCATCGAGATTGAGGAATTCCCGGTTCAGATCGCGCAGGTGGCACTATGGCTAACCGATCACCAGATGAACCTCCTGGTCTCTGAGGAATTCGGTCAGTATTTCGCGCGTTTACCACTCGCAAAGTCGCCGTCCATTGCGCGCGGCAACGCATTGCTTCTTGACTGGAGTGAAGTTGCCGACCCAACGAAGCTCAATTACATAGTTGGTAACCCACCGTTCATTGGTGCCAAGTTCATGACGCCGGAGCAGCGTGACGATACTTCACTAGTTTTTCAGGGGACGAAGCATTCTGGAGTGCTTGACTATGTAGCATGCTGGTATCGCAAGGCTGCCGAATTAATGAAGCACAATCCGGCAATACGAGCCGCATTTGTTTCTACGAACTCGATTACTCAAGGCGAGCAAGTTGGTGTGCTTTGGCCGGATTTGCTGTCTCGCGGGACACAGATTCATTTTGCGCATCGAACCTTTGAATGGACATCAGAGGCGCGCGGGAAAGCTGCGGTTCATTGCGTAGTCATTGGCTACGGCCTTCAGACGTCGACTGAGAAGCTGCTTTTTGAGTATGAAACGATTCGGTCGGAACCACACGTCTCGCGAGTCCGCAACATCAATCCTTACCTAGTCGACGCTCCCAACGTGGTCTTGCGAAATCGAGAACTACCGATTTGCAGTGTTCCGCGTATGGGGATCGGTAACAAGCCCATCGACAACGGCCAGTACTTGTTTACGACGGAGGAGAAGAATGCCTTCTTGCGTGATGAACCGCAGGCAGAACCTTACTTCTTTCGTTGGATCGGCTCGGTTGAATTCCTCAATGGGATCGAACGTTGGTGTCTTTGGCTTGGCAACTGCCCACCAAGTCAACTACGAACGATGCCGCAGGCAATGAAACGAATTGAGTCAGTACAAACTTTCAGGCGTGCAAGCAAGAGCGCACCGACGCGAAAGCTCGCGGCGATGCCAACCAGATTTCACGTGGAAAACATGCCACGATCGAAATACTTGGTCGTACCAGAAGTGTCATCTGAGCGACGTGCCTATATTCCAATTGGATTCGTAATGCCTACGACTTTCAGTAGCAACCTGCTTAAGTTGGTTCCCGACGCCCAGCCTTATCACTTTGCAGTCATTTCGTCTGTAATGCACATGAGCTGGGTGCGAGCAGTCTGTGGACGCTTGAAGAGCGACTATCGGTATTCATCAGGAATCGTATACAACAATTTTCCGTGGCCAATCCCGTCGGATACGCAACTCACGATGCTCGCCACTGCGGCGCAGGGAGTACTTGATTCTCGCTCGGCGCATCCTGAAGCTACTCTTGCGGAGCTGTACGACCCGCTTTCGATGCCGGCATCGCTGGTGAAAGCCCATCAGACTCTTGATCGCGCGGTTGACGCAGCGTACGGGCGTAAAGACTTCAAAACTGAAGCTGAACGAGTTGCGTTTCTCTTCGAACGCTATCAGGCGCTCACCGCGCCCCTCGATGTCGCCCCGACAATGGCGAAGAAAGCCAGGCGCTCACGCAGACGACTTTCTTAGATTCCGACTCGTCGGCTTCAGGTGCCCATTTTTCGTTGTCCTGCTCCGCGGGCTAGGGCTGGGAATCGCCGACAGCCAGGCGTCCAGCCCTTGTTGCAGATGCATGGCTATGGCCAGCCGCCGCAACTTCCGCTGATCCAGCGACTCAACGTCGATGTCATGTCGTGCCGGGGATGCAAGATTGCTGCGCGGACTTGCGGCTAGATACAGCCAGTCAAGCAAGGCCTTCTCGCCGCTCGCACAGGGGAAATGTGGGTGGCCCAACAGGTCGAGTCGATCCGCCGCGTCCCCGGCATCGAGTATCCGGAGTGGTAAGCCACGAAACAAGAAATCGCCAATCTCGGTCCGGAGTACGCCCAGCGACGGTAGCGGGCCATCGGTAACGATTGGCACGACAGCAATCACCATTGTGGGTGGATTGTTGAGGACACCGGCCTCGGCCAAGGCGGACTGCAATGACACGACTGCATCGCGCCGCAAGTGAGCGGCTGCCTCAGCCGCACGCCCGGGAGGCGATCGAAAGCCGTTGAGATAGAGACCCTTATTGATACGCCGGAGGCGCCCGCGCGCGCAGGCCTGACGAATCCAATACTGCAAAGTCCTTGCGGGTATCGCAGAAGGTCGCGATTGGGACGCCGCGCGCGCGAGCGATGCAACCGTCAGAACACCAGGCGATTCAGGCGCACCGAGCTGCCGTTCCAGGTCAAGCTGCCACATCTTCATGCCAATCGCTCCGGAAGCTCCCGAATCCAGCGCAGCGCGTGATCGCCAACTCGCTGCTTCATCGTTTCCCATTCACGAGCGTCGAAGCGCTCGGCTTCGCCCGGCTCGAGCGCCGACTGTAACTGCGATTGGAAGTCGGGCCAACTGAGTGATTCGAGTTTGTCATGCAGTGTGTACTCAAGGTCGCCAACCTCATGACCTCGCAATTCAAGCATGGTCCCAAGAATGCTTGGGTCCGGACGGTGGCCGTTGGCAATCAGCAGGTCAAGATCGTAAACATCGCGAGGCGCATGGCGCGACGTCGAGAGCAGTGCCGCGAGCTTCATCGCGGCCAATGTCGGCTCGTCGTAGATATCGACGTAAAACACCGGCAGTCCCGGTGCCAGTTGTGCGTGCAAGGCATGCTGCCTGGTCGTGCCCGCGGGAATCGGAGGACGGCGCGAGACTTCTACTTTCACGTGAAACGGCGCGCCATCGGACGATGTTCCGCTGACCTTCCATTTCGGCGACACTTCTCCTTTGCCAGGCTTCGAGACCCGAATCTCAGTGACGCCGAGGCCGATTAGCGATGCCGTGATCGCCTGATTGATTTGCGTATGCAGGCTTTCGGATGTGCGCTTACTCTGCGGTGGAAAATCAAGATCGATGTCCATGGTGAGGCGTGAACTACCGTACAAGGCATTGAGCGCGAGCCCGCCCTTCAGGATGAATCCTGAGTGGGGCCGACGGAAAAGCTCGCGCAGGAAGCGAGCCTGGAATTTTCGCAGCAGTTCAGGCGGCATGTGCGTCTGTCAGGATTAAGTATGGGAATGCAATATTATTGCACTTATGCACTTAATTCAAGTCCGGTGCATACGAAACATTACCCAGCATGACCCCGGCTTGGTACTCTCTTTTTCCTTGCATTACAGCCATTTAAGAATGAAGCGGAGGACCCGTGACTGACCGCGACGTCATGGAGTACGACGTCGTGATCGTCGGCGCCGGGCCCGCCGGTCTCGCTTCTGCGATCCGGCTCAAGCAGCTCAAGCCCGACCTGTCCGTCTGCGTGCTCGAGAAAGGCGCCACCGTCGGCGCGCATATGATATCCGGCTGCGCGCTGGAGCCCGCCGCGCTCGACGCCCTGCTCCCGGATTGGCGCGATTCGCCGCCGGGGATCTTCGTGCCGGCGACGCGCGACGAGTTCTGGTATTTCACCAAGACCGGCGGATTCCGCCTGCCAAATCCGCCGCAGATGAACAATCATGGCAATTTCATCGTCTCGCTCGGGCAGCTCGCGCCGTGGATGGCCGGCCGCGCCGAGGCGCTCGGTGTCGACGTGTTCCCGGGTTTTGCGGCGGCAAGCGCGATCGTCGAAGACGACGGCCGGGTCGCGGGCGTGCGCATCGGCGACATGGGTCTCGACCGCGAAGGCAGGCCCGGGCCGAATCACGTTCCCGGCGCCGAGATCCGCGCCGGCACCACGATCCTCGCCGAGGGATGTCGCGGCAGCATCACGAAGCAACTGGTCGCGCGGCTCGGCCTGGCCGAGGGCCGCTCGCCGCAGAGTTATGCGCTCGGCATCAAGGAGCTCTGGCAATTGCCGCCCGGCCGCGTCGAGCCGGGTCTGATCCAGCACTCGGTCGGTTGGCCGGTGGACCCGCGCACGTATGGCGGCAGCTTCCTTTATCACCTCGATCGCGACCGGCTGTATGTCGGCTACGTCTCCGGCCTCGATTACGAAGATCCGCGCTTCAAGCCGTTCGAGGCCTTCCAGCAGTTCAAGCATCACCCGCGCATCCATGCCCTGCTCAGGGGCGGCGAGCTCCTGTCATATGGCGCACGCGCGATCGCGGCCGGCGGCTGGCAATCGCTGCCGCGCATGGAGTCGCCCGGATTGATGCTGATCGGCGATGCGGCGGGCACGCTCAACGTGCCGAAGATCAAGGGCGTGCACCAGGCGATCCGCTGTGGAGCGCTCGCGGCCGAGCACCTGCTCGAGCGTGGCGAGACCGCGGCGTTCGAGGCGCGCTGGCGCGCATCGCCGGGCGGTCGCGAACTGAAGCGCGTGCGCAACATCAAGCCGGGTTTCCATCGCGGCCTGTGGTGGGGCCTGGCCAACGCGGTATTCGAGACTGCGGTCGCGGGAGCGAGCCCGTGGACGCTGCAGCACCGTGAGAATCATCTCGCCCTGCACCGCCTCGAGACGGCGCCGGCGATCGATCGTGGCTGGGGCGGCCGTGACCTGGCGCCGCGCGATCGCCTGGCGGCGGTGTTTCACGCGGGCAACGTGCACGAGGAAACCCAGCCGGTGCACCTGATCGTTTCCGACACGACCATCTGCGCGACGCGCTGCACCGAGGAATTCGGCAACCCCTGCGAGAATTTCTGCCCGGCCAGCGTCTACGAGATGGTGGACGACGGTGCAGGCGGGCGTCGTCTCCAGATCAACGCGGCGAACTGCGTGCACTGCAAGGCCTGCGACATCAAGGATCCCTACGGCATCATCACCTGGACCACGCCGGAGGGCGGCTCAGGCCCGAATTACCAGAGCCTGTAGATGAGCGCCGAGCAGCCGATCTGGACGCCATCGCTGTTTCGCATCGCGGATGCGAACCTGTCGCGCTTCATGAGCTTCGCCGGCGCGCGCGGCGCGCAGGCAGCGGATTATCCGGCATTCCACGACTGGTCGGTCGCCGACCCCGGCGCCTTCTGGGAGGCGCTGCATGATTTCGCGGGGGTCGTCTCCGATCGCGGCGCCGGCCCGGTGCTGGAGCATGGCGAACGGATGCCGGGCGCGCGCTGGTTCCCCGGCGCGAAGCTCAACTTCGCGGAAAACCTGCTGCGCGGTCCCGATGCGGAGCCGGCACTCGTGTTCCGCAACGAACGCGGGCACCGGCGCGAGCTATCCTGGGACCAGTTGCGCGCGGAAGTCGCGCGGATTGCCGCGGGTTTGCGGGATTGCGGCGTCGAGCCTGGCGACCGGGTCGCGGGTTTCCTGCCGAACCTGCCGGAAGCGGTGAGCGCGATGCTAGCGTCAGCGAGCATCGGCGCGACCTGGACGTCCTGCTCGCCCGATTTCGGCATCCACGGCATTCTGGACCGGTTCGGGCAGGTGAAGCCGAAGGTCCTGTTCACGGCCGACGGCTACTGCTATGCGGGCAAGACCATCGACTCGCTCGCGCCGATCGCGGGCGTGCTCGCAAAGCTCGACTCCGTGCGCCGCGTCGTCGTGGTGCCGTATCTCAGCGCCGAGCCGGCGATCGACGCTTTGCCCGGCGCGGTGCATCACGCGGCCTTCGGTCGCGCGGATGCGCCGCTTCGCTTCGAGCGCCTGCCCTTCGATCATCCGCTGTACGTGCTCTACTCATCCGGCACTACCGGCGTGCCGAAGTGCATCGTGCACGGCGCCGGCGGGACCTTGCTCCAGCACCTGAAGGAGCACCTGCTGCACACGGACCTGAAGCCGGGCGACCGGCTCTTCTACTTCACGACCTGCGGCTGGATGATGTGGAACTGGCTCGCGAGCGCGCTCGCGGTCGAGGCGACCCTCATTCTCTATGACGGCTCGCCCTTTCATCCGGGTCCCCAGGTGCTCTGGGACATGGCCGCCGACGAAGGCGTGACCGTGTTCGGCACGAGTCCGAAGTACCTCGCTGCGCTCGAGAAGGAAGGCTACCGGCCACGCGAGCGGCACGGTCTCGCGGTGCTGCGCACCATCCTGTCGACGGGCTCGCCGCTCGCGCCCGAGCAATACGATTTCGTCGCCGATGCGATCGGGCCGGATGTCCAGCTCGCGTCCATTTCGGGCGGCACCGACATCGTCTCCTGCTTCGCACTCGGCAATCCGCTCCTGCCGGTGTACCGCGGCGAGCTGCAATGCCGCGGTCTCGGCATGAAGGTCGAGGTGAGGAACGACGCCGGTCAGCCGGTGACCGGCGAGAAGGGTGAACTGGTCTGCGCGGCGCCGTTCCCGTCGATGCCGCTCGGATTCTGGAACGATGCCGACGGCAGCCGCTATCGTGCCGCCTATTTCGAGCGCTATCCCGGCATCTGGCACCACGGCGACTACGCCCTGCTGACCGGGCGCGGCGGGCTGGTCATCCTCGGCCGGTCGGATGCCGTGCTGAATCCCGGCGGCGTGCGCATCGGCACCGCCGAGATCTACCGGCAGGTCGAGCAGCTCGACGAAGTGCTCGAAAGCGTCGTGATCGGCCAGGACCACGACAACGACGTGCGCGTGGTGCTGTTCGTGCGGTTGCGGGAAGGGCTCGCGCTCGACGACGCGCTGCGCGACCGGATCCGCCACCAGATCCGCGCCAATACCACGCCGCGGCACGTGCCGGCGAAGATCCTGCAGGTTCTCGAGGTCCCGCACACCATCAGCGGCAAGGTCGTCGAGCTCGCGGTGCGCGAGGCGGTCCATGGACGGCCGGTCAGGAATACCGACGCCCTCGCCAATCCGGCCTCGCTCGAGCATTTCCGCAACCGGCCGGAGCTCGCCGGCTGAATCGAAGCACGCACAACGCGACGTTGACCACCCGCTGCGAGGCCGCGCTCGCCCAGCACGGCCACACGCTCGACCCGGCGCAACGGCAGGCGCTGCTGCGGCTCGAGGACCTGCGCCGGCGCGTGCTCGCGCGCCAGTCGCCGTTGCAGCGTGGCTTGAGCCTGCTGCCCGGCAAGCGCCGCGCGGCGGCGCCGCTGCGCGGACTGTGGCTCTGGGGCGGAGTCGGACGCGGCAAGACCTTTCTGGTCGACGAATTCTTCGCGGAACTGCCGATCGCGCAAAAGCGCCGCGAGCACTTCCACCGCTTCATGCAGGACATCCACGCGGGACTCTGGCGTCATCGCAGCCTGCCCGGACCGCTCGAGCACGTGGCTACGGAGATCGCGGGCCGCGCGGACCTCCTGTGCATCGACGAGTTCACCGTCGAAGACGTCGCGGACGCGATGATCCTCGGGGCCTTGCTGGCAGCGCTGTTCGCGCGCGGCGTCACGCTGGTCGCGACCTCGAATCTCCCGGCATCCGGGCTCTATGGCGGCGGCCTGCAACGGGCGCGCTTCCTGCCGGCCATCGCTCTGATCGAGCGCCACTGCAAGGTGCTGGAGCTCGACGCGGGCGTCGACTACCGGCTGCGCCAGCTCGAGCGCGCGCCACTCTTCCTGGGGCCCGGCACGGCCGACGCAGAAACGCGGCTCGCCGCCGAGTTCGAGCGCCTGGCCGACGGCCCCGGCGAGAAGGACGTGCGCGTGCAGGTCGATGGCCGCGCCGTGCGTGCGCGCCGCGAAGCCGAGGAACTGGTCTGGTTCGATTTCCGCGAGATCTGCGAGGGCCCACGCTCGACGGCCGACTACATCGAGATCGCCCGCTGCTATCACACCGTGTTGGTGAGCCGCGTACCGGTCATGGGCGCGGCGAGCGACGATGCCGCGCGGCGATTCATCGCCATGGTGGATGAGTTCTACGACCGCGGCGTCAAGCTGATCCTGTCCGCCGCCGCCTCGACGCCCGAGGAACTCTATCGCGGCGAACGACTGGCATTCGAGTTCCGCCGCACCGCGAGCCGTTTGCACGAAATGCAGGGGCGTAAATATCTGGCAAGACCGCACCGGCCTTAGCCAGCGCGGCTCGCCCAAATATAAGGATCAGCGTTTGTCGACCGGTTCCCTGGCGGGTTCGTTCGACGTCGCAGCCGGCTTCTGCCCGGCGCTGCCGCCCGCCAGCACCAGCATTTGCGTGCCACTCTCGAGACGCACGTTTCGCTGCGCCGACGTGATGACCGATCCCTCGGCATCGCCAGTCGTGCTCGTTGCGATGTCGAGGTCGCGCACTCCGAAGACGCCACGGCTCCCTGACCTCAGTCCGCCGGCTGCATCGAAACCGCCGACGGCTCCGGCAGATCTGCCTGCAGTGCCGCCGGTCCCGCCGATCGTCGAACTGATGCCGCCGGCCGCGCCAGTCGTCGCGCCGGCGACTCCACCGACTGTCCCCGCAAGCCCGCCGCTTGCGCCGGCCGATCCCGCTGTGCCGCCCGCGCGGTTCGCACCGGCACCCAGCGGACTGCTGCGCGCGGATCCCGTTGAACGGGCTGTGGCGAGCGCAGCCACCGACCCGTTGAGAGGGACGGCGCTGCCATCCTTGAGGACTGCGCGATCGAACACGATGCCAAGTTCCGACGCCGACTTTCCGCTCGCTGAATCAGTCTTGCGCGGCTCGGCCCTCGTCACGCGGCCGATCAGCATCGAGCCGCGTGGCACCACGACCTCGCCGCCGGACTTGATGTCCTTTGCTGCCTTTGCAGTCACTTCGTCGCCCGGCTTGGCCTTCCCCGCGTCGACCGGTCGCGTGAGCGTGGCGTTGATTTCCGTACCTTGCGCGAGAGCAGCCGACGATTCGCCGGCCTGTGCGCCAGCCGCACCCGCGGCTTTCCCGGTCGCCGCGGCTCCGTTCCCATCCGCCTTGACATCCGCCTGTCCCTGACCTGAGCCCTGCGCCGCCATGCCGGTAGCGAGTTCCTTTTCATCCTGCGCAATCGCGTCTCCCGCTACGAAGGCGAGCAGCATGCCTGTCAGAACAATTGTCTGCTTCATGATCGGCGCTCCTGCATTGCCGATGGATTCGATCGCAGATTAAACGCGATCGATTCCGGCTACAAGCGATGGAAGTCGCAACTTGCCGCCGCTGGGGAATTCCCGGTCGCGCGCCTAAGTAGTTACCCCCTGTGTGTGTCGCGCGATCGACTCGCATTCGATGGAATCGATTCTACGCGACCCGTGACAATGAGCGCCGGGGTTCAAGAGACGATCATGCGGCGGGCTCAGATCACGCCGCGCCGCTCCTGGTCGAGCTCGATCGATTCGAACAGCGCGCGGAAATTGCCTTCACCGAATCCCTCGTTGCCCTTGCGCTGGATGATCTCGAAGAAGATCGGGCCGATCACGTTCTTCGTGAATATCTGCAGCAGGATGCCGTCCTCGGCGCTGCCGTCGATCAGGATGCGCCGCGCCTGCATGCGATCGAGCGATTCGCGGTGGCCGGTCACGCGCGCGGCCACGCCCTCGTAATAGGTGTCCGGGGTGTCCTGAAACTCGACGCCGTTGGCGCGCAGCGCATCGACGCTCGCGTAGATGTCGTCGGTGAAGAGTGCGATGTGCTGAATGCCCTCGCCGTGGTACTCGCGGATGTACTCCTCGATCTGGCTCTTGTCGTCCTGGCTCTCGTTGATCGGAATCCGGATTTTGCCGCAGGGGCTCGTCATCGCCTTGCTGAACAACCCGGTCTTCTTGCCCTCGATGTCGAAATAGCGGATCTCCCGGAAACTGAACAGCCGCTCGTAGAAGCCGGCCCAGCGGTTCATGTTGCCGCGGCCGACATTGTGGGTCAGGTGATCGATCAGCGTGAGGCCCGCGGGGCGCACGCTCGCCCGCTCACGCTCCGACACGAAGTCGACGTCGTAGATCGTCCGCTCCCCGTAGCGGTCCACCAGGTAGACCAGGCTGCCGCCGATCCCCTCGATCGCCGGGATGCGCAGCTCCATCGGCCCGACGCGGGTCTCGACCGGAGTCGCGCCGAGATCGACGGCGCGGCGAAACGCGGCCGCGGCGTCCCTGACGCGAAATGCCATGGCGCAGGCGGAAGGACCGTGATCGCGCGCGAACTGCTGGCCGAAGCCCTGCGGCTCGGCGTTGATCAGGAAATTGATGTCGCCCTGGCGGTGCAGCGTGACGTTCTTGCTGCGGTGCCGCGCCGAAACCGGGAAGCCCATGCGCCCGAACAGCGCCCGGAGCTCTTCCGGGTCCGGCGCGGTGTACTCGACGAACTCGAAGCCGTCGGTTCCCATCGGGTTGTCCTGCGATTCGCCCATGAGCGGCTCCCGGGTTAGTTGCAATTGCAACTATAATCCATCGATGCCCCTGCCCGCGAACGACATCCTCGACCTCGACCGGTTCCTGCCGTATCGCCTCTCGGTGTTGTCGAACACGGTTTCGGCGGCGCTCGCCGGTGCCTATGCGCGCCGTTTCGGGCTCAGTATCCCGCAGTGGCGCGTCATCGCGGTGCTGGCCCGAACGCCGGGCCTTTCCGCCGCCGGCGTGGCCGAGCGCGCGGCCATGGACAAAGTCGCGGTGAGCCGCGCCGTCGCCGGCCTCACGCGCTCCCGCCGCGTGCGGCGCGTGCTGGCTGAAAACGACCGGCGACGATCGGTGCTGAGCCTGACCGCACGCGGACAGGCGGTATACAGGCGCATCGTGCCGCTCGCCCTCGCCTACGAGCGCCGCCTGCTCGCCGGCATGAGCGCCGACGAACTGGCGCAGTTCCAGTTGTTGCTCGGCCGCCTGCAACGACGCTCGTGGCTGATCGGTCCGGCCGGAGACGCGTGTGTATAATCCGCGCCGATGCTAGGCAGGATCCCGGCCGCCCGACAGGCAATCATCGACCGCATCGCCGCCCGCGCCCGCAGCAAGCGCAGTCGCGGCATGCCGGTCGCGCCTGATCGCCTCGCCAGGTATTTCTACCACGGCGTTTCGGAACTGGACCTGGTGCAACGCACCGACACCGACCTGGCCGGCGCCGCGCTCGCCGAGCTCAAACTCGGCCGTCAACGCCGGCCCGGCCATTCCCTGGTGCGCGTGTTCAATCCCGTCCGCGGCAAGGACGGATTCGCCTCGTCCCACACCGTGATCATGGTCGTCACCGACGACATGCCGTTCCTGGTCGATTCGCTCGGCATGGTGTGCTCGCAGAACGGGCTCGCCGTGCACCTGCTCGCACATCCGGTGTTCTCGGTCACGCGCGACCGGCGCGGCCGCCTGACCGGCGTGTACCTGGACAAGGCGCCCGCGAATGCGAAGCAGGAATCGTGGCAGCTGATCGAGGTCGACCGCGAACCCGACGCTCGCCGGCTCGCGGCGATCGAGCGGGGCATCCGGGCGACGCTCGACGACATCCGGGCCGCGACTTCGGACTGGCGGAAAATGCGCCGCAAGGCGCGCGACGCCGCGGCCGGACTGGGCGCGACCAGGCTCAGGGGACATGCAAGCGAGATCGACGAGGCGCGGGCGCTGCTCGAGTGGATGGAGGATGACCACTTCACCTTCCTCGGATACCGGGACTATCGCCTGAGCCGCGGGCGCGCGCGAGACAGGCTGGTGCCGCTGCCACGCTCGGGCCTCGGCATCATGCGGCCACGCGCCCGGCAGCGGCCGACAACCGTCGTTCTCGCCGGCGACATACGCGCGTTCGCGCGCTCGCCGGAACCCCTGGTCATCACCAAGGCGAACACGATCTCGACCGTGCACCGCGCGACTAACCTCGACTACATCGGCGTCAAGACCTTCGGCGCCAATGGCGAGGTCACCGGCGAGCGCCGCTTCGTCGGCTTGTGGACTTCGTCCGCATACAGCCGGAGCCCCCGCGAAATCCCGGTGCTGCGGCACAAGATCCGCCGAGTGATCGAGCACTTCGGCCTGAAAGCCTCCAGTCACGACAACAAGGCGCTGGTCCACGCGCTCGAGACCTTCCCTCGCGACGAGTTGTTCCAGGCCACCGTCCCCGACCTGATCCGGATCGTGCGCGGCATCGTCAACCTTTACGAGCGCGCCCAGGTCCGGCTGTTCGTGCGCCGGGATGTGTTCCGGCGCTTTTATTCCTGCCTCGTCTACGTGCCGCGCGACCGCTACAACACCCAGGCGCGCCAGCACATCGAGAAGCTCGCACTCGCTGCCTTCAGTGGCGAGGTGATCGAGTCGCAGGTGACGCTGTCCGAGTCCCTGCTCGCGCGCCTTCACCTGCTGGTGCACACCACCCGCGATTCAGACCCCGGTGTCGATACCGTCGAGCTGGAGCGGCGCATCATGGAATCGGTGCGAACCTGGCAGGACCGGCTGAAGGACGCACTGATCGACGCGCTGGACGAGGCGGAGGCGCTGCGTCTGAACCGCCTCTGGGGCCACGCATTCCCGGCGGCCTACCAGGACGACACGCCGTTCGAAGCGGCAGTCGACGATATCGCCCAGCTCGAGGCGCTGGTCGCCGAGCCATCCGGGCTGCGCATGAGCCTGTACCGGCGCGAGGAGCAGCCGCTGCACAAGGTGCAATTCAAGCTTTTCCGGCGCATTCGCCCGATCCCGATTTCCGACGTGCTGCCGACTATCGAGAACTTCGGCATGAAGCTCATCAGCGAGCGCCCGTACGAGATCGAGACCGCGGCCTGCACCTGCTGGATCCAGGACTTCGAGCTCGAGCACCCGCGCGGCGTCAGCATCGATCTCGACAGCGACGGACCGCGGCTCAAGACGACCTTCGCGAATGTCTGGCTCGGGCGGGCCGACAACGATGGCTTCAATCGCCTGGTGCTCGCGGCCAACCTCGACTGGCGCGAGGCCATGGTGCTGCGCACGTATGCGCGCTGGTTCGTGCAGCTCGGCCTGCCCCTGTCGCAGTCGTACATGGAGGAAGCGCTCGCGAGCAATGCCGCGGCGGCCGGTCGCCTGCTCAGGCTGTTCGTCGCGCGCTTCGACCCGGCGATTCCCGCCTCGCAGAGACGGCGCGGGGAAACGGCGCAGCGCCGGGCCATCGACCGTTTGCTCGCGCGCGTCACGCGCATCGACGACGACCGCATCCTGCGCGCATTCCTCGCCGCGATCGAGGCGACGCTCCGTACCAACTATTTCCAGGTTGACGCCGCGGGCCTGCCGCGTCCCTACCTGGCGATCAAGCTCGATCCGCGGCAGCTCGCGGAAGTACCGCTGCCGAAGCCGATGTTCGAGATATTCGTCCATTCGCCACGGGTCGAGGGCGTGCACCTGCGCATGGGGCGGGTCGCGCGCGGCGGGCTGCGCTGGTCGGACCGGCGCGAGGATTTCCGCACCGAGATACTCGGCCTGATGAAGGCGCAGAACGTCAAGAACACCGTCATCGTGCCGGTCGGCGCCAAGGGCGGCTTCGTTCCGCGGCGGATGCCGCCGGGCCGCGACGAGGCGCAACAGGAAGGCAGCGAGTGCTACCGGACCTTCATCCGCGCGCTGCTCGACGTGACCGACAACGTGATCGGCGGCAAGGTCGTTGCACCGCCGCAGGTCGTCCGGCACGACGGCGACGACGCGTACCTGGTGGTGGCCGCAGACAAGGGCACGGCGAAGTTCTCGGACGTCGCCAATGAGATCTCCGAGCAGTACCGCTTCTGGCTCGGCGACGCCTTCGCCTCCGGCGGCTCGGCGGGCTACGACCACAAGGACATGGGCATTACGGCGCGCGGCGGTTGGGAATCCGTGCGTCGCCATTTCCGCGAGCTCGGGCTCGACACCCAGAAGCAGGACTTCACCGTCGCCGGCATCGGCGACATGTCCGGCGACGTATTCGGCAATGCCATGCTGCAGTCGAAGCACATCCGCCTGCTCGCGGCATTCGACCATCGGCATATCTTCCTGGATCCGTCGCCCGATGCGGAGAAGAGCTTCGCCGAGCGGCGGCGCATGTACCGGCTGCCGCTCTCGAGCTGGGACGACTACGACAAGCGCCTGCTGTCGAAAGGCGGCAGCGTGCATTCGCGCCAGAGCAAGTCGATTCCGCTCTCGCCCGAGGCAAAGACGATGCTCGGCGTCGACGCGCCCGCAGCCTCGCCGGTTGAGATCATCCGCTCGATCCTGAAGATGCCGGTGGATCTCCTGTGGAACGGCGGCATCGGAACCTACGTGAAGTCGGCGGGCGAGACCAACGTCGAGATCGGCGACCGCGCCAACGACGCGGTGCGCATCAACGGGGCCGAGCTGCGCTGCCGCGTCGTCGGCGAAGGCGGCAACCTCGGCATTTCGCAGCGCGGGCGCATCGAGTACGCTCTCGCGGGCGGGCTCATCAATACCGACTTCATCGACAACTCGGCCGGCGTCAACTGTTCGGACGTCGAGGTCAACCTCAAGATCCTGTTCAACCCGCTGATGGCGGCCGGCAAGCTCACGCGGAATTCGCGCAACCGCCTGCTCGAGAGCATGACCGCGGAGGTCTGCCAGCTCGTGCTCAGGAACAACTACCTCCAGTGCCTCGCGATCGCCTGGCTCCATGCGACGTCCGTCGAGCGTACTTTCGAGCTTGGCCACGTGCTGCGCTCGCTGGAGCGTGCCGGCACGCTCGACCGCGCGCTCGAAGCCTTGCCGACCGACGAGGAGATCGTCGAGCGGCACCGCAAGGGCCAGCGGCTCACGCGGCCGGAGCTGGCGATGCTGCTGTCGTACTCGAAGATCTGGCTGTCCGGGAAACTCATGGACACCGACGTCGCCAGCGACCCGTATCTCGGCGCCGAGCTGACGCGCTATTTCCCGAAGCCGGTGCAGCGCCGCTATCCGAAGGCGATCCAGCGTCACCAGTTGTCGCGCGAGATCATCGTCACCGCGACCACCAACAGCCTGGTCAACCGCATGGGGCCGGGCTTCGCGATCCGCACCCAGGAGGACACCGGCGCGGATGTCGGCAGCATCGCGCGCGCCTATGCGATCGCGCGCGAGATCACGGACATGCGCGACCTGTGGGCGGACATCGAGGCGCTCGACGACAAGGTCCCGGCCGCGCTGCAATACGACATGTACCACGAGACCATGCGCCTGCTTCGGCGCCTGACCTACTGGGTGCTGCGAAACCTCGGCACGAATCTCGACATCGAGAGGGCAGTCAGCCGGCTGCGGCCCGGCATCCGCGAGCTGATCACCGGCCTGCCGGACCTGATCGGGGGCATCGAGGTCGAGCGTTACGAGAAGAGCCTGGCACGATTCGGCGCGCCGGGCGTACCGGCCAGCGTGGCGCGCCGCGTGGCCAGCCTCGGAGCGATCCACTCGAGCGTCGACATCGTCGAGGTCGCCCTGGCACGGCGCGCGCCGATAGCGCAGGCCGGGCGCGTCTATTTCACGCTCGGAGCAGCGCTCGGGCTCGACTGGCTGCGCGACCAGATCGAGCGGCTCCCGGTCGAGGGTCACTGGCAGGCGCTGGCGCGCGGCACGCTGCGCGAGGAAGCCTACGCACTGCAGCGCCGCCTCGCCGATCAGGTCCTGGCCCGCAGTCGAACCGGCGACATGGCAAAGCGCGTCGACGCCTGGCTGAGGGCGGGCGGCACGGCGTACGACAACCTGAGCCGCACGGTGCGGGAGATGCGCACGGTCGACAGCACCGACTTTCCCACCTTGTCGGTCGCGCTGCAGGCCGTGCGCCAGCTGGCCGAGGGCTGAGCCGTCGACATGCCCGGCAAGCTCGTGCTGTTGCGCCATGGCCAGAGCACCTGGAATCTCGAGAACCTGTTCACCGGCTGGACCGACGTGGACCTGACGGCCCAGGGCCGCGACGAGGCGCGCGCTGCGGGCGAGCTGCTGCGCGCGCAGGGCTTCGAGTTCGACATCGCCTTCACTTCAGTGCTGAAGCGCGCCATCCGCACGCTCTGGGTTCTGCTCGACACGATGGACCGCATGTGGATTCCGGTCGAGCGCGACTGGCGCCTGAACGAGCGCCACTATGGCGCTCTCCAGGGGCTCGACAAGGCGGCGACGACAGCCAGGTACGGCGCGGAGCAGGTCAAGGTCTGGCGACGAAGCTACGACGTGCCGCCTCCACCGCTGGCTGCGGACGACCCGCGTCATCCGAAGCTCGACCCGCGCTATCGCGACGTCGCAGCTTCCACGCTGCCCGCGACCGAGTCGCTGAAGGACACGCTGGCCCGCGTCGAGCCCTGCTGGCGCGAACGCATCGTGCCGGCGCTCGCCGCCGGCCACGACGTGTTGATCGTCGCCCACGGCAACAGCCTGCGGGCGCTGGTCAAAATGCTGGACGAAGTCAGCGACACGGCGATCGTCGAGTTCAACATTCCGACCGGTGTCCCGATCCTGTACGAGCTGGATTCACGACAGCGGCCGGCGGCGCCACGGCGCTTTCTCGGCGATACGGCGGCGATCGAGGCCGCGACGGCCGCGGTCGCGAGGCAGGCCGAGAAGCGCTAGTCCGCCCGGTCATTCCTCCGGCGCGATCTCGACCTCGATGCCGGCGAGCGCTTCCTCGAACGGAATCTGGCAGGAAAGCCGGGAGCCCTGCGGCCGGTAGCTCTCGAGCTCCTGCAGGATTTCCTTCTCGTCGCCCTGCATCGGCGGAAGCCTGTCGAGCCAGGGCGCGGCGACGTGGACGTGGCAGGTCGCGCAGGAGCACATGCCGCCGCAGATCGCGGCCACGCCGTACTCCAGCTCGCGCAGCGTCTCCATCAGGCTGACGCCGACGCGCGCATCGACGCGATGCACTCCGCCGTCGCGATCGGTGACGATGATCTCGGCCATGGGTCGCGCATCTTGCCGGGAGCGCCAGCTTCTGCGCAACCATTCACGCAGCCAGCCGGGCGATCAGCCGGCGCTGGAGATCCGGATCGCCGCCGAGTCCCGCGCATTCCGCGACCGCATTCCAGGAGAACCACAGGCAGTCGAAGATCCAGCGCAGCGCAGCGAGCCGTGAGCGAAGTGCGTCGTCGTTGCGTCCGTAGCCGGCGAGCAGCGCATCGACGTCCCGTTCCGCCAGTTCGTGATAACCGATGCAGGCGGCGAGGTCCGCGGCCGGATCGCCCGGACCGGCATACTCCCAGTCGAGCACCGAAAGCGCCGCCCCGGTATCGACGAAGTTGCGGCAATGCAGATCGTGATGGCAGGACGCCAGCCGCGCCAGGGGAGCGAGTGCCTTCCGCCTTTCGTCCAGCGCGACAGCGACGGCGGCAATCCGCGCATCGGACCCCCGCGCCTGCAACCAGCCAAGATAAGCCGCGGCGCGACCGCCGAAATCGACCTGCGGCAGTTCAGGCGGCGGCGGAATTGCGTGCAGGCGCGCGATCCAGGCGCCGATTCGCCGGAGCGTTGCCCGGTTCCGGAGGTCGGCGTCGGCGAGCGGCTTGCCGTCCAGGTGCTGCGTAACGAGAAGCCCCGCCTCCGGCCTTGCCAGCACGATCGCCGGCGCGAGGCCGGCGGCCGAGGCGAGTCGCAGCATCGCGAGCTCGGACTCGCGATCCGCCAGCAGCACCGCTGTCGCCGCGCCGGCAAGGCGCAGCACGTAATCGTGCCGCGCATCCGTTAAGCGCAGGGTCCGGTTCGCTGGACCACCCGCGAGCGGCACGATGCGCGGCCGCTCGAGACCAAGCTCTGCGGCAATCGCCGCGACGTCCTGCATCAAGCGCCCGCCGCCATCGCCCTGCGCCAGCTTCGCCAGCCGACGACGGCAAGGCCCGCGAAAGCGAGATACAAAAGGGCGGTCAATCGCAGTCCCTGGCTCGCGAACAGGGCTGCGAGTCCGGTATCGATGACGATCCACCAGATCCAGCTGTCGACGACACGCCGCGCCAGCAGCCAGGTCGCCACAAGACTCGTCCAGGTGCCCAGTGATTCCGCGAGCGGCGCGGCCGATGCGCCATATCGGGCGAGGATCGGCGTGCTGATGGCGGTCGCGAGAGCTGTGCCCGCGAGTGCCAGCCCGTGCAGCGACAGCCGCCACGACCGCGGCTGCTCCGGCAAGCCACTACCGGGTCGCCAGGTGAACCAGCCGTAGACTGCGACGACGACATAGAGCGCTTGCAGGGCGGCCTGCAGCGGCAGGCCGGCCTCGAGGTAAACCGCAATGAAAACCGCGGTGCTGGCGCCGCCCGCGATCCAGCAGGCGCGATGCCGGCGGATCGCCAGGACCAGGTAGGCGATGCCGAATGCGACGGCGACGGCCTCAGTCGCCGCCACCGAGCACCTTCATGACGAATACCGCGCGATTCTTGCCGGCCAGCGTGTGGCGCATTTCGGCTGCGAGTGCGGCGAACACGGCATCGAACTCGCCGCTCACCTGCGTGCTCATCGAGTTCGTGACGACGGCAATGCCCGGCCGTGCGTTGAGACGCGCGATGAAGTCGCGGATCGGCGGAATGTAATCCGCTGACAGCGGGTAGAGGCTCAGTTCGGTGGCAACATGCATGGCATCACCTCAGAATGAATAGCGCGCCGTGAGTCCGACCTGGCGTGGATCGCCCCAGCGCAGATACAGCTCGGTCGGAAAATCGGGGGGCTCGTTTTCGAAGAAGAATCCGCGCACCGGATAGCGCCGGTCGAACAGATTGCGCGCCCAGACGTGGATCGACCAGTCGTCGGCCTCGTAACCCGCGCGCAGATTCGCGAGGAAGCGCGAATCCGAGCGTTGATCGTGGCTGGTGTCGAAGTAGAAGCCCGCCTCGCCCGACAGGTCGAGTCGCGCCATCCACCCTGCCGGGTGGCGCCAGCTCGCCGACAGCGCGGATTTCCACTGCGGGGCATGGGCCCAGTCGCGCCCGTCGAGGTCGCGGTCGCCGAACCGGTAGTCGAGGTAGCGCGATTCGATCCACGACAGCATGGCGCCCAGCTCGATCCTGTCACCCATCCTGAAGGTCGCGGACGATTCCAGGCCCCAGGCTTCGCCGCTTGCGGCATTGTCGGTCAGGAAGATGAATGTCAGCGGGTCCTGCGGGTCGAGTTGCAGCGAGGTCGCGACCTGCTGCCGTTCCCGGCGCGTGAAGAAGAGATTCAAGTCTCCCACGCGCCTGCCGGCCGCGTCGCGGCCGCGCCAGCCGACTTCCGCCGCCCACAGGTATTCGTCGTCGAATTGCTGGCGCCCGGCCGGCACCGAGGTGCCGATGTTGAATCCGCCGGCACGGAACCCGCGCGACAGCGAGGCCCAGAGGCTGTGCGCTTCGCCCAATTGCTGCGTGACCGACAGCTCGCCGCCCCACATCCGGTCGCGCGGGTCGAACGCGCTGCCATCGCTGTCCGCGTAGTCGGCGCGGCGCTCTTCCAGCCGGAGCCCGGCCGCGACGGCCGTCGCCGGTCGCGGCGACCACTCGACCCGACCATAGGCCGCGGCGCTGGTCGCGCGGTACTCGCTGTCGAGCCTGCGGACGAACGCGTCGCCGAGATACAGGCCGTCGTCCGCGACCTGGTTCGATTCCTCGAGCCGCATCAGCCAGGCGCCGGCGATCCAGGACCACTCGTTGCGGCTATCGGACAGCAGCCGCAGGTCCTGGGCGAGCGTGCGGCGCACACGACGGGTTCCCGAGAAGAAGTCGTAGGGACCCGCGGCACCCCAGTCGATGTCGTTGCCCCAGTCGGCGTCGAAGCTCGCCACGATGTCCGATTCCGCCCAGGTCGTGATCGCGCGCAGGGATTGCCCGCCGTCAAGCGGCCACTGCAGGTCGAGCGCGGCGCCGTCGGAGCGTTGCGCATCGCGGCCCGGCCGGTTCGACAGCGTGCGGAAACTGTTGTCGATCGCGAAGGCGTCATAGCCGTTGTCGAAGTCGGCGTGCATCAGGCCGAGATCCGCCTGCCAGCCCGTATCGGAGGCGAGCCGGAGCTTGAGCCTGGCGGTGGTCTCGTCGCGGCCATTGGTATCGTCGCGGTCGAGGAATGCGTTGTGACGGAACCCGTCGCTCGCCGCGCGATACAGCACCGCCCGCCAGGCAGACTCGAGTCCTGCCGGCGCCGGCATCGCCCCGCCGGTCGCGATGCCCGCGGTCCACAGCCCGTCGTCCCCCGCACCGGCCTCGATGTCGATCTGCCGCAGCGGCACCGGGTTGCGGGTCTTGACCTTGATCAGACCACCGAGCGCGTTCGCGCCATAGCGCGTCCCCTGCGGCCCGCGCAGTACTTCGACCTGCTCGACGTCGAACAGCGAAGCGATCATGCCGATGCCGCTGAAATCGATCTCGTCGACCAGCAGGCCGAGCGATGGGTTGGGTGCGCCCTGGTACTGCTCGAGCTCGCCGATGCCGCGCAGCTGGAAGTACCGCGGACGCGAGCTCGCGCCCGCCCAGGACAGCGACGGAACCTGGGGCAGCAGCTCTTCGAGGTGCACGACGGCCGAGTCCTTCGCGTCGCGGCCCGCGATCACCGTGACGCCGCCCGCATGCCCGGTGGCGGGCAGCGGCCGCAGACCCGCGGTCACGACGACTTCCTCGAGCTCGGTCGACGGTTCAGCCGCGAGCAGCAATGCAATCGATGCGAGGGATCCGAATGTCACGCCTGCTCCCTACGCCGGTCCTAACCGGATCAGGTTCGACGGGTTCGCCGGTAGCGACCGGCATCTCAGGTCTTTAGAGACCACCCCAAGGCAGGTTCGATACTAGCGATTGCAGCGGCAAGCCGCAAGTGCTTGCTTCCCTTACGATTTATGATAGGATATTGTATATAACAATGGGCTATCCATTTAGCTCCACATAGTTCAACATCTGGGGGTGAGTGAGCCTGGCGATAAGCCGATTGCGGGGCGTGACTATCCGCGCGCCTGGGGTCAGTTCCTCGATTGGTTTGCGACCG
>JBOHZL010000026.1:0-30883 GCA_050738495.1 Steroidobacteraceae bacterium | reverse complement strand
CGGCCGCGACGCCCGCCGACAGCCGCCCCAACAAGGCGCCGGGCTCGACGTCGACGCCTTCGGCCGCCGTGATCTCGGCGAGAACGCCGTCCTCGGGTGCCGGCACTTCGACGGTGACCTTGTCGGTCTCGATTTCGACTAGGGGTTCATGCCTCGCGACCGTCTCGCCCACGGCTTTCAGCCAGCGCAGGACCTGGGAGCGGGTTCCCTCTGCCTGGTCGGCCGGCAACCGCACGTCGATGGTCGTCGCCATGGCTCAGGCGCTCGCGATCCGGCGCATCGCAGCGACGATGCCGGCCACCGACGGCACGACCTGATCCAGGAGTTCGGGGCTGTGCGGACTCGGCACGTCGGGCATCGCCAGCCGCTCGATCGGGGCATCGAGGTCGAAGAAGGCGTGCTGTGCGAGCACCGCCGCAATCTCCGCCCCGAATCCGGCCGTCAGGTTGTCCTCGTGGACCACCAGGCAGCGGCGCGTCTTCGCGACCGATGCGAGCACCGCCTCGCGATCCCAGGGCGACAGGGCGCGAAGGTCAAGCAATTCGACATCGACGCCCGACTCCGCCGCGGCCTGTTCGCAGCGCTCGACCATCGCGCCCCAGCTCACGACGGTCAGTTCCGTGCCAGCGTGAACGCAACGCGCGACACCGAATGGCAGCACGTACTCGTCGCCGGGCCAGGGGCGGCGCGCGCCGGCACCGTCGAGCAGCGAGCGGTGCTCGAAGAATATGACCGGATCGTTGCCGCGGAGCGCGGTACGCAGCAGCCCGACGGCATCCTCCGCATTCGACGGCATCGCCACCCGCCAGCCGACTGCGTGCAGGAACTGCGCCTCGTTGCACTGGCTGTGCCAGGGATCGCCGCACTTGAAGAATCCGCCGGGCATGCGCACGACCATCGGCGCGGCGAACCGGTTCGCCGTGCGCCAGCGCATCGTCCCGCAGTCGTGCAACTGCTCGGCGGCGGGCTCCGCATACTTGCGGAACTGTATCTCCGGCACCGGCACCAGACCCGCCAGCGCCATGCCGACGGCGCGCCCGATGATCCCCTCCTCCGACAGGCTGGTGTCGAACACGCGATCCTCGCCGAAGCGCGCCTGCAGGCCGAGCGTCGCGGCATGGACACCGCCCTTGCGGCCGACATCCTCGCCGAACACCAGCACGCGCGGATTGACGGCGAGTTCGTGCTCGAGCGTCCGGCGTATCGCGGTCAGCATGTTGATGCGCGGGCCGTCAGGATTTGCTTTGAGGCTGCCCGCGGCGGCGGGCGCCCCGTCTGCCAACTGGCCGCCCTGGCGTTGCAGCTCGATCGAGCCGTCGGCGCGGCGTTCGCTGAACGCGAATCGCATGACCGCGGCCGGCTGCGACCGCGGCCGGGACTCGATGCGGGCAAGCGTCTCCGAAACTGCCTGCTCTGCCTCCTGCTCGAGCGCCTGCCATTCGGCGTCGGTGAGCGTCGCTGGTACGCAAAGCTTGCGCAGCTGCAACAGCGGATCACGTGCCTGCTCCGATGCGATCTCGCCGGCACTCTTGTACGCCTGCGTGTCCTGGCCGGAGTGACCGGAAAGTCGCGGCACGAGGAGGCGGAGCAGCACCGGCCCCTCGCCCGAGCGCACGGCCGCGACCGCGGATCCGATGGCGGCAGCGGCAGCCGCAATTTCCGAGCCGTCGGCCTGCACGATGCCGAGGTTGCGGAATGCGGCGAGATTGGCGGCAAAATCGCCGCCGGGTGTCTGCCGGGTCGCGGGCACGGAGATGCCGTAGCCGTTGTCCTCGATGAAATACAGGAGTGGCAGGCGCTCGGTGGTCGCAATGTTGAGCGATGCCCAGAAGCCGTTGGTCGCGATCGAGGCATCGCCACCGTGGGCGACGGCGATGCTGCCGGCGCAATCCCCGTCCCCGAGCACGCGCTGGCGGTAGACCAGCGCCTGCGCCCAGCCGGTCGCCGGCGTGTACTGCGTGCCGACCCCGCCGCAGGCCGGCAGCAGGCAGGGCCCGCCGGCGTTCGGCATGTTGAGGACGACGCCGATGTCGCGCCCGGCGGACATGCCTTCGGCGCGCATCATCGTCGAGGCGAGCGCCTCTTCCGGCGACAGGCCGAGGGCCAGCGCGAGGGGCCGGGAACGATAGTAAGGAGCCACTGCATCACGGCTGCCGGTCAGCTGCAGGCCCAGCAGCGCCTGGGTCACGTCATGGCCGCGGGCGGAGAACTGGTAGAGGACCTTGCGCTCCGGGACGAGTCGCGACTCCTCCAGCTGGTCGAGCGCGCGGGACAAAAGAGTGGTGCGCAACACGCGACGCCAGTCCACCGCCGACGACCGTGCGGGTTCGGTTGCGCTTTTCACGTTCGCTACCATGGCCGCTACCCCGCTGATCGCAGTCATCCTAACGGGCAACTGCTGGTGTTTTTAGCTAAATTCCCGCCGCAGATCCAGAATATTAGTGATAAACTCCAACTTGGCACATGAAACATGGGTCTTCAGGCGTGGAGAGTCTCGACCGCATCGATGTCCGCATCCTCGAGCAACTGCAGCAGGACGGGCGGCTGAGCCATGTCGACCTGGCCGAGCGGGTGGGACTGTCGCCGACGCCCTGCACGCGGCGCGTGCGTCGCCTGGAAAAACTCGGCGTCATACGCGGCTATGCGGCCGTCGTCGAACCGAAGCGGGTCGGACAGAATGTGCTCGCCTTCGTGCAGATCAAGCTCGAGCGCCACACCGACGAGTTGATCGACCGCTTTCGGCGGGTGCTGGAAGAACGGCCGGAAATCGTCTCGGCCCATGCCATGACCGGCGAGATGGATTTCCTGCTGCAGGTCGTCGTGCCCGACCTGGATGCACTCGGCCAGTTCACCCTGCACCGGCTGCTGAAACTCCCGGGCGTGCGCGACGTGCGCTCGAGCCTGGTGCTCGAAACATTGAAGAATGTCGCCCGGGTACCGCTGGACGCCGCCAGCCAGGGGCCCGGAAGCCACGGGCTGGGCTAGAATCCGGGCGCGCCGCGAACCCGGTCCCGCGGCCGCTGTCCGAAGTTCACCGATGACGCTGGGGAGACTGCCGCAATGACGCGAATGACGCTGGCCATGATCGCCTTGCTCGCCGTAGGCACCGCCCAGGCAACCTGCATTTATCCGCGCGCGCCGGCGCGGGTGCCGGACGGTAAGACCGCGAGCTTCGAGGAAATGGCCGCTGCCCAGAAAGCGGTGCAGCAGTTCAACGAGGACATCGACGCGTACAACGCCTGTCTCGACATGGAAATGAGTTCGCTGGAAAAGAGCGGCGTGTACGATGACAACCGGCTGACCGAACTCCGGGCGATGCAGGCCAAGAAGAACAATGCCGCAGTCGACGAGGTCCAGGCGATCGCCGACCAGTTCAACGAGCAGCTTCGCATCTTCAAGACCCGCGACGAGCAGGACTGACGCCGGGGACAAATGCTGACGCCGGCCGAGGCCGAGGCCGCCATCGCCGCTTCGATCGGGCGGCTGCCGGAAGAGCTACTGCCCCTGTCCGCCTGTGCGGGCCGGGTGCTGCGACGCGCAGTGCGGGCGGAACGCGATGCGCCTCCCTTCGACCGCGTCACGATGGACGGCATCGCATTCCATGGGGGCGCGCCGCGCCGTGAATTCCGCGTGGCCGGGATCCAGGCCGCGGGCACGCCCGCATTGCAGCTCCAGGCGCCGACCGACTGTTTCGAGGTGATGACCGGCGCGGTGTTGCCGGCCGGTTGTGACACCGTCGTGCCTGTCGAGCGCATCCGTCTCGAAGGCGGCGTCGCGTCAATCGAGTCCGGCTGCGAGCCGGTGCCCTGGATGCACGTACACCGTCGCGGCGCCGACGCGCGCGCCGGCGCAGTGCTGCTGCAAAGCGGGGCGCGTCTTGGCGCGCCGGAGATCGCGGTCGCGGCCTCCGCCGGCATGGCCGGGCTCGCCGTCTCCCGGCTGCCGCGCATCGCGGTGATCTCGACCGGCGACGAACTGGTCGAACCGGGCAAGCCGGTGCTCGATCACCAGGTCCGGCGCTCGAATACCCATGGCCTCGCCGCGGCACTCCAGCTCGCCGGCTTTCCGCCCGAGACCGACCTGCATCTGCCGGACCGCAAGGACCAGCTTGTGGCATCGCTGGCATCCGAGCTCGACCGGCACGAGGTGCTGATCCTTTCCGGCGGAGTCTCGGCGGGGCGCTTCGACTACGTGCCGGACGCGCTCGCGGCACTCGGCGTTCGCAAGGTCTTTCACCATGTTTCCCAGCGTCCCGGGCGTCCGCTCTGGTTCGGCATCCGGGCGCCCGGCGTGACGGTCTTCGCCCTGCCCGGCAATCCGGTCTCGGTGCTGGTCTGCCTGGCGCGTTATGTGATTCCTGCCTTGTCCGCCATGTCGGGGGCGCGGCCTGCAGCGCCGCAAATGGTCGTCCTGGCGCAGGAACATTCATTCCAGGCGCCGCTCAGCTGTTTCCTGCCGGTCGCGCTGCGGTACGATCAGGACGGCAGGACGCTGGCCGAGCCGCGGCCCACCGGCGGGTCGGGCGATTTCATTGCCCTCGCCGGCACCGACGGATTCGTGGAATTGCCGCAGGGCCCGGCGCGGCACCCGGCCGGACTTCCAGTGCCGTTTCATCGCTGGTAGGTCATGATTGACGACCCAGGACATCGCGTGATCCCGATATCGGCGCCGCAGTCGATCGCCGACCGGCGCGGGCGCCCGCTGGCGGACCTGCGCATCTCGGTCATGGACCGTTGCAACTTCCGCTGTCCGTACTGCATGCCGCGCGAGACCTTCGGCGAGCAGTATCGATTCCTCGCGGCGGCCGAGCGCCTTTCCTTCGAGGAAATTCTGCGCCTGGCGCGCCTGTTCGCATCGCAGGGGGTGCGCAAGATCCGGCTCACCGGCGGCGAGCCCTTGCTGCGTTCCGGCCTCCCCGACCTGGTCGGCGAACTGTCCTCCATCGAAGGCGTCGCCGACCTCGCGCTGACGACCAACGGCATCCTGCTCGCGCAACATGCCGCCGAGCTTGCGGCGCAGGGCCTGAAGCGCGTGACCGTCAGTCTCGACACCATCGACCCCGCGACCTTCCGGCGATTGAGCGGCGGTTACGACGGCCTCGAGCGCGTGCTTGACGGGATCCGCGCCGCGCTCGAGGCGGGCCTTGCGCCGGTCAAGGTCAATGCCGTGATCCAGCGCGGCGTCAACGACGGCCAGGCGCGTGAGCTCGCGCGCCACTTCCGCGGCAGCGGCGTGGTGCTGCGCTTCATCGAGTACATGGACGTCGGCAATCGCAACGACTGGAAGCCGGAGCTGGTCGTTCCCTCGCGCGAGCTGCGCGATGCCCTCGCAGCCGAGTATCCGCTCCGGCCCCTGGCCGGGCTGTATCGCGGCGAAGTTGCCGAACGGCACGCCTATGCCGACGGCGCCGGCGAGATCGGCTTCATCTCGTCGGTCAGCCAGCCGTTCTGCGGCGACTGCACCCGCGCGCGCCTGTCGTCCGACGGCGTGTTCTACACCTGCCTGTTCGCGACCCACGGCATGGACCTGCGCGCCGCCCTGCGCGCGGGTGCCGGCGACGCGGAACTGCTAGGCATGATCCGCGCGACCTGGCAGCGTCGCGAGGATCGATACAGCGAGCTGCGCCGTCTGCCGGCTGGCGCCGAAAAACCGCGCAAGATCGAGATGTACTACATTGGCGGATGAAGCAAAGGCAGCGCTCTCGCACGTCGACGATGGTGGCCGGCCCTCGATGGTGGACGTGACCGCGAAGCACGAAAGCCTGCGCGTCGCGAGCGCCGCCGCCCGCGTGCGCTTTCCGCCCGGAGTGTTCGCCAGGTTGCGCGATGCCGGATTCGAGACCGCCAAGGGTCCGGTGCTCAACACGGCCATCGTCGCCGGCACGATGGCAGCCAAGCGCGCTCACGAGCTGATCCCGTTCTGCCACCCGCTCGGCCTCGAGCGCTGCGACATCGCGATCGAGCCCGCGGGCGAGGATGCGCTCGAGGTGCACTGCACGGCTGCCGTGCATCACCGCACCGGCGTCGAAATGGAAGCGCTGACCGGTGCGGCGGTCGCGGCCCTGACGATATACGACATGTGCAAGGCGCTCACCCACGACATCGTCATCGAAGAAATGCGGCTGCTGGCGAAGAGCGGCGGCAAGGGCGACTACCGGGCGGACCGCGCGCCATGACGGCCTTGAACGGACTGGTGCTTGCCGGCGGTCGCTCGAGCCGGATGCAGGCCGACAAGGCCGCGCTCGCCTTCGGCCGGCTGCCGCAGCTCGCGCAGGCATACGAGTTGCTGCTATCCCGGGTGGACAAGGTCTGGATCTCGGTGCGTCCGGAGCAGCGCAACGAGCCGCTCCGCGCCGCCTTTCCACAGGTCGTCGACGGCGCGCTGGGTGAAGGCCCGATCGCCGGCATCATCGCGGCCCAGGCGCAGGATCCCGCCGCAGCCTGGCTGGTGCTCGCCTGCGATCTGCCCCTGCTCGATGGCGCGACGCTCGACCAGCTTATCGCGGGCCGCGATCCAGCCAGGCTCGCGACGGCATTCCGGAGCACGAGCAACGGCCTGCCGGAGCCGCTCTGTGCCATCTACGAGCCGGCGTGCCGCAGTCCGGTCCTCGCGCATGTCGCCGCCGGCCGTCACTGCCCGCGCCGGTTCCTGCTGAGCCACGACATTGCGCTGCTCGATGCATCGCTCCCGCATGCGCTCGACAATGCCAACACGCCCGAGGACTTCCGTGCCATGCGTAGCGCTCTCACTGCAGCGGGGCCCGCCTGATGCCGCGCATCCGCCTGCGTTACTACGCGACGTTTCGCGAGGCGGCCGGCCGGCAGGCCGAAACGCTCGATACCTCGGCACGCACGCCGGCCGAGCTGTACGCGGAACTCGCGGCTGCGCACGGCTTCCGCCTGAGGCCCGCGCAGCTCAAGGTCGCGGTCAACTCGGCGTTCAGCGACTGGAGCCGCGCGCTGGAGGACGACGACGAAGTCGTCTTCATTCCGCCGGTGGCCGGCGGATGAAGACTTTCGAATTCAGCCATCAACCGCTTGACCCGCGGCAGCTCGCGGCGCCGCTCGCCTCCGCCGCGGCCGGCGGGTTCGCGGCGTTCGAGGGCCGCGTCCGCGATGCCAACGAAGGACGGACGGTCACTGCGCTCGACTACGAGGCCTACGAGGAACTTGCGGCGCTCGAGGGCGAGCGCATCGTTGGCGAGGCCGTCCGGCGCCACGGCGCGTTGCGCGCGCGCTGCGTCCATCGGCTCGGACGACTCGCGGTCGGCGACGTCGCGGTCTGGATCGGCGTGGCGGGCGTGCACCGTGGCGAGGCATTCGCCGCCTGCCGCGAGATCATCGATGCGGTGAAGCATCGCCTGCCCATCTGGAAAAAGGAACACTACGCCGGCGGCGACAGCGGTTGGGTCGCTTGCGAGCAGCATGCCGGGTTCGACTATTCGCGCCAGGCCGCGCTCCCGGAAATCGGCGCCGCGGGCCAGGAACGGCTCGCGCGGGCTTCGGTCGTCGTGATCGGAGCGGGCGGGCTCGGCTGTGCCGCGCTCGCCGCACTCGCGGGCGCCGGCGTCGGCACGATCCACATCGTGGACCACGACGTCGTCGAGGCCACGAACCTGCACCGCCAGCCGCTGTACACGACCGCCGACATCGGCCGCCCGAAAGCGGAGCTTGCCGCAGCGCGGCTTGCAGCCTACAACCCGTCGATCCGCCTGCTGCCCTGCGTGCGACGGCTCGAAGCCGGCAATGCCGAGGAGCTGGTGTCGCGCGGCGATGTCGTCGTGGACTGCAGCGACAATTTCGCCGCGAAGTTCCTGGTCAACGACGCGGCGATGCGCAGCGGCCGGCCGGCGGTATTGGCGAGTGTCTATCAATATGAAGGCCAGCTTCAGGTGCTGCGGCCGGACGCCGGCGGTTCCTGCCTGCGCTGCCTATGGCCCGAAGCGACACGCGACGGGCTGACCGGCAATTGCCAGGAGAACGGCGTGCTCGGCCCGGTGCCCGCCGTGCTCGGCAACCTGCAGGCACTGGAGGTGCTGAAACTGCTCCTCGACCTGCCCGGCCAGCTCCGGGACGAGCTGCTGCTGATCGACCTGCTCGATCACGGCCAGCGCCGCCTGCGCGGGCCGCGCGATCCGCGCTGTGCGGGCGCCTGCGCACGCCTCGCGGCAACCGATCCCGCGCCGGTCGAAGCGGAGCTCGACCTCGCGATGTCGCTGGCGGCCGCCGCCGCCCAGGGTTACCGGATCGTCGACATCCGCGAGCCACGCGAATGCGCGGCGGAACCCTTGCCGCTGGATGGCCAGCAGGCACTGCCGCTCGGGCGCCTGCTCGAAGGCGCGCTCGACGTCGATCCCGGCTCGCGCTACCTGCTCGTCTGCACGCACGGCGTGCGCAGCCGCGCCGCGGCCGAATGGCTGCGCGCCAACGGCCAGGGCAATGTCTGGTCGCTGCAGGGCGGGCTGGCCGCGCAGCGCGACTGACCGGAGTCAGAACGCGAAGCGGTCGGCCGGGAGGTCCATCAACGAGCGCGCACCGGCGCCGATGGCGTCCAGATGCGCGCCGGTACGCGGCAGGATGCGCTGGAAATAGAAGCGCGCAGTCGCGAGCTTGGCCTCGTGGAACGCCGCTTCAGAGCCGCCCTTCCTCAGGGCCGCCGAAGATACCGCCGCCATGCGGGCCCAGCACCAGGCCAGGCACAGGTAGCCGGTCAACATCAGGTAGTCCATCGATGCCGCGCCGGTCTCATCGGGATCGCGCGCGGCGCGCATCGCGACCGCCTCGGTCGCCTCGCTCCATTGCTTCAGCAGGCCGGTCAGCGGGGTGACGAAACGCTCGAGTTCCTCGGAGCCCGCATGCCGCTCGCAGAACCGGCCGATCAAGCCGCCCAGCTGGCGCGCGAGCGCGCCGCCCGAGCCCAGTACCTTGCGCCCGAGCAGATCCATGGCCTGTACGCCATTCGTGCCCTCGTAGATCGCGGTGATGCGTGCATCCCGGAAATACTGCTCGACGCCCGTTTCCCGCACATAGCCGTGGCCGCCATGCACCTGCAGCGCATGGCTGGTGCATTCGAGCGACATGTCGGTCACGAAGCCCTTGACGACCGGCGTCAGGATCGCGAGCAGCCCCGTCGCACGCTCGCGCTCGTCCGCGTCGGAATGATGCAGCGAGCGGTCCATCTGCATGCCGGCGAACCAGATCAGGACCCGCGCACCCTCGATCAGCGCCTTCTGCGTCAGCAGCATCCGGCGCACGTCCGGGTGACCGATGATCGGGTCGGCTGCGGCCTTGCCGCCGCCGGCGGACGTGCGGCCCTGCCTGCGCTCCTGCGCATAGGCGAGCGCCGCCTGCCAGGCACGCTCGCATTGGGCGTGACCCTGCAGGCCGACCCAGAGCCGCGCGTGGTTCATCATCGTGAACATGCACTTCAGGCCGCCGTTCAGCTCGCCGACCAGCCAGCCACGCGACTGATCGAAGTTCATCACGCAGGTCGAGGAGCCGTGAATGCCGAGCTTGTGCTCGACGCTCGCGCAACTGACGCCATTGACCGCGCCCGGCTTGCCCTGGTCGTCGGGCTGGATTTTCGGCACCAGGAACAGGCTGATGCCGCACGAGCCTGCCGGCGCATCGGGAAGCTTCGCGAGCACCATGTGCACGATGTTCCCGGTCAGGTCGTGCTCGCCGCTGGTGATGAAGATCTTGGTGCCGCTGATGCGGTAGCTGCCCTTGCCGTCGGGTTCTGCGCGGGTCCGCATCAGCCCGAGGTCGGTGCCTGCATGCGGCTCGGTCAGGACCATCGTCCCGCTCCACTCGCCGCTGACGAGCTTGGGCAGGTAGACCCGCCGCAACTCGTCGCTGCCGTGCTTCGCGACGCATAGCACGGCACTGTCGGTGAGACCGCTGTAGAGCTTCCACGACATGTTGGCGGATACCAGCATCTCGCCGACCGGCGCGCCCAGACTTTCCGGCAGGCCCTGCCCGCCGGCCTCGGCCGGCCCGCAGAGTGCGGCCCAGCCGTCATCGACATACTGCCGGTAGGCCTCGACGAATCCCGGCGGCGTGATCACGCGCCCATCGTCCTCGCGGCGCACGCCGATGCGATCCCCGGTCTCGTTGGTCGGCGCGATCACGTCCTCGGCGAAGTGCGCGCAGCCCTCGAGCACGCCGTCGATCAGCTCCGCATTGACGTCGTCACGTCCCAGGTCGCGGTAATGAGCCTCGGCGTGCAGCACCTCGTGCAGCACGTAGCGGAACTCGCGCAGAGGTGCCTTGTAGCCGGGCATGAACTGCGAAAGCGGCGCTCAGCCCGCCGCTTCAGCGCAGGTGATGCAGCGGTCGGAGTACGGCAATGCCCGCAGGCGCGGCTCGCCGATCGGCTGGCCGCAGCGGCTGCAATGACCGTAAGTGCCCTGGTCGAGCTGGGTCAGCGCACGATTGATCTGGGCGAGCTCTGCTGCCGTCGCCTCGCCGATGCCGGCGAGCACGGCGTCGTTTTCCATCTGCACGACCTGCTCGGCGAAGTCTTTTTCGAGCGGCCCGGAGGAACGGGTGATGTCGGCGCGCACCTTGGCGGCGCGCACCAGCAGTTCCTGCTTCTGCTGAAGCAATTTCTGCCGGACCGATTCGAACTCCGTCGCCATGGGGCCTCCGGATGCTGACGGAAGGGCGGCCTCTCCGGGGAGGCCGCCGCACCTCGTTTTCTCAGTTTACCTGTACTTCGACCGTCCGGGGCCGGGCCGTGGGCTTCTTCGGGACGTGCACCTTCAGCACGCCGTTCCTGCTCTCGGCCTTGATCGCCTCGACTTCGGCATCTTCCGGCAGCCGGAAGCTGCGCGAGAAGCTGCCGTAGAAGCTCTCGATGCGATGCACTTTCTCGTCCTTGTGCTCGGCTTCCTTGCGGCGCTCACCATGGATCGTGATGACGCCCTCGTCGACCGTGACCTTGACGTCTTCCTTGCTGACTTCCGGCAGCTCGGCCTTGATCAGATACTCGGTGTCGGTCTCGGAGATGTTCGCAACCGGCGTCCACCCCGGCGCCTCCGCCTGGTCGCCCGTCTGGCAGCTGGCCGCAAGCCTGCCGAAGAACGGGCTGTAACGCGCGAAAATGTCGTCCAGCTCACGCATCGGTTCCCATCGAATCAGTGTCATTTCGTGTCTCCTTCCGCATGTTGCGGGCTCGGGCTCGTGGATGGGGTCGCCCGGCTCGCATCACAAGGGCGGACGTTGCGACCGATCGGTCCCGACCCGTAATATCGGGGACCGTTCTGGCCATCGCAGCAGCCGCCTTTCCAGCGAGGGAGTCCATGGGCCGCGATCACAACCCGGTAGCCGGCCAGTGGTACGAGAGCCTCGAAGACGAGGAGACCTTCCGGGTCCTCTCGGTCGACGAGGACGCGGAGTTGATCGAGCTTCAGTACGAGGACGGAGACGTCGAGGAAATCGACTACGAAACCTGGCAGGAGTTCGATCTCGACCTGACGGAGGAACCGGAGGGTTGGTCCGGCTCCGAGGCGAATGACGAAGACGACGATGACGACTTCGACGACGAAGAAGAAGATGACGACGACGACTGGGACGACGACGAGGACGAGGAAGACGGCGACGACGAGGACTACGGCGACCGCGACGACTACTGACCCAACCGGAGGCCGTCCATGAGAAGCGTGATATTGGCGATTTCCATTCTGGCGCTTGCCGCCTGCGTGAGTTCCGGCCCGGAATCGAAGCTCGGCAAGCAGAAGCCCGAGCGCATCCGGATGTCGCGCACCAGCGACTGCGTGTTCAACTCCTCCATCGACGGTTTCCAGGTGCTGGACCGCACCCACGTCGTGCTGTTCGGCATGGGCCGGCGCAAGGCCTACCTGGCCGAGATTGCCGGCGTCTGCTTCGACCTGAACAGCGAGTTCTCGATCGCCACCGTGGACGGCGACAACAACGGCCAGATCTGCGGGTTCGGCAGGGATTCCATCGCCTACCGGCAGCTTGGGCGCGTGGAGAACTGTCGCATACTGGGGCTCGAGGAACTGTCGGAAGAGCGCCGGATCGAGCTGCTCGGTTCCTCGCCGAACAAGACGAAGCGGGAAAAGCAGGAAGACAAGGAAGCGAAGGAAGACAAGGAAAAGGATTGACGCTGCCGCCAGGACCGGTCCCGGCCTTCGCTCTCGACGCGATCAGGAAGCTGCTCGGACCGGGCGGCTGGCTCGATGCCGCCGCCGACCGCGCGCCGTTCGAGACGGACTTCCGGCGCATCCACCACGGCAGCACTCCGCTGGTCGCGCTGCCGGATACCACCGACCGTGTCGCCGAGCTCCTGCGGTACTGTGCCGCCGAACGCATCGGCATCGTGCCGCAGGGCGGCAACACCAGCTATTGCGGCGGCGCGACACCGCGCGCGGGCCGCTCCGAGATCGTGGTCGCGCTCAGGCGCATGCGCCGCATCCGCGTCGTGGACGCAGCGAACGATTCGATGACCGCCGAAGCCGGCTGCGTGCTGGCCGAGCTGCAGGACGCCGCGACTGCGGCCGGGCGCCTCTTGCCGATGTCGCTCGGCTCGGAGGGGAGTTGCACGCTCGGCGGCATCGTCTCGACCAATGCCGGCGGCACCGCGGTGCTGCGCTACGGGATGATGCGCGCGCTGGTCCTCGGCCTCGAGGTCGCGCTGCCGGACGGACGGGTGCTCGACCAGCTCGCGGCGCTTCGCAAGGACAACACCGGTTATGACATCAAGCAGTTGTTCATCGGCGCCGAAGGCACGCTCGGCATCGTGACCGCCGCGAGCCTCAGACTCTTTCCGCAGCCTGCGGCGATGGCGACGGCGATGATCGCCATCGCAACGCCGCAGGCGGCCATCGAATTGCTCGCGGCGCTCCGCGCCGCGCTCGGCGACGCGGTCACGACATTCGAGCTGATGCCGCGCATCGCGCTCGAGCTCGTCTGCCGGCACCTGCCCGCGGCACGCGACCCGTTCGATGCCGCTCACGCCTGGTACCTGCTGGCCGAGGTCTCGCTGCCCCACGCCGATTCCGATCTCGCGCCGCGCTTCGAGGCCGTGCTCGCGGATGCGATCGAGCACGGCCGCGCGGCGGATGCCGTTCAGGGCGCATCGGACGCCCAGCGCGACGCGCTATGGCGGCTGCGCGAGGCCATCCCCGAGAGCCAGCGGCTGGAGGGTGCGGGACTGAAGCACGACATTTCAGTGGAGCCGGCGAGGCTGCCGCGCTTCATCGACGCGGGCCGCGAGCTGCTCGCGCGGCTCGCGCCGGGTGCGCGACTCGTGGCCTACGGGCACCTCGGTGACGGCAATCTGCACTTCAACCTGAGCGCGGCGGCCGGGGACGACGGGCGTTCGCTCATCGCCGCGGGCGATACGATCCGGCGTGCGGTGCACGACCTGGTCGCGAGCCACGGCGGCAGCATCAGCGCGGAGCACGGCATCGGCCAGCTCAAGGTCGGCGAGCTGGCGCGCTACGAGAATCCCGCGGCACTCGAGTTGATGCGCGCGATCAAGCGGACAATCGACCCGCAGGGGATCATGAATCCCGGCAAGCTGCTCGCAGAGGATTCATGACGCGGCGGCGTCATTTCTGCCTGCCGGCCGGGTTGTTCCATCGGCTGTGCTGACGGATCAATCCCTCCTGGGCGACGCTCGCAACCAGTCGCCCATCGCGCGTGTAGACCGACCCGCGGCTGAATCCGCGCGCGCCCGAAGCGCTCGGGCTCTCGATCACATACAGGAGCCAGTCGTCCACGCGCAGCTCGCGGTGGAACCAGATCGCATGATCGATGCTCGCCAGCTGAAGTTCCAGGAACGACACCCCGTGCGGCATCGCCGCCGTGTCGAGCAGGTGATAGTCGGACACGTAGGCCAGCAGGCAGCGATGCAGCGGCTGGTCGTCCGCCAGCCTGGCGGGGACCCGGAACCAGACCTGCTTGGCTGCCTCGCGCATCACCGGATTCAGCCAGTCCGGCGGATCCACGGCCCGGAATTCGAACGGGCGGTGATGGCGGAAGAAGCTGCGCACTTTTTCCGGCACGCGCTCGAGCAGCGCCTCGTTGACCTCGCCGACGTCGCGCAGTTCCTCGGGCGGTGGCACCTGCGGCATGACCGACTGGTGGTCGAGGCCCGGCTCGACGATCTGGAATGACGCCGACATGGTCAGGATCGGCTGGCCGTGCTGGATCGCGACCACGCGCCGGCTGGTGAAGCTGCCGCCATCGCGGCTGCGATCCACCTCGAACACGATGGGCGCATTGACGTCGCCGCGACGCAGGAAATATGCGTGCAGGGAATGCACCAGCCGACCGTCGACGGTGCGGGTCGCGGCCACCAGCGCCTGGCCCAGCACCTGCCCGCCGAAGACCTGCGGCGCGCCGATGTCGCGGCTCTGTCCACGGAACAGGTTGTCCTCGAGCCGCTCGAGGTCCAGCAGTTTCAGCAATTCGCCGATGCGGTCGATCATCTGCGCGCGCTCGATCAGTCCGGCGGCGCCACGCCGAGCCGCTCGCGCATGATCGGGCTCGTGGTCGTGTACTGCAGGAACTGGCGCTTCTCCGGGTAGACGTGGTGCTGCACGCCGAACGCCGCGAGCGCTGCCTCGTGGAACCCCGACAGGATCAGCTTCTTCTTGCCCGGATAGGTGTTGATGTCGCCGATCGCGAAGATGCCCGGCTCGCTGGTCTGGAACTTCGCTGTGTCGACGGCGAGCGCCTTCTTCTCGAGCGCGAGGCCCCAGTCGGCGACCGGGCCGAGTTTCGGATGCAGACCGAAGCAGGCGAGGATCTGCTGACAGCTTACGTCCGATCTGGTCTTGTCGCGCGCCTGCACGGTCGTCCCGGTGATGCGCCCGTCCGCGACGATGAGCGCGTGGATCGTGCCCTCGAGATGCGTGAGCCGGCCGGCCGCGGCGAGTTCCCGCATGCGCGCGACTGAGGCGGGCGCGGCGCGAAACTCCGCGCGGCGATGCACCAGCGTCACGTTCCTGGCCTTGCCGCAGAATTCCAGCGCCCAGTCGAGGGCGCTGTCGCCGCCGCCCGCAATCAGCAGGTCCTGGCCGTGGAAATCCTCCGCGCGCCGCACCCGGTAGTGGACCTGGCTGGCTTCGAACCGGTCCGCTCCGTCGACCAGCAGGCGGCGCGGCTGGAACGAGCCCAGGCCCGCCGCGACGATCACGCTGCCGGCGTCGAAGCGCGTGCCGGCGGACGTCGTGATCTCGAATCTTCCCGAGTCGCGGCGCTCGAGGCTTGCCACCTCCTGGCCCAGGTGGAAGCCCGCCTTGAACGGCTTGATCTGCTCCAGCAGGCGATCGACCAGCTCCTGCGCGCCGCAGACCGGCAATGCCGGGATGTCGTAGATCGGCTTGTCCGGATACAGCTCGGTGCACTGCCCGCCCGGATGCCCGAGCGAATCGACGATCTCGCATTTCATTCCCAGCAAGCCGAGCTCGAACACGGCGAACAGGCCGACGGGGCCGGCGCCGACGATGACGCATTCGGTGCTGATGGCGGTGGGTGCGGCGGCGTGGTTCAAGCTGGCCGGCATTCTAGCCGATGATAGGCTAAGGCTCATGGCACACCGTCTGGAAACCCCGTCGGCGCCGTTGATGCGGGATTTCCGCGAGCTGCGATCCCGCGGCGAAGCGATCGTGCTCGCAACCATCGTCGCGACCGAGGGCTCGACTTATCGCAAGACCGCGACGCAGATGTTGATCACGGGCGCGGCGCAGATGCGCGGCTTGCTGTCGGGCGGCTGCCTGGAAGTCGACCTCGTGGAACACGCGCGCGCGGTCCTGTCGTCTGGCAAGGCGCGTGTCGCGAGCTATGACATGCGGGGTGGCGACGATTTGCTGTATGGCATCGGCAGCGGTTGCGAAGGCGCGATGGAAGTATTGCTGCAACGGGTCGGGCCCGGCGAAGACTGGCAGCCATTGGCCCGGGTCGCCGCGTGCCTGGAACGACGCCGGCCGGAAACGCTCGGCATCGTCGTCGACGGTGCCGCAGCCGGATCTGCCTGGTGGACGGGCGGCGGGAATGCGCCGTGGCCGGAACCGGCGCAGGTCGCGGCTGCACGTGTCGCGGCTGCGGCCGACCTCGCTCCACGGCTGGTCGCCTGCCGCCCCGACGGCACAGACCTGCGCGTGCTCGCGATGACGATCGCCTTGGCGCCGCGGCTCCTGGTCTGCGGAGCCGGCACCGATGCGGTTCCGCTCGCCCGGTTCGCGTTGGCCCTGGGACTCGAGGTGACGGTGTGGGATCACCGGCCTGCATTGGCGATTGCGGAGCGTTTCCCGCATTGCGAGGTGCGAGCGGTGCTGCCGGCCGCGCTCGGGCGCGTGGCTGCGATGGCGGGCTTCGACGCGGCGATCGTGATGAGCCATCACCTGCAGTCAGACCTGGATTACCTGCGAGCGCTGGCCGCGCATCCCGACATCGACTACGTGGGCCTGCTCGGACCCGCGGCAAGGCGCGAGCGCCTGCTCGGCGAGCTGGGACCGCTCGCGGAAATCCTCAGGTCGCGCCTGCGCGCGCCGGTCGGGCTCGACATCGGCGCGCGTACGCCCGAGGCGATCGCCCTCGCCGCAGCGGCCGAGCTCCACGCCTGGTTTGCCGGCCGCGGCGGCCGGCCGTGGCACGAAACGGTCGACGCGCCGCCGCAATGAACCTGCCGGCCCTGCGCGTGGACGCCGACGGCCGGCGCCGCATCGACATGCGCGCCGTCGCGACACTCGCCCTGCCGCTGATCCTGAACAGCACGCTGCAGGCGGTCCTGAACCTGACCGACACCTGGTTCGTCGGCCGGCTCTCGACCGCAGCGACAGCCGCGATCTCCGCCGTGCACTGGCTCGCCTTGCTCGCCATCTTCCTGATCGGCGGCGTCGCCATGGGTGTGCAGACGCTGGTCGCCCAGGCCTATGGCGCCGGACACTACCGGCGCACCAGCCAGATGGGGTGGATGGGGATCTGGGCCGCGATGCTGACGATCCCGGCATTCGCGCTGACCGTCGCATTCGGTCCGCCGATGTTCCGCGCTTTCGGCCTGCCGGTCGAAGTCGAGTCGCTGGCGCTCGACTACTGGGGCCCGCGGATGATCGGCGGGCCGCTGGCTGCCGCATTGTGGGCGGCGGTCGCGTACTTCAACGGCGTCGGGCATACGCGCATTCCGCTCGCCATCGGGCTGATCGTGCTCGGCGTCAACGTCGTGTTGAACGAACTCCTGATATTCCGGCTCGGTTTCGGCATCGCGGGCTCGGCCTGGGCGACGACGCTCGCGGAGCTGATCGGGGTCGTGTTCGCGATCGCGATGATCCTGCGACTCGAGCCGGCGCGGTTCAAGGCGCACCTGACCTGGCGTCCGCGGACGCGCCGCATCGTCACGCTGGTCGCGCTCGGCCTGCCGATGGCGATGACCGCCTCCGCCGACATCGGCGCGGCGGCGCTTTTCCAGCTGATGCAGGTCCGCTTCGGCGTGGTGGACGGAGCGGCGACCCAGATCGTCACGATCTTCACCGCCCTCGCCTACATGCCGGGCATCGGCCTCGCGCTCGCGGGCACCACACTGGTCGGTCAGGCGATCGGCGCAGGCGATCGCGACTGGGCGGAGCAGCTCGGCAACCGCATCATCGCGGTCGTCGCCTGCTTCATGGGCGGCATGGGCCTCCTGATCGCGCTGGTCGGCGACTGGCTGGTGCCGCTGTTCGTCAACGCCACGGACCCGCGCGCCGCCGAGGTGATCGCGCTCTGCTCCACGCTCCTGTGGTTCGCCGCCGCCTACCAGTTCTTCGACGGCGTCAACTTCGCGAGCGCATTCTGCCTGCGTGGCGCGGGTGACGCTCGCGTGCCGGCGGTCATCGTGCTGTCCTGCGCGCTGTTCCTGTTCCTGCCGCTGACCCATTTCCTGACATTCGCGCCCGGCCAGGGATGGATCGCGGATGCGCCCGGCTACGGTCTGGGCGCGGTCGGCGGCTGGAGCGCCATCCTCGTGTACGTGCTCGCGATCGGCACCGCGCTGTGGCTGCGCTGGAAGAACGGCGCGTGGCGGCGTATCCGGCTCTGAGAACTACTGGTAGTCGCGGACCAGCCGGAAGCCGAGGTCGGACTGGCGGTGGGTCGTCAGTTCCGCGCCGCGCGCCGGCGCGCGCGCATCGCGCGGGCGGCTGGCCCAGGATCCGCCGCGCACGCCCTTGCGCTCGCAGCCGCCCTGCCAGGTCCAGGCACGCGCATCCGCTGGCCGGCCCGCATAGCTTGCCGTGTAGCAGTCCATGACCCACTCGCGCGCATTGCCGATGATGTCAAAGACGCCGAACGCATTCGGCTTGTAGCGACCCACGGTCGCGAGCGTCACGGCGCGATCATTGCAGCGCGCGTTCGGCCAGGAAAGGCCGAGCGCCTCGACCGCGGACGAGTCGTAGACATTGGCGTGATCGCAGGCGAGCGACAGCGCGAGATCCTCGCGCGAATCGCGCTCGCCCCAGTAGCGCGGGAACGAGGTGCCACCGCGCGCCACGTATTCCCATTCCGCTTCCGACGGCAGGCGGTAGCGCTTGCCGCTCTGCTTCGAGAGCCACTCGGCGTAGGCGCGCGCGTCGTCCCAGCTCACGCAGACCACCGGCTCGTCGTCGCGGGGCGGCTGCGCGAATCCCGGGTCGCGCCAGCTCCGGTTGCGCTCCCGCACCCATTGCCCGCCGAGCCAGACGCGGCAACCCGAAGCGGGTTCCGCACCGGCGGATTCCACATAGCGCCGAAACTCGCCGACCGTGATCTCGTGGCGCGAGATCAGGAAGGGTTTGGTGAACGACAGCGCCACCTCCGGCGACTCGCCGGTCTTCGCGTCAAGTTCCACCGCGTCCGGTGCGGAACCCATCGAGAACTGACCGGGCGGCACCAGCGCGAGCGGCGGGCAGGTCTCGCAATCCCGGGTGTCGGCCACGGTCTGCGCCGCGACCGGCGAGGACATCGCGAGCATGACTGCGAGCAACGACAGGCGCATCAAGGGTCCCCGGCGCCGGCCGCGCGAGCGGCAAGGTCCAGCGCGACGCGAAAACCCGCATCTCCCGCGCGCTCGCCTGCCGGCGCCTCGTGCCGCCACGCACTCCTGGATTCCGCCGGCGGCGTGATCCAGCTGCCGCCGCGCTGGATGCGATTGTCGCAGCCACCCAGCCATTCCCAGGCGCGCGCATCGCGCGGGCGTCCGACGAAACTCCCGGTCGCGCAGTCCTGCACCCACTCGCGGACATTGCCGATCATGTCGTGCAGACCGAAGCCATTGGCGCCGTATTGGCCGACCGGCGCGAGTCCGGCGTGGCCGTCGCGGCAGGCGGCATGCTCCCAGCCGAGCCTGAATTCCGCATCTGCGCCGAGGTCGTAGGTATTCGCATGATCGCAGCCTGCATCCGCCGCCTCCCCCCAGGGTCGCGGGGTCCGGCTGCCGGCGCGCGCTGCATATTCCCATTCAGCCTCGGACGGCAGCCGGTAACGCGCGCCGGTGCGGCCGGACAGCCATTTCACGTAGGCCAGCGCGTCGGTGAACGAGACACAGCTCACCGGACGCCGGTCGTCCGGCGATGCGGGCGCCGCCGGGTCCTGCCAGCCGCGCCGCATGTCGTCATTGAAGCGTGCCAGCCCCGGATCCCAGACACGGCAGCCCGACTGCGCCTCGTGGCCGCTGTCGGCGATGAATCGCGCATACTCGCCGCGCGTGACTTCATGACGGCCGAGCGCGAACGCGCGCGGCAGGGTGATCACGACGGCATCGGCCTCGGCACCGGCGGCGCCGCGCGCGACCGCGGCGCCCGGGGTTCCCATCACGAAGCTGCCGGCCGGGATCACGACCATTTCGGGGCAGTCATCGCAATCGCGGATCACCGCGCCGGCGGCGCGCTCGGTCTCCGCCGCCGTGGATTGCGCCGCGGCCGCGAGCAGCATGAGGCTCAGCATGGCGCCCGCGCAGCGCCGCATCAGGAGTCGATCCGCACCGGCACGTAGATCTGCGCGCCGCCGCGCTGGATCAACAGCGCGACGCTCGCCCCCGACGCGTCCACCGCCTTGCGGAACTCGCCGACGCTCGCGACCGCTGCTCCGTTGACCGCCAGCAGCACGTCGCCGGGCTCGACGCCCGCGATCGCCGCAGGTCCGTCCGAGGCCTCGACGACGAGCCGGCCATCGGTCTGCAACTGTCGCTGCTCGACGCCGGTGAGCGGCCTCACCGCCAGGCCGAGCTTGCCCGTGTCGGCCTCGCCGCGCTGATCGCGCGAGGCGATTGCCGGCTCGTCTTCGAGCTCTCCGACCGTGATCCGGATCTTCCGCTCGGCCTTGTCGCGCCAGATCGAAAGCGTCGCCTGCGCGCCCGGCTTGATGCCGGCGATCACGGCCGGCAATTCGCCCGATCGCTCGATCGCATGACCCTCCACCGCGAGGATCACATCGCCCGGCTCGATGCCGGCATCGTCCGCGGGCCCGTCCTCCTCGACCTGGCTCACGAGCGCGCCGCGCGGGCGCGACAACCTGAACGAGTCGGCCAGCGCCTGGTTGACGTCCTGGATGACGACGCCGATGCGCCCGCGCTCGACGCGACCATTCGCGACGAGCTGGTTCTTGACGTCGATCGCGACGTCGATCGGCACCGCGAACGAGACGCCCTGGTAGCCGCCGGTGCGGCTGTAGATCTGCGAGTTGATGCCGATCACGTCGCCCTGCAGGTTGAACAGCGGCCCGCCGGAGTTGCCCGGGTTGACCGCGACGTCGGTCTGGATGAAGCGGGTATAGGCGGAATAGTCGTCGCCCGGAAGCGAGCGTCCGATCGCGCTGACGATGCCCGCGGTCACCGAGTTGTCGAAGCCGAACGGCGAGCCGATCGCGATGACCCACTCGCCCGGCTTCACGTCCGTGTCGTTGCCGATGCGCACGTACGGCAGGCTGGCTGCATCGATCTTGAGCACCGCGACGTCGGTGCTCTTGTCGACGCCGACGACCTTCGCCCGGTATTCGCGCCGGTCCGTGGTGCGCACCGTCACCTCGCGGGCCTGGTCGACGACGTGTGCGTTGGTCAGGATGTAGCCGTCGGCGCTGATCACGAAACCCGACCCCTCTCCCCGCACCGGTTGCGGCTGAATCTGCGGCGAGCCGAAACCGAAGCGCCGGAAGAATTCGTACAGTGGATCGTCGGGGGACAGTTCCGGCGTTCCGTCCTCCGCCGCCGGGCGGCGCACGACGGTCGACACATTGACGACCGCGGGACCATAGGCGTCGACCAGCGCCGCGAAGTTCGGCAAGCCTTCGACCGGCGCGGGTCGCGGCGCGCGCACTGCCGTGGATTGCTCGTCCGCCGCCGGATTGACCGGCCGCGCGACATCGGCCGGCGGCGCAGCCTCAGTGCAGGCGGCAAACGCTGCGATCAGCGCGACGGGCCATAGCCCGCGCAACGCGAAGTTCATGACGCCTCCGTTATCGCTCTGTGATGCAGCGCTCAGACTGCGGCGATCCCTGCAAGTTGCATTCATGCACATTAGTATTGCACCAAATGAGGCTTCGCATCCCGTGCGTCCTGCTCTGCGCCGCGCTTGCCGCTGCGCCCGCGCTCGCGCACGACCTGCCGGCGGGACCACGCGCGCTCCTGAAGCAGTTCCGCGTGCCGGACGCCGGCGTGAGCGTGGTCGTGCGCGAGGTAGCAAACGGCAACAGCGTCGTCGAGTTCAACGCCGGCACCGCAAGGCCGCCGGCTTCGACGATGAAGCTGATCCCGACCTGGGCGGCACTCGACCTGCTCGGTCCTGCCTATAGCTGGGAGACGCGGGCCTGGGCCGATGCGCCCGTCGTCAGGGGCGTGCTGAAGGGAAACCTCTACCTCCAGGGCGGCGGCGATCCCCTGCTGACCATCGAGCGCTGGTGGCGGTTCGTGACGGACCTGCGCCAGACCGGCCTGCGGGTGATCGAGGGCGACATCGTCATCGACCAGACGCGTTTCGTCGCGATCGACGAGCGGCCGGAGGACTTCGACGGCAACTTCTGGCGCACCTACAACGTGCTGCCCGACGCGATGCTGGTGAACTGGCAATCGTCCGACTTCACGGTCCGGCCCGACGACGCAGGCAAGGGCGTCGAGATCGCGATCCGGCCCTTCCCGGAAGGCCTCGAGGTCGTGAACGAGGTCAAGCTGGCGGACGGGCGCTGCGCCGGCAGCAGCCGGCGCATCGGCTACACGATCGAACCGACGAATCCGGGACGCGTGGTCGTGAACGGCAGGCTCGCGGCGAGCTGCGGGCCGCAGACCGAGCGCCTGGTGATCATGGAGCCCGCGCAGTACGCCTGGGGCACGTTCGTGACGCTGTGGCGCCAGCAGGGCGGCGAATTCGACGGCGACATGATGCGCGCGCCGACGCCGAGCTCGGCGCGCCTGTTGTTGAGCCACGAGTCGCAGCCGCTGGCGGAAGTGGTCCGCGTCACGAACAAGTACTCGAGCAACATGATGGCGCGCTCGCTGGTGCTTGCGATCGCCGCGGAGCGCAGCGGCACGCCGGCCTCGACGATCGCCGGCGAGACGGTCATCAAGGAGTGGCTCAAGAGCCGCGGCCTGGAATTTCCCGAGCTTGTCATCGGCAACGGCTCCGGATTGTCGCGCGCCGCGCTGATCTCGGCCGACAGCATGGCGCGCATGCTGGTCAGCGCCTGGCGCAGCCGCTTTGCGCCCGAGTTCGTGGCGTCGCTCGCGCTCGGCGGTCTCGACGGCACGCTCGAGAAGCGCTTCATCGACATCGACGATTCGAGCCGGATCCGCATGAAGACCGGCACGCTCAAGGACGTCAGCGCGATCGCCGGCTACGTCACCGGCAGTTCCGGCAAGTCCTATGTGGTCGTGATCTTCGCCCAGCACACCGGCGTCCAGCATGGCCCGGGCGAGGCGATACAGCGCGCAGTGATCGACTGGGTGCTGGAGCAGTAACGGCCTGCCGCTCAGCCGGCCGCGGATGCGAACTGCGCATAGACCACGCCGAACACCCTGCGCCAGCCGGCCACGTACTCCTGCCGCAGCAAGGGACCGACCTCGCCGAGCGCTTCCCAGCCACCGTGCGTCAAGGTGACCCGGCTGCCGCCCGCGGCGGGCGCGAACACCACGTCGATCCATTGCGCCGACTCCGGCTCGCGCCCCGGGTGCCAGCTGAAGCGGATGCGGCGGCCGGGCTCGATCGCCTCCACCTGGCCCCAGACATGCTTCGTCCCGTCGGGCGCGAGCTCGCCGACCGTGCCGCCGACTGTCGCGTCGAAGCGGCATCGGGTCGCCTGCCGGCGCGACAGCGAATGCGTCGCGATCGGCCACCATTCGGCGAAGCGTCCGGTGAAAGCGGCGTATGCGCCGGCCGGCGTGGTCGGGAGGTCCACCGAAAGCACGATCGGTTCGCCGCTGCTCATCCCGCCCTCATCCCCGGCCGAGTATCCGCTCCAGCCGGTCGCGATAGCTGCGGCTCAGCTTCAGTTCGTGGCCGCCTTCCAGCGTCAGGAAATATTCGCCGTTGGTGTGCGGCTTCAACCTGCGTATGCGCCGGATGTTGACGATCGTCGAGCGGTGGATGCGCTGGAAGTCGGCCGGGTCGAGCCGTTCCTCGAACTGCTTCATGGTCGCGCGCACGACATGGGTGCGTCCTTCGGCGTGCACGCACATGTAGTCGCCTGCCGCATCGACCCATTCGATCGTGGCCACCGGCAGGCGGATCGTCTCGCGGCCGAGCCGGATCGGCAGGACTTCCGGAAAGCGCCGCGGCATTCCCTCCGCGCCGCGCGCCAGCAGCTCCTCCGCGTCGAGCTGGCCGGCGCCGCTGACGCTCGCGAGCAGCGCCACGAGCTGCTCGCGGTGCTTCATCGAGCGGCGCTGCGCGAACTGGTCCCGAACGTGCGCCATCGTGCGCTCGAAGCGCTCGTCCACCAGCGGCTTCAGCAGGTAGTCGAGCGCATGGGCGTCGAATGCCTCGATCGCGTAGCGGTCGAATGCGGTGACAAATACGACCATCGGCATGCTGGTCTGCGGGATGCGCCGCAGCACTTCGAAGCCGTCGACGCCGGGCATTTCGATGTCCAGGAACATCAGTTCGGGACCCTGCGCGGTCACCGCTTCGAGCGCCTCGCGGCCATTGGCGCATTGCGCGACGATCTGGATGTCGTCGAACTTCGCGAGGCGCAGTTCGAGGCCACGGCGCGCAAGCGCCTCGTCGTCGACGATGATCGCCCGTATCGGTCCTGCCATCGTTGTCAGACTTCCAGCGGCAGCCTCATCTCGACGCGCAGCCCCGGCGCGGCGTCCACCACGTCGAGCCGGTGCCCGCTCCCGTAGAGAACCTTGAGCCGTTCGCGCGTATTGCGCAAGCCGACGCCACGGCCATTGCCGCCCAGGCCACGCGACGGCAGCCCGGGCCCGTCGTCGACCACGGCGAGGCGCAGTCCGCCACCCTCCAGCCCCGCGATGACCGTCACCGCCCCGCCCTGCTCGCGCGGTGAGATCGCGTACTTCATCGCGTTCTCGACCAGGGGCTGCAGCAGAAGCGACGGCACCAGCGCCGATTCGGCGCGCTCGTCGACGTCGAACTCGAGCCTGAGCCGGTCACCGAAGCGGAGCTTCTCGATGCCGAGATAGAGATTGAGCGCGTCCAGCTCCTGGCGCAGCGTGACCTTCTTCATCGGGTCCTGGTCGAGCGTATAGCGCAGGAACTCCGACAGCCGCGATACCGCCAGGTTGGCGGTGCGGTTCTGGCCGTCCAGGACGAGCGTCGAGATGGCGTTCAGCGTGTTGAACAGGAAATGCGGATTGAGCTGGTAGCGGAGCATCTTGAGCTGCGCCTCCTGGGCTAGCGCGGACGCCTTCAGCGTCGCCTCGCGCTCGAGCTGGAGATGCTCGTAGAACTTGACGCCGAAGTAGACGCCGCTCCAGCACAACAGCAGCGCCATCGAGGAAAGCGTGCCGATGAAGATCTCCAGCGGCTTTGGCTCATGTTCCATCGCCCAGTCCGGCTCGACGATGTCCATGTAGGCCGTGTTGATGATGGCGCGCCAGACCAGCGCGACCAGCCAGCACAAGACCGGTGACCAGACCAGGATCGCGCGCGGGCCGCTTCGCCACAGCCGGCGGTACAGCAGGCGCAGCGGGGCGGACAGCAGGAAGCCCGTGCAGGCTGCGATCGCGATCACCTGCACGTAGCCCGGCTCCTTGCCGTAGACGGCCGAGCCGACGAACTGCGCGAGCCCGTATGCGATCCAGCCGAGCGTGTGCAGGGCCCAGAACAGCAGGTTGCGGTTCCCGCGCAGGAAGTCGAGATTCATCCGGACACCTTAGACAGGGTCCGCGGGCCCGGGCAACGCCCCGGCTCGCGCGCGCCACGGCTGGTCGCAGGAATGCGGTTCAGGCGTAGCGGCCGGCCGCCGCGGACAATTCCGCCGCCACCCGCGCGCGCAGCGCCGGCGGGGCGATCACCTCGACGCCTGCGCCGTGGCGCAGCAGGTCCATCACCAGTTCCGGCTCCTTGCTGTACGGGAGCTGCAGCAGGTAGCTGCCGTCCGCCTCGATGCGGCCGACCTGGCGCGAGTGCCAGACCTCGTCCGCCACCCAGCGCGCGCTCTCCGGCGTGAAGCGCAGCACCGCCGTCTGCGTCTCGGCGCCGGCAAAGATGCCGTAGCCGGCGCCGAGCACGCGGTCGAGGTCGAGGTCCGCGACCTCGCGCGCCGCCTCCGCGGTCACCCGCGCCCCCTTGATCGCATCGAGCGCGAACACGCGCAGGTCCTTGCGCATGTGGCACCAGGCGTCGAGATACCAGTTGTAGCGGTAATGCACCAGTCGCTGCGGCGAAACGATTCGCTCGGTCATGCCGCCGTCGCCGCGCTTCAGGTGGCGGATCGACACGCGCTTGCGGCCGAGCAGCGCAAGCGAGACGGCCTCGAAGATCTCGCGATCGACCCGGCGCGTGCCGAGACCGAGCACGCGGATGCGGCGGCGGATCTCGCGGTGTCCGCGGTCGCCGCGCTCGAGCAGTGCCTTGAGCCGGGCCCGCAGCGGCTCGAGCTGGCGGCCGAGCAGTCCGGCCCCGAGGTTGCCGAGCAGGTGCTCGATCTCCAGGAGCGCATAGATCTCGCCCGGGCTGAACCAGACGCCCGGCAGCTCGGTGAGTTCCGCGCCCTTGTCGAGCACATAGGCCTGGCGGCCGCGCGACCAGACGATCGGCACGCCGAGCCGGTCCCGCAGGTACTCGATGTCGCGCTTGAAGGTCGCGTGCGAGATCTCGAGATCGTCCTCGATCTCGCGCCGCGTCAGCATGCCCTTTTCGATCAGCCGGCGCCGGATCCGGTAGAAACGTTCGGTCCGATCCATTGGCCTAGCGCGACGGCGCGACCCGGAGCAGGCGCCCGGAATCCTCGTCGGTCAGCAGGTACAGCGCGCCGTCCGGACCTTCGCGCACGTCGCGCACGCGTCCGTCGATGGCGATGCGATCCTCCGACCGGACCTTGCCGTCCGCCGCGATCTCGAGCCGCACCAGCTGCCGCGCCGTCATGCCGCCGACGAACAACTGGCCCTTCCAGGCGGCGTGGCCGCGCCCGCTGTGGAAGGTCATGCCGGACGGCGCGATCGAGGGCACCCAGTAATGCAGCGGCTGTTCCATGCCGGCCTTCTCGGTGATGCCTGCGCCGACCGGCGGCCCGGCGTACTCGCGGCCATAGGTGATCACCGGCCAGCCGTAATTGCGGCCGGCCCGCGCGATGTTGATCTCGTCGCCGCCGCGCGGGCCGTGCTCGTGGGTCCATAGCTCGCCGCTTTCCGGATGCAGGGTCGCACCCTGGATGTTGCGATGCCCAGTGGACCAGATTTCCGGCAGCGCGCCGTCCTGGTCCAGGAACGGGTTGTCGGGCGGCGCCTTGCCGTCCTTCGTGATGCGGACGATCTTGCCGATATGCGTGCCGAGATCCTGCGCCAGGTCGCGCTCGGAGTTCCGCTCGCCGAGTGTGACGAACAGATTGCCGTCGCGCGCGAACACGAGGCGCGACCCGAAGTGATGCTTGCTCGCGAACTTCGGCTGCTGGCGGAAGATGACCTGGAGACCGGCGAGGCGCATGCCGTCAAGGCGCGCCCGCGCGACCGCGGTCCCGTTTTTGCCGTCGGCCGCAGCCTCCGCATAGGACAGGTAGATGATCGAGTTGGCGGTGAAGTCCGGGTCGAGCACCACGTCCAGCAGTCCGCCCTGCCCTTCGGCGAAAACTGCCGGGACCCCGGCGACGGGTTCGGACAGCTTCCCCTTCGAGTCGACATAGCGCAGGCGGCCCGGACGCTCGGTCACGAGCATGCGCCCGTCCGGCAGGATGACCAGGCTCCAGGGATGCGACAGACCCCCGGCGATGGTCGTGATCTCGACTTTCGTGTCGCCGCTCGGCTGCCTGTGCGCCGTTTCCTGGCAGGCGGCGGCGCCCGCGAACAGACCCAGCAGCAGCAGGCTTCGGGCGGCGATTTTCTTCAGGCTCATGTCGTCACCGTGGTGCGGGTAATGATGTATCCACCAGACTTGGGATCGAACTCGAGGTCGATCAGCTTGCGGTCGCGCGCCTCCTCCAGCAGCTTGCCAAAGGTCTTGAAGCCGTAATAGCTCTCGTTGAAACCCGGCTTGCGGCGCTTGATGGCCTGCTTGACCATCGATCCCCAGACCTTCTCCTCGGCGTCGCGCTCGGCGAACAGGTCCTCGGCGGTCTTGACCATCAGGTCGATGCCTTCCTGGCGGCGGTCCTCCGCGCCTGCGGTCGCCTTCGACTCCGGCTTCTCCGCTTTCTGGCGCTGGCTGCCGCGCGGCGCGCGGCCCTCGCCGCGCACGAGGTCGTCGTAGTAGATGAACTCGTCGCAGCCGCTGATCAGCAGGTCCGAGGTCGAGTTCTTGACGCCGCAGCCAACCACGACCTTGTTGTTCTCGCGGAGTTTTGCGACCAGCGGCGAGAAATCCGAGTCGCCGCTGACGATGACGAAGGTGTCGACGTGCGACTTCGTGTAGCAGAGGTCGAGGGCGTCCACGACCATGCGGATGTCGGCCGAGTTCTTGCCGGACTGGCGGACGTGCGGGATTTCGATCAGCTCGAACGCGGCCTCGTGCATGGCGCGCTTGAAGTCGTGGTAGCGCTCCCAGTTGCAGTAGGCCTTCTTGACGACGATATTGCCCTTGAGCAGCAGGCGCTCGAGCACTTTTCTGATATCAAAAGTCGGGATCTTCGCGTCGCGCACGCCGAGCGCGACGTTCTCGAAGTCGCAGAACACGGCCATGATGCGGGTGTCCGCGCGCGGGGTCGCATTCATTCTTCGCCCGCAGCCGGCTTCCAGGCCGAGGCGAGTTCCTGCTGCTTGCGCGGCGGGACCGGGTCGTAATGACTGAGCTGCAAGGTGAAACTCCCCTGGCCCCCGGTCAGGGCCTTGAGCCGGTTCTGGTAGTCGGTGACCTCGGCGAGCGGCACATAGGCCGAGACGATGATGCGGCCGCGCGCCCGCGCCTCGTTGCCGTCGATGCGGGCGCGGCGTGTCGCGAGGTCCGCCGTGATGTCGCCCATCACGGTGCCGGGAGCGTTGATCTCGACGTGCACGATCGGCTCGAGCACGGCGGGACCTGCCTTCTGCACCGCGTCGAGAAAAGCCTTGCGCCCAGCCGACACGAATGCGACTTCCTTCGAGTCCACCGAATGGTACTTGCCGTCGTAGACGGACACGCGGATGTCCTGCAGCGGGAAGCCGGCGACCGCGCCCTCGGCCAGCGCGTGGCGGATGCCCTTCTCGACCGCCGGGATGAACTGGTTCGGGATGGCACCGCCGACCACGTCGTCGACGAACTCGAAGCCGGTACCCCGCGCCAGCGGCTCGATGCGCAGATAGACCTCGCCGAACTGGCCGGCGCCGCCGGTCTGCTTCTTGTGGCGATGATGCCCTTCGGCCGGGCGCGTGATGGTCTCGCGGTACGGGATGCTCGGCGGATGCGTCTTGACCGCGACCCCGTAGCGCTCGCCCATGCGCTCCATCATCACGCGCAGGTGCAGGTCGCCCATTCCGTACAGCACCGTCTCGTTCACCGAGCTGCTGTGCTCGACCCGCACGCAGGGGTCCTCGGCGGCGAGCTTGTGCAGCGCCTCGGCGAGCTTGTGCTCGTCGCCGCGCCGCTCGGGCTCGATCGCGACGCCGAGCATCGCGGGAGGAAACACGATCGACTTCAGGTGGAACTGGTCCTCGTCGTGTGAGTCGTGCAGGACCGCGTCGAAATGCAGCTCGTCGAGCTTCGCCACGGCGCAGATGTCGCCCGGCACCGCCTGCGGGATCTCGCTGTGCTCCTTGCCCTGCATCCGGAACAGGTGCGCGATCTTCACCGGCTTGCGCGCATCGCCGACGAAGAGCTGGGCGCCGGTCCGGATCGTGCCCTGGTGCACGCGGAACAGCCCGAGCTTGCCGACGAAGGGATCCATGATCACCTTGAACACGTGTGCGATCGCATGGCGGCGCGGGTCCGGCTCGACCGTCACGCGCTCCGCGTCGCCGTTCGCGCCCCGCAGGAATGGCGGCGGATTTCCCTCCGCAGGATTCGGCATCAGCCGCGCGAGCAACTCGAGCAGTTCCGGGATTCCCGCGCCGGTCTCGGCCGAGACGAAGCAGACCGGCACCAGGTGGCCCTCGCGCAGCGCCTTCTCGAACGGGTCGTGCAGTTGCTCGGGCTGGAGCTCTTCGCCCTGCTCGAGATAGAGCGCCATCAGCTCGTCGTCGACTTCCACCACCTGGTCGATGATCTCCGTGTGTGCCTGGCTGACGGAGGAAAAGTCGGTGGCTTCGCCGTCGTTATGAAAAAAGCAGTCGATCACCCTGCTGCCGCCCGCCGCCGGCAGGTTGACCGGCAGGCACTCGCGCCCGAACTGCTCGCGGATTTCCTGGAGCGTGGACTCGGCGTTGGCCTCGCGCGCGTCGATCTTGTTGATGACGAGCACGCGGCACAGGCCGCGCTCGCGGGCGAAGTCCATCATGCGCTGCGACATCGGTTCGACACCCGCGACCGCACTCACGACCACGGCCGCGGTTTCGACCGCCTCGAGTACGGGCAGCGTGCGGCCGATGAAATCGGGGTAACCCGGGGTATCGACCAGGTTGACGTGTGCGGTGCCGCTCTCCAGCCAGCAGAACGTGGCATCGACCGAATGCAGCAGCCGGCGCGCCTGGGGATCGTGATCGCAGACCGTGGTGCCGCGGGGCAAGCTGCCCTTGGCACGGATGCTGCCGGCACCGAACAGCAGCGCCTCGGCCAGCAGGGTCTTGCCCGCCCCGGCGTGGCCGACCAGGGCTATGTTTCGTATGTCGCCGGTCGCCTTGGTCATCCAATCACCCGCAGAACCGCCATGGCGGCGGGTTTTTCAAAAAGGATAGCACCGAAGCCGGCGGCTGGCTTGCGCCATGCCGGGATGAAGGGCAAACTCGGATTCCGGTGACAATGCCCCGTGATGAAGGGGCCTGCGGGGAATCCAGATGGCGGTTTCGATCAAGGGCGACAGCGCGGATCCGATGGTCGAGCCGAACGTCATCCCGCTGGTCGACATCATGCTGGTGCTGTTGATCATCTTCATCATCACCATTCCGGTGATGACGCACGCCGTCAAGATCGACCTGCCGCGCGACAACCCGAATCCGCCGACGGTTCCGCCGGAAGTGGTGCGGATCTACGTCGAGTTCGACGGTTCCGTGCTGTGGAATGGCCAGCCGATCGACCTCGCGACCTTCCCGAGCTATGTCGCGATCGAAAACGCGAAGGATCCGCAGCCCGAGATACACGTCGACGCGCACCGGCGCGTGCCGTATGTCTACGTTGCGAATGTGCTGTTCACGCTGCAGCGCGGCGGCCTCCTGAAGGTTGGCTTCGTTT
>JBOHZL010000025.1:0-30985 GCA_050738495.1 Steroidobacteraceae bacterium | reverse complement strand
GCGCAGGACGGTGCCCGCGATCCGGCGGCGATCGACGAAGCGGCGATCGCCGAGAGCCTGGCGACCGCGGGCCGGCCCGAGCCGGACCTGTTCATCCGCACCGGCGGCGAGCGCCGCATCAGCAATTTCCTGCTGTGGGATCTCGCCTATACCGAATTGTGGTTCACCGACACGCTGTGGCCGGATTTCGGCGCGGCCGGTTTCGCATCGGCGCTCGCGGATTTTGCCGGCCGGCAGCGGCGCTTCGGCCGCGTCGCCGCCGAGGCGAGCAGCCACTGATGCTGGGGCAGCGGATCCTGACGGCGGTCGGCATCGCGCTGGTGCTCGCGCTGGTGCTGCTGGTGCTGCCGCCACCTTACGCCCTGGTGGGGCTGGCGCTCCTGATCCTGGCGGGTGCCTGGGAATGGGCCTTGTTTGCCGGACTCATTCGGCCGGTCGCGCGCATCGCGTATCTCGCAGCCTGTGCCGCGGCGATGGCGACGCTCTGGTTCGGGACCGAGCGGGCGGTCGATTTCGAGCGCGTCATGCTCGTGACCATGCTGGGCTGGATCCTGCTGTTCGGCTGGATCGTATTCGCGCCACGCACCAGCGTCGCCTGGCTCGCGGCCTTCGCCGGACTCTGGGCGCTCGCGCCGACCTGGCTCGCACTCGCGCGGCTGTTCGTGCAGGGCGAGCGGGGTCACGAGCTCGTGATCTTCGTGCTGGTCCTGGCCTGGGCCGCCGACATCGGCGCCTACATTGCCGGCCGGAAATTCGGGCGCCTGCGGCTCGCGCCGGTCGTCAGCCCGAACAAGACCTGGGAAGGGGTCATTGGCGGAATGGTGGCGGGGCTCCTGGTCGCGCTCGCCGGCCGCGCGTGGTTCGACCTGCCGGCCCTGGGATTCCTGTCGCTGTGCATTGCCGCAATACTGGTCTCGGTGGTCGGCGACCTGCTGGAAAGCATGTTCAAGCGACAGCGCGGCCTGAAGGACAGCGGAAGCTGGCTTCCGGGCCACGGCGGCGTGCTCGACCGCATCGACAGCCTGACCGCCTCGGTGCCGCTCCTGACCCTTGGGCTCGTCTGGCTGGGACTGGTCGGATGAGGGGGCTCGCGGTCCTCGGCTCGACCGGCAGCATCGGCGAAAATACGCTCGCTGTCGCCGCGCAGCATCCAGAGCGGTTTCGCGTGGTCGCACTCGCCGCGCGCGTCAATCATGAAACGCTCTTCGATCAGTGCCTGCGCTTCCGGCCGGATTACGCGGCGCTGCTCGATCGCGCCGCCGCCTCGAAGCTCGCCCAGCGTGTCGCCGCGGCGGGGCTGCCGACCCGCGTGCTGAGCGGCCCCGAATCGCTCGTGACCGTAGCGACCCTGCCGGAGGCGGAGCTGGTCATGGCGGCCATCGTCGGAGCCGCCGGGCTCGCCCCGACGATCGCGGCTGCCGCCGCCGGCAAGCAAGTGCTGCTCGCCAACAAGGAAGCGCTGGTGCTCGCCGGTTCGCTGTTGATCGAGACCGCGCGCGCATCGGGTGCGCGCATCCTGCCGATCGACAGCGAGCACAATGCGATCTTCCAGTGCCTGCCGGCCGGGCGTGGGCAATACGGCTGCCCGCCGGGAGTCGCCCGCATCCGCCTGACGGCATCCGGCGGGCCCTTCCTGAGGACGCGTCGCGAGGATCTCGCCGCGGTCACGCCGGAGCAGGCGATCGCGCACCCGAACTGGCGCATGGGGCCGAAGATTTCGGTCGACTCGGCGACCCTGATGAACAAGGGCCTCGAGTTGATCGAAGCCTGTCACCTGTTCGCGCTGACGCCGGACCGGGTCGGCGTGATCATCCATCCGCAGAGCATCGTGCATTCCCTGGTTGAGTACGAAGACGGCTCGGTGCTCGCGCAATTGAGCCAGCCGGACATGCGGGTGCCGATTGCCCACGCGCTCGGCTGGCCCGAGCGGATCGCTTCGGGTGTCGCCACGCTGGACCTCGTGCAAGTTGAAAGGTTATCGTTTGAAGCCCCTGATCTTGAACGATTTCCATGCCTCGCACTGGCGGAGCGCGCGGCCCGCGCCGGGGGCAGCGCAGCCGCCGTGCTCAATGCGGCAAACGAGATCGCAGTCGCGGCGTTTCTTGGCCGGCGGCTGAACTTTGCCGGCATCGCCGGAGTCATTGAAAGCGTGTTGCAACAGCATGATTCAAGGCCGGTGCGGAGCCTGGAGGACGCGCTGGTCGCGGACGCCTGGGCGCGTGACCGGGCGACTGCCGCGCTGTCGTCGCGCCAGGCGGCGGGCGCATGACCGGAGGCGTGCTGACCTCCATCGCCGCGTTCATTCTCGCGATCGGTGTCCTGGTCTCGGTTCATGAGTTCGGTCACTACTGGGTCGCGCGACGGCTCGGCTTCAAGGTGCTGCGTTATTCGCTCGGCTTCGGCAGGCCGCTACTGAAGCGTTTCGGCCACGGCCCGGACCGGATCGAGTACGTGCTCGCGGCGATACCGCTCGGCGGATACGTGCGGCTCCTGGACGAGCGCGACGGGCCGGTACCCGAGAACGAGGCGCATCGTGCCTTCAATCGCCGCCCGCCGATCGCGCGCATCGCCGTGCTGCTCGCCGGGCCGGGCGCCAATTTCCTGTTCGCGATTTTCGCCTACTGGCTGCTGTTCCTGCAGGGCGTGCCGGGCCTGAAGCCGGTCATCGGCGAGGTGATCGCGGATTCGCATGCCGAGCGTGCCGATCTGCGCCCGCTCGACGAAGTGCTGCGGGTCGGCGACCGGCCGTCCGCAACCCGCCAGGCTGCGGTGCTCGGCGTGCTCGAGCAGGTCGTGGACGACGGACGCGTGCAGCTCGAGGTCCGCGGCGGCGATGGCGCGATCCGCGAGGTCGTGATCACGGTTCCCGAATCCGAGCGGCGCGCGCTGACCGAGCCCGGCGCGCTGATGCAGGGCCTCGGATTCGGCTTCTGGTATCCGCCGCAGCCCGCCGTGGTCGCGGAGGTCACGTCCGGCGATCCCGCGGCGATCGCCGGTCTTGCGCCCGGCGACCGCATCCTCGAGGTGGACGGGGCGGCCGTGACGGATTACGCGCAATTCGTCGGCTTGATCCGCGCGCGGCCGGGTGAGCCGACCCGCATCGCGGTGATGCGCGGCGAGCGCCGCCTCGAATTCGCGCTCGTGCCGGAGCCGGTTGTCGAGGACGGCCGCACGATCGGCAGGATCGGGCTCGGCGCCGCGCCCGGCGACGGCGGCGGGTTTCCCGAGCACATGCGCACCGTCGAGCAATACGGGCCATTCGGCGCGATCGGACCCGCGGTGCGCGAAACCTGGGACAAGAGCGCGCTGACCGTGCGCTTCCTGTGGCGCATGGTGACGGGCCATGTCTCGCCCCGGAACATCTCCGGCCCGATCAACATCGCGCAGTACGCCGGGCTGACCGCGACCGAAGGCTTCATTTACTATCTCGGCTTCCTGGCGCTGGTGTCGATCTCCCTCGCCGTGCTGAACCTGCTGCCGGTACCGGTGCTGGACGGCGGCCAGGTCGCATTCCAGCTCGTGGAAATGGTGAAGGGCGCACCGCTTTCGATGGAAGCCCAGGTGGTCGGCCAGAAGGTGGGCATCGCATTGCTGATCCTGCTGATGGGATTCGCGTTCTACAACGACATTTCGCGGCTGATCGGCTGAAGACGCCGGGGATTCGCGGGAACATGCTTCGTCGACTCATCGTGGCCGTCTTTCTCGCGCATGCCGGCACGGCGCTCGCGCAGGCCCCTGGCGAGTTCGTGGTCGGCGACATCCGGGTCGAGGGCCTGCAGCGCATCTCCGAGGGCACGGTCTTCAACTACCTGCCGGTCAACATCGGCGACCGGCTCGACCAGCGCCGCATCCAGGAAGCGGTCCGCGCGCTGTTCGCGACCGGCTTCTTCAGCGACATCGAGATGCGGCGCGACGGCGAGACGCTGGTCGTCGCCGTCATGGAGCGGCCGTCGATCGAGAGCTTCGAGATCACGGGCAACAAGGACATCAAGACCGAGGACCTGCAGAAGTCGCTGCGCACGGTGGGCCTCGCGACCGGCAAGACATTCGACCGGTCGGTGCTCGAGGAAGTGCAGGGTTACCTGACCGATCAGTACTTCAGCCGCGGCAAGTACGCGGTGCGCATCGACCCGAAGGTCGAGGAAATGCCCGGCAACAAGGTGCGGATCAAGATCGACGTGGTCGAGGGCAAGCGCGCGCGAATCCGCCAGATCAACCTGGTTGGCAACACCGCCTACGACGACGAGGAGCTGCTGGACGCCTTCGAGCTGCGCACGCCGAACTGGTTGTCCTGGTACAAGCAGGACGACCGCTATTCGCGCGAGTCGCTGCAGGGGGATATCGAGACGCTGCAGTCCTGGTACCTGGACCGCGGCTACGCCAACTTCGAGGTCGAGTCGACGCAGGTCGCGATCGCCCCAGAGAAAGACGACATCTTCATCACGGTCAACCTGCGGGAGGGCGAGGTTTACAAGGTGGGCGAGGTCAAGCTCGCCGGCACCATGAAGGTGCCGGAGGCGGAGCTCAGGCGCCTACTGCAGGTCAAGACCGGCCAGACCTATTCGCGCAAGCACATCACCCAGACCCAGGAGCTGCTGTCGTTCCGCCTCGGCGTCGAGGGCTACGCATTCGCCAAGATCGACCCGGTGCCGCAGGCGAACGAGGAAGCCAAAACGGTCGACCTGACATTCTTCGTCGATCCCGGCAGCCGGGCGTACGTGCGGCGCATCAACTTCATCAACACCAGCGCGATCGACGACGAGGTGCTGCGGCGCGAGATGCGGCAGATGGAAGGCTCCTACCTGTCGAACGCGCTGCTCGAGCGCTCGAAGGAGCGCCTGCAGCGGCTGCCCTATATCGAGACCGTCGAGTTCGAGACCACGCCTGTCGCGGGGACGGCGGACCTGGTCGACGTGGACTTCGACATCAAGGAAGGCCTGCCGGGCCAGTTCAGCGGCGGCATCGGCTATTCCGAGTCGCAATCGTTCCTGCTGAACGGGAGCTTCGTGCACTCGAACTTCATGGGATCGGGCGAGCGCCTCGCGCTCGAATTGCTGTCCGGCCGTTTTTCGCAGTCCTACAGCCTCTCCCACACCGACCCGTACACGACCGTCGACGGCGTTTCGCGGACCATGGGGGTACAGTTCCGAGACATCACCCAGTTCGTGTCGGCGGCGTCGGATTTCTCGACCACCACGATGTCCGGTACGCTCGAGTATGGCTACCCGATCTCCGAGATGCAGGGTCTGCGCTTCGGAGTCGTCGCCCAGCATTCGGACCTGATCGTCAATCCGCGCAACAGCGCTCCCGAGGCGGTCACCTGGGTGCGGAACAACGGCAACCCCTACACGCGGATCATCGAGCGCGAAATCGACGATCCGAACAGCGAAGATCCGCAGATCATCACGACCACGCTGTTCGGCACCAAGTTCAATGCTTACGAGCTGGTCGCCGGCTGGTACTACGATTCGCGCAACCGCGCGATCTTCGCGGACCGCGGCATGCGGCATTCGCTGTCGCTCGCGGGGACCGCACCGGGCAGCGAGGTGGACTACTACGTATTCAACTACGACTACTTGCAGCTCATCCCGATCTGGAAGCAGTTCACCGTCGCGCTGACGGCGGAACTGGCCTACGGCGACGCGCTCGACAAGGAAACCACGTCGCTGCCGCCGTATCGGCAGTTCTTCGCCGGCGGGCCGGAATCGGTGCGCGGCTTCTCCGAGAGCCGCCTCGGTCCGAAGGACGGGTTCGGCAACCCCTACGGCGGCAACATGAAGGTGATCGGACGCGCGGAGCTCCTGCTGCCGGTGCCGGAGAAGTGGCGCGCGAGCACGCGCATCAGCGCGTTTTTCGACATCGGCAACGCATTTTCCCAGGGCCAGTCGATCGACTTCGTCGGCGAAGACGGCGTCACGCCGGTCGACTACGAGTTCGACTACAATGAGTTGAGGCAGTCCGTCGGCCTCGCAGTCCAGTGGCTGGCGCCGCTGGGCGTTTTCCGGTTCAGCTATGGCATCCCGCTGAACGAGTTCAAGGGCGACGGCATCCGATATGCGGACGAAGTCGAGCGCTTCCAGTTCACGATCGGTTCCGCATTCTGACATCCGAGGCAAGATGACCAACATGACCAGGCACAACATCGTTTTATGCGCGCTGATGCTCGGCGCCGCGCTGGCAGCATCGGCCGCTCATTCGGCCGAGCTCAAGATCGGCTACATCAATTTCGGTCGTCTGCTCGAGGAATCGCCGCAGGCGAAGTCGGCCACGCAGGCCCTGGAGGGCGAGTTCATGCCGCGTCAGCGCGAGGTCGCGGCGCAGCAGAAGTCGCTCGAGGAAAAGCGCGACAAGCTCAAGCGCGAAGCAGCGGTGATGTCGGAGGCGGACCGCATCAAGACCGAGCGCGAAGTGCGCGACCTCGAACTCAGCGTCCAGCGCCGCTTCAATGAGCTGCAGGAAGACCTGAACCTGCGGCGCAACGAGGAAGTGGGGCGCATGCAGCGCGCGCTGTTGCAGGAAGTGCAGGCCTATGCCCGTGCCAATGGCTATCAGCTCGTGGTGAGCGAAGGCGTGCTGTTCGCGGCGGAAGCCGTGGACATCACGCCGCAGGTTTCCGCGGCGCTGAAATCCAGGACGCCGACGCCTGCGCCGGCGCCGGCGACACCGCCCAAGAGCTGAGCCGCGGCGTTCGCCAGGGGGCCGCCGCGATGGCGATCACGCTCGGCGAGATTGCGGTCCGCTACGGGCTCGAGCTCGCCGGCGATCCTGACGAGCTGGTCCACGGCGTCGCATCGCTCGGGCAGGCAATACCGGGCACGGTGACCTTCTGCACCGGTCCGAAGTACCGCCGCGAGCTCGCCGCAACGCGCGCGACCGCGGTCGTGCTGCCGCGTGGTCTGGCAGGACAATGCCCGGTTGCGGCGCTCATCAGCCAGCGTCCCTATGCGAGTTACGCGCGGATCGCCGCGGGGCTCAATCCTGAGCCGCCGGTCGAAGCGGGCGTCGCTCCCGGTGCGCTCATCGACGACTCCGCATCGGTCGACGCGACCGCATGGGTGGGCCCGAACGCGGTCGTCGGTCCCGGGGCGTCGATCGGAAAGCGCTGCTCGATCGGCCCGAATTGCGTGATCGAGGAGCGCGCGCGGCTCGGCGACGACTGCCGGCTGCAGGCGGGCGTGACGATCTGCCGGGATGTCGCCGCGGGCAGCCGCTGCGTGTTCAAGCCCGGCGCCGTCATCGGCGCCGACGGCTTCGGATTCGCGCCCGACGCCGACGGTTTCGTCAAGGTTCCGCAACTCGGCAGCGTGCGGCTCGGTGACGACGTCGAGGTCGGGGCCAACAGCACGATTGATCGCGGCACGATCGACGACACCGTGCTCGGCGACGGCGTCAAGCTGGACAACCAGGTGCAGGTCGGCCATAACTGTCGGATCGGCGCACACACGGTGGTCGCAGGCTGCGTCGGCATTTCCGGCAGCACGATCATCGGTGAGCGCTGCATGATCGGCGGCGCGGTCGGCATCGCCGGCCACCTCGAGATCGGCGACGACGTGATCGTGACCGGCTACTCGCTGGTGACGCACTCGCTGCCCGGGTCGGGCACTTACTCATCCGGCTGGCCCGCGATCGCGGCGGCCGACTGGCGCCGCGCGGTGGCGCGCCTGCACCGGCTCGACGCGCGCGAGCGGCGCGGCGCGGGCCGCGGCAAGGACGGGAGCGGGCGGGGGAGCGGGAAATGAGCGAAGGCTTTCCGATGGACATCCAGCAGGTGCTGGCGCAATTGCCGCACCGCTTTCCGTTCCTGCTGGTGGATCGCGTCGTCGAGTGCGTGCCGGGCAAGCGCATTGAGGCGATCAAGAACGTCACCGTGAACGAGCCGTTCTTTCCCGGGCACTTTCCGCATCGCCCGGTGATGCCGGGCGTCATGATTCTCGAGGCGCTGGCGCAGGCGGCGGGCATCCTGGCGTTCAAGACCGCGGGCGTCGTCCCCGACCAGGAGTCCCGCTTCTATTTCGTCGGCATCGACAACGCCCGCTTCCGGCGGCCGGTCGAACCGGGCGACCGGCTGGTGCTGAAGGCGACCCTCGAGCGCCAGATGCGGGGCATCTGGAAGTTCGCGACCGTCGCCGAGGTCGACGGAGGCGAGGTCGCATCGGCGACGATGATGGTCGCGCCGGAGGTCAAGTCTTGATCGACCCGCGGGCGATCGTCTCGCCGGATGCCGAGCTCGACGACGGCGTCCAGGTCGGCCCGTATTCGGTCATCGGCGCGGGCGTCCGGATCGCCGCCGGCACCTGGGTCGGCCCGCACGCGGTGATCAACGGCCCGACCACGCTCGGGCGCGACAACAAGGTGTTCCAGTTCGCCTCGATCGGCGACGCGCCCCAGGACCGGAAATACGCCGGCGAACCGACCCGCCTCGAAGTCGGCGACCGCAATGTGTTCAGGGAGTTTTCCTCGATCAATCGCGGCACGGCCGGCGGCAGGCAGGTGACCCGCATCGCCGACGACTGCCTGTTCATGGCTTATTCGCACGTGGCACACGATTGCGTCGTCGGCAGCCACTGCATCATGTCGAACTGCACGGCCCTGGCGGGCCACGTCGAACTGGGCGACTGGGTGATCCTCTCCGGCTACGCGGGCGTGCACCAGTTCTGCAAGGTCGGCGCGCATGCGTTTCTCGCCAACAATGCCGCGGTCACGCGCGACGTTCCGCCCTACCTGCTGGTAGCGGGCAGCCCCGCCGAGCCCAAGGGCATCAACAGCGAGGGGCTCAAGCGCCGCGGCTTCGACGCGGCGCAGATCGCAAACATCAAGAATGCCTACCGCGTGTTCTACCGTTCGGGACTCAAGCTGGCCGAAGCCGTCGGGCAATTGCGCCCGCTGGTCGCGGCGCAACCCGAAGTGGCGCCCTTCGTTGACTTTCTCGGCGCGAGCGAGCGCAGCATCATTCGCTGATGGCCGCCGCCTGCCCGCTGACGATCGGCCTGGTCGCCGGCGAATCCTCCGGAGACAACCTCGGTGCCGCGTTGATCCAGGCACTCGCCGCCAGGGCGCCCGGGACGCGCTTCGTGGGAGTTGCCGGCCCGGCCATGTCTGCCGCGGGCTGCGAGACGCTGGCTCCCGCCTCGGAGCTCGCGATCATGGGACTGTTCGAGGTGCTGCACCACCTGCCGAGGCTCCTGCGTCTCAAGCGGCGTGTCCGCGATGAATTGCTCGCGCTGCGACCCGACGTATTCGTCGGCATCGATGCACCCGAATTCAACCTCAATGTGGCGCCGATGCTGCATCGCGCCGGGATCCGCACCGTGCAGTACGTGAGCCCGCAGGTCTGGGCCTGGCGGCCGGGGCGGGCGCGACGCATGGCCGGCTTCCTGGACCTGGTGCTCTGCCTGCTCCCGTTCGAGTGCGGCGTATACGACGCGGTCGGCCTGCGCGCGTCCTTCGTCGGCCACCCGCTCGCCGACCAGTTGCCGCTCGTTCCGGACCAGGGCACGGCGCGCGCGGCATTCGGCGTTGCGGGCGACGCGCCGGTCATCGCCGTGCTGCCGGGCAGCCGCGTGGGCGAGGTCTCGCGCCTTGCCGACGATTTCGCCGGGGCAATCGCCTGGCTTGCCGCGCGCAGGCCCGGACTGCGCTTCGTCGCGCCGATGGCGGATGCGCGCACGCGCGGGTTGTTCGAGCAGGCGCTGGCGCGCCGCGCTCCGGCCGTTAGGGTGCAGCTCACCGATGGCGGCGCGCGCACGGCCTTGACGGCGGCGAACGTGGCGCTGGTGGCTTCCGGCACGGCGACGCTGGAGACGCTGCTCTGCAAGCGGCCGATGGTCGTTGCCTATCGGCTCGGCAGGCTGACTGCGCTGTTGCTGCGCGGCTTCGGCCTGCTGAAGGCCGAGCATTTCGCGCAGCCGAACCTGCTGGCCGGGCGCCGGGTGGTGCCCGAGCTGTCCCAGGGCGAAGTCACCCCGGAACGGCTCGGTCGGGAAATCGAGTCCTGGCTGGACCGGCCGGATGCGGTCGCCGAGCTGCAGGCCCTGTTCACGACGATTCACCGGCAGTTGCAGCAGGGCGCCAGCGAGCGGGCCGCGGAGGCCATCCTCGCACTGGTCCGCGAGCGGCCGTCGTGAACCGCCAGGTGGCAGCGCAAGCCTGGCAAGGGCTGGGACTTTCCGCGGGCGTGGATGAGGCGGGCCGCGGACCGCTGGCCGGGCCGGTCATGGCTGCCGCGGTCATCCTGGACCCCAGACGGCCGATTCGCGGCTTGCGGGATTCCAAGCTCCTTGATGCCGAGCGGCGCGAGACCCTGGCGATCGCCATCCGCCAGCGCGCGCTCGCCTGGGCGGTCGGCTGGTCCGACGCCGCCGAGATTGACGTGCTGGATATCCTGCAGGCAAGCCTGCTCGCCATGCGGCGTGCACTTCAGGGACTCGCGCTGATACCGGGGCAGGTGCAGGTCGACGGCAATCGCTGCCCGTCGTCGGCGATGCTCGGCTTCGCCTGCAGCCTCGAGGCGATCGTCCGGGGCGATGCGCGCGTGGGTGCCATCAGCGCCGCGTCGATCCTGGCGAAAGTCCGGCGGGACGCCTGGATGACCCGCGCGGCCACGGTCTATCCCGGCTACGGTTTCGAGCGCCACAAGGGCTACCCGACACCCGAGCACCTGTCGCTCCTCACGCGGCTGGGGCCCTGCGCACTGCACCGGCGGAGCTTCGCGCCGGTCAGTAAGATTGCGGCATGCAAGTGACTGAGCGATCGCCGTCGGGCCCGGGTTTCGTCCACCTGCGCCTGCACACCGAGTATTCGCTCGCTGACGGCATCGTGCGCGTGCCGCGGCTGATGCAGGCCGTGGCCAGGGCCGGCATGGGGGCCGTCGCATTGACGGACCGGAGCAACCTGTTCGCGATGGTCAAGTTCCACCGCGAGGCGCTCCGTGCCGGGGTCAAGCCGGTGATCGGCGCGGACCTGTGGCTGCGGGAAGCGGACGAGCGGGCGGAGCCTGCGCGACTGAGCTTGCTGGCCCAGGACCTGGCGGGTTTCCGGAACCTCACGCGGCTGGTTTCGCGGAGTTACCTCGAGGGTCAGCAGCGCGGCCGGCCGCTGCTCGCGCGCGAGTGGCTCGATGCCGCATCGACGGCCGGGCTGATCGCGCTCTCCGGCGCCGCCGAAGGCGATGTCGGGCGGGCGTTGCTGTCCGGGAGGCCGCTGGAAGCGCGAGCGCTGCTCGACGACTGGGTCCTGCTGTTCGGCGATCGCTACTACCTCGAGGTGCAGCGCACCGGGCGGGCCGGCGACCAGGAGCACATCGACGCGGTGCTCGCGCTGGTCTCCGCGCTGCCGGTGCCGGTGGTCGCGACCAACGACGTCCGATTCCTGGAGCGGGATGAGTTCGAGGCGCACGAGGCGCGGGTCTGCATCCATGACGGCCAGCGGCTGGACGACCCGGCGCGGGCGCGCGCCTATTCGCCCGAGCAATACCTGAAGACGCCCGCCGAGATGGGCGAGCTGTTCGCGGACCTGCCCGAGGCGCTCGCCAACAGCGTCGAGATCGCGCGCCGCTGTTCGCTGCCGATGGCGCAGGGCGAGACCTTCATGCCGGCGTTCGCCGTGCCCGACCGCACGACGCCGCCGGACTACCTGCGGCGCCTTGCGCACGAGGGCCTCGCGGCGCGCCTCGCGCAGGTGCCCGCGGACGAGGCGCCGTATCGCAGGCGGCTCGACGACGAGATCGCCGTGATCTGCAGCATGGGCTTCGAGGGGTATTTCCTCGTGGTCGCCGACTTCATCCGCTGGGCGCGCGGCGAGGACATCCCGGTCGGGCCGGGGCGCGGCTCCGGGGCGGGGTCGCTGGTCGCCTGGGCACTCGGCATCACCGATCTCGATCCGATCCGCCACGACCTGCTGTTCGAGCGCTTCCTCAATCCGGAACGCGTGTCGATGCCCGACTTCGACATCGACTTCTGCATGTCGCGGCGCGACCGCGTCATCGAGTACGTCGCCGACCGCTACGGGCGCGACCGCGTGTCGCAGATCATCACCTTCGGCACGCTCGCCGCGCGCGCGGTCGTGCGCGACGTCGGGCGGGTGCTCGGGCTGCCGTACGGCTTCGTCGACGGCGTCGCCAAGCTGATCCCGTTCGAGCTCGGGATCACGCTCGCCGACGCGCTCGAGAAGGAGCCGGAGCTCGCGCGGCGCTACGGGGCCGAGGATGAAGTGCGCGACCTCGTGGATCTCGCGCGCCGGCTCGAGGGACTCGCGCGGAATGCAGGCACGCACGCGGGCGGCGTCGTGATCGCCCCCGCGCCGCTCACCGACTTCACCGCGCTCTACTGCGAGCCGGGCGCGACCGGCGTCGTCACGCAATTCGACAAGGACGACGTCGAGCAGGTCGGGCTCGTGAAGTTCGACTTCCTCGGCTTGCGGACGCTCACGATCATCGACTGGACGGTGAAGCTCATCAACGAGGGCCGCCGCGCGCAGGGCGAGGCGCCGCTCGACCTGGCGCGCCTGGCGCTCGACGATGCCGACACCTACAAGCTGTTGCGGACCTGCCGGACGACGGCGATCTTCCAGCTCGAGTCGCGCGGCATGAAGGACCTGGTGCGCAAGCTGCAGCCGGACTGCTTCGACGACATCGTCGCGCTGGTCGCGCTGTTCCGTCCCGGCCCGCTCCAGTCCGGCATGGTCGACGATTTCATGGCGCGCAAGCACGGCCGCGCCTCGGGCTCGATCGATTACCTGCACCCGAGCCTGGCAGAGATCCTGCAGCCGACCTACGGCGTGATCCTGTACCAGGAACAGGTGATGAAGATCGCCCAGGTACTGTCGGGCTACACGCTGGGCCGCGCCGATCTGCTGCGCCGCGCGATGGGCAAGAAGAAGCCGGAGGAGATGGCCACGCAGCGTTCGGTGTTCGTCGACGGCGCAGTGGCGCGCGGCGTTCCCGCCGCCCGCGCCGGCTACATTTTCGACCTGATCGAAAAGTTCGCCGGCTATGGCTTCAACAAGTCGCATTCCGCGGCCTATGCGCTGCTGGCCTATCAGACCGCCTGGCTCAAGGCGCATTACCCGGAAGCCTTCATGGCCGCCGTGCTGTCCTCGGACATGGAGCACACCGACAAGGTGGTGTCGTTCATCGACGAGTGCGCCGGCATCGGGCTCGAGGTGAAGCCGCCCGACGTGAACGAATCGACTTATCCGTTCACGGTAGCCGGTCCCGGAACGATCCGCTACGGGCTCGGCGCCATCAAGGGCGTGGGCGAAGGCGCCGTCGGCGCGATCGTCGGCGAGCGCGACCGCGCCGGCCGCTACTGCGACCTCGCCGACCTGTGTCGCCGCGTGGACCTGCGCCTGGTCGGCAGGCGCACGCTGGAGGCGATGGTGAAGGCGGGCAGTTTCGACAGCTTCGGCAACAACCGTGCGACTCTCGCAGGCGCGCTGCCGGCCGCCATCCAGATCGGGGAACAGCGCACGCGTGCGGTCGCGGCCGGCCAGGACGATCTGTTCGGCGGCCTCGCTGGCACGGCCGCGGGGCCGGCCGTCACGCTGCTCGACATGACGCCCGTGCCGGAATGGAGCGAGGCGCAGCGGCTGCAGGGCGAGCGCGAGACGCTGGGCCTGTTCCTGTCGGGTCACCCGATCGCGGAGTACGAGCCGGACCTCCGGCAGCTCGTGCCGGCGCGGATCGTGGACCTGGGCGGCCCGCGCCCGACCGCGGATGCGCGCGGCTTCGGCGGCGGCAAGGCGGTGACGGTCGCGGGGCTCGTGCTCGAGATCCGCCGCCGCGGCGCGCGCATGACGCTGCTCCTCGACGACCGCAGCGGCCGGATCGAGGTCAGCCTGTTCGACGACGTCTGGCAGCAGCATCGCGCGGTGATCGCGCGCGACGCGATCCTGGTGGTCGAGGGCCAGTTGCGCTTCGACGAGTTCATCGAGGACTGGCGGATCAATGCGCGGAAGCTGACGCCGATAGACGACCTGCGCGAGCGCGAGGCGCGCCGCCTCGTCATCCGCATGCCGGCAGCCGCAGGCGAGGGCGATTTCCTCAGGCAGCTCGAGGACAGGCTGCGTGCCGCTCGCGGCGGCGCCTGCGCGGTCGCGGTGCACTACATCGGTGACCAGGCGCGCGGCACGCTCGCGCTGGGAGACGAGTGGACGGTGAAGCCGACGCGCGCGCTGCTGGACGCGCTTCGCCTGCTGGTCGGCCGCGACGGCGTTCGGCTGGGCTACGGGCCGGCGCCGGACTGAGGCCCGTATACTGCGCCGATGCCGCTGCAATTCCTCGACTTCGAACAGCCCATTGCCGAGCTCGAGGCGAAGATCGAGGAGCTGCGCTTTCTCGGCGACGGCACCGAGCTCAATACGACCGAGGAGATCGAGAAGCTGCGCGCCAAGAGCCGCACGCTCACCCACAGCATCTTCGCGAGCCTGACGCCCTGGCAGATCACCCAGCTCGCGCGCCATCCGCAGCGCCCGTACACACTCGACTACGTGCCGCTGCTGTTCTCCGAATTCCAGGAACTGCACGGCGACCGCATGTACGCCGACGACCAGTCGATCATCGGCGGCCTCGCGCGCCTCGCCGGCACGCCGGTGATGGTGCTGGGACAGCAGAAGGGCCGCGACACCAAGGAGCGCGTGCGGCGCAACTACGGCATGACGAAGCCGGAGGGCTATCGCAAGGCGCGCCGGCTGATGCTGACCGCCGAGCGCTTCGGACTGCCGCTCGTGACGCTGATCGACACGCCGGGCGCCTATCCGGGCGTCGGCTCGGAGGAACGCAACCAGAGCGAGGCGATTGCCCGCAACCTGTTCGACATGGCCACGCTCGCAGTGCCGATCGTGAGCTGCGTGATCGGCGAGGGCGGGTCCGGCGGTGCGCTCGCGATCGGCGTCTGCGACCGCCTGCTGATGCTGCAGTACAGCATCTACTCGGTCATCTCGCCGGAGGGCTGTGCCTCGATCCTGTGGAAAAGCGCCGACCGGCGCGAGCTCGCGGCCGAGGCGATGGGCATCACGGCCGAGCGGCTGTCCCGGCTCAATCTGGTCGACCAGGTCATCCCGGAACCGCTCGGCGGTGCGCATCGCGAACCGTCGGCCATGGCGGAGGCCTTGCGCGCGGCACTGGCGACCCACCTCGCGGCGCTGCAGGCGCTGTCGCCCGCCGAACTGCTGGCCGAGCGGCGCAAGCGGCTGCGTGGTTTCGGGGTGGTCGGCGGGAGCTGAGGGCGCCTGGCATGGAGTTCGACGAACACATCCTCGCCGGCCTGCTCGGACGCATCGATCCGGGCTGGCCCCGGGCGAATGTCTGCGTGGCCCTGAGCGGCGGACTCGACTCGAGCGTGTTGCTGCACGCCATGGCGGCATTGCGGCGCGGCCAGTCGCCGCAAGGTCTTCGCGCCGTGCATGTCGACCACGGCTTGCAGCCGCAATCCGCGGATTGGGCCGCGGCCTGCCGGACGCTCTGCCAGGCGCTCGGCTTGCCGCTGGAGATCGTGCATCTCGCGCTCGCACCGACGCCCGGCGCGAGCGTGGAGGCCGCAGCGCGCGAGGCGCGCTACGCGGCGCTCGCAGGCGAGCTGCGCCCCGGCGAATGGCTGCTGACGGCCCATCACCGGGACGACCAGCTCGAAACCGTGCTGATCCAGTTGCTGCGTGGCGCCGGCGTGGCGGGCCTGGCGGCGATGCCGGCGCGTGCGCAGTTCTCCGCCGGCTGGCATCTGCGGCCGCTGCTCGCGGTGGACCGCGCGGCACTCCACGCATATGCGCTGCGGCAGGGGCTCGACTGGGTGCGCGACCCGACGAACGAATCGCTGCGCTTCGAGCGGGGCTGGTTGCGGAGCGAGGTCCTGCCCGCCATCCGGCGGCGCTGGCCGGCGGCTGCAACCACGGTCGCGCGGAGCGCCGGGCACATCGCACAGGCGCAGCGGCTGCTCGGCGAACTCGCGCAGGCGGACGCGCCGGGCGTCGTCGAAGGTGACCGTCTCGCGATCGCGGCCTTGCGGCAACTATCGCGCGATCGACAGGTGAACCTGATGCGCTGGTGGCTGCGCGAGCACGGCTTGCCTGCGCCGCCGGCGGCGCGCCTCGCCGCCGGAATCGGCGCGCTCCTCGATGCGCGCGCGGATTCTGCGCCCTTGCTGCGCTGGCCCGATGGCGAGATCCGCCGTTATCGGGACCGGCTGTACGCACTGCATCCGCTGGCGCCGGCGCCGGCACAGGCGGTGCCGACGGCAGACTGCCCGGCGATCGTCGAACTCGGTCCGGGACTCGGTCAGTTCGGCCTGCTCGCCGGTGACCAGGGCGGATTTCGCGCGGAGTCCGGCATCCTGCCGGTGATCCGCTTCCGTTCGGGCGGCGAGGCACTGAGGCCGCACCCGGCGCGCCCGCGCAAGCGGCTGAAGGACCTGTGCCGGGAAGCAGGCATCGTGCCCTGGATGCGCGGCCGCTTGCCGCTCGTTTTCGTCGGCGACAGGCTGGCCGCCGTCGGCGACCTGTGGATCGACGTGGATTTCGCGGTGCCGCCGGGGAAGCCGTCGCTGAAGCCCGTCTGGACGGGCCGGCCGCCGCTTTTCTAGCCGGCGGTCCGCCTCAACGCGTCAACGTGACCAGCATTCGTTGTCCGTGCCGGAGCCGCTTGCGCCGCGTGCATTCGCCTCGTCGAGCGTGAAATTGCCGCAGACCGTGTCGTTGGTCTGGCCGTCTTGCGGCGTTGCGGTCAGCACGTAGGTCGTCGGATTGACGGCGCCGGTCACCACGTAAAGCCCCTCGGGCGCCGTGACAGGAAACGCGGCGCAGCCGACGTAGGTGCTGGTGCGCGTGAAGCAGCGCTCCAGCACCTGCGCCGTCTGCGTCAGCATCGTCTTGGCGTTGCTGCGATTGCCGCGGATGACCTGCTGGCGGTAGGTCGGGATTGCGATGGCGGCGAGGACCGCGACGATGACCATCACCGTCATCAGCTCCAGCAGCGTCACGCCGCGTTGCGCGCACCGGCCGTTCGAATGTCGCATGGCTGTCTCTCCGCTACCTGATCTGCCGCCAGGACTGGCGGCCCGTCGCATTCGCGCCCGGGTTCTCCACCGTCACCTGGATCTGGCCGGTCGTACCCGGCGTGTACTTGTACTCGGCGTCGTTCCCCGCGAGGATGCCGGGCTTCGGCAGGATGCCGACCTCGGACTGCAGGCCGCTCACGGCGACTTCGATCACCGTGCCGTCTTCGAGGGTGACCGTCACGAAGTCGTCGCCATCGAATTCGTTGTCACGGTTATTGTCGAACGGCGACTCCGTCAGGCGCGAGCCGGAGAGCGCGTCCAGTTCCATGAGCCAGCTGGTGCCGCCGACCGTGCACGGATCCGGATCGGGGATCACGGTCGTGAAGATGATGCGGCCGGTGCGCAGGATCGAGTCCGAAACCTGCATTTCGCCCTGGAAGGTGCCCGGCGGATTGGGCGGCTTGAGCAGGTCGAGATACCAGCCGCGATTGTTCACGGCATTGTTCGTGGTCACTCGCAGCGGGATCGAAATGTCGTCACCGTCGGGCGTCGTGAAATCGAAGTCTTGCTCCACGATGATCTGCTGCGACGTCAGCACTCCGCGGCCGCTCACGCGGTCGGTGTCGTTCAGCGTGTGCGGGTCGAGGATGCCGTAGAACGTCTGGGTTTGGGTCGGTTCCTTGTCCGGCACGCCGAGGTAGCGTCCGGTGCCGAACAGCACGACCGTTCCGGCGCCGCGCGGGCCGCGGCCGACTTCCGGCCTCGAGGTGATCGGCTGTGGGTTGTTCGCGGCGTCGCGCGCCGTGAAGAGCGGCTGATTCACGCCGCCAGGCGTGTATGCGACGCCCCACGTAGCGGAGTCGCCCGTCAACTTGAACTTCCACAGGTTGCCCGCCAGGTCGCCCGCGTAGGCCAGGTCGACGATGGAGTCGCCATTCAGGTCAACGAGTGCGGGCGTGGAGAGACCGTTGCCGCCGGCGCCGACGCCGGTGTCGATTTTCTTGATCAGGCTGCCGGTCTCGATGTCGACGATGAAGAGCACGGCCTTGCCGTTGGTGCTGTTGTAGCCGTTGCCGAACACCGCCGCCCACTTGCCGTTCTGGAGGCGCACGACGGCCGGCCGGCTGTAGGTGAAACCGAGATCGGCCGCGTCCGTGTACTCCCAGAGGAAGATGTCGTCCGCATTCGCTTCGCTGAATGCGTCCGGATCCGTGATGTCGAGCGCGTAGATGCTCTTGCCGCCCTTGTTGAGCCCGCCGACCAGCACCGTGTGCCATTCGTTCGCGAAGAAGGCGTCGCCCATGGTCGGCGGGCCGTCCACGAAGTAGCGGTGCGTGTAGGAGATCCTGGTCAACTCGTGCAGATTGGGGAACACGGCGCCGGGGATGAAAGCCAGCCGCTCTACGCCGGTATCGGCGTCGAAGCCGTGCAGCATCCCGTCGTTGGCGCCCGCATAGACCATGTGCGGGCGGTCCTCGTTAGCCGTAATGAAGGCCGAGTAAGGCTGGCTCTCCAGCACGTCCGGGTACAGGAACGGCGGCCGTCCGACGAACATCGGCGCGGACGAGACGATGTCGCCCAGCACGTTGGGAAATGGTGTCAGCGGCCGGTTCCGGAACTGCGGCGAGCCGCTGGCAACGTTCTGATCTTCTTGCGTGCGGATGCCGCGCAGGTAATTGAGCCGGGGCTGACGGATCGTATTGGGCTCGGCGGCCTGCTTGAGCTGATTGCGGCGCGTGGTGTCGATTCCGGCAGGAGAATTCAGCAAGCGGAACGGTACAGCGGTCGTGCCATTGCTGTTGACGGTGATGATCGTTCGACTGTCGGGAGTCGGGACGTTACGCGCCGCGTCCCATTCTTCCGCTGTCGCCAGTGAACCGTCGTCCTCTACGTCAAAGGACAGGAGCTGGCCGGACCAGTTGCCGCTGTTGAATTTGGCCTGGTAGACCCGGGTTTCGCTCGAGATCGAGCCCGAATTGACCGATGCGGACGAGGCCGAGCCGGTACGGGCCAGAATCTCGCTGAACGCGCTCGTCAGCTGCTCGGCGAGGCGCAGCGCGTTCGTCACGAGGAAATAGTTGTCGGGGCTGCCGTCGCCGTTCTCATCCCACTCGGTTGCGAGGTCCGGCAGACCGTTCTCGACCGCGCCCTCTTTGAATCCGCCCCACTTGGCGGCGTACCAGAGCGGGTCCTTCAGGAGCGTGGCGACGCCGGACGTGCCGGGCGTGAACGACCGCGAATCCGTGAGCGGAAGCTCATTGGTGTTGTTCGGCTTGTCGAGAAAGAAATCCGGGTCGCTGGCGGCCGTCGTGTCGACGTCGCGCACCACGAGATAGGTATCGTCCGCCGTCGAGCCGGACACGATGTAGCCCATATGCTGGATGATGCTGCCGGCGGCGTATTCCGACGTCACGCTGACCGTGACGGTACCGTCGGCATTGACCACATAGCTGTACCGCGCGATCGCGTCCATGTCATGGTCCGCGCCCTGCTCGACGTCCTCGAAGTTGACACGGAAGGTTCCGCTCGTGGCGGTCAGCGACTCGACGTAAAAGTCGACGATCTGGTTGGTCGGCTGGAAGGCGCCCTGGGCGGCGCTGATGGGCGACGGACCCGGGGCGGGGGAACCGCCACCCACCGATTTGGCGAACGGAATCAGCGAGATCGTGCGCCCGTCGACCGGAATGTCGATCCGCGGCAGCGGCGAGGCGAGCGCCACGGCAAACGTGTTCACGTTCTCCTCGCTGTCGGCCGCGCTCGGGTTCAGCGAGCCGATCTCGGTCGTGCGCCCGTGGAAGGCGACGCTTCCCGCGTAGTAGCTGCCCTGCTTGGTCGGCTCCTCGGGCGCGAGTCCGCGGATGTTGCCGAAGCTCGATACCGTCTTGGGCGTCGGTGCGCCGTCGTTGACGCCCCCGGCCTCGCCGATGAACACGCTCCTCGAGCCGCCCAGTTCCGCGTTCCAGATCTCCTGGCCGAGGTCGGAGACGTCGAGCCCGCCGAGATCGTCGCTTGCGGAGCCGAAGGACCCCGGGAGGCTGTCGCTGTCGTAGGACGGGTTGATGTCGCTCACCACCGTCTGGAAAGGCTTCGAGCAGAACGGCCGATCGGCGTACGGATTGTTCCAGCCTGGGACCGGCAGGCCTCCGCCCGGCAGCAGCCCTTCCTGGCTCTGCCCGAATGTCGTCGAGAACGCGCTGGTCGGAGTGCCGCGCCCCGCGAAATAGCGCATCGTCTCGTACATCATCTCGGCGACCGGATTGCCCCACATCTGGCACTGACCGGCCTGGATCGGCGCGATGTTCCAGCCACAGCCAGTCGTGACGTACTCGTGATTGCCGCCGAAGCCGGTGGCGCGCAGGCGGTTCATCGTCGTGATGACGCCGTCGAAACTGGCGATGAACCGGCCGTTGTTCTGGTCGATCTCGTCGCGGATCGAGCCGATGTTCCGGCGCAGCACGCCGCCCTCCGTGTTCTTGGCGTATGAACCGGTGAGCAGCCCGAAGAACATCGACTCGTTCTCGCCGAATTCCTGGAGCAGCCCGATCGGCTTGTAGTCGCCGTTCGGGTACTGCCTGCAATTGGGCTCCAGCATGCTCGACACGCAGACGCGCACGCGCACGACGAGGTCGTTGCTGTGCAGGGTGAAAGCCGGCGCGGCGCCGCCGCCGTCGATGGACGTGTGGGCGACAGGACGCTCCTTGCTGACCCAGTTCCAGATCCGGTTCGTGCGATTGAGCAGGTAGCGCAGCCGGGGCAACTCGGCGAATCCGCTCGCGGTCAGCGGCGTGGTATTGGCGAACAGGTGGCGCGTGCCGGCGCTGGGCAGCGCAAGCGGCGTGTAGTCGCGGATATCATACCCGTCGCTGGTGCCGTTGTATTCCTTGCCCCAGCTATGCGCGTCCTGCGGGATGTGGCTGCGCTCGAGCACCGTGGTCCCGGTGTCGGTCGATCGGTAGCCGCCGTAGAGGACCTTGCGCAGCGCGTCGATACGGGACGTCGTCAGATAGTTGAGAAAATCGCCGCTCCATTCCGTGGAGCCGGCGCAGGTCTTGTTGGTGCCCGTCGCCGCCGAGGGGTTGAATCGCCCGTTGCCGCTGTCGTACGTGTAGCACTTGAGCGAGTCAAAGTAGCCGTAGTAGCCGTCCGCCAACGCCGGGTTGTAGCGGATGTCGAGCGTCCCGTTGCCGTCGAGATCCGAGGCATCGTTGTAGGCTTCGTAGTAGAGCTTGTGGTCGCGCCCGAGCACGATCATGTTGAGCGGCGCCACGCCTTCGTTCAGGAACAGCGGCAGGTCGCTGATGCTGGGGGGCGTCTGCGCGCTCGCCACCTGCAGCGTGCAGACCGCCGACGCCAGTATCGTGACTAGCGGTTGACTCAACTTCTTGACGATGCGCATGGCGCTCTCCCTGATCACTTGACTTTGTTGCCTGTCTCAGAATCGTCGCGTGTAGGTACTTTCGAGCACGGCCTGCGCCGTGCCGGTGGCGCCGGTCGAATAGCCCGTGATGCGATAGAAGTTGCGGCCCTCGGGCGGCGCGTGCCCGACGGTCAGGCTGTCCGGTATGAAACCGGCGTCCTCGATCGCGACCCGCGGGTCTTCCGTCGCCTGCTGAATTTCCTGGACGCCGTCCACGCCGTATTCCTGCGCATTGTTGGCCCACCAAACGCTGGTCTGGTTGCGGAGATTCGGGGGCAGCACATTGCGTTCGTAGACGGACGGGATCGCGCAGGGCGCGGCCGCGCAGGTGTCGGGGCGCGCGACCATCAGGCGCAAACGGTTCTCCGCGTCGCGCAGGCCGGCCTCAGCGCCCTGGAAGGCGACGTTGGAGTCGCGCAGGTTGCCCGCCATGCGCTCCTGCATGCGCGTGATCTGCATCGCTGCCAGGCCCAGCACGGTCATCACCAGCAGCAGGATCAGGCTGATGACCAGGACTGCGCCCTGTTGTGCACGGGGCATGCGGGCTATCTGTGGCAATCTCATCGGTCGGCTCCCCTTCACAGCGCGCGATTGCGAAGCGCCGCCGTCGTCGTGAACAGCATGCGTTGGCGGCGGTCGTTGTACGGTCCGAGCGTCATGCCGCCGAGCGCGGCTTCGAGCAGCTGGTATGTCGACGCGTCGACCTCGTTTCCGGTCTCTTCCGAACGGACCAGCAGGGCCAGGTTGACGCTGATGACGTTGTCCCAGTCGCCCACCGCGTCCGCCGCGAAGTAATCGTTGGCGACGCGATCCGCGTCGGTGTCCTCGCCGAAGGCGGCCTGCAAGGCCTGCACGCCTTCCACCAGCATTTCGGCGGCGTTGTCGTCGACCGCCCGCCACAGCGCGGGGCCGGTGCCGTTGTCGCCGACCCAGTAGACCATGGTCTCGAGCGGCAGGAGCCTGGCGCCCGCCTGGTACTGGAACCCGAAGTCCGCGGTCGCGTTGCCGGGATCCGCGCCGCCGGCGGCGTGCAGGACGCTGCCGTTCGGCGCGCCCGCAGCCCAGCCGCTCGCCTGGAAAATCGTGGTCGCCTGGCAGTCCGCGATCAGCATGATCTGTCCGGCCGTAATCGGACCCGAGGCGACCGGCACCTGGGGACTGTCCGTCACGGTCGCGAGGTCGGCTGCCAGCGTCATGGCCGGGCGATCGCGCTCGGGCATGCGCACCACCACCACGTCGCTGTCGGCCACAGGGGCGGGATCGAGCACCAGCCCGAGCACCGGCGCATAGTCGCCATCGCCCAGCGATTCGAAACCCTGCACCGGCTGGGCGTAGTTCCAGAGCACATCCGCGGAATTGTTGAGCGTCGTGGTGAAAAAGGTCTCGCGCGCGCAGCCGCCGTAGCCGGCCGAGCGCAGGTCGTGCACCATCAGTTCGAGCGCCACGCGGCCATTTTCCTGGAGCCGCGCGGTCTTTTCGTTCGTCAGGTAGGTCACCTTCGAGCTCGAGAAGATCGACAGCACGCCCGCCAGCAGCAGCACGGCGAGCGCCATCGCCACCATCAGCTCGACGAGACTCAGGCCCTGTTGTGTTCGCATTTGCATCGCGGCCCGCTCAGAGCTCGGTCTCGGTGGCGAAGGTGTCCGCCCCGAGCCGGTCGGTCCATTGCACCGTGATCGTCGCGACGTTGCCGGCCATGACGACGGCGCCGTCGCCGGCCGGCAGGATGTCGGCCAGCGACTGCTTCCAGGCGACGAGGTCGAAATCCGCCAGGGTGGTGCCGGTGGGCGTGGCGCCGACCGCGATGACGTACGCGTTGCCGAGCGCGGCATCGCGATTGGCGCGCATGCGGTCAAGGATGTCCTGCGCCAGCACGGTCGCCTGCGAGCGCAGATGCGCGCCGTGGTTGTTGCGCAGCGCCTGCACCTGCAGGCCGGCGACGCCCAGCAGGCCGATCGACAGCACCAGCAGCGCGACCAGCGCTTCGATCAGCGTGGCCCCGCGCTGTCCACCCGGTAACGGTCGTTGAATGTTCATGTCTTCGCTCATGAGCAGGTTTCGCGTTCGGTGAAGATGCGGCCCGTGTTGCCGATGCGGATGCAGCGCGCGTCCGTGCCGGCGTAGCCAGGCTTCATCAGCTCGAAACTGCCGTTGGTGTTGATCGGGATCGTCAGGCCTGTCGATGCGTACTGCAGGAATTGCAGGCTCGAATCGAGTTCGAGACCGCCACCGATCGGCTGCCAGACCTGGAGCAGCTGTTCGGTCACGTCCCGCGCGCCGTCCTCGTTCAAGTCCACAAAGACGACCCAGCCGGTGCTCCAGTCGTTGTTTCCGGCACAGGTCGACTGGTCGTCGCTGGGGCAGGCGGCCACGATATCGCCGCGCTTCATCGCTTCGCTGCGCGCGTAGGTCAGCGCCGTCACCAGCTCGTTGGTGCTGCCGGCGATGCGGTTGTTGCGCATGATGCTCGAAAAGCTCGGAATCCCGACGGTGAGCAGAATGCCGAGCACGACGACGGTCGTCAGCAGATCGAGCAGGGTGAAGCCGAATTGACCGCTTTTCATGGATTGCACTCTAAAGAGCGCGCAAAGCGCCCGGGCGGCGTTCCGACGGGCGCTCGCGCCGCGGCGACGAACGGCGAAAAGCGCAGTCATCGCGCCGGCTTATGTCGGCAGCGGTGTGAACGGCATCACATTTTCCCTGGCACCGGGGTCGCCGCTCCACTACACTGAATTCCCGTCCTTCTCCTGCGGCGACGGGGTTCCAGATGACCCGATTCGTATTCGTGACCGGCGGCGTGGTTTCCTCGCTCGGCAAGGGCATCGCGTCCGCGAGCCTGGGGGCGATCCTGGAAGCCCGCGGGCTCTCCGTCCGCATGGTCAAGCTCGACCCCTATATCAATGTGGACCCGGGCACGATGAGCCCGTTCCAGCACGGCGAGGTGTTCGTCACCGACGACGGCACCGAGACCGACCTCGACCTCGGCCACTACGAGCGCTTCGTGCGCACCACCACCGGCCGCAACAGCAACTTCACGACCGGGCGCATCTACGAGCGGGTGATCGCGCGCGAGCGCCGCGGCGACTACCTCGGCGCGACCGTCCAGGTGATCCCGCACATCACCGACGAGATCCGCCGCAGCATCATGCTGGGCGCCGGCGACGCCGACGTCTGCATGGTGGAGATCGGCGGCACCGTCGGCGACATCGAGTCGCTGCCCTTCCTCGAGGCGATCCGCCAGATGGGCGTCGAACTCGGGCGCGGCAATTGCGTCTACATGCACCTGACGCTGGTGCCGATCGTCGGCGGTTCGGGCGAAATCAAGACCAAGCCGACGCAGCACTCGGTCAAGGAGCTCCGGGGCATCGGCATCCAGCCGGACGTGCTGCTGTGCCGTTGCCGGGACCCGCTGCCGGAGGAACAGCGCCGCAAGATCGCGCTGTTCACGAACGTCGAGGAACGGGCCGTCATCTCGGCGGTCGACGCCGACGACATCTACCGGATACCGCTGCTGCTGCACGAGCAGGGCCTCGACCGCATCGTCTGCGACAAGCTCGGGATCGACGCGCCGCCCGCGGACCTGCGCGCCTGGCAGCAGGTGGTCGCGGCGCGGCAGCAGCACGACGCCACCGTCAACATCGCGATGGTCGGCAAGTACGTGCAGATCCGCGATTCCTACATCTCGCTCAACGAGGCGCTCCGTCACGCGGGACTGAAGACCAGGACGCGCGTGCAGGTCCACTACGTCGAGTCGACCGAAATTGAATCGGCAGGGACTGGCAGCCTGGCAGGCATGGATGCAATGCTGGTGCCGGGCGGCTTCGGCGAGCGCGGCATCGAAGGCAAGATCGCGGCGGTGCGCCATGCACGCGAGAATGGCATCCCCTACCTCGGCATCTGCCTCGGCATGCAGGTCGCGGTGATCGAGTTCGCACGGGGCGTGCTTGGCCTCGCCGGCGCGAACTCGACCGAGTTCGAGCGCGGTGCCGCCGATCCCGTGATCGCGCTCATTACGGAATGGCGCGACCGCAGCGGCGAGACGCTGAAGCGCGACGACCGCTCGGAGCTCGGCGGCACCATGCGCCTCGGGGCGCAGGAGTCGCGCATCCGTTCCGGGACGCTCGCGCGCTCGACCTACGGCCGCGACGCGATCCACGAGCGGCACCGGCATCGTTACGAATTCAACAACAATTATCTCGAGGCGATGCAGAAGGCGGGCCTGTCGATCGCGGCGCTCTCCGAGGACGGCCTGGTCGAGATCGTCGAGCTGCCGTCCCACCCGTGGTTCATCGGCGTGCAGTTCCATCCCGAGTTCACCTCGAACCCGCGCGACGGTCACCCGCTGTTCACGAGCTTCGTTCGCGCCGCGCGCAATCGCCAGCAGGGCGGTCTTCCGCAGGCTGCGAGCGCGTGAAGCTCGCCGGCACCGAGATCGGGCCCGACCGGCCATTCTTCCTGATTGCCGGTCCCTGCGTGGTCGAGGATCCGGCGCTCACGCTCGCGATCGCGGGCGAGCTCAAGGAAATCACCGGGAAGCTCGGCATCCCGTTCGTGTTCAAGGCCTCCTACGACAAGGCCAACCGCTCGTCGCGCGCGTCCTTTCGCGGACCGGGCCTCGCGCAGGGGCTCAAGGTGCTCGAGGAGGTGCGCCGCCAGCACGGCGTGCCGGTCCTGACCGACGTGCACGAGGACACGCCGCTCGCCGAGGTCGCGGCCGTCGTCGACGTCCTGCAGACACCGGCATTCCTGTGCCGGCAGACCAACTTCATCGTCAATGTCTGCTCCCAGGGCCGCCCGGTGAATATCAAGAAAGGCCAGTTCCTGAGTCCCTGGGAAATGGTCAACGTGATCGACAAGGCCCGCTCGACCGGCAACGACTCGATCATGGTCTGCGAGCGTGGCTTCAGCTTTGGCTACAACAACCTGGTGTCGGACATGCGCTCGCTGTCGGTCATGCGCGAATTCGGCGCGCCGGTGGTCTTTGACGCGACGCACTCGGTGCAGCTCCCGGGCGGCAAGGGCGGCTCGTCGGGCGGCCAGCGCGAATTCGTGCCGGTGCTCGCGCGCGCAGCAGTTGCCGCCGGCGTGGCGGGCGTGTTCATGGAAACGCACCCGCGGCCCGAGCAGGCGCTGTCCGATGGCCCGAACGCCTGGCCGCTCCCGCGCATGCGCGAATTGCTCGAGATCCTGGTCGAGCTCGACCGGACGGTGAAATCACGGCCATTTGCCGAGGCCTCGCTCTGATGCGGATCGTCGACATCCGCGGCCGCGAGATCATCGACTCGCGGGGCAATCCGACGGTCGAGGCCGAGGTCGAGCTCGAGGGCGGCAGCGTCGGCCGCGCGGCCGTGCCGTCCGGCGCCTCGACCGGCACGCGCGAGGCGGTTGAGCTCCGCGACGGCGACCCGAAGCGGTATCTCGGCAAGGGCGTCCTGCAGGCGGTCCAGAACGTGAATGGCGTGCTGCGCGACGCGCTGGTCGGTCGCGATGCCGCGGACCAGGCGGGCCTCGACCGGCGCATGCGGGAAACCGACGGCAGCGACGGCAAGTCGCGCCTCGGCGCCAACGCGCTGCTTGCAATCTCGCTGGCGACGGCGCGGGCCGCGGCGCAGTCGCAGAAGCTGCCGCTCTACCGTTATCTCGGCGGCGACGATGCGGTGGTGATGCCGGTGCCGATGATGAACATCGTGAATGGCGGTGCGCACGCCGACAACAGCCTCGACATCCAGGAGTTCATGATCCTGCCAGCGGGCCTTTCGAGCTTCGGCGAGGCGCTGCGCTGCGGGGCCGAGGTGTTCCATCACCTGAAGAAGATCCTGCATGGCCGAGGTCTTGCGACCGCGGTCGGGGACGAGGGCGGCTTTGCGCCGGACCTTTCTTCCAACGAGGCTGCGCTCGCGGTGATCCTCGAGGCGATCGCCGCGGCGGGTTACCAGGCCGGCCAGGATGTCTGGCTCGGGCTCGACGTCGCGAGCAGCGAGTTCCATCGCGACGGCGTCTACCTGCTCGAGTCGGAGGGACGGCGCTTCACCGCCGCCCAGTTCACCGACTACCTGGCGGGGCTGACCGAGCGCTACCCGATCCTGTCGATCGAGGACGGGATGGCGGAGTCGGACTGGGCCGGGTGGTCCACGCTGACGCGCCGCCTCGGACAGAAGCTGCAGCTGGTCGGCGACGACCTGTTCGTGACCAACACCGAGATCCTGTCGCGGGGCATCGCCGAGAACGTCGCGAACGCGATCCTGATCAAGCCGAACCAGATCGGCACCCTCACCGAAACGCTGGCGGCGATCGAAATGGCAACCGGCGCCGGCTACGGCGCGGTCGTTTCGCATCGTTCCGGCGAAACCGAGGATTCGACCATCGCCGACATCGCGGTCGGCACCAGCGCGACGCAGATCAAGACCGGTTCGCTATCGCGCTCCGACCGCATCGCGAAATACAACCAGCTGCTCAGGATCGAGGAGCAGCTCGGTGCGCGCGCGCGCTACGCCGGCCGCGAGGCGTTTCCGGTCAAGCCGCGTTGAGGCGGGAGCGATCATTGCATCCGGAACGTGGTAACCTGCCCGGCCCATGAAGCTCGTGTTGTCAGGCCTGCTCGCGCTCCTGGTCCTGCTCCAGTACCGGCTCTGGCTGTCCGACGAGGGCATGCGCGAGGCCTGGCATCTCGGTGCGGCGGTCGAGACACAGCGCGCCGAGAATGCCGTGCTCGCGCAGCGCAACGCCCAGCTCAAAGCCGAGGTCGACGATCTCAAGAAAGGCCTGACGGCACTCGAGGAGCGCGCGCGGCACGACCTCGGCATGGTCACCGTGAGCGAAACCTTCTACCAGGTGGTCGACCCGCCGCATGTCACGGCGGAGGGCACGGTCCAGCCACAGTTCCAGGCCGCCACGACGCCTTGACGGGCCGGTGTCCGCGCGCATCTGGTTCGTGATCGCGGCCGCAGGCGCATCCTCGCGTCTCGGCGGCAGGATTCCGAAACCCTATCTGCGACTGGCCAGGCGCACCCTGCTCGAGCATGGACTGCGTGCATTGTCTCGCCTGCCCGGCATCGCCGGCGGCGTGGTCGTGACGCCGCCCGGCGACCGGCGCTGGTCGCGGCTGCCGAAGGCGGCGCGCAGGGGCGCGACAATGGCGTCCGGCGGTTCGACGCGCGCACAGTCGGTGTTGAACGGACTGCGCGCACTCGATTCGGCTGCGGCGGACGATTGGGTGCTGGTGCACGATGCAGCGCGGCCCTGCCTGCCGGCCGGCGATCTGGCGGCCCTGGTGGCGGCCTGTCGAAGTGACGCGGTGGGAGGTTTGCTCGCGGTGCCGGTCGTCGACACATTGAAAGAGGCGGACGCCGACCGCCGGATTGCGCGGAGCCTGCCGCGCGCTCGCGTCTGGCGCGCGCAGACGCCGCAGATGTTCCGTCACGGCCCGCTGATCCGGGCAATCGAGCAGGCGATTGCGGCGGGCGTCGATGCGACCGACGAAGCCGCGGCGATCGAGGGCATCGGCCTCAGGCCGCTCCTGGTCGAGGGCTCGGCAGCCAACATCAAGGTCACTCGTCCTGCGGACCTTGTACTGGCGCAGGCCGCCCTGCGCATGCTGCGGATGGCGCGATGAGGATCGGCAGCGGCTACGACCTGCACCGCTTCGGCCCCGGCGACCACGTCATGCTGGGCGGCATCTCGATACCGCACTCGCACGGGCTGGTCGCGCATTCGGATGGCGACGTGCTGTTGCATGCCTTGATGGACGCCTTGCTGGGAGCGGCCGGAGCCGGCGACATCGGCCAGCACTTCCCGGCGGGCGACGCACGCTTCGCCGGCGCCGACAGCCGTGCGCTGTTGCGCGAAGTCGTGAGGCTGGTCAGCGAACGCGGCTTCGCGATCGTCAATTGCGACCTGACGCTGATCGCCGAGGCGCCGCGCATCGATCGGCACCGCGACGCGATCTGCACGACGATCGCCGCCGACCTGGCCCTCGAGCGCTCGCGGGTCAACCTGAAAGGCACGACTGCCGAGGGTATGGGCGCCCTGGGCCGTGGCGAAGGCATCGCGGCCCAGGCGGTCGTGTTGCTCGAGGAGGGGAATGGCGGCTGAAGCGACCGACTTCCAGGCATGGCGCCGCCTCGCACTCGATCCGCCGCGCGCCCGCGGCGATCCGCCACTCAGCGGCCGGGTCCGCGCGGAACCCGCCGATTTCCTGGTCGAGGAGCGCCTCGGCTTCGAGCCGGACGGCGGCAGCGCGCATTTCCTGCTGCTGGTCGAGAAAGAGAACGCCAACACGCAATTCGTCGCGCGCGAGCTTGCGGCGCGCATCGGCCGTCCTGCGCACGAGATCGGTTTCGCCGGATTGAAGGACCGGCGCGCCGTCGCGCGCCAATGGTTCTCGTTGCCGGCGGTCAAAGGCAAGGAACCGGCCGCCGGCCTGTCCGGCGAAGGCTTCACCGTGCTCGCGGCCTATCCGCATTCGCGCAAGCTGCGGCGCGGCGCGCTCGCCGGGAATGGCTTCCGGATCCGCATCCGGGAACCGCGCCTCGACAGCGCCGCGCTGGCAGAGCGTCTGGCGCGCCTGGCCGCCGAAGGCTTCCCGAATTACTTCGGCGTGCAGCGTTTCGGCATCGATGCCGCGAACCTTCGGCGCGTGATGGATTGGCTGGCGGGGGCACGGCTGCCCCGCGGCCGGGAACCGCGCGGCTTCCTGATGTCCGCCGCGCGCGCACTCGCGTTCAACGCGGTGCTCGGCCGGCGCGTCGCCGATGCGAGCTGGAATCGGCTGCTGGCCGGGGAAATCGTCAATCTGAGCGGCAGCGGCTCGGTATTCGCGGCGGCGGTCATCGACGATGCCCTGCAGCAACGCTGCAGCGCCGGCGACGTCGCGCCGACCGGTCCGCTTTGCGGGACGGGTGGCATGGTTCCGACCGGTGTTGCGGCGATGGTGGAAGCGGCGGCGCTCGAGCCGCTCGCGCCCTTGCCGCAGCGCCTCGGCGAGGCGGGTCTCGCCGCCGAGCGGCGCGCGCTCGTGGTGCGGCCCGCAGGGCTGCAACAGCAGGTGATGCCGGATGCGATCGAGCTCGGATTCGAGCTGCCGCGCGGCGCATACGCCACGAGCCTGCTGCGGGAAGTGATGACGACCGCGATCGTGGACTGACCCGGCCCGTCAGCCGCCGAGCAGCACGTAGAGGGCTCCGGTGCCGCCGTCGTTGCGGCGCGCCGAGCAGAAGGCGAGTACCGCGGCATGCCGTCGCAGCCAGCGATTGACCGCCGCCTTCAGCACCGGGCCGCGATGGCCCGAGCCGCGACCCTTGCCGTGAATGACGCTGACGCATTGCGGGCCGTGGCTCGCGGCCTCGGCCAGGAACACCGCGAGGGCGACGTGCGCTTCCGCCTGCGTCATTCCGTGCAGGTCGATCTCGGCGCGTCGCGCATATTGGCCGCGGCGCAGCCTGCGCAGCACTTGTTCGGAAACGCCTTCGCGGCGCCAGGCCAGCTCGTCCCCGGTCTCGACCTCGAGGTCCGCTGGCGTGAACGCGAGCGACTCGGCGAGCACGCGCGCTTCGTCGGCGCGGCGCGAGGCGGCGCGCGGCCGGCG
>JBOHZL010000024.1:0-34870 GCA_050738495.1 Steroidobacteraceae bacterium | reverse complement strand
CTACTGGAACAACACCTGCGAATCGAGGATCATCTCGGCCAGCTCAGACGACATCGGTAACATCCCGAAAAGTGTTACCTATGTCCCCGGACTGTTTTGTTACCTATCTCCCCGATCGCTCATTGGACCCTGACGATCTCGCTCTTGGAGGACGGAGCCGGGATCGCATCGCCCGCCTCGCGCAGGGCTTCGATGTGCAGTGCAATGCCTTGTCGGATGAGCTTCAGAACTTCGCGCCGCGTCTCGCCAACGGCGACGCAACCAGGAAGATCAGGAACATAGGCCCCATAGCTAGTCTTGCCCTTTTCCACCACGACGAGGTATTCCACAGCTTGGCTCCTAGCGCCTCTTGAGGCCGGCACCCTTGAGGATACTATTCAACGTGCCCGGTGGCATATCGGTGCTCGGTTTTCCTGCCACCGTGACGGTGCCGGACTTAACTGAATGCTGAAACTGGCGGTGACTGCCCGTCGTTCGGACATGTCGCCAACCGTCCCGTTCCAAAAGTTTGATGACCTCGCGGACCTTCATGCAGCCAGCACTCTCTTAGCGCGGCCTAACTACAATTGAACATCATCAATGATGCATAGTTTACGTCATTTTTGACGTTCAAGTGCCTGAACAGGCTCGACCTAAATGAGGTTCAACCGCGGACATAAGTCAGATCGCCGTGACCAGCACCGCGGCGATTGCGATTGGGCAGATGTAGCGCAACAGCACCGACAGGATTGCCGCGACGCGCGGATTGGAACCGAACTCGGCGGCAATCACCTGCCGGTCGACTCGCCACCCGACGAACAACGAGGTAAGCAATGCCCCGACCGGCAGCAGCACGTTTGAAGCAAACGCATCCGTCACGTCGAAGATGGTCGCTTCGCGGAACCGGGCGATTGCGGCGAGCGGATGCACGTCGCTCCAGTGATTGAATGAAAGCACCATCGCCAGGCCGAAGAACCAGCCAACGGCCGCGACGATCGTGACTGCGGGCACGCGCTTGAGTCCGAATCGCTCCATCAGCCAGCCGCCGGCTGGGTCGAGTCCGGCGATGGACGACGACAGCGCCGCAAACGCGAGCAGCAAGAAGAACAGCGCGCCTACGATCCCGCCGCCCGGCATGTCGATGAATATCGACGGCAGCACGACGAATGCGAGCTGCGGTCCATGCGTCGGGTCCACGCCTGAAGCGAACACCAGCGGAAAGATCAATACGCTCGCCAGCACCGACGCAAGAATGATGGAAACCGTCACGACCATTGCCGAGCGCGGCAGCGAAGTCGCGGCTGCGACGTGGCTGCCATAGGCGATCATGATCGCCATGCCGACGCCGGTAGCGAAGAAGGCCTGGCCGACGGCGGCGAGCACCAGTTCGCCGCTCAGCCTGGAGAAATCCACTTGCGTCAGGAAGCCGATCGCGCGCCCCGCGTCGCCCTGCCGGAGTGCGTACGCCGCGAGCCCCAGCAGGATGATGAAGAGCCCGGGCAGCATGATCTTGTTGGCGAGCTCGATGCCGCGATGCAGCCCGGCCGCGGAGATGGCGAGTGTCGCCGCCATGAAAGCGGCGTGCCAGATAGTCAGGCGCCAGGGGTCGGCGAGGAGGGCATTGAAGCGTGCCGTGATTTCCGCGTGGGTCAGGCCCGCCGTCGCGCCGCCGACGTAATCCGCTACATAGGCCAGCACCCAACCGCCGATCACGCTGTAGTAAGTCATGATCAGGCTGATTGCCAGCGTCCCGAGCACGCCGATCGCGGCCCAGCGTGACGAGCGACCCGAGGCGACGGCGACGCGGCCGGCCGCAAGCGGCACATTTGGACCGCCCCGGCGGCCGATCATGAACTCGGCAACCAGCAGCGGTACCGCGATCAGCACGCTGGCGGCGACGAAAACCAGCACGAACAGTCCGCCGCCGTGCTGGCCGGCGAGGAACGGGAAGCGCCACAAGGTGCCGAGCCCGACCGCCGCGCCGGCGACTGACAGATAAAACGCGACGTTCGAAGACCAGGTCTCGACATGCGTGCCGGTGCTCACGGCAGTCGCTCAGCGCAGCACGACCGTGCGGTTGCCGTGCACGAACACGCGATGTTCTGCGTGCCAGCGGACCGCGCGGTTGAGCGTCACGCTCTCGATGTCATGGCCGATGTTGGTCAGCTCCTCCGGTTCGAGCGTATGGTCCACTCGGTGGACCTCCTGCTCGATGATCGGCCCCTCGTCGAGGTCGCCGGTGACATAGTGTGCGGTCGCGCCGATCAGCTTCACGCCGCGCTCATAGGCCTGGTAATACGGCCGCGCGCCCTTGAAGCCGGGCAGGAAGGAATGGTGGATGTTGATCGCGCGGCCAGCGAGCCGGTCGCAGGCTTCGGCCGAGAGGATCTGCATGTAGCGCGCGAGCACCATCAGGTCCGCGCCGCTCCCGTCGAACAGCTCGAGTATTTGCGCTTCCTGCGCGGCCTTGCCCTGCGGCCCGATCGGGAACCAGTGATACGGCACGCCGTACCAGTCCGTGAGCCGCTTCTGATCCTCGTGATTCGAGTACACGCCGATGACGTCGATCGGCAGCACGCCGCTGTGCCAGCGATTGAGCATGCTGTTGAGACATTGACCCTGTTTCGACACGCCAATCAGCACGCGGCAGCGGCGGCCGGCATCGCGGAACTGCCATTGCATGCCGAAGCGCTTGGCGATGGGCTTGAAGTCCGCGGCCAGCACGCCGATCGGCGGCAGTCCGCCGCCGCCATCCCGGAATACCGTGCGCAGGTAGGAGCGGCTGGTCGGCGGATCGAGGAAGTGCTGGGTCTCGGTGATCGACAGTCGTCGCGCCGCAAGGAAACCGGTGATGGCGGCGACGATACCGGTCGTGTCCGGCGTCGATGTCGTCAGGATGTAGCTGGCGTCGGTCATGCGAGGCCGGCCATCTTAGTCGAGACCGGACGCGGCGTCCTGAATCCAGTCGTACAAGTATTGTGCTGTCGACCGGTCGACGATGAACTCGAATCGTTCCGCGCTGGTGCGCCGGATGACCACCGCCAATTGCGCGAAGCGCGTGTGCGAACAGAAATTGATGCCGGCGGCAGCACCGGCGAGATCCAGACCGCAGCCTCGGGCCAGCACTTCGATCGCTCGCGGCCCTTGCAGTGCGAGCGTCACGCATGAATCTGACAGATCGATGACGGCACAGCTGCGCCTGGTGCAGGCTTTGTTGACCATGTCCTCGAGTTCGCCGGCATCGTGACGTGACGAGATCACCAGCCAGGTATCCGGTGCAAGCCGGCAGTTGGCGGGATCGTCGCCGGCGGAGCTGTTCATCGGTTCGGAAAGCTCGCGGACGCCGATTCGGACGCTGCCGATCGTCGTCAAGGACCGTGCCGCAACCCGCAACTGCACGACGGCCCGCGACGGCAAGACGGAGAGCTGCAGTTCGTCCGCGAGGTCGGCGCTTCCTGGCGGCAGCGACGATTGCGGCGTGAGTGCGGTGATGGACTCAGGCATGGAGGCGCTTGCTCTGCGGATCGTAAAACGTCGTCGCCACGACCATGGCTGCGCACTGCTTGTCGAGGTCGTGAACCGTGAGCAGCTCGCCGTTTCGCGCCCGGCCGCCGCGGAGCATCGCGAGCGCGATCGGGCGACCCAGCGCCGGCGACTTCGCCGCGGATGTCACCCATCCGTCGGTGCCCTGGGTCGTCCCGGGCAGCCGGAGATGCGCGCCTGCGACCAGGATTCCGGGATCGTCAGCCGTCAGGCCGACCAGTTGCAGGCGATCGGTACGCAGGCTGTCGTTGCGGCGCAGCGATCGCTTGCCGATGAAATCGCCTTTCTTCCTGCGCGCGACATCACCCCAGCCCACGTCGGCGGGTATGGTCGTGCCGTCGGTATCCACGCCGACATGCAGGAATCCCTTCTCGAGCCGCAATAGCAGCACGGTCTCGATTCCGTAAGGGGACACGCCGAACTCCGATCCGGCCGCGATGAGCGCACGCCATAGCGCCGGCCCATGACGCGCCGGCACGTTGATCTCGTATCCCAGCTCCCCGGAGAAGCTGACCCGGTAGAGTCGCGTCCGCACGCCGGCCAGGCGGCCCTCCCGCAGGCTCATGTGCGGGAAAGACTTCGCGTCGAGCGCAATGTCGGTTTCGAATCGCATCATCAGATCGCGCGCGCGCGGGCCGGCAACGGCGATACAGGCCCACTGAGTCGTCACCGGCGTGATGAAGACCTTGAGATCCGGCCACTCGCACTGCCGCCATTCCTCGAGCCATTGCGCGATGCGGCCCGCGCCGCCGCTGGTCGTTGTGATCAGGAACCGGTCGCGGCCGAGCCGTCCGATAGTGCCGTCGTCGATGATGACGCCGTGCTCGTTGAGCATGAGTCCATAGCGGACCCGGCCCGATTCGAGTGTCGCCACCTGATTGACGTAGAAGCGGTCGAGGAAGGGCGCAGCGTCGGTGCCGGTGACTTCGATCTTGCCGAGTGGTGAGGCGTCGAATATCCCGGCGCCTGCGCGAACCGCCGCCGCCTCGCGTTGCACCGCCTCATGCACGGTTTCCCGCGCGCCCGGATAGCAGGCGGGACGCATCCAGCCACCGGCTTCCCACCAATGCGCGCCCATCGCTTCGTGCTCCAAGTGGGCCGGCAGCAGGCGGCGCGGCGCGTAGCGTTCGCCGACCTGACGCGCCGCCAACGCGCCCAGCGTGACCGGTGTGTAGGGCGGTCGATAGGTGGTCGTGCCGATTTCCGCGGGGTTCCGGCCGGTCAGCTCAGCCACAGTCAGCAGCGTATTCAGGTTGCTCGTCTTCCCCTGGTCGACGGCAGTGCCGGCGGTCGTGTAGCGCTTCAGCAGTTCGATATCTTCGAATCCCTCGGACAGGGCCAGCTCGACATCGGAGACCGTCACGTCGTACAGGAAGTCGAGCCACTGGCGATGACTGTGGTCCATTGCCACGCTGCGCGCCGGGCCGACACTCGCTGTGACGGGGGGTTCCATGACGACCGGCGGCCTGATCAGTGCCGTGGCCGCGACGCCGGCGTATTCGAGCACGCGCTCGGCCGCGCGCATCGCATCGGCCAGGCTGTCGGCGAGCGTGACACGGCCGGCAGCGGCGCCGGTGCTGAGGAGCGGCGCCTGCGGATCGAGCGGCAGGAATGCGCGGCTTCCGTCGTCGAATTCGAGCGCGCCGCGCGCCTGCGAGTGCAGGTGCACGGATGGCGCCCACCCGCCCGACATGCCGAGCGCATCGCAGGCAATTTCGCCCGCCGATTCCACGGTCACCGCGCGCAGGCCTTCACGGCCGACCGCTTTCGAGACCATCGACCCCGTATGGACGCGGACACCGCGGTCGCGCAGCGCCTCGGCGAGGAGGGGTGGCGCAACAGCGCGCGAGTCGATAACGCAGGGCACCTCGATGCCAGCGTCGGAAAGATCGAGCGCGGCGACGTAGGCGGAATCGTTGTTGGTCGCAAACACGATGCGGCGGCCGGCGGCGACGGCATAACGGTTGACGTACTGGCGTATGGCGCCGGCCAGCATCACGCCCGGCAGGTCGTTGTTTTCGAACACCAGTGGCTGCTCGATGGCTCCGGTGGCCAGCAGGATCTGCTTCGTGCGCACGCGCCAGTAGCGCTGGCGGACGGAGCCCCGCCGACCGTGAAGATCGAGCCGCTGCAGCAGGCCCGCGGTGCCATGGTCGTAAAGTCCGAATGCGGTGGTGCCGGTCAGCAGGCGCACGTTCCTCGATGCGGCAAGCTCGCCGAGCAGGCTCGCGAACCAGACCGCGGCCGGTGCTTCGTCCACCAGCAGGTTCGCGCCGAGCAGTTGTGCGCCGCATTCCTGATCCTGCTCGACGACGATGACCTGAAGCCCCGCGCGCGCCGCGATCTGCGCGGCCAGCAGCCCGCTCGGTCCGCCGCCGACGACGAGCAGGTCGCAATGTGCATTGACCGCGTCGTAGCGCGCGGGATCCGGCTGACGGGGCGCATGCGCGATGCCCGCGGCCCTGCGTATCAGCGGTTCATAGAAATGCCAGGACGGCCAGGTAAAGGTCTTGTTGTAGAACCCCGCGCACCACAGCGGCGACGTCAGGTCGAGGACCCGGCCGAGGTCGAAGCGCAGGCTCGGCCAGGCGTTCTGCGCGCGCACCTCGAGCCCCTCGCGGACCGGTATCATCGTCGCGCGGGCGGAGGGTTCGAGCTCCGCTCCGTGCCCGAGCGAAACCAGGGCATTCGGTTCCTCGACGCCGGCGGACAGCACGCCGCGAGGCCGGTGCAGCTTCATGCCGCGGCCAACGATCCTGATGTCGTTCGCGATCAAGGCCGAGGCGATCGTGTCGCCCGCGAACGCGGCGAGCGTGCGGCCGTTCCACTGGAAGCGGATCGGCTGCGACCGATCGATGTGACCACCGCTGTCGAGCCGGAAGCCCATCAGTGCGCGACTCCCGATGCGGCGCCTTCGTCGACCAGCGCGCCGGTGGCAAAGCGATCGAGGCCGAATGCGCCAATCAACGCATGCGGCCTGTCGTTGGCGATCGTCCACGCCATGGTTTCGCCCCCGGCCGGAATCGCCTTGTAGCCGCCGGTTCCCCAGCCGCCGCTGACGTACAGTCCCTGCACCGGCGTCAACCCCATGACCGGACTGGTGTCCGGAGTGATGTCGACGATCCCGGCCCATTGCCGCATCACGCGCAGCCGGCTCAGGCAGGGGAAGAGCTCGACCGCGGCCTGGGCATTGGCTTCGAGCGTGGGCATTCCGCCGCGCTGTGCATAGGAATGATAGATGTCGGCGCCGCCGCCGATCACGACGTCGCCCCGGTCGGTCTGACTGACATAGCCATGGACGACTGCCGACATCAGCACGGTGTTGACGAGCGGCTTGACCGGCTCCGTCACCATTGCCTGCAGCGCCATGCTGTGGATCGGCAGCGCAACGCCGGCTTTAGCCGCGAGCACGCTCGAATGACCGGCGACCGCAAGGCAGACACGCGGCGCGGCGACCTGCCCCTGGCTGGTCTCCACGCCGGTGACGCGGTCGCCCCTGATCGAAAATCCGGTGACCTCGCAACCCTGCACGATGTCGACGCCGAGGGCGACGGCGGCGCGCGCGAAGGCCCAGACCACGGCATCGTGGCGGGAGACGCCTCCGCGCCATTGCACGGCGCCGCCTTCGATCGGGAAGCGGCAGCTCGCATTGAGCATCGGTTCCAGGCGGCGCAGGTCGTCGGTGGAAACCATTTCCGCATCCACGCCATTCATGCGGATCGCATTGACCGAGCGGCGCAGGAACTCGAGCTCGTGCGGGCTGTGCGCGAGGCTCAGCTTGCCGCGCTGGCTCAGCATGATGTTGTAGTTCAGTTCCCGGCTCAGCCCTTCGTAAAGCCGCAATGACCGGTCGAAGAACTTCGAGCTGACCAGATGGAAATAATCGGAGCGCGTGACCTGCGTGTTGCGGCCGGAGTTGCCGTGACCGATCACGCCTTTCTCCAGCACCGCGATGCGGCGCATGCCGTGGTTCTTCGCCAGGAAATAAGCGGTCGCGAGCCCGTGCCCGCCGCCGCCGACGATCACCGCGTCATAGGCGGGCTTCAGCGCCGGCCGATGGAGCACGCGCGGCCAGCCGCGATGCCCGTTGACCGCATGCCGGACCAGGCTCAAGAATGAATAGCGTTGCATTGGTAACCCCGCCGGAATCATAGAGCATGCTCAGGATCGAGTGCCCGTGGAGCGGATTCCGCGACGAATGATGGCCGCGCTACCTGTTTTTCCGGTCGAATCCGCAAGGCAACATACCGAGCGCTGCTGGCACAGCTTCGTCTGCGGGCAGTGGTTCAACGTGCTTCGCGACACTGTGATGCACACGATCGTCGCGAGTTACCGGATGGAGGGTCCGCGGCCAACAGCCGGCTGACCAAAACGGCGCGACAATGGCGCCAGAACTCTATTTAGGTGGCAGTGTAGGTGCACCTAGGGGCGCCCAAAGCAACGGGGCGCTCATTTCCCCGCGCGAACTCCTTCAGCGCATCGATCGCGAGCGCCTGGTCCGCCACCAGCCGGGCAGGCCATCCGAGACAAGATTCATTCAAGCCAGCGCAGGAAACGACCACCGATGATTGGCCGGCTCTCCCAAGATACTTGTGTGTCAGCCAATGCAAACAAACGATACGGCAAGCGCTGGAACTCCTAGCAAATTGTAGGCATTAGCGAAGATGGTCGTGAAACTTAGACACTAAGATATTGCGTGGCAAGGCCTGCTTAGAGTCCCGAGTAAAAGATGGAGCGCAACATAGAGTGAAGGCTAATGACGCTTAACGAATTTGCGCTACCAGTTGATTTAATTGCGTGGCGAGTATCAGCTCTGCTTCCGCGGGGGAATCATGAAATCTAGACAGCCGAGTATTGCCCTGGCAGTAAAGACAGCACTGCTGGCAGCTCAGGGACTCATGGTGGTGCACGCCGACGAGGCGCAACAGGCGTCGCCGACCGAAGGAGACCTGGAGACTGTTACAGTTTACGGACAGGCAGAGACATACCGGCCAGTTGATCAGACGACCGCCACTGGACTGCGGATGAAGCTGATCGATACGCCACAGTCAATCTCAGTTATCTCCGAGGAAATGCTCAAGGCGGCTGGCGCCAGCAGTGCATACGACGCGCTGGATCTTATACCAGGTGCGCACCAAAACGGCTCGGGATATGGAATAGAAAAGATCTCGATCCGCGGGCAGGGGATCCTCGAGCCTCGCACCAACGGCATGGCTTCGGAACAGTACGACTTTGTCGATGCGTTCCTGCTTGAACGGCTGGAAATCGTGCGAGGCCCAGCCACCGTTTTGTACGGCGTGACCGGAGCCTTCGGGGGTGAAGTCAACCAGATCCTGAAGACGCCACAGGACGATTTTCGAGCCGAATTTGGACTTGTCAGTAGCAGCTTCTCAAGTTTGCGGTACGAGGCGGACGTGACAGGATCGATTCCGGGAACGGACGATCGGCTGAAGGCGCGCTTGGTGGGTTCGTATTCGGATTACGGAATACCGCAGGAGACCGTCAACGCAAGAACCAACATCGACAAGAACTTCCTGGGCTCAGCTACCTTCGATTTTACGCCTAACACTGTGGGCGGCGTCTACCTGTTTCGCAGCCAACGAGATAACGACCCGACAGATGGTTGTCCGCTTGGGGTGGACGCGAGCAATCGGCTGTTTGTTCCGTCAACACCGCTGGAACACTGGTATTGCGGCGATGCGAAGCAGAATAATCTCCATTTGAAGACGGACTGGGCATACGCATCGCTCAGTCACCATTTTTCGAATGACTGGCAGATGACTGGCAAAGTAGCCAGTTCGTCAACGGAGTCTGTCATTGACTATCTCTATGCATTCGGTCCGGCGGGCGCCTACGGGTTAAACGACGACGAGGTCTATCTGTATTCCTATGACTGGGACATCGACAATGATTACGTCACGACAGACCTCTCGCTGGGCGGGTCATTCGATCTTGCCGGGCGTACCCACCAGTTTTTTGCCGCACTGGAGTATCACAAACGGGATCAGACCTATCAGAATTTCTTTAGCAACTTTCTCGGCTTTCTCAGACTGGGAGATGGTGGGAGGGGAGTACTTGCAGACGGCAGTCCGATCCCGTTTGCGCCGGATCGCGACCTCGTGGGAGTACGCACCAGTAATAACGAGGAACTCCGCGCCAGCATCCAAGCGCAGGTGAATCTGAGCGACCGCTTGAACATTCTTGCCGGAATCCTGGTGCAGGACACCGATGTGACCGAGGAAAACGCGCGCGTCAATTTGCCGGTGGTGACGTCGAGAATCACTCGGACGGACACCGTCACACGTTTAGGCGCCACTTACGACGTGGCCGACGAGGGCGAGTGGTTGTTCGATGCGAAAGCGTATCTTAGTTTTTCGGAAGGATTCAGGCCCAATGTCGGTCAATTCGATATCGACGGTAATCCGCTGACGGATCCACAAGACATGACGTCCTACGAGGTCGGCCTCAAGAGTGAGTGGAACGATGGACACGTGAGTGCGTCCCTGGCTTTGTACGAGGCGGAACTCACGAATGTTCCCCAGACGAATTTCGTCATTGGTCAAACGGGCGGTACATTTGCAACGACGCTCGAGGGCAAGCGTAAATTCAATGGCGTTGAACTGGAGCTTGTTGGAGAAATCCTCCCGGGTTGGAATGCGGCGTTGAGTTACGCGTACACGCATTCGGAGATCTTCTCGCAGCTGATCAGCGAACAGTTGGCCGTCAACAGCGTCCCGAAACACCAGGCGTCGCTGAATACTTCTTACGAGTTTCTGAACGGTCCCCTTGGAGGACTTATCGTCGGGACCGCCATCGTAAGCAAGATCGATTCGCCGCTTATCGGCAACGTCAATGCGTTCTTCGAAGGGGATTACGATCCCAATGATCAGTTGTTACAGAGTGACACGCGAGTCGACTTCAGGGCGTCGTATAAAGGATTTACCGGCCCATTGGAGGGGCTGGAGATCTTTGCGAACGTCTACAATGCAAATGATGTGACCTATTACTATTCGCTTACCGGTGGGCATCCGGGATTCGCCAACAATGTCGGTCAGCCAAGGACCTATAGTTTCGGCGTTCGCTATTCGTTTGATCGTTGACGAGCGCCTGCGGGCCCGCGCCGGATGCCTGCTGCGACAAACAGGCGGAAAACTGGTTGAATGAACTGGCCGCTCAGTTGGCGCACGCCAGCCGCTTGCTGCAGCAAGGCCACGCACAAGCAGCGGTCGAACACGGTAACGTCCTGCTAAGAGACTATCCGGACGAGCCCGAAGTATTGCGCTGCGTGGGCTTGGGTCATCTGCAGCAACAGCATCTGGTCGAGGCTGAGCAGTATTTCTCCCGGGCGCTGCGCAGTGCACCTCAATCGCCGAATCTCTTGAATGATCTCGGTATCGTCAAGCTGAGACAGAAGGCCTACCAAGAGGCAGTTGGCCTCCTTTCACGCGCCCTGGATATTGACCCCAGGCACAGTGATGCGCTGAACAATTTGGCGGCCGCGTTCAGCGCCGTGCGAGAGCCGGGCAGGGCGAAAGCATTCCTGGAGCGCTTGACACGGCTGAAACCTTTTTCCGCGCAGGCGTACGTCAAGGCGGCCAACAACAGTCTGGCGCTGAATGAGCTGGAGCGGGCGATTCGTTACGGCCGCAAGGCGGTGAAACTTGCGCCTCAGCTCCCGGCCGCACGCTTGTCGCTGGCCGATGCGCTGGAAGCAGGTGGCCGATTCAAGCAGGCGAAGTTCCATTACCTCACGGTGTTGGCCCGGGAGCCTGACCATTTGATGGCCTTGAGCAAGCTCTTGAGCTTGCGCGGAACGCATATTGACGAGCGTCATGAGCTGCGGGCGCAGCAGTTGCTCAAGAGATGTGAGTTGAAGGACCTTGATCGGACAAGGATGCAGCTGGGACTGGCGAGGTATTACGACCAACGACAACAGTACCAAAGTGCCTTCGAGCACCTGGAGGCAGGAAACGCCGTCAAGTTCAGGCGGCATCCGTACGACAGCAAGTTGTTCAGTGAAGCTGTAAATCGCGTCATCGACTCATTCCCGTCGGAATTCTTTCGGTCCTTGCCATTGCTCGAAGTACGCAGCGACAGGCCGGTTTTCATCATCGGCATGCCTCGCTCCGGCACCACATTGGTGGAACAAATTCTTGCCAGTCACTCCCGGATTGCGGCTGGAGGAGAATTGTCCACTGTCACGAATATTGCCGCGCGGATGAGTCTGACCGGAGCCGCGTACCCAGCACGGATGCGGGATCTTGACGCGACAGCACTCGGGCGGATGGCAAAGCAGTACCTGGAAAAGCTGGACACGGTATCCCGGGATGCGGCGCTGGTAACGGACAAGATGCCGTTCAACTACCTCCATCTCGGACTGATCGCAGCGCTGTTTCCCGATGCGAAAATAATCCATTGCCGGCGGGATGCGCTGGATACGTGCTTGTCATGTTACTTCACCGCTTTTAGTGAATATCTGCAGTTTGCGAGCCAACTGGACACATTGGGGCGGTATTACCTGGACTACAGGAGGTTGATGAAGCACTGGCGGGCCGTGTTGCCGATGCCGATGCTGGAAGTTGAGTACGAACAGCTTGTCAGCAATACGGCAAGTGTTGTCAGAGATTTGCTCAGGTTTTGTGGGGTTGAGTGGGAGTCGGGCTGCATGCAATTTCACCTGATTGCGCGAGGTGTGCGAACCCCAAGCCGGTGGCAGGTGCGGCAGCCCATCTACGGGAGTTCGGTTGGCCGGTGGCGGAATTACGAGACGCAATTGCGCCCGTTGCTAGAGATTTTGTCGCCGGTGCTTCAGGAAGATACAAAGTCTGATTGCGTGCCAGATTGAACGCGGGCCCCGATGTCCTTGACGATCCGTACCGGGCAGACTCCGCTGTCCGCGATCGGTGGTACGTGCTGGCGGCAATGACCGCGGTGTATACCCTCAATATTGCCGACCGATATGTCGCATCGACGCTCATTGAGCCGATAAAGGCGGAGCTCGGCCTGTCTGATAGCGCAATCGGGGTGCTGACTGGCACGTCGCTCGGAATCTTCTATGTGACAGCCGGAATACCGCTCGGTGTGCTGGCGGACCGCGTTAACCGTCGCAACATGATCTCGATCGCCCTGGCTGGCTGGTCGGTGATGACGATGCTCTGCGGCATGGCGGCGAATTTCTGGATGTTGCTGCTGGCGCGGATCGGGGTCGGCGTCGGCGAAGCGGGCGGCACGCCGCCGTCGCAGACAATCCTCGCTGACAAGTTCGCGGCGAATTCGCGTGCCGCGGCCATGACGGTGTTCGCGCTGGGAGCAGCGCTGGGCGCCACGCTCGGCTCCAGCGCCGGCGGCTGGATCAGTCATCACTTCGGCTGGCGCACGACATTTCTCGTTTTCGGCCTCGTCGGACTGCCTTTGGCCCTTTTGGTCCGGTTGACGGTCCGCGAGCCGCGTCGTGGACAGCTCGATGATCAGGTTCACCGTAGTGGGCCTTCGCCGCTCTCCGCGACGCTGCGCTTTATTCGCGGCCAGCGCTCGCTCATGCACGTGCTGGCGGGGTCGGCGGTGGTGACGCTGTGGGGCTGGGGGCTCGTATGGTGGACGCCGTCGTTCCTGGTCCGCTCGCACGGCCTCAACCTCGAAGAGGCGGGCGCTCTGCTCGGGCCGATTCACGGCATCGGCGGCACGCTACTGATGCTACTGACTGTATGGCTAATGAGTCGCTACGGCCGTCGTGACGCCCGTTTCGTGACTCGAATTGTCGCCATCACGACACTGCTCGCCACTGTGCCGTCGGTCCTAGCGTATTGGGCCACTTCACTCGAGTTCGCGCGGGCGATGCTGTGGGTTTTCGTGCCGGTCACCTACCTGTACATCGGACCGGTGTTCGCGCTGGTTCAAAACCTGGTCCCGCCGACCATGAGGGCGCAGTCATGCGCGATCCTGGTGTTCGTCGCCAATGTTGCCAACCTCGTCGTTGCGCCGCAGCTCGTGGGGATTGCGTCCGATCTGGTGGCTGCCGTGAGCGCGGATCCCGGCGAATCCCTGCGCAGGGTGTTGATCGTGCTTGCCTGCACTGGATTCTGGGCCGCCTGGCATTTCTATGCCGCCGAGCGTGGATTGCACAGCGATCTCGAAACTGCCGGCACGACCGCGCCAGAGGCGCACACGACGTGACAGGCCTTAGCCTGTCCGTGCACCCGATAATCCATCGATCAACGGACTCAGATACTGCTCGAACTTCCGCCAGCGGGAAACAGAACTGGTGAAAATGCGTTGCCGCGCTTGCTGCGCACTTACAGTGTAGATGGGCAACTTGCTGGCATAGAACTTCAGGCAGGCATCCTCCCACGGAAGCCCGCAACTCCTTACAAGCTCGCGAATACCGGTTTCCGGATCCAGTACGAGACCCTCATAACTCACAGGGACAATTTCCGATCTCAAGACACTTTCCCAGTGCGTCATCAACTTCTGATAGTTCCGGCAAAAGTGAACGAGATGCTCAAGGGACGTGTAATAGGGCAGGTGAATCCCGAAATTAGCTGAATACATCGACCAGCATGTGGCAATGGGGTCTCGAGTACAGTGGATCAGGATTGCGTTGGGGAAAAGCACCCGGATCAATCCGAGCGAGCCAAAATTGGCAGGAAGCTTGTCAATCACGTATTCGCCGTCCAGTTCACGTTCAAATATCCTGTCCAGATATTCTTCCCGTAATCGGAGAAGAAGTCGTCGTTCCTCATCGTCTTCCAGATCGAGTGGACCATGCTTTCCCCGAAACCGACGGCCTGCCAGCAGTTTCGAAAGGCATTCCTGCATGAATGGCAGTTCGCCGCCGGTGATGATGTGCGTATGACTGCCAAGGATCTGCTCCACCAGCGTTGTGCCTGATCTCGGCAGCCCTACTACGAATATCAAACGCAAATTGAGATCAAGCGGCTCCAGTTGACTCGCAAAGACTTCAACAGTGAACGTCTCTACCAATTCACGGGTTTCATCGTCAATGTCTCCGGGGCTGTATGCATTACCGAGGCGCCGCATCATCGCGCTCGCCGCGACGTTGGCCTCCTGCAAGAGGGTGAACGCCATCTCCACCTGGCCGCCAGTCTCATATATTCGTGCCAGGGCAAAACAAACATTCGCCGCCTCGCCCTGCGACAGCGACGGATTTCGCCGCAATTGTTCCAGGCGCTCGGTCAATGGGTCCGACGGCGCGGGAGGAAATAGATCGACGAGATTGAACAGCGCCTCGGATTGATGGGCATCGACCTGAAGTGCACGTCGATACGATTCTGCGGCCTTTTCGCTCAGTCCCTGTGTCTTTCTAATGTGCCCTTCAATCAGATGACTTTCACTCCTGTCAGAAAACTTTCCCAGCAATGTAGTGCAAACCCGCATTGCACCCTCAATGTTCTTGGTGGCAATCAGCGTCAAGCCATGGCCGATATGACTCGTCGGATCGCCTGGATTGAGTGCGCATGCCTGTTCAAATGCGTCAACCGAGCTGCCCCAGTCTCCGAGATCGGTGTAGAGAATCCCCAGCTGAAGCCAGGCTTCATGGTGGAGCGGATCAATCTCAATTGCCCTACGCAGGGTAAGCTCTGCCTTGCGAAACTCACCCGAAGACTCATACGACCGGGCGAGCATGCAGTACGCCGGCAAGTCCATCGGATCGGCTTCAATCGACCTGATCAACGATGTGATCATGGAAGTCTGATCTTGTACTAGCACTTGAACGTGCCTTCGCGGCTCTTGAACTTCCTGGGACCGAGAAGTATACACAGGGTCCACGAGGCCCGAGTCCTATGGCGTTGGATACGAAATGAAATCAGCAGGTCGCAAGGCGAATTCCCAAGGAGAGAAGCGGCCACGCAATGAAGGTCTATTCAGAACGATTCTTGCAGGTTCAGGACATACGCTGGCCGATGCGTTCGCCAACCTCGAGGGTGAACCGCAAGTCGAGCAAATAACGCGCCATGTGAAACGGGATTTGTTCGGTGCACGCGTCACTCTCGCGCCGAATGAGGGGCAGGGTTATTGGGAGTTCACGCGTATCCGCGACGATCTTTACGTAGTCATTGAAAACTTTGCCTACAGGAATCCAAGAATCGAGCTGGTGCCGGGTGATGGATTGATACAGTTCAATTTCAAGGTTTCCGGCGACCTGACGCTCGCCGTCAACCGCGCGAAGCCGCTACGGTTCAATCGACCCTCACTCCTCGTGTGGGCGCAGCCGACGGGAATCGATATCAGCGAGTGGACCGCTCCAAGCGCGCATGAACGAAGCGTCGCGATCAGCTTCCGGCCAGAATTCCTGACCGAAGAGATCCTGACCTCGATCGTCGATGTACCCGAGCAGTTGCAGGTCTTCATGGCGAACAGTTGCGAGAAACTGAACTATTGCCAGCTTCCGATGAGCGCGCACATGTTCGAAGTCGCGATGAGTCTGATAAACAACCCGTATACGGGAGCACTGGCTCTGGTTTACACCGAGGCCATAACGCTCGAACTCCTGTGTATCGCCCTCGGGAGCTTTCGTTCATCGTTCGCGTCGTCCAGCGAAGAGTTCACGGAGCGTGAGCTCTATTGTTTGCATGCGGCACGGGACGTTCTCATGCGGCAGTACGCCCCGCCACCCAGCATCCGCCAGCTTGCGCGCCTGGTCGGAATGGCCGAGAGCCCTTTGATGAAGAGCTTCAAGGTCGTGTTCGGCGAAACGATCTCCAACTTCGGCCTCCGCTGCCGCATGGAGCATGCCCTGACGATTTTGAGGGACCAGCATCAGTCGGTGGCGATAGCCAGCGAGGCGGTCGGGTACAGCCATCCAACGTCATTTGCTACTGCTTTTCGTCGCCATTTCGGCATGCGACCCATCGACGTGAGACGTCTCCGCAGCAGGGTGAAAGAAGGCAGTTGAGAGGTCGAAATACTGGAACTCCTAGCAATTGTGCTTGCGATCAAAGGATTTTGTGAGTGGCCGTCGCTATCGTCTAGCTTCAATTTTTCGCATCCACATGCGATTCGCAGTCGGTCACCGTGAAAACCCATGCACAGGTTGTGGTCATCGGAGGAGGTGTCGTCGGCTGCAGCGTTCTGTATCACCTTGCGAAGCTGGGCTGCACCGATGTCGTCCTGTGTGAACGCAAGGACTTGACAGCAGGCTCGAGCTGGCACGCCGCAGGCGGGTTCCACGCGTTCAACAGCGATCCAGCTGTTGCGCGTCTGCAGGCCTACACCATTTCGCTGTACCGGGAGATTGAGGAAGCCTCTGGACAGGACGTGGGGATGCACCGCACGGGCGGGTTGCTGGTGGCGGAGACGCGCGAGCGATGGGATTTTCTGCGCGCTGATTGGTCGCGCCAGCGGGTGTTCGGGGTTTCAACCGAGCTTGTCTCCCCGGAAACCATCCGCGATTTGTGCCCCCTCATGGACATCTCCCAAGTGCGCGGCGGACTTTACGCCCCCGATGAAGGTCACCTGGACCCTTCCGGCGCGACGCACGCGTATGCGAAAGCCGCGCATCTCAAGGGCGCGGAAATCTACCGGCATACTCGTGTGCTTCAGATCGTACCGAGCGGAAAGGGAACCTGGCAGGTAGTCACCGATAAGGGATCGATCGAGTGCGAGCACGTAGTGAACGCCGCCGGACTTTGGGCCCGGGAGGTCGCGCGGATGGTGGGTGTTGAACTACCAATCGTCCCGATGGAGCACCACTACCTGATAACGGAAAACCTGCCGGAGCTGGAGAATCGTACTGGCGAGCTGCCTTTGATTCTGGACCTCGATGGCGAAATCTATCTTCGGCAGGAGCGCAAGGGGATGCTGCTCGGTGTTTATGAGAAGGCTGCGACGCCTTGGGCGCTTGGGGGTACGCCATGGGACTACGGTGAAACGGAACTGCTGCCCCCAGATCTGGATCGATTGACTGACTCACTGCAGAAGGGATTTCAGCGCTTTCCGTCACTCGCAAACGCCGGCATCCGCCGGATCGTGAATGGTCCCTTTACATTTACTCCGGACGGGAATCCGCTTGTCGGGCCGGTTCCAGGCCTGCGTAATTATTGGGCAGCCTGCGGAGTAATGGCAGGCTTCTCGCAAGGTGGTGGGGTAGGACTTAGCCTCGCGCAGTGGATCATCGAGGGAGAGACCGAGGGTGACATCCTGGCGATGGATGTCGGCCGGTTTGGGCCATACACCACCAAGGACTACACACTGGCGCGGACGCGTGAGTTCTACAGCCGTCGTTTCCAGATCGCATATCCGAACGAATTCTGGCCTGCCGGTCGGCCCGCCAAGACGTCCGCAGCGCACGGCACCCTGAAGGCAGCAAATGCCGTATTCGGCGTCAGCTACGGAATGGAGATTCCGCTTTACTTCGCACTTCCCGGCGAGCCTGCCGTGGAATCGCCCACCTTGCGCCGTTCGAACGCGTTTGCAGCCGTGCGGGAGGAATGTCACGCGGCCCGCTCAGCGGTCGGCATTATCGATATTTCCTCGTTCGCGCAGTATGAGGTAACGGGTCCGCGGGCCGCGAAGACGTTGGACAAGTTGTTGGCGAGTCAATTGCCGGCCGTAGGACGAATTAGACTCAGCCCGATGCTCGCGCACTCGGGTCGGCTCATGGGCGACCTGACGACGATGCGACTGGCCGAGGATCGCTTTCAGATCAGTGGCTCCGGCTATCTTCAAACATGGCACATGCGATGGTTCTCCCAGCACCTGATGCAAGAGGGGGTTGAGGTGCGCAATGTCGCCGATATGCGCGGCGGTTTGGCACTCGTCGGGCCGCGTGCTCGCGAATTGCTCGGAAGAATCGCGGGCAGCGAAGTTTCGGACGCCGCGATTCCGTTCATGTCAGTGGCGCAAATGGATTTGGGATTCTCACCGGCGATCGTCGCGCGGTTGTCCGTGACTGGAGAACTCGGCTACGAGATTTACGTACCAGTGGCACACCTGTCGGCGCTCCTCGACATTGTTCTGGAAAATTCGCAAGACCTCGGATCACGCCACCTTGGCATGTATGCAGTGAACTCACTGCGCCTGGAGAAATGCTTTGGAATCTGGTCGCGGGAATTCTCCCGAGATTACACGCCGCGCATGTCGGGTATGGATCGCTTCGTGGCCTACGACAAGCGCGACTTTATCGGTCGGGACGCGGCGCTCCGGGAGCGCGAGACCGTACCGAAGATGCGGCTCGTCACAATGGCAGTGGATGCCCCTGAAGCGGATGCCGCGGGGTACGAGCCGATGTGCCTCGACTCTCAGATGGTTGGGTTCGTAACTTCCGGCGGCTATGGTCACTGCGCCGGTACGAGTCTGGCCATGGGCTACCTTCAGTCCACTGTTCCAGATGAGCAGAGCGGGTTATCGGTGACCATTCTGGGTGAACGTCGAGAGTGCAGGATTCTGACCAAGGCCCCCGTCGACCCGACGGGTGCGCGTATGAGAGGGTGAGTTTCGAGAACTTGCGGCTTCCACCTCCATGAACTCTAGCAGTGAAAGTGGCCTGACCGGCCCTGTTTGGTCGGCAGTGTATGTGGGTGTTGCAGCAGCAACACTGCCAGCCGTATTGCCGGTGATGGTCGGCGTCATGGCGGACGATCTCGGCTTCGGAACTATTCGAGCGGGTTATGTGGCGTCCGCCAACATGGCCGGTATCGGCGTCGGCAGCATCCTGTGCCTTGCGCTCACGCGGCGCTGGTCCTGGACGGCGCTGATCATTGTCGGCGCAATTGTCATGATCGGCACCAACTTGTTGACGATGCAGCACGCTGACTATTCGTACTTCATGCTGATGCGGCTGCTTTCCGGTCTGGGCGAAGGCGTGATTGCGGGAATCTGCTACGCAGCGATGGGCCAGTCGCAGGTGCCGGCCCGGGCGTCGGCATTTTACGCCGCCGGGCAGGGTCTCGTTGGGGCCGTTGGTATGGGTATCATGCCGAGCATCGTCGCAGCGGCCGGGTGGCCCTGGCTGTTCGTGTTCGTTTCGATTCTTGCGCTGCCGGCCTTCTTTCTGGCGAAATCGATCGGCACGATTCAGCCCCGACCCGCACAGAAGCGTGGCGGTAAGCGCAGAGTGATGTCGTGGAAGGCGGCATACGCGCTCATCAGTATTCTCATCTACTTCGTCGGAATGTCGGCGATCTGGGCATTCCTCGAGCGCATCGGCCATGCAAAGGGCCTGGACACCGTCCATTTGTCGATCGCTCTGTCTGCCTCCGCCGTTGGAAACATGGTTGGTTCTCTCGCGGTCGGCGTAGTCGCGCACCGGCTGAGCACTGTTGCGGGCCTCGTTACGGGTTTTTTGGTGCTGATCGCTGGCCTCCTGGGTCTCGTCGCCTTGGATGAATGGCAGGCTTTCCTCGTTTCGGCCGTGCTCTTCTTTTTTTCGTGGGGCTTTTACTTTCCCTTCCAGTTCAGGCTGCTTGCCAGAGTCGATGATGAGCGTTCCGTTTCAGGAATCATGCCCGCAATCACAAGTAGCGGGCTTACGATTGGTCCCGCCGTAGGCGGCATCCTGCTGGTAGCGGGTGGTGCGGGTTCAGTCTGCGCGTTTGGTCTTGCCGCCGTAGTCGCAAGCCTGGTCAGTACGCTGCACATCAATGCCCGGTCGAAGCGCGCCGAGGAGTGAAATTGTGTCAACCGAAGATGAAACTTCCACTACGGGATTGACGCGACGCGAAGTCATTCAGTGGATGAATGGCGGCCTGCTCGCGATCGGCGCAGGGGCGACATTGGTCTCCGGGCGCGGTGTCGTGGAGACTCCCACGGCCACTGCTCCATCGCGGATGGGCTCGCGCAAAGTGCGTGAGATCGAAAACGTATGGATTCCGATGCGCGATGGCACCAAGATCGCAGCGCGTCTGTGGCTGCCGGAGGACACGGAACAGACTCCTGGTCCCGCAATCTTCAACTACATTCCCTACCGTAAGCGTGATACGACCCGCCTCGAAGACGAATCGCTATTTCGTTTCTACGCTTCTCATGGTTATGCAGGCGTGCGCTCGGATATCCGCGGCTCGGGCGATTCAGAAGGCCTGCCGATGGACGAGTACGAGCCGCAAGAGCAGGAAGATGGTCTGGAAATAATCGAGTGGATCGCCAGGCAACCCTGGTGCACAGGCAAGGTCGGCATGTTCGGCATTTCATGGGGCGGATTCAATTCACTCCAGCTTGCAGCGCGCCAACCGCCTGCACTGAAGGCGATCATCACACACTGCTCGACGGACGATCGCTTCACGGACGACGCTCATTACAGCGGCGGAACTATAAACGAGTGCATGTTCGTGTGGGGCTCGATGCACACCGTGAATGGGCCACGGCCGCCGGACCCCGAGATCGTCGGTTCGCGATGGCGCGAAATGTGGCGCGAACGTCTCGAGAACCTCGATTTTTACGTTGGCGACTGGCTTACGCACCAGCACCGAGATGCATTCTGGAAACACGCCTCGGTCAACGAAAACTGGAGCGCTATACAGTGCCCCGTCTATGCGGTTGGCGGCTGGGCCGACCCGTATTCGAGCACCATCTCACGAATGCTGGAGAATCTCCGTGTCCCACGCAAAGGACTCATGGGTCCATGGGCCCATCACTATCCATATGCCTGTCATCCTGGAGCGCCAGGTCCAGCGATCGACTGGATGAATGAATCGCTGCGCTGGTGGAATCATTGGCTGAAGGGCACGGACACCGGCATCATGAAAGAGCCGATGTTCCGCGTGTGGATGCAGGACGAAGCCGCATTTCAGCACATGACTGAAATACCGGGGCGATGGGTCGCCGAGGATGTCTGGCCCTCGCCGCGTATTCGCAAGGCACAGTATTACTTGAGTGACGCGGGCTTGGAGAGTCGCGCGGGACCCGAGACGACGCAGAAACTCGCACCGCTACAAACCGTCGGTATTACCGCGCCGTATTGGTACTTCACTCTTCCGATGGACCTGCCCGGAGATCAGCGCGTCGACGATGCGCGATCGCTGCTATTTGACTCGCCTGTGCTCGATCAGCCGCTCGAGATCCTCGGAGCGCCAGTCGCATTCATTGAGCTCGCCGTGGACAAGCCGGTCGCATTCCTGATGTTGCGTTTGAACGAGCTGACTTCCGATGGCGTGTCTCGCCGTGTGACATACGGCGTTCTGAATCTATGCCACCGAAATGGCCACGAATTCCCGCGGCCGCTCGAGCCGGGCAAGCGTCTTCGAATACGATTGCAAATTCGAGATTGCGCGCATGTGTTCAAACCCGGCAGTCGCATTCGCCTTGCGGTGTCTACGACGTCCTGGCCAATGATCTGGCCCTCTCCAGAACCAGTCAACCTCACGCTTTACACCGGCGCGAGCACGCTTGAGCTGCCGGTTCGACCTCGACGTGCTGAGGATGCGACGCTCGCGCCGTTCGGCACGGCTTTCGTACCGGAGAACTCCGGTTCCACACCCTTGGTGGAGGGTGACGCGCGCACAAAGCAATTCGAATGGGACGCCGGTTCAGGAACGCTGACAATCCGCACTGAGCAGCCGTACAGCCGCTCGCGCTTGAACGCCACGGGCACGGAAGAGTATTCGAGCTGGCGTGAAATTTCGCAGATTCGCGACAGCGATCCGACCAGTGCGACCCTCGAGCACCACCGGATGCATGGATACTATCGACCAGGATGGGACGTGCGTGTCGAGACCGTACTACGGATGTCGGTCACGCAGGATGCCTTGATGCTGACTGGTGAGTTCAAGGCGTTCGATGCCGGGAAACAGTTTTTCGCCCGCAAATGGGAACGACCAATCCGACGTAGTCTCATATAGCCGCATTGCTCGCGAGGACATTCGCATGAATAGACTGGTAGTCGTCATCGCCCTGTCGGCTTTTTCTGCAATTTCCGCGTGGGCTGAGGCTCAAGACCGCCGGGTGACGCTCGCTGATCTGGGAACGCGCGTCGACCTCTTTTCGCCCGCCATCTCTCCGGATGGCAAACAGGTTGTGGTCGTAGCCGCGCGCGCGAACTACGCCGACAATCGCTTCGAACAATCCCTGGTGCTCATAGACGCGATCACCGGCGCCCAGCGCGACCTGGCCTCTGGCCATTCCAGTGTGCAGTCTCCCAAATGGTCACCCCGTGGTGACCAGCTGGCTTGGCTCGACGCTGCTGGCGGGGATGGACGCCAGGTCTACGTCACAACCGTCGGCCAGGTCGAAGCCCGTGCCGTACGTATCACAAACGCAAAAAAAGCAGTTGAGTCGTTTGAATGGAGTCCGGACGGTCAGTCCATCGCCTTCATAACGGCCGATCCGCAGGAGGAGCTCGAAGGTGAGGAGCGGCACAACAAATCCTTTCGAGTCATCGACAACGACTATCTGGCTACGGAAGCACTCACGTCGTCCCATGTCTGGGTTGTTTCTATCGCTGGCGGAGAGCCGAGGCGATTGACCACAGGCGTCGAGAGCGTGACGGGCATTGGATGGCATCCAAATGGGCAATTGATTGCATTCGCTTCTCAGCAGCGCCCTCATAACGGCGAATTCACGAATGCCTCGTCGATAACCAACGCACTCAAGACTGTCGACATGACTGGCGAGAGCCAGCATGTGGTTGTGCCCAGCGGCATGGCCAGGATCGTGGGGGTGCCGAAATCGTCTGCGCCGCAATCAGCGCCAAACGGAAATTTCCTTGCGTATCTGCGATTCCACGGCGCCGATACCTGGACTTACACAACGAATGTCGCGGTTGTTAGATCTTCCGGTGGGGATGTTCGAGATGTGACGACATCTATTGATCGCGATATCGGAGAGTTCGTATGGCTGCCGGATAGTAAGGGTCTTGTGGCGGTCGGGCCGGATGGAACTCGACACGCCCTCTGGCTACAACCACTGGATGGGCCCGCCCGCCGACTCAATTTAGGGTCTGTAATTGATATCAGCAATGTCGCGATCAGCGCGACGGGTGTGCTGGCATTCATCGGGACCGAAGCCCGACACCCCCCGGAAATCTACATCAAGACGTCTGTAAACGCCGAACCCAGACGTCTCACGCGCTTTAACGATCGCATAGCCGCACTTCAATTAGGCGACGCCAAAACCATCAAATGGCGCAATGATGGTTTCGATCAGGGCGGTGTCCTGATTTATCCCGCGGATTTCAAGGAAGGCCAGAAGGTTCCCCTAGTCGTCAATATTCACGGGGGTCCCGAGGGTACCTCCACGGAAGCATTTGACCTCTTCGATCAGATCATGGCTGGTCAAGGGTGGGCTGTATTCAAACCCAATTACCGCGGCAGTACATCGCAGGGCGAAGTGTTTCAAAGCGCAGTCGTCAACGACCCGGCAGATGGGCCTGGCCGGGACATCATGGCGGGAGTCGCCGCGGTCAGGGCTCTTGGTGTGGTCGATGGGGACCGTGTCGCTGTTTCGGGCTGGTCGTATGGCGGGTACATGACCGCCTGGCTAATTGGTCACTATCAGGGGTGGCGCTCGGCTGTCGTGGGATCAGCTATCACCAACTACCTGGATTGGTATGACTTGTCTTGCTGCGGTATATGGGCGAGCACAATTCTTGGTGGCTCGCCCTGGCTGAAAAACAATGCCGCGCGCTATTGGCAAGCCTCGCCTGTAGCCTATGCGGATAAGGTCAAGACGCCCACGCTCATCTTCGCGCATACCGGTGATCCAGTGTCACCGGTAACAATGTCATACAACCTCTATAACGCACTCAGGGACAACGGCGTGCCGGTTGAATTCATAGTTTATCCGATTGGAGGACACTGGCCGGTAGCCTCCGATCCAGTCAATGAACGCGATACGTATCGCCGGTGGATTGGTTGGTTCGAGCAGCATTTCCGCGCACCCAAAGAAGGCCAGAATTGAGTCCACAACGAATGCTTACATGAGATCTCGCGCGATGTTGTTGTCCCAGCTCCGTTCGAATAGCACGGTCCCATCGAGAGTTGCCCGAATCGATTCCTTCAACTGAAATGCCTCGGCCGTCGAGCTGAGATCAAAGTGCGCGACGAGCAGGTTGGCACCCCACCCTGCACGCTCGTAACGATGCAGAAAGTCGCCCTGCCAACGACAGCTATTCGGCTGTCCTTCACGCAGCTCCATGCGCCAATTACGCCAGCCAGAGCTGACAACAGTGCCGGTCTCCTCGAGAAGCGAGATCGTGTCCGGCCATATCCGGTCAATGATTATCCAACCCGCAGGATCAGGGCCGGCCACTGTGACCGTTCCTGCGTCCTTTTCTGCTGGCCCAGGGGAGCCGTGCAACACAGGTATCGTGAATGGAGACTCCGGTTGCCGAGGCGGCCGCACCGGCAATGTCAGACTTGATACGCCGGTCATCAGCGTCAGTGTTACTTGCTGCGGTGACGGCCAAACCAGTGGCCAGAGACTTTCGGATAACGAGACGCGAATGCGATTGCCTTTCTTGAAGCGGTGCGCGATCAGGTTGAGCGGCACTTCGATGGTGTAAAACTTGCCGGGTACCAACTCCGTGGGATTTTCGTGGCTGGCGCGATGCGTCAGGTTGAGTAGGCCATAGGTTACCTGCCAGGACTTGCCTTCGGTGGTGACCTCGGTCAAACGTACCGCCAGCTTCGCTACCGGCACATCGGCGCTCACAGCCAGCTTGGCGAGCGGATTGCCGAAGATCTCCAGGTCAGCGTCCAGCGGCGCTGAATCGAAAACGACCGAGATAATGTCGTCTGGCGACTGCTCCTTCGCTAAATCGTTCAGCATCGTGAACGGGACCCACTGCATCCGTTGCAAACCAACGACCTTATGCGTTTTGTATCGGATCGTTCTGGACGGCTCCGCTGCGGCTGATAGCGTTCCGGAATTCAGGTAGAACAGCATGGACTCAATGCGCGGCGTGGGCCAAACGTCTTCTGCTGCCCAATGCCCCGGTGTGTCATTCGGAAACACCTCCGCGGCCTTGCAGTCGGGCATATAGAACCGAAGCATTGGCTCCGCCATGATTCCGGTGTCCACGCCCTTGAGCCACTGCTCCCACCAGCGTACTTCTTCAAACTTCCAATCGAGAGCGGGACCGGGCGATCCATCCGGTGGGAATAGGTGAGCCCAAGGGCCGATTAGGCCCTTGCGGGGTACGGTCAACTCAGTTAGCGCGCGAGGGATTGAATTGTTGTAGCCGTCCTCCCAGCCACCTACGCAATAGACCGGGCATTTGATGCGGCGATAGTCGAGTCCGACGGATTGCCGTTGCCAGTAGGCGTCGAAGCGCTGGTGGTGAAGCCATTCCGCTAGAACTGCCGGCATACCCCTTAGGCGCTTGAGCCATTCTTCCTTCCACTGCGCACCGAATTTCTGCGGGTCAGGCGGGCCGGTGAGGACGTTCTGAAACATCGTCCCCCATTCAAAATTGATGAGACCGAGTGCGCCACCGACGTAGTGCGAATCATCGGTGTAGCGATTGTCCGCGAAGAGCATCGGCATGATGGCTTTCAGCTCAGGTGGTGCCAGTGCTGCGATCTGAAGTGCGTTGAACCCGCCCCAGGACTTGCCTCGCATGCCTACTGCGCCGTTACACCAAGTTTGCTTGGAGAGCCAACGAATGGCGGCGACCCCGTCCAGTTGCTCATGTGGCATGTATTCGCCGAGCAGCAACCCTCCCTTTGAATCGCCCGTCCCGCGGATATCAACGCGCGCAAAGGCGATGCCGTGTTCGGCGAGGTATCGCCCCGTGGGTGCATCGCGGACCAGGGTGCCGTCGTCTTTCCTGTACGGCAGATATTCCATCACCACTGGAACCGGAGTCGCGTCAGCTTCCTCCGGTAGCCACAGACGCACGGCGAGTTGGGTCGCGTCCGGCATCGGGATCCAGGTGTTCTCGATTGTCTTGAACGGCCTCTTTTCCGGGAGCGCCCAGCCATTGCGTGTCGCCATGTCGGTATGAGCAAGAACAGTCAATTTCGGTTCGTTGTGAAGTTCTGAATGTAGGGGTTGCGACGTATATTGTAGGTGGAATGATATAAACTCCATTGGCCGCTTGACGCTCTGAAGGCGTCGCCGCGACACTGGCGTCGCACCGGGACTTTCGGCAAACGAAAGCGCCGAACGGTCGTAAACGCTCCTGTCAAAGCGTTACGGTCGGCATGTATTTTAAACACGTGGAAAGAGCATTCTGCCGACCAAATTGGCTACAAACCACTTGCAGGACAGCCTCGGGCAGGTTGCACGCGGCAGCGCCAGCTTGCCAGGCCATTTCTTCCATGCCGGCGAGGCCTACGCGCTCGAAGTCGATCGGTTCTTCCGACGGCAGTGGTTCTGTTTGGCATTGGGCAGTGATGTACCGAATTCCGGCGATTGGTTTCCGGTTGATGCAATCGGTCAGTCACTGCTCATTTGCAGGGACGCCGACGGAAAAGTGCGTTGCTTTCACAATGTCTGCAGCCATCGCGGCGCGCAGCTTGTGTCCGGGCCGAAGCACGCGCGAGTCCTCGTCTGCCCGTATCATTGCTGGAGCTATGACACCAAGGGACGCCTTGCCAGGACGCCCCACGCTGGCGGCGCAGGACTGCACGATGATGTGACGATAGATCGGACGAATCTCGGTCTGCGGGAGATACTTGCAGTTGAGCGAGGCGGGCTGGTTTTTGTATGTCTGGCTGCGCCAGCCGAAGACTTTGACAGCCGCATTGGTCCGCTGTTCGACCGATGGTTCGACGCCGCGTTCTCCGAGTTGGAGCAGGTACCTGATATCGGCCAGCGGCCTTCATTTCGCGCCAACTGGAAAATTGTCGTGGAAAATTTTGTCGAGAGCTACCACCTGCCATCGGTGCACCCGGAGCTGAATCGCGCGAATCCAATGGAGCGCCACTATCAGATACTAGGCGGCGATCGATACATTGGGCAGGGAACGACTGCATACGTACGCGACGATCAGAGTGGCAACGAGCTCCCGTTACTGCCAGGCGTCGTAGCTCACGACCGCTCAATGGGGGAGGCGCTGTATCTTGTGCCTAACCTATTGATCATCCGATTTCCTGACTTTGTACTCGTGAACATCGTCTTCCCTGTAAGCGCGGTTGTGACCGAGGAGCGAATCGAACTGCTCGTGCACCGCGATGCAGCATCGGGGGAACGCCATAGAGCAGCGCGGGAGGGGCTGATGCGATTCTTGATCAATGTCAACAACGAGGATGTTGCCATTTGTGAGTCGGTCCAAAAGGGCCGAGCATCTGAGGCCTTTCGCGGAGGAGTATTCACTGGCGGGCAGGAGTCCACATCCCTCCGGTTCCAGCAGATTCTAGCGAGATGCCTTACCGATGAGAGCACTGCGGCCTTGCCGAATCTTTCAACCTTGGATATCTACCATTCGACAGGTACACCCACCGCACCGACAGGATCTTGAATGGAAAAGCGACCAATCAGGAAGAGTCTATTGCAAAGGCTGCAAGACGGCTTCGTACTCTGCGGCGAAGGTTATGTTTTCGAGTTGGAACGCCGCGGGTATGTGAAGTCAGGTCCCTACGTCCCGGAGGTTGTATTGGATTTTCCGGAAGCCGTTCTCGAGCTACACCGCGAATACGTACGCGCCGGCTCGGATGTGGTCTTGGCGCTGACTTATTACGCGCATCGGGACAAGATGAAAGTGGTGAATCGCGAACGCGACGCTGAAGAGCTCAATCGCCAGGCCGTGCGCCTGGCCAAGAAAGTAGCGGAGGAAACGGGGTCCATGTTGGCGGGCAATATCTGCAATACCTGGGTATACAATCCGAAGGACCACGCGCGCACGAGTCGGCAGGTCCGCAAAATGTACGAGGAGCAGGTTGGATGGGCCGTTGAGGAAGGCGCAGAGTTCATCATCGCGGAGACATTGGATTGGTTTGCCGAAGCAAGCATCGCTCTTGAAGTGATCCAGTCCTACAAGGTTCCTGCGGTCATCAACTTTCTTTCGGTGCAAAATAAAACGAGTGACGGCTTCGACTATCCAAATGCCTGCCAGATCATGAGCGACAGAGGTGCCGCTGTGGTCGGACTGAATTGTGGCCGTGGCCCGCCGACGATGTTGCCCATGCTTAAACGGGTTGTGCAAGCGGTGAATGGCAAGAGCTATGTCGCGGCATTGCCAGTTGCCTACCGAACGAGCGCAAAGAGTCCATCCTTCATTACTTTGCGGCATCGTAGATGCGAGCACGGGTTTCCCGTGGAGCTTGAACCTTTTCAGCTCACGCGCTATGAGATGGCGAATTTTGGAGTTCAAGCTCGTGATCTTGGCGTGCGGTTCGTGGGGATTTGTTGCGGTGGTGCGCCGCATCAGTTGCGCGCGATGGCGGAGGCACTCGGTCGTACGGTTCAGGCGAGTGAGTACTCTCCGGTGCTCGAACGGCATGCGATCATGGGCTCCGCGAGATTCGCGCGAGCGAAAGATCGGAACCGATATCGCTCCGAACGAAAGCTCATGCGAGGGCGTGCCTAACGGGACTGGAAGCCAATGAGTTGCGCGGGCGGTTCCAGAAATGTGGGGCTCGAGCGAGCCCGCTGGCAATAGTATCGGCGGACCACAAGGGGCTTTCATTCGCGAGACAGCATACGCACTACCTGCGTGTTGCGGCCGGAGTTGCCCTGTCAGGCCGCGATGCTTGTTGACCGCCTGGCGGGCCAGGCTCAAGAATGAATAGCGTTGCATTGGTAACCCCGCCGGAATCATAGAGCATGCTCAGGATCGAATGCCCCTGGTGCGGAATGCGCGACGAGCCGGAGTTCACCTATGGCGGCGAGTCGCAGATCGCGCGGCCGGCAGCCAACTGCAGCGACGAGAAATGGGCGCGTTACCTGTACTTCCGCTCGAACCCGAAAGGCGAGCACGCCGAGCGCTGGTGCCACAGCTATGGCTGTGGCCAGTGGTTCAATGTGCTGCGCGATACCGTGACGCACGAGATCCGCGCGACCTGGCAGATGGGCGAGCCGCGTCCGGATTGAGGCAGGCGTCCCCGAAAGCGCACGGACACGCGAAATCAGCTGCGCTTCGGCACGAGTCCATCCGCGCGCATGCGCGCGAGCTGTTCGCGCTCGCGCGCCGCGTTTGAGCTGGCGTCCGCGACCATCGCCTGGAATTCCGGGCGTTCCCGCAACGAAGCGAACAGGGGCTCGTACTCGAGGAGCGTGCGCCAGGAATGCTTCGAGGCTCCGAGATCCCTCATGCGCTTCATCGTCGCGATGGCATCGTCCGGCCTGTCGAGCAGCACCAGCGCCACGGCGCGGGCCTCGTTGAGCCAGATCTCGCCGCGGCCGTAGCGCTTGATCTGCACGTCGGTGTCGGCCAGCAGTTCCCTGGCGAGCCGGCGCGCGCGGTCCTGCTGTCCGGCCATCATCAGCATGTCTGCGAGCCCGGCGACCCCGCTGCCTTGATCGAGCTGGCCGCCGAGCAGGGGCTCGTCGCCGTCCCACTCGACCAGCGCCCAGGGTTCGAGCGCTTTGATTGCACGGTCGTAATCGCCGGTCGCGCGGGCATGCATGCGGATCGCGAGTGCAACGCGGCGTTCGTCCATCGCACTCGTCGGACCTGCGGCGATCAATGCATAGGCCGCTTCTCCGGCCCGGCGCCAGTCCCTGCGATGCAGGTGCAATGCCAGCCAGCCGAGACGCGGCTGCTCCTCGATCCCGCGGAGTGCCGATGCTGCGGCTTGGTCGTCGCCAACATCGAGGTAGGCAAACACGAGCTGACGCCAGGCCTGCTCGTTGCCGGGATCGAGGGCAACGGCCTGCTCGCCGAGCAGGATGGATTCCGCGTGCTGGCCCTGGAAGTTCCAGCGGAATTCCGCCAGCCGCACCAGGGCGGGCACGTAGAGCGGGTCGCGATCCAGGACCGATTGCAGGATCGCCGTGGACTTCTCGCTGTCGCCGGAGCCGTAGCGCAGGAATGTCGCCTTGATCACGTCGAGCCGCGGTTCCAGCGGATCGAGCCGCCGGGCCTTTTCGATCATCTCCAGCGCTTCGCGCCGCCGGGCCACACTCTGGAATTGCACGGCCGCAAGCCCCTCGTAGCCGCGCGCGTAGCTGGGCGCAAGTTCGATTCCGCGCTGCAGGTCCGCATCCGCCGCCGCCAGGTCGAAATACGCCTTCAGGTAGCCCCGTTCCACGTATGCCTCGCCATTCTTCGGATCCAGTGCGATAGCGCGATCGAGCGACTGCATTGCCGACTCCACGGTTTGCGGAAAATCCCGCCGGGCAGCGCCCGAGGAATCGTGCTCTGCGAGCTCGACCCGGGCGCGCGCCAGCAGGACGTGGGCGGCGGCGAACTCGGGGTCGTGGCGGATGGCGGCGGCCAGCGAGTCGATGGCCGCCGGCAATTCGGCCACGCGAACGTTCGCGAGCAAGGCGCGGCCGCGGAGGAAGGCGAGGTAGGCCTCGTAGCTCCGGGTAGCGCCCTGTTGCAGGCTGGCCGCGGCGGCAGTGCCGGCATCGAGCGTCAGTTGCATGGCGCGTGCGACCTCGACGGCGATCTCGTCCTGCACCGCGAAGACGTCCTGCGCGGCTCGATCGAATTGCATCGACCAGACGCTCGCGCCGCTCTGCGCGTCGATCAGGCTCGACGTCACGCGCAACCGCTGCCCGGCAGTCTGCACGCTGCCTTCCAGCAGGTAACGCACGTTCAGCTTGCGCCCGATCACCCGCAGGTCGTCCGGGCGGTCACGGAACGCGAACGAAGAACCGCGCGCGATCACCGTCAGGCCCGGAAAGCGCGCGAGCTGGTGCAGCACGGTTTCGGGAATGCCCTGCGCGAGGATGTCGTTGCCGGCGGCGCCGCCACGGTTCTCGAAGGCGAGCACCGCGACGCTCCGCGCCGGCAACGGCGCGCCCGCGACAATTGCATCGGCGGGCGCCGCGTCACGGTCACGACCGAGCAGGAACCAGGCTGCAGCCACGGCGATGACGACGAGCGCGAGGATCGCAGCCGCGAAGCGCCATCGCGAGCGGGGAGTCGGCGCCGCAATGCCGGTATGCGTGTCGACGGCTTCCTGCGCAAGGTCCTCGCGCACGACGGCCGGCAACAGGCGATAGCCCCGGCCGCGAACGCCTGCGACATACCGCGGCGTCCGCGGGTCGTCGTCGAGACTGTCGCGCAGCAGCTTGACGCGCTGGCTGACGGTCTCGGGACTGACCACCAGCCCGGACCAGACCCGATCCATCAGCTCGTCGGGCGATACGACGCGGGGTGCCGCCTCGATCAGCGCGATCAGCAGGTCGAAAGAAAGCTTCGGAAGCGGCAGCTCCCGGCCGTCGCGCGTGATCTTGACCCGGCCGGTGTCGACGACCAGGTCGTCGACCCGATAGACGGTTGCAAGTGGCCGGTTTTCAACGGGATTCGCGGTGCTTTGCGAAGTCATGGGGCCTTGCTTGACTAGGTTCCCGCCCCGAGCGCAGTCTAATGCATCGCAGCGGGGGTGCAGCCATGTTCGCGAGCAAGCAAGGCACTGCGGTGATCGCCGCGGTGGTCTCCGTCATTTCCATTTCCGGCACGGCATGGGCCTGCGGCGACAAGCTGGTCGCCCTCGGCGGCGGCGTCGGCTTCGAGCGCGTCGTGGTGAGCCGGAATCCGGGTCACATCGTCATGATGCTCGAGCCCGCGACCGGGCTTGCCGCGGCCGATGAGAAGTTCAATCTCGCCGGGTCGCTGCGGCTTGCCGGGCATGAAGTCTTCGTCGTCAAGAACGCCGCAGAGTTGCGCGCACAACGCGCGGCCGTGAGAACCGACCTGATCCTGGTCGACGCCGCCCGCGCGAAGGAACTCCAGTTCCAGCCCGTCGCCAACACCGCCGGACCGGTGATCCTGCCGGTCGTCTATTCCGCGGATCGCCCCGAATCCGCGCCAATGGATCAACAGACCGGCTGCGTGGCGGTCGCCGGCGGCCGCAAGGGCGCGCAATTGCTCAAGGCCGTCGAACACGCACTCAAGCTGCGCAGCCGCGGCCTGCCCGTTTCCTGCGGCAAGAGCGCCGACATTCAGCAGGCATGAATCAGGTCCGTACGCATGGCGCTCGCGCCGTGCTTGCGGGCAGCGCGATCCTCCTGGCTCTCGCGCTGCTCGCACCCGCCGCCGCGCAGGCGCAGGCCTGGCTGCCCGAGAAGGGCAGTACGAGCTTCGCGCTCGCGTATTCAGAAGTCCTGCACAAGAAACACTATGTCAACACCGGCGGAGAAGTAGACGTCGGCCACACGTCGAGCGAGATCACGAATGTCTCGGGCAGCTACAGCCCGAGCGATCGCTGGATGATCCAGGCTTCGATTCCCTATGTGAACGCACGGTACAAGGGCGCATTCCCGCATCCATCCGTGGTCGACGACGGAAGCTGGCACGCCACGCTGACGGATCTCGTGGTGACGGCGCATTACCAGGCGGTGGACGGATGGATCGGGCTGGCACCCTACGCGGGAGTCGTCATACCGACCCATGATTACGTGGTGATCGGCCACGGAGCGCCGGGCCGCGGACTCGAGGAATACTGGCTCGGCTTCTACACGGCCACCAGCCTGAACGAGTGGATCCCGAGGACTTACGTGGAACTTCGCGCCAACTACGCCTTCGTCGAGGAAGTCGCCAACGTCTTCCACAACCGCAGCAATGCGGGCCTCGAGCTCGGCTACTACCTGAACGAGTCATGGAGCGTCCGCTTGCTGGCCGCCAAGCAGTGGACCCACGGCGGCGTCGGCATACCCATCCCGGCCACCGATCCGTTGTTTCCCTTCCATGACCAGCTTGCTGAAGACGAGTTCGTCAATGTCGGTGCCGGCATTTCCAGGATCATGAATGACCGGCTGCAGTTCTACGGGCTGTACATGGAATCGATCGATGGCCGGAATTCCCACAAGGTGGATCACCGCGTCTCGTTCGGCATGAGCTACGGCACCGGCCACGGCAACTGATCGGCCCGCGTCAGGCCGGCTTCACGAGTCTTCACCCAATCTTCAGCCGACCGTCATGCACGGCCGGGTCCTCCCCGCGACTCTGACCACGCGGTGCGCCCACCGTCCGCCCCCGATCGGGGCGGTCCAGGCAATGCGGCCTGCGGGCCGGGGGAGAGTCACATGTTCACTGGGCAGACAAGTATCGGCCGTCGGCGCCCGCGCGCCGGATGGCTGCCGCTCGTGGCGGCAATCGTTCCGGTCGCGGCCGGAGCGGACGTCATCTCATTGTTCAACGAGATCGCAGACCTGACGGTCACTCCTGTCGGGGTCACCTATCCGGCGGTGACGCCCGAGGAAACGCGCCCGAACTACGCCAATGACATCGCGACGGTTCACATCGCGATGTTCGACGCCGTGGTCGCGATCAAGGGCGGGTACGAGGCATTCTCGAGCGCGCCGACTTCGCCGGTTGCCGGCGCGTCGGTCGATGCGGCGGCGGCGGCGGCGGCTTGCGGCGTGCTGCGCGGCCTGTTCCCCAATCGCGCGCCGCAATACGAGCCGGCTTGCCAGTCCTATGTCAATGCACTGCCGAGTGGCAGCGCGAAGACCCGCGGCCTCGCCGTCGGCAATGAGGTGGCGGCGGGCACGCTGGCCTTCCGCGCCGATGACGGTCGCATGACCGCGGTCACCTATACGCCAGGCAGCGAACCGGGCGACTTTCGCGGGGTCAATCCGGTCAACGCGGTAGCGCCGTTCATGCGGCCGTTCGCGCTGGCAAGCGTCTCGCAGTTCCGCGCCGGGGGACCGCCCGACCTGACGAGCTTCGACTATGCGAAGGACCTGAAGGAGGTGCAGACGCTGGGATCGGCCGCTAGCACCGTGCGTACCGCGGCGCAGACGGACCTGGCCCGGTTCAACACCGAGCCGCCGCCACGCTTCTGGCCGCGCAACGTGCGCCGCTTCGTCAGCAATCATCGAAACGTGCTCGAGAACGCGCGCCTGATGGCGCTCCTGTGGGTGGCACAGGCGGACGCGTCGGTGGCCTGCTTTGACTCGAAGTACCACTTCGATTTCTGGCGCCCGACCAGCGCGATCCAGCTCGCCGATACGGACGGCAATCCCTCGACGGATGCGGATCCGGCCTGGGCGCCGGTCGTGCCGACGCCGAACCACCCGGAATACCCGGCGGCGCACGCCTGCAATGCCGCGGCGGTCGCTGCGATTCTGGAGCGTTACTTCGGCGGCAACCAGCTGGACTTCATCATCGACAGCACCGTGCCGGACCTGCTGCGCCCCGTGCGGCGCTATCGGGAGATCGACGACTTCGTGACGGACCTGAAAGTTGGACGAATCTATGGTGGCATGCACTACCGCAATTCGACCAACGACGGTGCGACACTCGGCGTCCGGGTGGCCAACTACATCAGCAAGAATTTCTTCAAGCGCACGAAGAAATGATCGGCAGATGACGCGAGTCGATGGATGGCCGGCGCCGGGC
>JBOHZL010000023.1:0-35230 GCA_050738495.1 Steroidobacteraceae bacterium | reverse complement strand
GAGTTCGAATTGAAACAGCTCGACGAACTGAGAATCGAGATCGACAGCGAGTTCAAGCAACGCACGGCAGCGGTCGTGTCATCCGCATCCCGTCCGAGAATTTACAGCAAAGAAAAGACTTGACCCGCGGACACCGGAAGTCGCGTGAGAATCATCGCGAAGGCGAGGCCGGCGAAAATCGGCAGCGATCTGGAGTTCTGCATGGGGCTACCCGTTCAAGTCGGAAGGATCAACACAGAATGGTACGACAAGCAGCTGCCCACTAAGATATATGGGCCGTCGCGGCCAATTCGGCAAGACAATAACGCTGTCGGCCGAATTCAGCCGGAGCCACGTATTCTGCGGTTGCGCGCACCCGTACGCCCACGGGGCACCCGAAAAGCGGCCCGTCATGGACGAATGTATGGAATTCCCCATTCTCGCCGCAGGGGTCGACACTTGATGGAAGATCCGCGAGAAAAGCGGCGTCGAACGGTCGCCCGCAGAAGTCGTCGCTGAGGTGACGCGAATCCACGCAAACAACGATGGCCTTGAAGCCCAGCGCGATCGACTCGCGCGCCAGCTCACCCGTGTCGCGTTGCCAAAGCGGCAGGTGTGCCTTCATGTCGGCTCGGGCGCAAACGTCAGTTTCCCAATCGAAGTGTGCCTGCAGAGCTGTATCGCCGAATACGGCCATCTCGTGGCCGGTAGAGCGCAATGCGGTCAACGACTCGACAAAGACACGCTCGTAATTCTTCCAGTCGGTACTCGGCGCCATGAGCCCCACGCCGAGCGCCTCAGCCTGACGTTCGACCAGCTTCCTAGGAATCCCGTGAGAGCGACTGCGCAGGCCGTTCTCGTCAAACATTGTCAATTGCGTAGCTATTTGCAGCCCTGCCTGACGGGCATACCAGAAGGCGAGCAATGAGTCCTTGCCGCCGCTGGACGAGCAAACGCAACGAGTCGCTGTCATTCGTGGAGTCTCGTCATGCTGCCAACTAGATTGTCCGCCTGAGCAACGCGGCGCCGACGGAGTATCCACCGCCGAAAGTGACGAGGACAACGTACGCTCCCGCCTGAATGCGCGCGATCTGCCGGTGGAGGCTGATGGCGACGCTGGCGCACCCGGTGTTTCCCAGCTCTTCGATTGTCAGCGCAAAACGCTCGATCGGCACTTCCAGATCCTTCGCGACATGGGAAATGATTCGACCATTCGCCTGATGAGGCACGATCAGGGCGACGTCGGCGAGCTGCAGGTGGTTACGTAGAACCAAGCGGCGAACGGCAGCTGCCATGTTCACGCAGGCGTGCATGAACACCTCGCGGCCATGCGGCATCGTTATTCCGGCCGGATGCGTGAGCATGACGGCGCTTGGCCCTTGCCCGACTTCTCCCAGGCCTTGCGTCTCCACATCCTGGATCTCGAATTGGGCGTTCGCGGGCTCGTGCGCTAGTAGCACCGCTGACGCGCCGTCGCCCCAAAGATGTCCTGAGGAGATGTCCTCATCGTGTGCGTAAGCGCTATTGTGATCGGCTGCGACAATGAGTGCCTTTTTGCACTTGCCGGCTTCAAGGTACAGCGAGGCGATTTCGAGCGCATCGAGGAACGACGAGCACGCCGTAGACAGATAGAGTGCTTTAGCATTGACCAGCGCATACTCGCGCTGAATCACATGAGCCAGGGTCCCGATCGTATCCAGGGGCGTATAGGACGCTCCAATTACCAGATCGACGCCCGTCAGCGAAGCGCCACTATTCACGATAGCCCTGACGGCGGAAAAAGCCATCGTGTGAAGGTTCTCACCGGGTCCCGCTCTGCGGCGCTGCCTTATCCCAGTCCGTTCGAAAAACCACTCCGTTGGCTTTCCAAGTCGCTGCGAGAAGTACTGGTTGTCGACGACCCTCTCGGGCAGGTACTCACTCGTGCGGAGAATGAACATCAGAGGTCATTCGTAGAGTTTCTTGCCCAAACCCTTGTAGAAGGACGACACGTTGGGGTCGGTGCCCTCGTATGCATGCTTGCTCATGTCCGCCGTATAGCGGCTCGCCGGAGGAGTCCGGCCAAGAGCCTCGGCCATCGCGCGAAGATGATGCGGACCTGCGCCGCAACACAAGCCCAGATACTTTACGCCTTTCGCGTGCGCAGCCTTCGCGAACTCCGCGATTTCAAAGCGATTGCATTGGAACGGCTCCAGCGCCGTCGGAAATGCGCGTGCGTTCGGCAGGCAATCGCAGGTCGTATCGCGGAAGTTCTGAAACACAGCGGCTTCAGGCGTCGTACGGTAGGGCACGGGCAACGCAGCAACGTGACAAGACACCGCCGCCCGGATGTCGTCCAACAGTGGCAACATCGTCGCGGGTCCTCGTGAACAGTTGAGACCGACGACATTGGCACCGCCATCGGCAGTGCGCCGGCATGCAGTTACCGCGTCCGTCCCATCGTGCAGTCCTTCAGGATCCAGCGCGAACGTGATGACGGAAGGCTTACCTGAAGCCCGGATAACTTGCAGTGCGACCAAGGCCTCATCTGTCCAGCAGAACGTCTCACCGATGATGAAGTCGGCCCCGGCTTCGACGGCCCAACCGACCTGTTCCTCGAACATCGCTCGGGCTGCATCGTGGGTCTTTTTGTTGTCCGGCTCCCAGATATTCGTATTGCAGATGTTGCCGGCGAATAGCGCGCCGCTTTCCCGGGCCACATCCTTGGCGATTTTCAGGGCATTGCGATTGAGGGGCTCGAGCAGATCTTCCTTGCCGATGACGCGCAACTTCTCGCGGTGGCCGTAGTACGTGAATGCCTCGACGACATCTGAGCCCGCATGCACGAACTCGCGATGCAGCTCGTACACTTTCTCCGGATGGTCCAGGACAACTTCCGGAACGAACGCGCCGGCCTGGATATAGCCACGGCGCTCGAGTTCAAACAGATAGCCCTCCGCACAGATGACCGTGCCGGCGCCGAGGCGCTCCAGCAGGCCTGGTGTCTCGGCCATGGCTCGATTCATTGGCGACACTCCCTTGTCAGAACGCCGCGTCGAAGCAGATCTCGCCTTGCACCGCTACCTGGTAGGCGGAAACCCGCCGTTCGAAGAAATTGGTCAGCTCCTGGACATCCTGGAGCTGCATGAACGGGAATGGATTGCTCGCCCCGTATCGCCGCTCGAGCCCGAGCATCGCGAGGCGCTGGTCGGCCACGTACTCGAGATACTGGCGCATCTCGCTGCGCGTAAGGCCGATGACTCCGCCAGACAGCACGTCTTCGGCAAATTCGGATTCGCACTCGACGGCTTCCTCGATCATCTGCGTGACCTCGGTCGCCCACGTCTCATCGAACAACTGCGGTTCCTCGCGGCGCACCGAAGCGATCACGTCGAACGCAAATGCCATGTGCGCGCTCTCGTCCCGGAATACCCAGCTGGTGCCGGCAGCGAGCCCGGGCAGCAGCCCGCGCGAGCGCAGGAAGTAGACGTAAGCGAATGCGCCGAAGAAGAACAGGCCCTCGATGCAGGCAGCGAAACACGTGAGGTTCAACAGGAAGCGGCGCCGGTCGGCATCGGAGCGTATGCGCTCGAGACTGAAGACTCCGTCGGTCCAGCGCTGGCAGAACTCCGCCTTGCGGCGAATCGAAGGGATGGTCTCGATGGCCGCAAAGGCCGCGGCGCGCCGGTCCTGGTCCGGTACGTAGTTGTCGAGGAGGGTCAGGTAGAACTGGATGTGCAGCGCCTCCTCGTATAGCTGCCGCGACAGATACATGCGCGCTTCCGGCGCATTGATGTGCCGATAAAGGCTGATTACGAGGTTGTTCGACACGATCGAGTCGCCCGTCGCGAAGAACGCGACCAGACGTTCGATGAGGTGGCGATCCGCGTGGGACATCCGCTGACGCAGGTGGCCCAGGTCGATCTGGAAGTCGATCTCCTCCACCGTCCACGTATTGCGGATTGCCGCGCGATACATCTCGTAGAAGCGCGGGTAGCGCATCGGGCGGAGTGTCAGGTCGAAGCCGGGGTCGAGCAACCGGCCGACGACGGCCGCCGGTTCCATGGAGGCAACTGCAAGACTCACTGGCAGGCCTCGCAGGTGTCCGGGTTCTCCAGGGAGCAGGCGACCGCCATCGATTCTGGTCCGCTCGCAGCCACGGTGGTCTTGGCAATACTCGTCGCAGGTCGCGAACGCAGGTAGTAGGTCGTCTTGAGACCGCATTTCCAGGCGTACATGTACATGCTGGAAAGCTGGCCAATGTTCGGGTTGGCAATAAACAGGTTGAGCGACTGACTCTGGTCGATGTACGCGCCCCGATCGGCGGCAAGATCGATTAGCGCGCGCATGGGCAATTCCCAGGCCGTGCGATAGATCTCGCGCAGTTCTGGCGGAAGTTCGCTGACTCCCTGCACCGAGCCATCCGCCAGCTTGATTGCCTCGCGGATCGCGTCCGTCCAATGGCCAAGCTGCTTGAGTTCTTCCACGAGATAGCGATTGATCTGCAGGAAGTCGCCCGACAGGGTCTCGCGCTTGAACAGATTAGATACCTGGGGCTCAATGCACTCGTAGCAGCCGGCTATCGACGCGATGGTCGCTGTCGGCGCGATCGCAATCAGCAGGCTGTTGCGAAGGCCGTGGGTACTGATCTCCATACGCAGGTTGTTCCACCGGACGACATCGCTCGGAACCACGCTCCAGGCATCGAACTGCAATTCGCCTCTGGCGGCGCGGGTGTCCGGAAACGCGTCATGCGGGCCATGTCGGCGAGCCAACTCCATGGATGTGCGCAGCGCCTGGAAATAGATCTCCTCGGCAATGCGAGCAGAGAGCTTCCGGGCGGCATCGCCGTCGAACGGCAGGCGCAGAGCAAAGAAGACATCCTGCAGGCCCATGACGCCGAGGCCGACGGGACGCCAACGGAGGTTTGACGCGCGCGCCGAGCCTATCGGGTAGTAATTGAGATCAATCACGCGATCCAGCTGCCGAACCGCGATGTCGACAGTATGGGCCAGCTTGTCGAAGGCGAAATCGCCCGCGACTACATGACGCGCGAGATTGATCGAGCCGAGATTGCAGACGGCTGTCTCGCTCGCGCTCGTGACTTCCAGGATCTCCGTGCAGAGATTGGAGAGATGCACTGTGTGACCCGGCTTCGCCGTCTGGTTGCACGCGCGATTGGACTTGTCCTTGAAGGTCATCCAGCCATTACCGGTCTGGGCAAGCACTCGCATCATGCGTCCGTAGAGGTCGCGGGCGGGCACGGTCTTTCGCGCAAGTCCCCGTGCCTCCGCCTGGATATACGCCGCTTCGAATTCGGCATCGTAGAGGTCCGGAAGCTCCGGCACATCGTGGGGATCGAAGAGCGACCAGTTCTCGCCCGCCTCGACGCGTTGCATGAACAGGTCCGGAATCCAGTTCGCGAGGTTCAGATGGTGCGCGCGACGGCCTTCGTCGCCGGTGTTGTCGCGCAGTTCGAGAAACGACTCGATGTCGGCGTGCCAAGGCTCCAGATAGACACAGGCCGCACCCTTGCGCTTGCCGCCCTGGTTCACAGCCGCGACGGATGAATCCAGCGTCTTGAGCCAGGGGATGATGCCGTTGGAGAGCCCATTGGTTGAGCGGATCAGCGAGCCTTCAGCCCGCACGCGATGCCAGGCGACGCCAATGCCGCCGGAGAATTTCGACAGTTGCGCGATGTCCTTGTAGCGCTCGTAGATGCTCTCGAGCGAATCCTGCGGGGAATCGAGCAGGAAGCAGCTCGAAAGCTGCTCATGCCGGGTGCCGGCATTGAAGAGGGTCGGCGAACTCGCGATGTAGTCGAGGCTGGAGAATGGTGCGTAGAGCTCGAGCGCCTCCGCAACCGTCGGGCTCAGGGCGACCGCGATCCGCATCCAGAAGTGTTGGGGCGTCTCGATGACCTGCCGGCGGGTCGGGTGCCGCAGCAGGTAACGGTCGTACAACGTACGCAGGCCGAAGTAGTCGACGAATCCATTCCGCTCGGTTGCAATCGCGTCGTTCAGCTTGCGCGCGTTGGCTTCTACCGTCTCGAGCACGCGTTCGTTGATGAGCCCGACGTCGAAGCCGAGTCGGATCGACTGCGAGAAAGAGTAGACGCCGAGACCCTGGACTTCCTTGTCGATGTAGCCGCCGAGGAGTCGTGCCGCCAGCCAGGAATAGCCCGGCTCTTCGGACGTGAACGAAGCGGCGGTCCGGATCGACAGCTCATCGAGCTCCCGGGTTGTGGCGCCGTCAAATAGGCCGGCAATGGTCTTCAGGGCGACACGCATTGGGTCGACGTCTGCCAGCCCGTCACAGCAACGCGTCACGGCGCGCACGATCTTGTCCAGGTCCACTGGCTCTCGATCGCCGCTGCGCTTGGTTACGGCCATGCGCGCCCGCGCGGCTGTGGGCGCAGTCAATCGGAAGGCAGCCTGATCGGGCGCATGCGGCGTAGACGCGATGGACACTCGTGCTAGGTCAGATCTCATTCCCAGATTCCCCCTGGGGCGTCGTGAGGGGATGGGAACCGGACGTAACGGGCGAGCCGCGTCGTCCCGGTCGCTCCTGCCACGAGAGCCCGGCAACTAAATCGCCGCTAATTCAGCGACGGCCGCGGCAGGTCTTCGGGCTCGTGGGCTCAAAGCGCTCTCGCTTCGTCCTACTGGATGCCGCTTCCCAGGCCCAGGGGCCCAGTGCTGATGGCACCGTTCGTTCCCACTTACCGCTGCGGGACAGCTCCGGAATGGCCCCGAGAGGCTTCACCGGATTCCCTATTAAGCCCAACCCCTTGGGGAGGGCACCGCTGGCGGCCACAAGATATTGTGGTAGCCGGGGAGTGTCAACGAAGTTTCACAATCGATACGCGCCCGAGTCAGGCGGCGCCGGCGAAGGTCGGGGCCAACATCCGGCGCTCGAGACGGTTGCAGTACCAGTCGAGGAACTGAACGACGCCGCTCTCGGTGCTCGATGACAGGGGACCGGGTTCATAGGTCGGGCAATTCATGCCGATTTGGTTCTCGTTAACGATCCGCTGGTCCTGTTCGTTGGTCGCCAGCCAGACGCGCGTCAATTCCTGGAGGTCGAAATCAACCCCTTCGACCGCATCTCGATGAACCAGCCATTTTGAGGTCAGCGCAGTACGCGTCGGACTCAAAGGCAACACGCGAAAAGAAATGGCGTGATCGCCCAGGACGTGATTCCACGTCGTGGGATAGTGAAACAGAAGCAGGGCGCCCACATTGAGCTGCGGAGTTATCGAGTCGCTCAACCGGCGATTGACTGCCGGCCTTCCAGACAGGGTGTAGCTGACCGATGCATTGACCATCGGCATTCGCGCCACCCGGGCCTGACCGTCCGTCGCGAGGCGAAGTTGGCTGTGCAGGCCCGCTTCCTCGCATCGACCCCAGTGCCCGGTGATTTGAGGGTCGCTCAACGCAGTGTCCACCCCCGTGATGGCCGGTGTGTCAAGGTATGTCCGCGCCAGCTCAGGATGGTTGACGGCGCAGTGATAGCACTCGCGATTGTTTTCCCACACGAGCTTCCAGTTGCCTTCTTCGACAATCGTCGATTCGAAGGCGACACGAGCATCGGTCAGCCGATGCGGCTCGAGGTAGGGCTCCAGGAGCCTTCGCGTCGGCGCGAAATCAGGCGGGTCGGCGTTCAGGCAAACGAAGACGTTTCCCGCGACAGTTTCGCAGGGTATTTCCCTGAGACCATGTTTAGCCCGGTCAAAGCCGGTACCCATGTGCGGCGCCGCAAACAGGCGGCCATCGAGCTGATAGGTCCACTGGTGATAGGGGCAAACGAGCTTCCGTACAGCGCCTTTTGCGTCGGGGCACACTCGCGCTCCGCGGTGGCGGCAACTGTTGATGAAGGCGCGGATCAGTTGATCACGGCCCTTTACAAGGACGACGGGGTAGTCGCCGACCTGCAGGGTTACATAGCTTCCCGCCGCCGGCAGTTCCGCCGAGTGACCCACGAAGAGCCACTCCCGATAGAAGACGAGTTCGAGATCCAGGGCAAACAGGTCCGGATCCGTGTAGAACTCGCGCGCGAGTCCGGTTGACGGATCGCGCATACGCCAGTGACGAATCTCGTCCAGAACGCGGGGTGCAACGGGATGCATGTGCTTCGATCCCTCGCCGTGGATTCTCGAGGGGATCGGGACGTGACAAGGCGCGCAAAAGCGTCGCGTGCGTCATCCCGGCGGCTCCAACCTCGAGAGCCCGTGTGCCGTTCATCGCGTTAACGCGACGGCCGTGGCAGGTCTTCGGGCTCGTGGGCTTGAGGCCTGGCCTCGTTCTACTGAACGCCACTTCCCGGGCCCGGAGAGAGCCCAGTGTTCACGGCGTCGTTCGTTCCCAATTACCGCTGCGGGACAGCCCCGGAATGGCCTCTCAACGAGACGTCACCGGGTTCCCTATTAAGCCCGCCCGTAAAGGAGGGCACCACTGACTGGTCGAAGATATTGTTGCCGTTCGTTGCTGTCAATCGCGAACGAGGTGTCAACGAACTCGTTGAACAGCACGAGCGTTCAGGTTACGGCAACACGAAAAACCAGGCTCCGGTCGGTATAGGATCGGTCGGGCGCCAAGCAGGCGCATGCGTCCTGACAATTGCTGCGGGGTTTTCAGCTGAGAGCGGCGAGGGCGACCGTGCCTGCTACTGATCTTGATGGTACAAATATTCAGGTCTTTGAAAAAATCATTGTGAAACAGTACTCTGCCCGGCGGCCTTGCTTCCTCTCTCTCCGCCAATTCACACATCGCCCGTCAGAGGCGATATTCGCACCTCCCCGCAAAAACTTCAGCGAGGAGTTTAGCGGAAAATTCTATCGATATTGCGTTTAGCTCCACGCCGACCCGCCGGATGAGCCAGGTTCTCGATCTAGCCGTCACGTTTCTTGGCGAGCGCGTGCATGTATGAGCGCCCCGTGCGCGCGCCGAGGGATCTTGTCAAAGGAGATATAGGACCCCAAGAACCGCGGCCGTCGTCATCGTGATGAGGTATGGCAAAGCCATCCATACCATTCGGAAGTATGAGAGTCGGATCAAGGGAGCTATCGCCGAAGTCAGCAAGAAGAGAAATGCCGCCTGGCCGTTCGGTGTCGCGATGCTCGGGATATTGGTGCCGGTATTGATCGCGACTGCCATCGCATCAAATTGGTTCGGCGAAATCGCGCCAGCCAACATCGCTTCCTTGACCTGCGTGATGTAGATGGTGGCGACGAAAACATTGTCGCTGACGATTGAAAGGATCCCGGAGGCCGCGAACATGGCGATCGGCTGATTGTCCGCCTCGAGCTGCAATACCCACGCGAGCATTGGCTTAAACAGGTCCTGCTGGTGGATCATGCCCACGATCGCAAAAAATACGACGAGAAGGGCGGTAAATGGGAGCGCGGCTTCGAACGCCTTGCCAAGGCGACCCTCCTCGACAATGCCGGTAAAAGCGGTCGCGAGCACGATGACTCCAAGGCCAATTACACCTATCTCGGCGACGTGAAACGCGAGCGCGAGCACCAGAAGGATGGCGACGATCGCTTGCACGACGATTACCTGCTTGTGGTGTGGCGTCATCTGTTCTGATTCATGCCGCTCAAACTCCAATAGCACCTGACGCACTGCCACAGGCGCGGGCGATCCGTAGCCAAACCATGAGAATCGTTCTACGACCTAGCAAGTCGCCAAACCGGCGATCAGCGCGGGGACGGTCACCGGCGCCATTTCGGCCGCAAAGCGAACGAATTCCCATCCGGCCTGCTTGCCGATAAGCAGATTTTGCGGCTCACCGACCAAGGTGCAGACACCGCCGATGGTCGTGCCGACCGCACCGTGCATCAGGAGGCTCCGCAAGTGGGCGCGAAAGGCGTTCAAGTCTGATCTGTGGTCGTCTCGAATTTCGCCGTCGCCACTCGTGTCGTGCAATTCATCATGTTGGGGTTTGCCGGATGCCACTCGGTGGTACACGGCATAGAATCCGCCGGCAACGGTGATGATCACCGCAAGCACCGTCAATGCATCGAGGAATGCGGAGAGAAGTGCGCCAATCGTGACGAATTGAAATGCCAGCAGGGTTCTGGACTGGACGCGTACCAATAATTTGGTGAATGCGAGCACCAGCATGTCGCGCAGGAAGTAAATTGCCGCCAACATGAACACCAGGAGCAGGATCACTGGCAGTCCTGTCTCGATTTCGAGTTGGATGCCCGCCGGCGTGATGAGTCCGAGCAGCACCGCTTCAATTGCGAGTAGTCCGCCCGGCTGAAGCGGATAGCATCGTAACGCCATCATCAGTGTGCCGATGAACTCGAAAAGAATCGCCCAGCTCGTCACCGCTGGACCAACCATCGCCAACAGGACGGGATTTGTCGCGAGAAAAGCTATGACAAGCCACTTGTACCAATTCGGAGATTGGCCCAGGAAGTTCTCACGATAGGCGTCGCCAATACTAGCCGGCATGGACGGTGATGTTCCGTGCTGTTATCACCGGTGCATCAACCAATCCGCGACGAATGTGCAGGCGACCAGGAACGCGAGGGCCGCAATTATCATCGAAAGCCGCCCCTTGGCTGGATCGCGCATCAGAAAATCATCCGAACGCAGGCAAGCGTGCTGAAGTCGCAAGGCCCTGCATCGATGAAGTAGGAGTTTTTGGCGAGGAAGCATTTCATCGACGCTCGCGCACCGAGGAGCGTTCGCAACAAGAGGGGTGCCGCGCGCATTGGGCCGCCTTAGTTCTTTGCACGGCTGGCGGCCCGACCAACCTGATCCTATCGACGTCGCTTGCGCATCGCCGACACCCGTTGCTGATTTACCAGCTTACGCAAACATCTTCAAGCATTCTAAGACGAACGCGGAAATCGCTCGCGTACTTCCCAACGCTTTCAGGCGGCGATTCGGTGTATGGTTTGCGGTCAGAATATGGAGACCGGCGAGCTTCCGCGGGACGTTCTGCAGTTCATCGCAGACCAGATCGATACGGTGCCGCATCTCGAGGCGCTTCTATTGCTATTTGAGCAGCCTTCGGAGCAGTGGACCGTGGACCATCTGGCTGCGCGCCTGTATGTGTCGAAGGAAACGGCCGGACAAATACTCCAGGACCTTCAGCAACGCAGGCTGGTCAAAGAGAAGCCCGAATCGACGGTCCTGGCGTACGCATACGATCAAGGATGGGACGGAACAGGCCAGCTGATGGCCAGTGTCGCAATGACCTACCGGCGAAAGCTGACTCCGGTTGCGGCGTTCATTCACTCCAAGGCCGCTCGGTCGGTACTTGAATTTGCGCGGGCCTTTGACCTGAAAAAGGATCGTTGAGCATGGCGGCAGCAGTTTATGCCTTGGGCAGTCTGGTATCAGCGATGTGCGCACTGATGTTGTTGCGGGCATATTCAAGAGTCGCGCAAAAACTTCTGCTATGGAGCGGGCTGTGTTTCGTCGGCTTGGCGATCTCGAACGTTTTGCTGTTCGTCGATCTGGTGATCTGGACCGACGTCAGCTTGTATACCTGGCGCCTTTCGACGGCGGCTGTCTCGATGCTGTTGCTGCTCTACGGGCTGATTTGGGAGGCGGACTGACCCATGGAGATTATCCAGGGCTTCCTGTTGGGAGTCATTGCCACAGCCTCCCTCACGGCCGGCGGGTTCTTCCTCAGGTTCTGGCGTAAGACTCGCGACGTTCTGTTCCTAGCCTTCGGGTCGGCCTTCATCATTGAAGGTATTAACCGGACCAGCGTGCTTTTTCTTGAACGCCCCAACGAAGGCCATCCATCGATTTACGTTGTGCGGCTGCTCGCGTTTCTCATAATTCTCGCTGCCATCATCAACAAGAACCGTCGCCAGGGCTAGAGGCGCACCAGCCTTTGCATGATGACTCGCTAGTTAGTGAAGCGTGATTCGTACGATCATCTGATCGATGAAAAGCAAACAAGCCGTCGAGGCCCTTGCGACGGAAGCGTACTTCAAGATCTGAGTTGTTCGAAGAACGGACCAACGTCAATGCCCTTAACCCTCTACTTCTGAATGGCCCGGAAAAACGAGGGGGTTACATTACGAGTCGGGCGGCTGCCGCTTGTCGCCGTATTGGCGCCGCTTGAGCCTGTGGTTCGGGCCGCCTTCAGTCTCGCGATGGTTCTTGGAATCCTCACGGCCGTGGTATTCGATCTCTCTGCGGCAGGGCCGCGATTTCCATTCATGGAAATGCTCACCGTGTCGCTTGGTTTTGGCCTGGCATTAGTCGTGCATTGCGGATTTTTCTCCCTGATCACGCGCTAAGGTGCAATCGATCGCCTGAGCCGGTCGGCCAATCCAGCGCTCGCGCTGATCCGCGCTGGTCTCGCGGACACGGACCGGCGCATCGCGGAAGGTCGCGCGACTTGCTAACCCATCAACGATGTATTAGCGTACTATTACACGCTAGCCCGGAGCCGCCCATGAAGGAGCATCTGAACGTGACACCACGCCAGGAAGCGCTCAACGAGCGGGCGCTCTACCAGGCGATTCTGACGCTCAGGACCCCCGATGAACTTCGCGCCTTTTTCCGCGATTTGTGCACGCCGGCCGAGCTTCAAGCCATGGCGGACCGCTGGTCGGTCGTCGCCATGCTCGGGGAGCACGTGCCCTACCGAGCCATCCAGCGCGAAACCGGCGTCAGCGTCACAACCATCGGCCGCGTGGCCAAGTTCCTTCAGGCGGGCCATGGCGGCTACGCCATCGCCGATTCGCGCCTGGCAAGTGGGCGGCGCCGCTGAATGCGCTGCTTGACCGGTAATCGGCTGCAACGCAATTCTCTGTCCTACATGACAGCGCGCACCACGCATTTCTTCGCCTGGTGGTGGCACCGCTCTCCGGAGTAGGCGCCAGGACCCCTCTCCGGAAACACCGGAGTAGGGCGTTTGTGCATGCACAGAATTCTTTCGTACGACATCGCAGCGGATCTGGTCACACCGGTCTCGGCGAATCTCAAGCTGCGTTCGCTTCGCCCGCGCTTTCTCCTCGAAAGCGTGGAGTAGTGCCTGCGCGTCGCGCGCTATTCCTTCATCGGGCTCGGGGACTGCCAGGAGACGCTGATAGATGGGCGCGGACTTACGGTCGACGGCAGGTTTCAAGGTCAGTTGAACGGAAGCGACGAGGTGCTCACAGTACTCCGCGAGGCGCTCGCGCGCGCACCGAGGCTCGAGCCGAACGAACCAGATTTGCCCCTGCCTGGCGGACTAGATGGTTTCTCCTCGTACGAGTTCGCCCGCCACTTCGAGCCGACGTCGCTGTCCAATCGCGCAGACGCGACGACGCCCGATGCATGCTATGTCGCGCTCCATTCCTTACTCGTATTCGATCACCTGACGCGCGGTGTCACGCTCCTGCACGCGGGCGGTGAGCGCGAGCGCCAGGAACTGAAGCGCGAAAGCGTGCGCGCACTGGCCGGGCCTGTGCCACGACGGCGGCGACAGAATGGCCATGGCCCGGCACGGAATCGGGCCGGCGCGGGGCGACGCCCGCGACCGCGGGCGCGATCTCCGCGATGTGCTCGGGTGTCGTGCCGCAGCAGCCACCGACGATGTTGACGAGTCCACTCCGTGCCCACTCGCCCAGCTGCGAGGCGGTTTCGCAGGCTTGTTCGTCGTACTCGCCGAACGCGTTCGGCAGGCCGGCATTCGGGTAGGCGATCACGGCGCAGTCCGCGAGCTGCGCGAGGTCCTCGATGTGCGGGCGCAGCTGCTTCGCGCCCAAGGCGCAGTTGAGACCCACGGCGAGCGCTCTCGCGTGGCGGACCGAATTCCAGAATGCCTCGACCGTCTGACCCGATAGCGTGCGTCCGGACGCGTCGGTGATCGTGCCGGAGACGATGACAGGCAGCGTCACGCCCGTCTGCTCGAACACCTGGTCGATCGCGACGAGCGCTGCCTTCGCATTCAGCGTGTCGAAGCTGGTCTCGACGATCAGGAGATCCGCACCGCCCTCGATCAGCGCGCGCGCAGCCACGCTGTAGGTCTGCCGCAGTGTCTCGAAATCGATGTTGCGGTGCCCCGGGTCATTGACGTCCGGCGAGAGCGATGCCGTGCGATTCGTCGGACCGAGGGCGCCTGCAACGAAGCGCGGCCTGCCGGTACGCGCAGCGGCTTCGTCGGCTGCTGCCCGTGCGATGCGCGCCGCCGCTCGGTTGATCTCGACGACAGTATTCTCCAGCCCGTAGTCGGCGAGCGACGGGGCATTGGCGTTGAAGGTTGGTCTCGATGATGTCGGCGCCGGCCGACAGGTACTGCTCGTGGATCGAGGCGACCAGGTCGGGGCGGCGTCAACGCTAGCTGATCGTTGCAGCCTCTGAATCCCGTGCGCTGGATCATCGTACCCATGGCGCCGTCCAGCACGAGGATGCGCTCGGCGAGCGCAGCCTTGAGCGCCACGATGCGGCCACGTCTCCCGTCTGTCATGCCGCGGCCCGGAGGCCCAGCGAGTGGCAGATGGCGTAGGTCAGCTCGGGCCGGTTCAGCGTGTAGAAGTGAAATTCGGTTAGCCCCTCTCGCCGCAGGCGCTCCACGAGGTCGATCGCAATCGAGGCCGCGATGAGCTGTCGGGTCCCCGGGTCATTCTCGAGGTCTCCGAGACGTCGGATGAGCCAGGACGGCACTGACGCACCACAGCGCGCGGCGAACCGAAGCAGTTGCGGCAGTCGCACGACGGGAAGGATGCCGGGCACGAGCGGCGCGCGGATGCCGCGGCGCGCGCAGCGGTCTCGAAAGCGCAGGAAACACTCGGGCTCAAAGAAGAATTGCGTGATGGCGCGCGCGGCCCCGGCGTCGAGCTTGCGCTTCAGGTGATCGAGGTCTGCCTCCGGGCTCGCGGCCTCAGGATGCGTCTCCGGATAAGCGGCGACTGAGATGTCGAAGTCCGCGACGCTTCGCAGGCCCGCAACCAGCGTCGCCGAGTCCGCGAATCCGTCGGCCGGAGGAACTCGCGACGCGCTGCCTGCCGGCGGATCCCCGCGCAGGGCGACGACATGCCGAATACCCTGTTTCCAATAGCGCCGGGCAATTTCCACGATCTCGACACGGCGCGCTCCGATGCAGGTCAGGTGCGGTGCGCCGGTCAGTGCGGTTTCGCGTTGGATCCGCGAGACCACCCGGTGCGTGCGGTCGCGCGTCGAGCCGTCGGCCCCATAGGTGACGGAGACGAACCGCGGTGCGAGCGGGGCAAGGCGCCCGATCGACGCCCAGAGCGTCCGCTCCATGGCCTCGTCCTTCGGCGGAAAGAACTCGAACGAAACCTCGATGGCGCGAGCGTCAGCCATTCAGCCGACAGCGCTCAGCCACCCATGCGCGCGATCGAGCGCCGCGGCGAGATCCGCCACCAGGTCGTCCGCCGCCTCGATGCCGACCGAGAGCCTCAAGAGTCCCGGCGTGATGCCGGCGGCGAGCCGCGCCACCGGATCCATGCCGGCATGGGTCATGGTGTCCGGATGCGCGACGAGGCTTTCCACGCCGCCGAGGGACTCAGCCAGCGAGAAGTGCGTGAGACCATCAAGGAAGCGGCGCACGGCTGGCTTTCCGCCTGCCAGTTCGAGGCCGATCATGGCGCCGAATGCACGCTGCTGGCGCGCGGCGAGCGCATGTCCAGGATGCTCCGGCAAGCCGGGGTAGTAGAGGCGCGAGATGGCCGCATGGCCGCGGAGCGCCGCGACGACGCGTTCCGTGTTCTCCGCGTGCTGGCGCATGCGCACGTACAGGCTGCGGAGGCCCCGTAGCGTCAGGTAGCTGTCGAAAGGGCTGCCCGTCAGGCCGAGGCAGTTGCCCCACCAGTCGAGCTCCTCGAGGAGCGCTGAATCGCGCGCAATGACCGCGCCGCCGACCACATCGCTGTGGCCATTCAGGTACTTCGTCGTCGAGTGCACGACGATGTCGGCGCCAAGCTCAATCGGCTGCTGCCAGACGGGCGAGAGAAAGGTGTTGTCGACGACAACCAGCGCGCCCTTCGAACGCGCAAGCCGCGCGACCGCCACGATGTCGGTGATTCGCAGCAGCGGATTGCTCGGCGATTCGATCCAGACGATGCGGGTCGTCCGAAGCAGCGCACGCTCGATGGCGCCGGGATCGGTGAAGTCGATGAACTCGACTTCGAGGCGGCAGGTGCGCTGGTAGGCCGCGAGCAGCCGGTGCGTGCCGCCATAGCAGTCGTGCGGCGCAATGACGTGCTCACCGGGCTTGGCGAGTGTGAGCGCGAGGGTGATCGCCGACATGCCGGTGTTGGTAATTACGGCGCCGGCGCCACGCTCGAGTTCGGCGAGCGCAGAACCCAGGAGATCGCGTGTCGGGTTGCCCGAGCGCGAGTAGTCATAGTCGCGGGGCTGCTCGAGGCCCTTGAACGCGTAGTTGGCTGACAGGTGGATTGGAGGAACGACGGCGCCGTGCGCTGAATCGCTCTCGATGCCGGAGCGAACAGCACAGGTCTCCGGGCGGCGTTTCTTCGTCATGGACGGTCTCCATCGAGGGCGGCAGCGAAAGCCGGCGCGAGCAGCTCGCGCTCTTTCAGGAACGCGTCGTGCCCGTAGTTGGAATGAATTTCAATGAGGCGGCAGGGCCCCGCGAGACTCGCAGCTAGCTCACGCATGTCTTCGATCGGCACCAGCTGGTCTTCGCAGATGGCGACGAGCGTGACCGGAACGCGGATCTTTCCGGGATCCACCCGGTGCAGGTCGATGGACTCGGACAGGCATAGGAAAGACTCGGGAGTGTGGCGCCGGGCATAGTCTTCGCCGCGTGCAAACAGGTAGTCCTCGACCGCGAAGTCGGTGCGGCCGTTGCTTGGAACGTCGACCGGAAAACGCGAGTTCAGGTCCGCACGTGTTCGGTACGTAGTCATGGCGAGCGCGCGCGCGATCCGCAGTCCCCCGACGCCGTCGCCGCGATGGAGCGCCTGTCGCACGATCTCGCGCTGAATCGCGCGCCAGGCCGTCGACAGCGCATTGCTGCGATGCGCGGCGCTGATCGCGAGCAGGTGGCGGACGCGCGCCGGTGCGAGCTCAGCCAGCGCGAACCCCACCATGCCGCCGTAGGATGCGCCTGCGACGGCGTGCAGCCGCGCGATGCCGAGGTGGTCGCACACCGCGACGAGGGCGCGCGCCTGATCGCGCACGTCGAGTGGTGTGACGCCGTCCCAAGTGCCCTGCGCCCCGGTGCTTTCCCCGCTGCCGCCCAGCCAGTCGATGCCGAGAACGCGGAACCGCGAGGTATCAAGCGGAAGATCAGGGCCGGCAATTGCAGACCACCACGCATCGCGCGGGTCGGCGACATCGCAGACGCGACGATGCGCGGAGATTCCGCCCAGAGCCGCGACAACGGGCGCATCGACGGCGCCCGCAAGCCGCCACGCGACTCGGACGTCCTCGAGCCTGCCGCCGCGCTGCAGGTTAAAGAGGGGTAGCTGCAGCACGCCGCTCTCCACGGCGGCGGGGCCGGGGTGCACGATGCGCAACTCGACCGGCGGCATCGCCGCAGCGGCGGGATGGACAGACAAGGGCGGCTCTCCTCTGGCGGCACACGGCCCGTTCCTGCGGAGAGCCCGTTCGGCGGGCCGGCTGCATCCCTCGCGCCCGGCATGGCGGGGTTGCAGCCACTCATCTGTCGGCGAACGGCAGACCGTTCCCCGCAGGAGTTAGCACCATTCCGGGCTTGAAGCCCCGGCGGTTGCCCCGGCGTCGTCGGGCCTTTCCCTCAGCCGGTCTCGATGAGCAGGGTTCAGACTAGCGGGGGTCCGCGGAGGAAGTCAAGCCATTGTTGCACGTTCTGTGCCATTGTATTAACGTACTAATACATTCGCACAGATTAGGGCTACCCCATGCGCCAGGCCGGCGTCCGTATGAGCACCGCCGGCGCGCAGGCAGGCCGGATCAAGATCGCCGTCCAGAAGGCCGGCCGGCTGACGGACAACTCGCTCAATCTACTTGCCCGCTGCGGTCTCCGCTACAGTCGCGGCCAGGATCAGCTCGCCTGTTTTGGCGAGAATCTGCCGCTCGACATCCTGCTGGTCCGGGATGACGACATCCCCGCCCTGGTGCGGGACGACGTCTGCGAACTCGGCATCGTCGGACAGAATGTCATTGAGGAAAAGCGGCTTGCCTTCAGCGTGCAGGGGCAGGAGCGGCCTTTCGAGATCGTCTCGCGGCTCGATTTCGGCCACTGCCGACTGTCGATTGCCGTGCCCGAGCAGTCGGATTACGAGAATGCGGCATCCCTGCAGGATCAACGCATCGCGACGAGCTACCCGCGCATCCTCGGCCGCTGGCTTGCGGAACGCGACATCCAGGCCGAGGTGCTGACGCTCGCCGGCGCGGTCGAGATCGCGCCGCGCCTCGGACGAGCGGACGCCATCTGCGATCTGGTGTCGTCTGGGGGCACGCTCGCCTCCAACCGGTTGCGGGAGGTGGAGACCGTTCTCGAGAGCCGTGCTGCGCTCATCCGGACGCCCGTGCCGCTCGCGCCCGAAAAGCGTGACTGGATGGCGCGGTTGCTGCAGCGCATCGAAGGCGTGCAGCGTGTCAATGGCAGCAAGTACATCATGCTGCACGCGCCGCGCTCGGCGCTGGCCGAGATTGCGCGACTGCTGCCGGGGAGCGAGCACCCGACCATCCTGCCACTTGAAGGCACGACCGAGAAAGTCGCTCTGCACGCCGTCTGTCGCGAGAATGTCTTCTGGGAAACGCTGGAGGAGCTGAAGGCCGCAGGTGCATCGGCCATTCTCGTGCTGCCGGTCGAGAAAATGCTCGCATGAAGCTGGTGGCGCTCGAAGTCTCGAACTGGATGCGGCTCAATGAGAAGTGCCGCAGGCGTCTGCTGCTGCGCCCGGCGCGCCGCCACGCAGAGCAAAGGGTGGAAGAGGCGCGCGGCATTCTCCGTCAGGTGCGCAAGGGCGGCGACGCAGCACTGATGGAGCTGACCGTGCGTCTCGATGGCGTGCGCCTCGAGTCGCCGGAGGTTGCCGCGGACGAGATCGATGCTGCCGATGCCGCCGTGCCGGCCGCGGACCGCGCGGCGCTCGACGCGGCGATTGCGACGGTTGGCGCATTTCACAAGGCCCAGCAGCGCCCGCCCGTATCGCTTCAGACGTCGCCGGGCGTCTTCTGTCGGCAGGTGGAATTGCCGGTTGGTGCCGTTGGCCTGTACGTACCGGCCGGAAGCTCTCCCTTGCCCTCGACCGCAATCATGCTCGCGGAGCCCGCGCGCATTGCGGGATGCCGGTTGCGCGTCCTGTGCACGCCTCCGCGGAAGGACGGGCGTGCGGATCCCGCCGTGCTGTACGTTGCCCGGCGCTGCGGCGTGCATCGCGTTTTCAAGTTGGGCGGCGCGCAGGCGATTGCCGCCATGGCTTTCGGTACTCAGACCGTCCCGCGCGTGCACAAGATCTTCGGACCCGGCAACGCCTGGGTGACGGCCGCCAAACAACTGCTTGCGACGGAGGCGGATGGCGTCGCCTTCGACCTGCCGGCCGGACCCTCGGAGGTTCTCATCATTGCGGACGATTCGGCTTCGCCGGAGTTCGTGGCCGCGGATCTCCTGGCGCAGGCCGAGCACAGCGTCGAAGCGGAAGTGATCCTGGTCGCCACGTCGCGCGAGCACATTGAGCGAGTCAATTGGCACCTGCTCAGGCAGGTGGAGGGGCAGAGGCGGCGCGCGGCGATCGTCGGATCCCTGCGAAATGCCCGCGCAGTCTTGGTTCCGGATCTGATTACGGCGATCGACGTGTCGAACCGCTACGCGCCGGAGCACCTGATCCTCGCGACGCGTGACCCCGAGCACTTGCTCTCGCGGGTGACGGCCGCGGGCTCGGTGTTTCTCGGACATTGGACACCCGAGGTGCTGGGCGATTATTGCAGCGGCGCCAATCACGTACTGCCGACCAATGGCTATGCGCGGTGCGCCGGCGGCCTGTCGTTGGCCGACTTCACCCGCCGCATGACGGTGCAGCAGGCTACCCTCGAAGGGCTCGCGCAGCTCGGTCCCGTCGCCGAGCGTCTGGCGATTCTCGAGGGTCTCGAGGCTCACGCCGATGCGGTCCGAGTCCGGCTGCGCGCCGCACGAGCGGTGGCCTCATGAACGATGTGCTCGCGCTGGCTCGCCCCGAGATCCGCGATCTCAAGCCCTACTCGCACGCCGCTTGGGATCCGGCCTGCGTGCGCCTGCACGCCAATGAAAACCCCTGGTCCGACCACTCGGATATGGAAGCAGTCCGGCTGAACCGCTACCCGGAACCGCAGCCCAGGGAACTTCACGCCGCGCTTGCCGCGTACTGCGGCACCTCGCCCGATCGAGTGCTCGCTTGCCGCGGCAGTGACGAGGCAATCGACCTCCTCGTTCGCGTCTTCTGCTGCGCAGGTCAGGATGGGGTGATGATCTGCCCGCCGACTTTTGCCATGTACGGTTTTGCCGCCGCCGTACAGGGAGCGGCCGTCGTCGAAGTGCCGCTCGCCGTTGATTTCGGCCTCGACGCGGAGGCCGTGCTTCGCATCTGGACACCCGACGTCAAGATCGTCTTTCTCTGCTCGCCCAACAACCCGACTGGGAACTTGCTCGATGCCGGCGCGCTGCAACGCGTTCTCGTCGGGCTCTCAGGTCGGGCGCTCGTCGTCGTGGACGAGGCCTACTTCGAGTTTTCCCATGCTTCTGGCGCAGCGGATGTGTCCTCGCATCCGCACCTCGTCGCACTGCGGACGCTCTCGAAGGCGCACGGACTTGCCGGCGCGCGTTGCGGTGCCGTGTTCGCTGCGCCCGAAATCATCGGTCTTCTGTCGCGCATCATTGCCCCGTATGCGCTGCCGGCGCCGACCATCGAAGCAGCCCTCATGGCGCTGACCCCGGAGCGTCTCGCCCGCATGCAGGACCGCGTGCGGCAGCTGCGCGCCGAACGTGAGCGACTGTGCGAGGCGCTCGGGAGACTTCCGTGCGTGCGGAAGGTCTGGCCGAGCGAAGCCAATTTCCTGCTCGTACACTTCGAAGACGCCGCCCGGGCATTCGCGGCCGCGCTGGCATCCGGCTTGCTGTTGCGCGATTTCTCCACACGCCCACGGCTCGAGGGGTGCCTGCGCATCACCGTGGGCGCGCCGGCCGAGAACGACCGGCTGATCGCCTGCCTGGGGGCCGCATGACGGCCCCACAGCCGACCCTCTTCATCGATCGCGACGGCACGCTGATCGAGGAACCGACCGACGGCCAGGTCGATTCGTTCGAAAAGCTGCGTTTCGTGCCGGGCGTAATTCCAGCGCTGATGCGGCTCCGCGACGCAGGGTTTCGATTCGTCATGATCACCAATCAGGATGGGTTGGGCACGCTGGCCTTTCCGGACGATCGTTTTCAGGGTCCGCACCGCCTGCTGCTGCAGATTCTGGAGACGCAAGGCGTTCCGTTCGACGATGCGCTCATCTGCCCGCATCGCGCCGGCGAAGGTTGCGGCTGCCGCAAGCCCAACACGGGGCTCGTCGAGAAGTACGGCCGGCAAAAGCCGTTTCAACACGCGCGCAGTGCGGTCGTCGGCGATCGCGCGACCGATCTGCAGCTCGCGGAGCGTCTCGGCATCCGCGGCTTCCTCCTGGTTACGAGCGATCCGGGGGCGTGGGAAGCCGTCGCGAACGAACTCACCGCGCACCGGCCGCGCCGTGCACGGGCCGAACGCGCCACGCGCGAGACCCGGGTTGACGCTCAGATCGACCTCGACCGGGACCGGCCTGTCACGATCCAGACCGGCATCGGCCTCTTCGACCACATGCTGGAACAGGTGGCACTGCACGGCGGCTTCTCGCTGGCGCTTCGCTGCCAGGGCGACCTGCACGTCGACGAGCACCACACGGTCGAAGACTGCGCGCTCGCCTTCGGGCAGGCGCTGCGGGAAGCTCTCGGCGATCGGCGCGGCATCGGGCGCTACGGCTTCGTGCTGCCGATGGACGAAGCGCGGGCGAGTGTCGTGCTAGACCTCTCGGGCCGGTCCTACGCCCGATTCGACGGCAAGTTCGAGCGTGAGCGTGTCGGCGGCCTGCCGACCGAGCTAGTGCCTCACTTCTTCCGGTCGCTGGGCGATGCGCTCGGGGCCGCGATCCACGTGGAGCTGCGAGGAGAGAACTCACACCACATGGTCGAAGCCTGTTTCAAGGGCGTCGGCCGAGCGCTCCGACAGGCGATCCGCATCGAGGGCGCTGCCCTGCCGAGCAGCAAGGGGCTGCTGTGAGGCGCGCCGTGATCGTCGCGAATGGCGGCGCAAACGTCGCGTCGCTCCGGTTTGCTCTCGGACGGATCAGCGTCGAGCCCGAAGTCAGCGCCGATCCGCGCGTGATTCGCGCCGCGACTCACGTATTCCTGCCCGGCGTTGGGGCCGCGCGTGATGCCATGCGGCGCCTGGCCGCGGCAGGACTGTGCGACGTCATTCCGAGATTGACCCAGCCGGTGCTCGGCATTTGCCTAGGCATGCAGCTTCTGTACGCCTGGAGCGAGGAGCAGGAAACGGCTTGCCTGGGCGTGTTCCCCGGCTTCGTACGCCGGCTCGAACGCCGCCCGGGCATCGCCGTGCCGCACATCGGTTGGAACCGGTTGCGTACCGTGCGTGCGCACTCGTTGATCGACGACATCCATCCCGGCGAGTTCGCCTATTTCGTGCACAGCTTCGCGATCGCGCACGGACCGGAGACGATCGCGGTCAGTGAGCATGGGGCGGAGTTTGCGGCGGTGGTGAGCCGCGAAAACTTCCAAGGTGTGCAGTTTCACCCGGAGCGATCGGCCAGAGCCGGCGCCCGGCTGCTCGCCAATTTCATGGGGCTGAACGGATGGAACTGATACCCGCAATCGATCTGCGGAACGGCCATGTTGTGCGCCTGCGGCAGGGCGATTTTGACTCTGAAACGCGCTATGCCGTGTCGGCTCTGGAGCTCGCGCGTCAGTACCGCGTGGCGGGCGCACGGCGCGTGCACGTTGTCGATCTCGAGGCTGCTCGTCGCGGCAAGAATAGCGACGGGGAGTGGTTACGCACGCTCGCGTCAAGTTCTTCATTGAAGGTCCAGATTGGCGGCGGCGTCCGGCGCTTAGCCGGCGTTTCGCTGTTCCTGGATGCCGGCGCCGAACGCGTGGTCATCGGCAGCGTCGCGGTCCATTCGCCCACTCGGCTCGCGGCGTGGATCCGCCGGTTTGGCAGGAATCGCATCGTCGCCGCACTTGACGTCCGCATTGGCGGGGATGGTAGCCCGTGGCTCGCGAGCCATGCCTGGAAGCGGACGACACGGCTCTCACTGTGGCGGGCGATGGCGCGGCTGGAGAAACTCGGCTTGAAGCATGCGATCTGCACCGACATCGGGCGGGACGGCCTGCTCGCCGGCCCAAACGTCTCACTCTATGCTGAGTGCGTGCGCCGGTTTCCGGCGGTCGCCTGGCAAGCCTCGGGAGGATTGCGCGATGTCGCGGACCTGCGCTCGCTCGCCGCGACTGGAATCGACGCGGCCATCAGCGGCAGGGCGCTGCTCGAGCAACGCATTCCGCTTAAGGAACTTTCGCCATTCTCGCCCGCCGCATAATTCCCTGTCTCGATGTCCGGGATGGCCGGGTGGTCAAGGGCATCCGGTTCCGGGACCACCAAGTGGCCGGCGACATCGTCGAACTTGCACGGCGCTACTGCGAGGAAGGCGCGGACGAGCTAGTGTTCTATGACATTACGGCGAGTCCCGAGGGCCGGCGCCTCAGCCGAGAATGGATCGGCCGGGTTGCCCAGTTCATCGACATTCCGTTCTGCGTCGCCGGCGGCATTCGCGCCGTCGAAGGCGCGGAGGAGACGCTCGCCTGCGGCGCGGAAAAGATCTCGGTGAATTCCCCGGCGCTGGAGCGGCCCGAACTGATCAGCGAGTTGGCGGAGCGCTTCGGCAGCCAGTGCGTCGTCGTTGGGATCGACAGCCGCGAGAATGGCCCCGTTTCCTGGCGCGTGCACCAATATGCCGGCGACCTCCGCCGCACGAAGGATACAAACCGTGACACGCTTGAGTGGATACGGGAAGTCCAGGATCGCGGTGCGGGCGAAATCGTTCTCAACTGCATGGATTGCGACGGTGTCCGGCAGGGCTACGACCTGCGCCAGCTGACGGCCGCGCGCGCGGAATGCGGCGTACCACTCATCGCATCGGGCGGCGCCGCCCTGCCGGAACATTTCCTGGATGTGTTCGATGCGGTCGGCGTCGATGGCGCGCTCGCGGCCGGCGCTTTCCACGACGGGAGCCTGCGCATTCCCGAGCTGAAGCGAGCCTTGCAAGCTTTCGGAATTGAGGTGCGGACATGAAGCCGGGCGACGTCGCCGCGCTCGCCTGGGAGAAGGAGCGGGGCCTCCTGCCGGCTGTCGTGCAACATGCGCGCAGCGGCGTCATCCTCATGCTCGGCTACATGAACCGCGAATCACTCGAGGCGACGCTCACGACCGGCCGCGTGACGTTCTGGAGCCGGAGCCGGCAACGTCTGTGGACCAAGGGCGAGACCTCGGGCAGCTACCTCCTGGCCATCGCGGTTTGCGCCGACTGCGATCGGGACAGCCTGCTGGTGCAGGCACTGCCGGCTGGACCCGTCTGTCACGCCGGCACGGCGACCTGCTACCCCGCCGCGCGGGCGAGCGACGGGGAGGCGCTCGCCTTTCTCGGCGAACTCGGACGCGTCGTCGCCGAGCGCTTCGCGACGCGACCGGAAGGCAGTTACACGGCCCGGCTCCACGCGGCGGGCCCGTCCCGCATGGCGCAGAAGGTTGGGGAAGAGGCGCTCGAGTTCGCGCTCGCCGGAGTCGGCGACGATAAGTCGCGCGTCTTGGCCGAGGCTGCGGATCTCCTCTACCACGTGACCGTCCTGCTCCAGCAGCGCGGACTCGCGCTCGCCGATGTGGCGCATGAACTGGAGCTTCGGCATGCAAACGGCCGCTGATTCCGGCGTGGTGGATCGCAACCAGGAACGGTTGACTGGCGCGCGACGCATCGTCGTAAAGGTCGGCTCGTCACTTCTCGTCGATGAAGCAGACACCGCGCTGAATGGCGCCTGGCTCGAGTCTCTGGTCGACGATGTCCTGCGCATCCGAAAGCGCGGTCAGGAGTCCATGATCGTGTCCTCGGGCGCGATTGTGCTCGGCCGCCGCCGCCTCGGATTTCCCGAAGGGAGGCTCAAACTCAAGGACAGTCAGGCAGCCGCGGCGGTCGGACGAATCGAACTGGCGGCAGCGTATCGAGCCGCCTGTTCACGCGCTGGTCTCGTCGCCGCGCAGGTCCTGCTCACGCTCGATGACACGGAGACGCGCGGCCGCTATCTGAATGCCCGTGACACCTTCAATACCCTGCTCGCGCGGAGCGCCGTGCCGGTCATCAACGAGAATGACACGGTCGCGACCGGGGGAGATCCGGTACGGCGATAACGACCGCCTGGCCGCGCGCGTCGCCCAGCTCGCCGGGGCGGAATGTCTCGTGCCGCTCTCCAACGTGGATGCGCTCTACGATGCCGATCCGCGCCGATTGTCGAATGCCCGTCCGATCGCCGAAGTCGCGCGCATCACGCCGGAGCTGGAAGCCGCGGCCGGCCGCACGCAGAGCGCCTATGGCACCGGCGGCATGATCACAATGCCGGGCGGTGAGCCGCTCGAGCGATGCCGCGTGCGTGCCGGCGAGCGCCCGATCGAGGAGCGCGGTCAGCGCGTCGGTGACGCCCTAGAGCACGGAATGCCCGACCAGGACCCGCGATCCTTCCTCTTCGCGCTCGCGCACAATGCGGGCGATGTGGTCCCAGTTGGCGCGCGAGGAGACGCTCGTGCCGCCAAATTTGATTACGATCCAACGGAAACTCAAGGCGTAAGGTCAACTTCCTGCGACTGCCCTGCGGCTTTGCGCGCCGCCTGCGCCGCCTGCGCCGGCACGCGGGCGCCCTGGTGCCGAATGTCGAGGAGATCCGCGATCACCGCTTCGGTGGTCGGCCAGCGTCCCGCGCCGCGGCCCGACACGGTGACGCTCGGGCCTTGGAGCGGCGTCACGACGAGACAGTTCCACTCGCCGCCGATCGATGCGAGCGGGTGGTCGGCATCGAGCGTGCGCAGACTCACCTCGGCGAGCAGTCGGCCGTTGTCTAGCAAGGTTCGCGACACGACGCGCAGCACCTGGCCGTGCCGGAGCTCGCGTCGGGCCCGCGCAAGGCTCGACGCGGTCAGCGGCCGCATGTCAACGGCGACCAGCTCGCGTCCGAAGGCGTGACGGGCCAGGATCTTGAGCTTGCGCGCCGCATCGGTCCCAATGAGATCATCCTGCGGGTTCGCCTCGGCGAAGCCCTTGGCCTGGGCTTCCTCGACCGCTTCCTCGAGTGGCAGGCCGGCAGCGCAGCGATCGAGCAGGTAATTGCAGGTGCCGTTCAGGATGCCCTCGAGAGACCGGATCTCGCCCCGATGCGCAATCCGGCGCACCACCTCGATCATCGGCGCGCTGCCGCCCACGGCCGCGGAGTACTTGAGTACGGCGCCGGAGCGCTCGGCGGCATGTTCCAGCTCGGAGCTTGCATCCGAAATCAGGCGCTTGTTGGCCGAAACGACGCTGACGCCGCGCTCGAGGAAATGCCGCACCAGTGCGCGCGAGGGCTCGAGACCGGGGAGGGCGTCCACCACCACGTCGGGCGCGAACAACGTAATGCGCGAATCCGGACCATGCAGGATCTGGTGCGGCACGCCATCCTGCTCGTGCTTGAGCGGATCGAGACAAAGTGCGCCGATCACCTGGAAATGCCGTGAGAGCGCCCGCAGGCGCCGATAGACGCCGTAGCCTACGGTGCCGAGGCCGAGGAGCAGCACGGACGTCGGCGGTTGACTGTGGCCCGGCTCGAGTGTGATGTCGTGCGGTCCGACCAGCGTCTCGTATCGCTCGGTCAATCCCGCCACTTCGGCCGAAGCATTGTGGCGTTCGAGAAAGCGAACCGCCTTCGGCTGAATGAGCGGCGAGGCCACACGAATCGCCGTCTCGTAGTCGAGCGTCGCATAGCGGTGCGCCGGTGCGTCGAGCGCCATCGCCGGGTCGCAGTCGTAGACGCCGTCAACGTCCTTGATCAAGCGGCAGCGCTGCGCGTGGGTGACCGAGGCAAGATATACCGCCGTGAGATCCGAGCCGCCGCGGCCGAGAAGGCGCAGTCGCCCCTGCGCGTCGTGGCCAAAGAAGCCCGGCACCACCAGCACCGGCGTCGTGGCGAGCAGATCCTGGACCTTCGACTGGCCAACCAGCGTCGGCTCGCTGTCGAGCGGCCTGCCCTGGGCCGTCAGGTGAATTTCGCGCGGGTCGACGACCCGCGCCGGAATACCGGCCCGATCGAGGGCAATGCCGAGGAGGGCCGCGGCATTACGCTCGCCGGTTGCGAGGAGCTCCGCCAGGGCGTAGGGCTCCGGCGACGGGGAGAGCTCCGCGGCCTGGCCGATCAGCCAGTTCGTCGTCCGGCCGATGGCGGAGACGACGGCGATGACCCGGTGGCCGCTGCGGTACCAGCCGTAGATCTCGTGCACGGCACTCGGCACGTCGCTCCACGACTCGATGACCGAGCTGCCGAACTTGAGAACGATGATTTCCCCGGACATCCCGCCTCCCTCGGGCTAGAGAGGGGGCCGGGCGCCTGTCGGGGCAGGTCTCGGGCATCCGCTTTAGCCGTATTTCTTACGCGCCCGCAAGCTGGCGTCAAATCGGCGCGTGCGGGCATTAAAGCGGCTTCAGGCCGGCATGTCAACGTGCTAGTGCGCTAACGCATCAGCACGGCCTGGCGGCTCCTGGCGCCTCTCCGGGGTTTTCCCGGTTATCACCAACGGCCTCAGCCGGCGGCGCACTCAACAGGGGTTGATCGTCAGGGAGTCTCGTGACGCGACCGGCCGAGGCACAGATCATTCTCCGCGGGGAGCGGACTCCATATCGCATAAGACGGTTGGCGGGCGGAAATCCACACCCTGAGATGCGGCCTCGGGCCCCGGCTAGTTACCACCGCACACCAGCACCAGGCCGGATTCCCTTTTTAGTTTGTCGAGAGCGGCCTCGCGCTCGGCGTGTTCGGCGGCGCTGATGCAGCCCCGAGCAAGCCCAGTGCAGTGACAACGATGACGAGCGATGCTTGCACTCGAAACGGCACCCCTGATAGCCGCCAAATGCCTCGTTATTCTAGCGGCAGAGGCACTTAACAGGAGATTGCATGTAGGTATAACGAACAAGCCTTTCCGGCGGATCGCCACACTTCCATAGGATGGCCGTGAGCACCATGCTCAGAGGCTCGTCCTTTGGCCAATGCTGTTGCCTTTGCCTGGCCGCCGGAATATCCGCTCGCCGCGGACCGCGTCGAGCTGCTCGGCCGCTTGGTCGACGGCCTGGATCCCGCAGCCCTGCAATGGCTCTCCGGCTACGCCGCGGGACTCGCTGCAGCTCAGGGCGGCGCCGGGCAGTTGGCGCTCGCAGCGCCGGCGATTGTCCCGGAAACTGGCGCCGCCTCACTTGCGACAATCGTCTATGGCTCGCACACGGGTAATGGCCGTCGCGTGTCGGAGTCGCTGGCTACGCAACTACTGGGATTTGGCGTTCACGCCCGCTTTCTGCGGGCAGGCGAATATCCGCTTCGGGAACTCGCTCAGGAGCGCCGCCTCTTCGTCGTCATGAGCACGCACGGCGATGGTGACCCGCCGGACGACGCGCGCGCCTTCTGCGACTTCCTGTTCGGCCGCCGGGTGCCGCGGCTGCCGTCGCTCGAGTTCGCCGTACTCGCACTTGGCGACACGAGTTATCCGCACTTCTGCGAGATCGGCCGGCGGGTCGATGAGCGACTCGCGGAGCTGGGCGCGAATCGCCTGTACGACCGCATCGATTGCGACGTCGATTTCGAAGCGTCAGCCGCGAACTGGACCAGCCGGGCCGTCGAGGTGCTTCAGCAGGCGCGGCCAGCGACCTCCTCTGAGCGAATCGCCATTCTGCGGCCGGTTGCATCGGTCCCGAACTGGAGTCGCGACAAGCCGTTCGCCGCTGAACTTCTCGCCAAACAGCGCATCACGGTGGGCGAGGGCGTTCGGGACGTGCGGCACGTGGAGCTCTCGCTCGCCGATTCGGGCCTCCGCTACGAGCCGGGCGATGCGATCGGTGTCGTCGCCGAGAATCCGCCGGAGACCGTTGCCGCGGTGCTCGCGGCAGCACGGGTCGACGGTGCCGTGGTTGTTGAGCGCGGCGCCGAATCCCTCCCGCTGATCGACTGGTTGGCGACGAAACTTGAGATTACACGCGTGACGCGGCCGCTCCTGGCGGTCGTTGCCGAACGCGCTGGCGATGCGGAGCTCGCCGCGATGCTGAGACCTGGGCAGGAGAGAGAACTTCGTAATCTCATGCTGCGTACGCAGCTGCCGGATCTCCTTGAGCGCTATTCGACTGATTTGGATGCCCGCGCGCTTGTCGCTGCGCTCCGTCCCATGACGACGCGCCTTTACTCGGTCGCCTCGAGCATGAAGGAGGTGGGCGAAGAGGTGCATCTGACCGTCGCCCGCCTGGATTCCGGCAGCGATGGGAGCGAGCGCCCGGGCGCCGCTTCGCACTACCTGGCGACGCGTAGCGACGGCGCGGCCGTGCCGCTCTTCGTCGAACCCAACCCGCTCTTTCGCCTTCCGGCCGACGCCACGCGCGACATCATCATGATTGGCCCCGGAACGGGTGTCGCGCCTTTTCGCGGTTTCGTCCAGGAGCGCGCGGCAGTCGGCGGGCGCGGCCGCAACTGGCTCGTCTTCGGCGCGCGGCGCTTCGCGCGTGATTTCCTGTACCAGATTGAGTGGCAACGCGCCCTCAAGCAGGGCACGCTTAAGCGCCTCGATCTCGCGTTCTCGCGCGACGGCGGCGAAAAGGTCTACGTTCAGCAGCGCCTGCTCGAGGCAGGCCGCGAGCTGTACGACTGGATCGAGGGTGGCGCCACGATCTACGTCTGCGGCGATGCAACGGCCATGGCGCCGGACGTGCACGCCGCGCTCGCCAAAGTCATCGAGCAGCACGGCGGCGTTTCCGCGGAAATGTCCCGCGAGCGGCTGAATCGCCTCGGTGCCGACGGCCGCTACCTCCGGGACGTCTACTGATGGGCGCGCCCACCCTCACGCCAGTCGAGTGCATCAAGGCTGCGAGCCGGCACCTGCGCGGCACCATCGTCGAGAGCCTCGCGGATGCCATCACCGGCGGGCTGCGAGAGGACGACCAGCACCTCCTCAAGTTCCACGGCAGCTACCAGCAGGACGATCGCGATGTGCGCGAGGAGCGGCGACTCGCGAAGCTCGAATCCGCCTACAGCTTCATGATCCGCACGCGCCTGCCGGGCGGCGTCTGCACGCCGGCACAGTGGCTCGCACTCGACGGTCTTGCGGGACGCTACGGCAATGGAACGCTGCGCCTGACGACTCGCCAGGCCTTTCAGCTGCACGGCATCATCAAGACCGAGCTGAAGCGCACGATCGCGGCGATGAACGAGGCGTTGATCGACTCGATTGCGGCCTGCGGCGACGTCAATCGCAATGTGCTCGCGAGCCCGAACCCCTTTGCGAGCGCCGTGCACGACGAGGTGTATGCCTGGGCTGTGAGGCTCTCGAAGCACCTGCTGCCGCACACGCGCGCCTATCACGAGATCTGGCTGGACGGCGAAAAGGTCGCCGGCGGCGAGGAGGCCGAGCCGATCTATGGGCCCACCTACCTGCCGCGCAAATTCAAGGCCGCGATCGTCGTGCCGCCGCAGAATGACGTCGACGTCTTGGCCCAGGACCTTGGCTTCATTGCCATCGTCGAAGAAGGCCGGCTCATCGGCTTCAACCTGACGGTCGGCGGCGGGCTCGGCGCGACGCACGGAGACGCGGCGACGTACCCGCGCCTCGCGGACGTGCTGGGCTTCCTCGAACCCGACCAGCTGCTCGCAGTGGCGGAGGCCGTCGTCACGATCCAGCGCGATCATGGCGACCGGACCGAGCGCAAGCACGCGCGGCTCAAATACACGATCGCCGACCGGGGCGTAGATTGGTTCAAGGCGGAGCTGGAGCGCCGGATCGGTTTTGGGCTCGCACCGGCACGACCATTCGAGTTCACGGGGAGCGGCGACCGCTTCGGTTGGGTCGAGGGCGTGGACGGGCGCTGGCACCTGACGCTCCGCATCGAAGCCGGTCGCGTGGCGGATCGCGGTGACAAGCGAATGCGCAGCGGGCTCGCGCGCATCGCGGCCATTCACCACGGCGAGTTTCGCCTCACGCCCAACCAGAACCTGATCATCGCGGGCGTCGCGCCGGACGTGCGCTGGCGCATCGAAGCGCTGGTTGCAGGTTATGGCCTTGGCGAATATCGCACCGCGCCTCCGATCAAGCGCGACGCGCTCGCCTGCGTAGCGCTGCCGACCTGCCCGCTGGCGATGGCGGAAGCAGAGCATTATCTGCCGGCGGCTTCGACGGCGATCCACGCTCTCATGCATAAGTATGCAGTCGGCGACGAGCCCCTGTCGTTCCGCATCAGTGGCTGCCCGAACGGCTGCTCGCGGCCGTACCTCGCGGAGATCGCGCTTGTCGGCAAAGCGCCCGGTCGCTACAACCTGCACCTGGGCGGTGCGCGCGACGGCACGCGCCTCAACCGGCTCTACCTCGAGAACGTGGATGAGGCAGGCATCCTCGCCGCACTCGAACCGTTGATCGGCGCCTGGGCACGGGAGCGCGAGCCCGCGGAAGCTTTCGGCGACTTCCTGCATCGAACCGCGCGGCTCGAACAGGCCATCGTGCGAGGAGCTGCGTGATGCCCCCCGCGCAGGCCGCGCTCCGCGTCGAATCGCCGCTGGACCCGGCGGCGCTCGAGCGATTCCCGGGCCAGCACGTGCTCTCCTCGAGCTTTGGCGCGCAGGCCGCAGTGTCGCTGCACCTCGTGACTCGCATCGCGCTAGGCATCCCTGTGATCCTGATCGACACCGGTTACCTGTTTCCCGAGACCTATCGGTTCGTAGATGAGTTGGTCGAGCGCCTCGAACTCAACCTCAAGGTGTACCGCAGCGCCCGGTCGGCCGCCTGGCTCCAAGCGTGTCACGGCTCGCTTTGGGACCTTGGGCGCGAGGGCATCGAGCAGGACAACCGGATCCACAAGGTCGAGCCCATGGAGCGGGCGCTGCGCGAGCAGCATGCCGGCACTTGGTTCGCGGGGCTGCGCCGCGAGCAGTCCGCGAGCCGGGCGGACATCGAGCCCGTCCAGCGAACGGGTGCAGGCCGCTACAAGGTGCATCCGCTCTTCGACTGGACCGATCACGACATCTACCGATACATGCGCAAGCACGAGCTGCCGTATCACCCGCTCTGGGAGCAGGGCTATACGTCGATCGGCGACTGGCACACCACACGACGGCTCAGCGACGTCGCCGATCCCGAGGCGACGCGATTCTTCGGCCTGAAGCGCGAGTGCGGCCTGCACGAGATCGACGGATCGGGCATTTGAGCGATCCATGCTGTACTTGCCGATCTTTCTCGATCTCCGGGGTGCGTCGGTCCTGATCGTGGGCGGCGGCGAGCCGGCCGCGCGCAAGGAGAAACTCCTTCGCGAAGCCGGCGCGATCATTACCGGCGTGCCGGTTGACGAATTTAGTCCGGCGCAGCTCCGCGGGATTCGCATCGTGATCGCCGCCGCGGATCGTGATACCAACGCGCGCGTGGCCGCCGCCGCCCGGCAGGCGAACGTCCCCGTCAACGTCGTCGACGACGCCGCGCTCTCGACGTTCATCGTGCCGGCCATCGTCGACCGTTCACCGCTGGTCGTCGCCATCAGTAGCGGCGGTGCGGCGCCGATGCTGGCGACCCAACTGCGCGCGCGCATCGAGTCGCTGCTCGACGAATCCTGGGGGCGCCTGGCCGGATTCGCCGAGCGCTGGCGCACGCGGATCTGTGGCGCCCTGCCGGACTTCGCCGCGCGCCGGCGGTTCTACGACTGGCTGCTCGACGGCCCGGTGGCCTCTGCCGTGCGGGCAGGTCGCGAGCCGGAGGCCGACGAACTGCTCGCGGCTCAGTTATCACAGCCGTCCGTTGCCACGCCCGGCAAGGTGACGCTGGTCGGCGCCGGACCGGGCGACCCGGGTCTCCTGACGCTGCATGCCCTTCGTGCCCTACAACGGGCCTATGTGATCCTAGCCGACCGCCTGGTCTCGCCGGCCATCCTCGCCATGGCGCGGCGCGAAGCGCAGGTGATCGATGTTGGCAAGGCGCCGGGCGGCCATGGCGCGCTGCAGGGACGGATCAACCGGCTGATGGTCTTGCACGCCAGGCGCGGACGCTGCGTCGTGCGGCTGAAGGGCGGCGACCCGTTCATCTTCGGCCGCGGCGGCGAGGAGCTCGAGTATTTGCGCCGGCACGGCGTGGCTTACGACGTCGTTCCCGGCATCACGGCGGCCATTGGCTGCGCGGCCTACGCAGGCATTCCGCTGACCCATCGGGATCATGCGCGCGAGGTACAGTTCGTCACCGCACATTGTCGTGACTCGCTCGACCACCTTGATTGGCAGGGACTCGCGCGGCCGGGGCAGACACTCGCGTTCTACATGGGCGTCGCGATGCTCGATGCCTTGCGTGATCGGCTGACGGCGGCAGGTCTCACCGCTGCCACGCCCGCGGCACTCGTCGAGAACGGCACGCAATCCCGACAACGTGTCGTCGTGACGACGCTGGGGGCAATGCCGGAAGCCGCATGGGGGCAGAGGATCGCGGCGCCCGCCATGTTGTTCGTCGGTGAGGTCGCGGGTCTCGCCGCCCGGCTGAACTGGTTCGGCGACGGGCCCGTACAGGTCGGGGAGGGGCCGCTTGCCTTGCCGGCGAAGGCCCCTGTATACGGATCGGCATGAAGCTGCATCAATTGCGGTACCTCCTTGCGGTCGTCGAGCAAGGGCTCAATGTCACGGCGGCCGCGCGGACGCTCCACACCTCCCAGCCCGGAGTCAGCAAGCAGATCAAGCTGCTCGAGGACGAACTGGGCTTCCAGGTGTTCGAGCGCCAGGGCCGCAATCTCACGCGCATCACGACGGCGGGTCAGGAGATCGTCGACTACGCCGTGCGGGTCATCGAGGAAGTCGACAACATTCGCCGGCTCTCGGCCGACTTCCAGAACGAGCAGCGCGGGGCCATGTCGATCGCGACGACGCACACGCAGGCCCGCTACGTGCTGCCGGACGTGATTCGGCGATTTCGCGAGACGTATCCGGACGTCGAGCTGCACCTGCACCAGGGAACTTCCGAACAGATCGCTGACCTCGCCGCGAAGAACCGCATCGATTTCTCGATCGCGATCGGCTCGCAGGAGCTCTTTCCGTCGCTCGCCCTGATGCCGTGCTATCGCTGGCACCTGGACGTCGTGGTTCCGGCGAGTCACCCGCTCGCATCGGCCCGGGAGCCGACGCTGCGCGAGATCAGCGAGTACCCGATCGTGACCTACGTTTTCAGTCTGCATGGACGATCATCGCTCGCCGATCACTTCGATCGCGCGGGGCTGCCGATGAAGGTCGTTCTCACGGCACGCGACTCCGACGTCATCAAGACCTACGTGCGGCTCGGGCTCGGTGTCGGCATCGTCGCCTGCATGTCGCACGGAGACGAGGACCGCGACCTGGTCGCGATCGACGGTGGCCGGCTTTTTCCGCAGTACGAAAGCTGGATCGGCGTGCGCCGGGGACGCCTGCTGCGCGGCTACATGTACGAGTTCCTGCGTCAGTTCGCGCCGCACCTGAAGCGCCGCGTCGTGGACCAGGCGCTGCGCGCCAAGGATCCCCTGGCGGTCGAGCGGATTTTCGAGGATGTGACCTTGCCCGAATATTGACGATGCGCCGCGAAATCGCTTACCAGTTTGTCGACTTGATTCCCGACGAGCCCGCGGAGGGCATCCTGTACGTTTCGATGGCGTGCGCCAAGGCGGTCCACCGGTGCTGCTGCGGCTGCGGGGCAGTCGTCGCGACGCCGCTCGGGCGCGGAGGCTGGAAGCTCGAGTTCGACGGCGTGTCGGTATCGCTAAAGCCGCCGATCGACGATTGGACCGTTCCATGCGGCTCTCACTACCGCATTCGCCGCAACCGCGTGAAATGGTTGTCGCGTTGGTCGCAACTGGCGGTTGAGACGGGCCGGTATTCGAGCCGCTGACCAGCCGATCCTGGGTGATTTCCAGCGGTCGTCGCAACATCTCGTCAATGGAGGTGTTGTATGGGACGGCCACCAGGGTGGGTTAAGGAACGGACGGGCCGGGCGCCGATGCGGTCGCCGGGTCGGCCAGGTGTCAAC
>JBOHZL010000022.1:0-38809 GCA_050738495.1 Steroidobacteraceae bacterium | reverse complement strand
AGAAAAGATCATGACTTACATCGCTAATTTCAATGCACTACGCTTGATTCGCGCTCGAACGCCCGGACACTACTGATAGCCGTATTGAAGGAACCCGTCGTGTTTTCTTTGAGTGCAAACCCTCCGGCCGCAGTGTTGTTTGTTCCCGTTGTATTGCGCTCGAGAGACCGAACGCCGATAGCAGCATTGTAACTGCCCGTCGTATTTGCCAGGAGCGCCCAGAAACCAGCGCCGGTGTTTCCACTGCCGGTCAAGTTTTGCGTAAGCGCGCTGGTACCAATTGCGGTGTTTGCAGTGCCTCCCACACAAAAAAACTGGTCGCAGCCACTATCGGAACCCAAATTCTTGGCCAATGCACGAGCGCCGACCGCGGTGTTCTGTGAACCATGTACGTCCGAACCCAATGCCTGGAATCCGAATGCACTGTTGTCATGACCATCGACGTTCAACTCGAGCGCTCCCGTGCCAAGGCAGGTGTTGGTATCCGTGCAGTCCGCGTTCGCCGCCGAGCTGATTGCGACGCCTGCCACCGACAGGCACGCGAGAATTGCAAGCCGAAGAAATGAACTTTGATTTCGACGCATGTTTGTCTCCCAACTTGACTTGCGCGTGTACCGGCCCAATCGGGGACGGTTGGCGCTGGTTATCATTCTCGAAGAATCGAGGCGTCAGACTTGACTGACTCTCGGCCGAGACTCCTGGCAGGCTTCTCTTGGGAGGCCCGCCGCTTCTACTGTTTCGCTAACGATGCGCCAGCCAGTTGGGCTGTCAAGTGGGGGCAGGGCGCTGATGCTTATTCAAGCAACGTCAATGGGATAGAGTCTGCTTGTCTGTGGAAATTGCTGATCACAGGTTGTGCGTAGCACCGATGATGGACTGGACCGACGATACCTGGATCGTTTTGAGCATCAATGACTTGGCGACAATGGAAAGGGCTTGTCTCCTTTACGTCTCCTCAAGTTCATGAACTCGATGCGCTGGACCTGATTGCCTTGATTCGCTCGGCGATGAAAGCCCGTCGCCCGGACGACTTCACCAGTTCGGTGTATTCCTTCAAGCGTTGCCACTGAAATCGGCGCGGAATCGTGAGTTCGGGCAGTCTCGAGAACACTCGCGACCTTCCCGGTGCGAGATAGATCAGGTCGAAGAGCGCCTTCTCGGGCGTTGCGATCTTGGCATCGGAGGCGGTTGACAGCTCAAAGCCCTTGAAAAGCTCTGGCGGCATCCGATGGAAGGAGATCGTGCCCATGGGAGTCTGGAGGCGACGAGGCCGCGCTGGCGTGACGGCATAGAGGATCGAGGGAATCTGTTCGATCACGCCATGATGAAACAATGCCGATTGCAGAGAGATGTAGGCGGGATGGGGCGCCGACATCAGCTCGGGAAGCGCAAGACGGTCGATCTTCTGGTTCACCAACCATCGACCGCGGCTGAGGTGGACGACCATCCCCTCGGCGGCGAGGCGTCGAAGGATCGTGGTCGCGTTGCTTGCGGAGACCTGCAAAAGCGCGGCGACGTCTCGCGTTTCAACGGCCGGAGTCGCCAGCGTTCGCAGTCGCTGCAGTGCCTCGATCTGGTTCATTGCCGCAGGGCCTCCAGACCGTTGACGACTTGCTCCTGCAGTTCGTTCCAGGCCTGCTTGCTGCCGAAGTTGCCCTGATACTCAGGCTCCAGGAACGCGAGGACCTGGCCAGCGAACGCGTCGTAGTCCATCGCCATCGCATTGTCGATCGCGGCGGAAAGGTTGGCGGCGGCTGTCGCGGGTAGCGGTCGCTCGGCGCCCCCTGCGTCCATCAACGACTTCAGATCGAACACATCCCGCGACTGGACCTGTTCACGCAATGCCAGAGCCGCGACCTTTTGGGCCAATGCGGCATGCACGGTGTAGTGCTGCACGATCACCGGATAGAGTCGGTACGTCCGGATTATTCCCGCGTCCACGGATTCCACTGCTTTTTCATCGTCCAGGCCGCGGCGCGAGAATTCGATCTTCGTCGGTGCTTCGGCGCCGGATTCCGCGTTACGAAGTGTGAGCTTCCAGCGCTGAGTTGTTGCTGTCTGCTTGGGTTGAGCAGTCCTGGCCAGTTCGATGTCATGTGCTCGCAAGGCCTGCAAGAAAGCTGGTGTTTCGAGCAGGCGATTTACATTGTTCTGGAGGGTGCCAACAGCCATCGTATGGATGTCCAGATCCATGTCTTCCGAATACCGGATGCTCTTCAGGAAGAACCGCAGATTGCAGCCGCCCTTGAGAGCGAAGAGAGCTTTATCCACGCGTGCGCCGAAGGCCCGCAGGAATAGCAGGTGGAAGATCTCGATGGTCTGGCGCTCATTCCACATAGGTGTCTATATTACGAGTAATCGACACATATGTCGACTACGCGTAATGTGACTAGATCGGCTATTCGCGGGAGCTGCGTAGTGGCGGCGTTCAGCGTGGGCGGGTCTTGTCCGAACGATTGATCAGAATCGTTGTGGGGTATCGCCTGAATTTGGAGTCAAAGGCAGGATAGGCTTTCAGCCCCTGCTGTCACACGATTTGCCTCATGGCAGCCGAAGCCTTCATCCAGTGTCGTGTGTCGCAGGTGACGAAAGCGGCACTTCGTGCAGCAGCGGAGCGGCAGCAGGTAACAGAGTCCGCGCTGCTCAAGCGCATGCTTGATCTCGTGCTGCAGACCGCCAGTGCGGCGGTTGTCGGTGATGCCGCGGATGCCGTTGATGATCGACGGGCACGTCAGGCGCGCCTCTATGTCCGCCTCACTCGCGGTGATCGACAGCTGCTCGAGGCACGTTCCGCCGCCCGCAGCCTGGCACCGGCGACGTATGTCGCCATCTTGCTGCGCGCCCACCTGCGAGCCCTGACGCCGCTGCCAGAGGCGGAGCTGCGCGCGATCCGGCAGGCAACGCGCGAGCTGGCCGCGATCGGTCGCAACCTGAACCAGATCGCCCACGCGACCAATATGGGCGGATCAGGAGATGGGGTGACTCGGGGGAACCTGCTGAGTCTGCTCAAGGCCTGCGAGGCCCTGCGCGATCACATTCGCGCCTACGTCAGCACCAATCTCGCAAGCTGGGCGTCCGGTGATGCCGCAGCGTAGTTCGCGAGATCGCAGCGACCGTCCGTTCCTGGACATTGTGAGCTACGGGCGCAGAGCTCCCGCGGAACGGCAGCTGCGGCTTCTGCCGGCTCAGATTGAGCAGATCACGCGCACCGTTCGGCATGCCCCGGAAGTGATGGTCAAGATTTCCGGTGGTGGCCGGAGTGCCCAGGCGGTCGCCGCCCATTTCAGGTACATCGGTCGTCAGGCGTTCGAGATCGAGACCGATCACGGCGAGCGCATCAGGGGGCAGGAGGCGCAAAGGGCGTTGATCGCCGATTGGGAGCTGGACCTTGATGCTGCGGAGTCGCGATCCCCGTATCGCGGCGCTTCCGGCCGCAAGCCGGCCAAGCTGGTACACAACATCGTTCTGTCGATGCCGAAGGGCGCGCCGCCAGCAGGCGTGCTCGAAGCGAGCCGCGCGTTTGCCCGGGAGCAGTTTGCGTTGAAGCATCGATATGCCCTGGTGCTGCACACCGACCAACCCCATCGGCATGTCCACCTGGTCGTGAAGGCCATGAGCGAGCAGGGAAGGCGGATCAACATCCGCAAGGAAACCTTGCGGGAGTGGCGGCGAAAGTTCGCCGGCCACCTGCGGGTGCAGGGCATCGCGGCGAATGCGACGGAGCGAGCGGTGCGGGGTGTCACTAAGCCTCAGAAGAGCGACAGCATCTATCGGGCGATGCGGGCGGGTCGGTCTACCCACATGCGCGCGCGCGCAGAGTCCGTTGCGGCGGCACTGCATGCGGGCAACATGCGGGTCGAGCCGGGCAAGAACCGGATTCTCGATACCCGTCGGGACGTCATTCGGCACTGGTTTGGAGTCCAGGAAGCCCTTCGCGCGGAAGGCAGAGAAGGACTTGCGGATGAAGTCGAGTGTTTCATTGCCGGCATGCCGCCGCCCCGGACGGAGCGCGAATGGATGGCGCTGGCCTTGACCGAGCGCATGGTGGGGCTCCGGCAACAGCCGTGGCTTGCCCGAACGAGGTGATCCGGGACCCTTAAATAGGGTCATATTGAAAATTTAACCCTATTTAGGGGTATGATGACCCCATTTCGGGGACTCCGAGGGCAAGCGTGCATTCCCTGACTGCAGAATTCCTGGCGAGACTCCGGTTCGACGCCGAGCAGGCCGCCACGCTGCGGGCCATCGGCGAATTCAGGGGCCGGCAGGAGCTCCACTACCGGCAGGCCCCGGAAGCCGTCGCAGGGCTGCTGGAGGTCGCCAAGATCGAATCCAGCGAGTCCTCGAACCGCCTCGAGGGCGTGAACGTGCCACCGGACCGCATCCGGCGACTCGTTGTCCACCAGGCCCCGCCCCGCAATCGTTCGGAACAGGAAGTCGCGGGCTACCGCGACGCCTTGGCGCTGATCCACGATTCAGGACGGGAGATGCCGTTCACCCCGAACATGCTCCTGCAGCTGCACGGCATGCTCTACCAGTACATGCCGAATCCGGGCGGGCGCTGGAAGCCGACCGACAACGACATCTTCGAGCGTCGGCCCGATGGAACCTCCCGCGTGCGGTTCAAGCCGGTACCGGCGCACCTGACGCCCATGACGGTTGAACAGCTCGCAACCCATTACGCCTCGGCCGTGCAGATGCCCCAGCTGGATTCCTTGATCGTCGTGCCGCTTGCGATCCTGGATTTCCTGTGCATCCATCCGTTCACGGACGGCAACGGCCGCATCGCGCGGCTGCTGACGCTGATGCTGCTGTACCACTTCAACTATGAAGTGGGGCGGTACATCAGTATCGAGCGCGTGTACGAGCAGACGAAAGAAGGCTACTACGAGACGCTGGAGGCCAGCTCGCAGGGCTGGCATGAAGGTCGGCACGACCCGAACCCCTGGCTGAACTACTTTTGGGGCGTGTTGCTCCGCGCGTATCGAGAATTCGAGGAACGCGTTGAAGAGGTCAGGAAGCGCAAGGGTTCCAAGTCGGAGCAGGTGAGGGAGGTCGTGTTGGCCAAACAGGTACCGTTCTCGATCTCCGAAATCGAAGGGGATTGCCCCAACGTTTCCCGACAAACCGTTCGGCTTGTGTTACGCGAGATGAGTCGGGAAGGACTGATTGCCTCCACCGGAAAAGGGCGCTCGGCAAAGTGGTTGCGAAAGTCGTGACGAACACTGAAGCCGACACATGTCGCAAGTTCGTGGTGCCCAAGCTCCAGGCAGCGGGGTGGGACAATGATCCGCGTTCAATCGCAGAGCAGCGCACGATTACCGATGGGAGCGTCAACCTGCTGGGGAAGCCGAATCTGGTGACGCCGTGAAGCGATTTTCCCACAGACAAGGAATCGTGAAAGCCCCGCAGCTGGGCATGGAGGAAATGTCGGTCGAACTTCAGACGGCACTTTGGAATGTCATGCATCCGGCATTGTTTGCTGAAGCTGCGCAAGTGCAGTCTGGTCAGGTGGATCCACTTCACTGGCGAAAGCGCTTGGAAGTCTTGTTTCAGTTCCTTCATTGGCCGGTCGATGAACTCACGTACTCGTGGTCGAACGAGTCGATCCGGTTGAAGAAGTGGTATTTCGATGAGTCGCGCGAATGGTATGACGTTTATGACTTGGTGGACTTCATTCCTTCTCTAGTCGATCATCCTGGCAACCGCGCCTCACTTCTTCAGCGACTGAATCAGTCCCTTCAAGTTGAAGTATCTCCGTATCGCATTGTTGACGGCGTACTGACCGCAATCACTGATCCAATCGAGATCGCCGCGATAGAAGACGCCATGCGCGCCGGCGACCGCTTCAGCGGTGCGAGAGCACACGTTGTTCGGTCGATGCAATTACTTGCCCAGCGTCCAGAACCGGATTTCAGGAACGCGATCAAGGAGGCAATCTCTGCGGTCGAGAGCACGCTGAAAATTGTGACCGGGAAGGGCCACGCCGATCTCAGCGATGCGCTTAGCGATTTTCGATCGAAGTATCCAATTCACGGTGCCTTGTTCACCGGCCTGGAAAAACTCTATGGATATACGTCCAACGAACACGGGCTGCGCCATGCTCTGCTTGAGGCGCAAGCAAACGTTGGATTCGTTGAGGCTAAATTCATGATAGTGGCTTGCGCCGCCTTCATGAACTATCTGGTGGCGAGGACAGCGTCATGACATCGAAGCACGGTAACGTGTCGGGAACTCTGAGAAATCATGACTCCTGAACAATTCATTCGGAAGTGGACGGCAGCGAGTCTCTCCGAGAAGTCGGCTGCTCAGCAGCATTTTATTGATCTCTGTTCACTGCTTGGAGAAGTGCCGCCAGCCGAAGCTGATCCGACAGGGGAGAAGTTCACGTTCGAGCGCGGCGGCACGACGGCAACTGGGGGTCAGGGTTGGGCTGACGTTTGGAAGAAGGGCGTATTCGCGTGGGAGTACAAAGGACCGGGAAAGGATCTGAACGCCGCATATTTGCAGCTAAAGAAATATGCGGACATGCTCGAAAATCCTCCGTTATTGATCACCAGCGACACAAAGCGGATCGAGATTCATACGAACTTCACAAACACAGTGAAGACCGTACACGTTCTGGAACTGGCCGAACTGACAGACCCCGCGAAGCGAGAACTCCTAAGGAATGCGTTCTCGAATCCGGACCGGTTCCGGCCGGGCGTCACCCGCCAAATGGTAACCAAAGAAGCGGCGGAGCGATTCAGCGCACTCGCACATGAATTGCAGAATAAGGGATACGAATCAAACCGAATTGCACACTTCCTGAATCGCATCATCTTCTGCATGTTTGCGGAGGATGTAGGGTTACTACCAAATCGGTTATTCAGCAAGCTGGCAACCGCTTCGGTCGCGCATCCCGAGAAATTCGAGGCTCATGCCAAGCAACTTTTTGCCGGCATGGCGACCGGTGGGACTGTCGCGTTTGAAGTTGTCGACTGGTTCAACGGCGGTCTGTTTGACGACGATTCGACGCTTCCGCTGGATGAGGCTGCGCTCAAGTTGGTACTTAAATGCTCGGAATTGGATTGGTCCAATATAGAACCGTCCATCTTCGGGACACTGTTCGAGCGCGGCCTCGATCCCGACAAGCGGTCCCAGCAGGGAGCTCACTATACGGACCCCGGCACGATTATGAAGATCGTGCGCCCCGTCGTGCTGGAACCATGGGAGCGAGAGTGGGATGCGGAAAAGGCGGAGCTTGCGAAGCTTGTCGATCGCGCCAGGAGAACTGTATCTGAGGCAGCGAAAAAGCGGTATGCCGCATTCCTGGAACGGCTTCAACAGTATCGAGTCCTGGACCCAGCATGCGGTTCAGGGAATTTTCTCTATCTTGCGTTACGTGGCCTAAAGGACTTTGAGAAGCAAGTAATTCATGAAGCGGAGACACTCGGATTGCCAGTGCAATTTCCCCGCGTAGGACCAGAGGCGGTGCTCGGCATCGAGGTCAATGCCTATGCTGCAGAACTGGCGCGGGTCACGATTTGGATTGGCGAACTGCAATGGATGATCGAGAACGGCTTCAATGCGAGCAAGAATCCAATCCTCAAGCCGCTTGACCAGATTGAACGCCGAGACGCCATTCTCAATGAGGACGGAACGGAAGCTGAGTGGCCAAAAGCCGATGCAATTGTCGGAAATCCACCGTTCCTCGGGGATAAGAAACTGGTTCGTGGTTTAGGTGCGGGTTACGTTAGGTCCCTGCGGCGCGCGTACAAAAACCGCGTTCCAGGCGGCGCAGATCTTTGCTGCTATTGGTTCGAAAAACTTCGGACGCAGCTCGTGAGTGGACACGCGACGCGCGGCGGACTCGTTGCGACGGATAACATTCGGTCCAGCCCGAGGAATCGGAAAGTCCTTGAGGCCGCAACAGCCGAATTGCGGATCATGAGCGCCTGGACTAACCAGGATTGGATCAACGAAGGAGCAGCGGTTCGCGTTTCATTGCTCAGCTTTGACCGAGCGGGTAGCTCTGTTGCCCGACTCAACGGCGTGGAAGTTCAGCGGATACAACCGGACCTCTCGGATGGCGAGTCTCGGGCTGAAGGCGTTCACTTGGCTGTTTCATTGCCAGAGAATGCAAACATCGCATTCAGCGGAATCACAAAGAAAGGGGCATTCGATCTTTCTGGCGACAAAGCACGGGCGATGCTTGCCGCTCCAACTGGTCCGCACGGTCGGCACAACACTGATGTTCTCTTTCCCTGGAAAAATGGGGACTCAATCGTCGGCCGAGATCCAGATAAGTGGATCATTTCATTTGGAGAGATGGAAGAATCGGAGGCCATGCTTTTTCCGGAGCCTTTCGACCATGTCCAAAAAGCTGTCTACCCGATGCGCGCGCAAAGTAATAGTGCAATGGAACGACGCCGTTGGTGGCAATTGGGTCGGCGAGCGCCAGATCTATTCGTGGCGATCGATCGCTTGTCTCGATTTCTGGTGACGCCCGAGGTCTCAAAACACCGACTCTTCGTGTGGCTTAGCGGAAAGGTCGTGCCGGATAAGAACCTCGTTGCGATTGCGCGGGATGACGATACGACTTTCGGAATTCTGCAGAGCCGCATACATTCGGTGTGGGCCCTGCGCGTTGGCACACGCTTGGAGGACCGGCCTAGGTATACCTCGACTACGACCTTCAGGAGTTTCGCATTTCCCGAAGGCCTTACTCCAAACACGCCCCCATCGTATTACGCAAATGACTCGCGCGCGCAGCGCATTGCAGCTGCCGCGAAGCGCCTTCACGAGCTACGTGAGAATTGGCTCAACCCACCAGAACTCATAGAGCGAACGCCTGAACTCGTATCAGGTTATCCGGAGCGGCTAATCCCCAAGTCGCCGGAAGCAGCAAAGGCGCTCAAGAAGCGAACATTGACGAATCTTTATAACGACATGCCGGCTTGGCTGCAGCACGCACATCAGGAATTGGACAACGCCGTCGCGGCGGCATACGGATGGGAGTGGCCGCTGCCTGAGGACGAAATCCTGAAGCGATTGTTCGCGCTGAACCAGGAGCGCGCCGGGCAATTGAAGCTTGAAGTGCATGTAGGTAAGAAGCGAGGAAAGAGTAGGAAGAATAAGAGCTCGTGAGTCAGGGCAGTTTCGGAGACTGAGTGCAATCAAGAAAACGCGGTTGAAAGGCGCGCGGGGATTCCCTATGGGCATCAGTTTACAGACTGGACGCATGTAGTGGCAGCGAGGCGACTGTGACGGTCCTGCAAGAGATACTCGAATGGTCTCAAGACCGCCCACCTTGGCAGCGCGACGCGCTCCGCCGCCTCGTGATGAACGGTGAACTCTCCGACGACGATATCCTTATCCTCAGCGCGATTTGCAAAAGCGCGCACGGACTCGCCGAGCAACCGGAAATTATTCCGCTCACCAAGGATCATCTACCCGAAAGGGGCGCAGGCTCCGCGCCTGTCGCGCTCGTTTCCATTTTTCATCACCAGGGCGTGAACGCCCTTGCCGAAGGCCAGACTCTCAAGTTCGCGTCCAACCTTACAGTGGTTTACGGCGACAACGCCGCAGGCAAGACCGGCTATATCCGCATTCTAAAGAGCGCATGCCGGGCGAGAGGGCAAGAGAAGATACTGGGAAATGTCGCCTCCGGCGCTGCCCCGCCTGCCCCAGTTGTGGCAATTAAGTACAAAGTCGGAACAGAAAACAATCCCCGGGAATGGGCCGGAGCGGGAGAAGACGATTTCATTTCCCGCGTCAGCGTCTTCGATTCGCAATGTGCCGCTGTCTATCTCACTGAGAAGACGGATGTCGCGTTCCGGCCGTTTGGATTGGACCTCTTCGACAAGCTGGCGAAAGCATGCAAGGCGGTCCGCGGAAAACTCGAGAGCGAGCAGCGCGCCCTGACCTCGAACGCGCTGGCAACGCTCCAGGCGCAACTCCCTGAAGGAACCGCCGCTGCAAGACTGCTAGCGAACATTTCGTCCCTGACCAAACCTGAGACGGTGCAGACTCTTGCGCGTCTGTCTAAGGAGGACGAGGCACGGCTCACCTTGCTGGAGAAGTCGCTACTCGACTTACAGGCGAATGATCCCGAGAAACTGATCCAGCAACTCACCCTTCGTGCCGGCCGTGCCCAAAGCTTGGCCCGCCACCTCAAGGAGAACGAAGCTACGTTGTCGGCAGACGCCGTGACTTCTGTATTTGATGCTCGAACCGAAGGCCGCAGGAAGAGCGAGGAAGCGAAACGGCTCCGTGCCGCAACGTTCTCGGATGAAATGCTTGGCGGAACGGGTTCGGAACAATGGAGCGTGCTGTGGGAGGCGGCCCGGCGTTTCTCGCAGGAACTCGCTTATCAAGGTCAGGAGTTTCCGGTTGTGGAGAAAGGTGCGCATTGCGTCTTGTGCCAGCAAGACCTCGATCACGCCGCCCGCCACCGGCTACAGCAGTTTGAGGCGTTCGTAGCTTCTACGACTGAGCGGGAGCTACGGCAGGTTAGGGAGACTTTCGCCCGGCTGCGTAAGACCTTCACCGATCTCAAGACGAGCAATGAAGCCATTGACGAGACGCTCAAGGAAATCCGCATTGAGAATGAGGCGGCGGCGGATGCGATAGCGGCAGCGCTCGCTGCCAACGAAAATCGCCGAATGGCCGTTGTTCTTGCACTGACCGACGACAAGGACCTCGCTGCGGATTGTCCGGCGCTGGCCGTGGTCGCCCGTGAGGCCGACGCGCTGGCAGATCAGATCGCCGAGCGCGCAAAGACCCTGCGGAGCAGCGCTACCGATGAAACAAGAATGCGGATGACGGCGGAAGCACAAGAACTGCGCGCACGCAAGCTACTCGCCAAGCACGAGCGGATTGTCCTCGATGACATTGAGCGCAAGAAGAAATACGCGGCCTACGGTATTTGTATCGACGAAACAAGAACTCAGGCGATCACACAAAAGAGCACGGCTGTCACGCGCACGGCTGTCACGCAGCGACTAAAGAAGAGCTTTCAAGATGAGCTGGGGACCTTGGCCTTCCGGCATATCGAGGTCGAATTGAAGGAGGTCGGCGGTGCCGAAGGGGTTCTATATCACAAACTGATTCTCACGCGGGCTCCGGGCGTCGAGCTGCCAAAGGTAGTGAGCGAAGGCGAGCAGCGCTGCCTCTCCATTGCTGCGTTCTTCGCGGAACTCAGCACGGCTGATGATCCATCCGGCATTGTGTTCGACGATCCTGTGTCATCGCTGGACTACAAATGGCGCGAAGGTGTGGCCCGAAGGCTGGTTGAAGAAGCGAAAACCCGCCAGGTCATCGTTTTCACCCACGACATCGTGTTCTTGCTTCTCCTCAAGCAGCTCTCCGAGGATCAAGGCGTCGAGCAACTAGACCAGCATGTCCGGTATCTCTCCAAAGGTGCGGGGGTGTGCGCTGAAGAACTGCCGTGGGTGGCCCTCAAGGTTTCCAAGCGGATAGGTCATCTCCGGAAGCTACTGCAGGATGCGGAGAAGTTGCACCGCGACGGTCACCAGGGAGCCTACGAGCGCGAAGCCAGCATGATCTACGGCTATCTGCGTGAAGCATGGGAACGAGGAATAGAGGAAGTACTTCTTGGCGGCGTAGTCGAGCGATTTAGGCCGGGCGTGCAGACACTGCACGTCGCCGATATCGCGGATATCACCGCGGACGACTGCAAGGCTGTCGAGTCGGCGATGACGAAATGCTCGAAATGGTTGCCCGGTCACGACCAGGCTGCGGCGGCACGCGCTGATATCCCAGAACCAGATGCGCTCAAGGCTGATATCGACGCACTGGAGACATGGGCCGATGCCATCCGAAGGCGACGGGCCTGAGAGAACTGAAGGGCTGCCGTTTGGTTGCGGACCGCGCAAGACTTACTCGCCGGAACAAGCAATCTCGGTTACCAATAGCGATCGGTGTTTGCGCTGATCGGTAGGTATCTAGCAAGAAAGCGGTTAAAGCGCATCTTCAACTCTCGCGACTGCTGGCGCAGTGTTGAACACATAGCTGGAACTCTGCAGGTCGTTGCTGTGAACAGCACTTATTTCGGGTTGTTGGCAGAATTCGGCGAAGCCAATATCCCGCTTGACCGAGTGGCGCCGAAGTATTTCGGTCTCAGCTGTGGAGAAGCCCGACGCCGGGCGCCAGCGAAGCAGCTGCCTTGCCGAGCATTCCGACTGGGCGGGCAGAAGTCTCCCTGGCTCGTCAGTGCCACAGATCTTGCTGAATTGATTGATGCGCGTCGCCAGAAGGCGGGCTAGCTGCACGGGCCGACCTGCGCGGCCGCGCGCGTGCGTCACCTGTTTTCGCAAGCACGATGTCCCGTAGATTCTCGGGTTTCAGATTCGTGTAGCGCTTGAGCTCGTTCCAGGAGTCGTGCAGCGTGAACTGGGCAACTTCGTGGATCTGGTAGCCGCGTTCGAACAGGCGGCTCGTGGCCTCGTGGCGCAGATCGTGGAAGCGAAGGTCGTGAATCCCGAGCAGTTTGCAGGCTCGTGTGAATGCGGTCCCGACGCTCTTTGGATCGTACGGGAAAATGTACTCGCTCGTCTGAGGTTGAGCAGTGACGAGCGCCCAGGCCTCGGGCGTGTACTTGAACCGACGGTGGTTCCCATCCTTGGCGGTTGGGTGCTTGGCGTCCCTGACCATGCCGGTTCGTGTGGTCTTGTCGTTGTCGCGCCATTCGAGGCGGCAGATTTCGGACTCCCGCCGCGCCGAGGCAATCGCGAAGTCCACGATCGCCTCCATGGGAATCTCCGCACGTCGGTCGCGTCTCCTGAAGTGCTCGCGAAGCCGCGTGAGTTCGTCGGCAGTGGGTCGCCGTGCACGCCTTTTTGCTTTGCCGATCAGCCGCAGCTCGCCGCAGGCTGTCCTGGCCTGTGCGACGATTTCGGGGCTCACCGGAAGCTCCCGGACGCTCTTGGCGGCCCTCAGGACGACGCCGATCCAGATGAGGTCGTTGATCACCGTCGCGGGCCCGGCACCTCCCGCACGGCGTGACTGGACATGGCGTATCAGGTCGGCGGACGTCAGGGTGTGGGCGACGGACTTGCCGAGCGCATGTCGCTCCAGGAATTCCAGGTGGGTCTGTTTGCTTCGTTGCCAGCGCGAGATCGTCTCGAAGGTGTCGATGTACCAGCGGATCAGTTCTGCAAGGGTGGGAGTGCTTTGCCGCAGACGCGTCAGCTCGGCCGGATTCTCGAGCGCCACTTCGCGGTGCCTGGCCCAGCTCAATGCGGCGGAGCGGTGGGTGAAAGTGCGGCTTTCCCGGTGCAGGACTTTTCCCTGGCGACGCAGCCTGACGATGGCTGTGTAGCGCGTGGCACCGTTGCCCTGTTTGCGAACTTTGATCGTTGACATTGCCGACAATCCGGGGAGACATGGAGCCTGGAAAGCATCATGTCTCCCTTATGTCTCCCCGGCAAACGATAAACTACCCCGAATACGCAGGAATCCCGCATAAACGACACGAGTGGAAAACACTACAAAAATAGGCATTTCCGTCGAGAAGAGCAGCGATTCCATTGATCGCCGGCTCAGCGTCGCTCCGATGATGGACTGGACCGATCGGCACTGCCGCTACTTCCTGCGCCTGTTCTCGCCGCGGCTGCGCCTGTATACCGAGATGATCGTTGCAAATGCGATCCTGCGCGGCGACCGCGAGCGGCTGCTCGAATTCGATCCGGCGGAACATCCCGTCGCCCTCCAATTGGGGGGCTCCGAACCGCGTGCGCTGGCCGAAGCCGCGAGGATCGGCGAATCGTTCGGCTACGACGAGATCAACCTGAATGTCGGCTGCCCGAGCGACCGGGTGCAGAGCGCGACGTTCGGCGCCTGCCTGATGGCGAAGCCGGCGCTCGTCGCGGCCTGCGTGCAGGCGATGCGCGAAGCGGTCGCGGTGCCGGTGACGGTCAAGTGCCGGATCGGCATTGACGACCGCGACGACTGGGGCTTCCTGCGCGAGTTCGTCGCCGCGATCGCCGATGCCGGCTGCGCGACGGTGATCGTGCATGCTCGCAAGGCGGTACTGAAGGGCCTGAGCCCGAAGCAAAATCGCGAAGTGCCGCCGCTCGATTACGAACGCGCCTGGCAAGTCAAGCGCGAATTTGCGGCCCTCACCGTGATCGTCAACGGCGGGTTGCGCACCGTGCCGCAGGTGACGGAGCAACTGGCGCAGGTCGATGGCGTGATGCTCGGCCGCGAGGCCTATCACAACCCGTATCTGCTGCCGGCGCTTCACCGTGTGGTGTACGACGATGCCTTCGCGACGCCGTCTGCAACGAGCATCGCGGAGCGCATGCGCTCCTATGCGGAACGCCAGATCCTCAAAGGAACACCGCTGCGCTCGGTCACCCGGCACATGCTGGGTCTGTTCAACGGACGCGCTGGTGCCCGTGCCTGGCGGCGCACGCTCGGCGAAACCGTGAGCCGCGACGGCGCAACGCCCGCCGTGATCGACGCGGCGTTGCGCGCCGCTAGCGACGCTCGATGAATCGCCGCAGCCGCAATGGTCCGCGGCCGTCGCGCGGTCCGAGCAGGTCATAGAGCGGCAGCGGATCGAGCCAGGCCGGGACCGCGGCGAAGCCGAGCGATTCGCGTGCGCTGGAGGATGGCCAGTCGATCGGCTGGCGGCAGAGACCAGCGCGCACCGGCGCGAGCAATGCATGCCGGGCAACCTCCAGCAGATAGACATCCGGATTGACGGCGGTCGATAACCAATGGCCGTGCCGCAGCCGCGCACCGATCAGTTCATGGGTCGTCAGCGTGATCGATGAGGGGGCGCCACGCACGACAACGTGCATGCATCGATCGGTGATGCACCAGACGAGGCAATGCAGCCGATGACGGCGGCAGCACTCGGCGAGCTGCCGACCGGCCGCCGAGCGCGTTCCTGGATCGAGGTACAGCGGCCGGCGTCCTCGGGCCTGCGCGACGACGTGACGCAGGCTGCCGGCTGTCGGCGGTTCGAGGCTCAGGGCCATGTTCCGCCTCCTTGCGGACTGGAGCCTGAGCATGCTGCGGGCCGGATTGAGGCGCAGCACTGGTTTCCTGCCTATAATCGCCATTATGTAATTGCCGGGGGTGGCGGCGCTCAGGATGAGCCAGGAACAAGAACTCGCGATCCTATTCGCCGACGTCGTCGGCAGCACCCGGCTCTTCGAATTGCTCGGCGACGTGGCGGCGCGCGACAAGGTCGCCGTGTGCATCGAGATCATGCGGCGTGCGACCGAGCAGCACGGTGGCGCGGTCGTCAAGACGATGGGCGACGAAGTGCTCTCCACCTTCAAGGACTGCGACGCGGCCATGGATGCCGCAGTCGAGATGCAGGCCGCGATCGCGGGCCACCCGGACCTCGAGGTCGAGGGCCAGCAGATCGCAATCCGCATCGGCTGTCATTTCGGCCCGGTCGTGCTCGAGACCCGCGACGTGTTCGGCGCGGCGGTGCATACGGCAAACCGCATGACCAGCCAGGCCAAGGCAGGCCAGATCATCATCACCGACGCCATTTACGGGCGCCTGTCGGAAGAGTGGCGCGCGATCTCGCGCCAGGTCGACGTCGCGGTGCCGCGCGGCCAGCACGGCGAAGTGACGATCTTCGAGGTGCTGTGGCAGCACGGCGAGACGACCAGCATGCTGCCCGCCATCGCGACCATCAGCGAGCTCAAGAAGCAGTTCCGTATCCGGCTCCGCTACCTGGGAAGCGAGCTGGTGCTCGATCACCGCGAGCGTTCGGCGGCGACGCTCGGCCGCGGGCAGGAGAACGATCTGGTGATCAAGGGCAACCTGGTCTCGCGGCTGCATGCGCGGATCGAGGCGGGCAAGAACCGCTTCATGCTCGTGGACCAGAGCACCAACGGCTCGTTCGTGCAGACCGCGGACGGCGACGACGCATTCGTGCGGCGCGACGCGATCCCGCTGAAGGGGCAGGGTGTGATCGGGCTCGGGCGCGTGCCTGAGCCGCAGTCCTATCACACCGTCGAATTCAGCTGCGAAGAAGGCCCGGAACTGGCGCCACCCGCCGCGGACTGAGCAGGGCGCGCGATCAGGCGCGCCCGAGTCGGGCCTCGAGGCGATCGATCTCCTGGCGAAGCGCCGCGGGCAGCCGCGGCCCGAAATCGTCGAAATAACGCCGGATCTCCGCAGCTTCCTTGCGCCACGCGGCGTCATCCACCGCAAGCAGCTCGTCGATCGTCGCATCGGCGAGCCCGAGGCCGGTGAAATCGAGCGCGTCGCGGCGCGGCACGGCGCCGATCGTCGTGTCGGTGGCAGCGGCTCCGTCATTCGAACGTGCGATGATCCATGCGAGCACGCGCAGGTTTTCTCCGTAGCCGGGCCAGAGGAAGCGGCCCGCGCCATCGCGCCGGAACCAGTTGACGTGGAAGATCGCCGGCAGTCGCGGCACGCGATCCGCCATCGACAGCCAGTGACCCCAGTAATCGCCGAAGTTGTAGCCGGCGAACGGCTTCATGGCCATCGGATCACGGCGCACCACGCCCACGTCGCCGGTGGCCGCGGCGGTCGTTTCGGACGCCATGCCGGCCCCGATCAGCACGCCGTGCGCCCAGTCGCGCGCCTGAAACACGAGTGGCGCGAGCGCACGACGCCGACCGCCGAACACGAGCGCGGTGATCGGCACGCCGGTAGCCGCATCCGCCTGCGGCGAGTAACTCGGGTTCTGGCGGGCCGCGACCGTGAACCTCGAATTCGGATGTGCGGCTGGACCGCGGGCAGCGTCATAGGGGCGCCCCTGCCAGTCGGTGACCGGCTTGCCTTCCTCGAGGCCCTCCCACCACGGCTGCCGGTCCGCGGTCAGTCCGACATTCGTGAAGATCGTGTCGTGGCGGATCATTTCGTAGGCGTGCCGGTTGGTCTTCCGATTGGTGCCGGGCACCACGCCAAAATAGCCGGCTTCCGGATTGATCGCCCAGAGCCGCCCATCGGGTCCGGGATGCAGCCAGGCGATGTCGTCGCCGACCGTCCAGATCTTCCAGCCAGGCATCGACGAGGGCGGAATCAGCATCGCCAGATTGGTCTTGCCGCAGGCCGACGGGAATGCGCAGGCGAGATAGTGCGTCTCGCCCGCCGGATTCTCGACGCCGACGATCAGCATGTGCTCCGCGAGCCAGCCTTCCTGGCGCGCCTGCCAGCTCGCGATGCGAAGCGCATGACACTTCTTGCCGAGCAGCGCATTGCCGCCGTAGCCCGAGCCAAAACTCTGGATCTCCAGGGATTCCGGAAAGTGCATGATGAAGCGCCGCTTCGGATCGAGCTCGCCGATCGAGTGCTGGCCGCGGACGAACTTCCCCTCGCTCGCGATGCGCGCGAGCGCGGCCGATCCCATGCGGGTCATCAGCTTCATGTTGGCAGCGACGTAGGCGCTGTCGGTGATCTCGACGCCGCAGCGCGCATACGGCGAGTCGATCGGCCCCATGCAGTAGGGGATCACGTACATGGTCCGGCCACGCATGCAGCCTGCGAACAGGGCGTCCATTTTCTGGCGCGCTTCGATTGGCGCCATCCAGTGGTTGTTCGGCCCGGCGTCGGCCTTGTCGCGGGTACAGACGAAGGTCAGATGCTCGACACGGGCAACATCGGACGGGTGCGAGCGGTGCAGATAGCAACCCGGAAAAGTGGCCGCATCCAGGGCCAGCAGCTCGCCATCGGCCTGCATGAGCCGGATGAATTCGCGGTACTCGGCTTCCGATCCATCGCACCAGTGCACGGCAGCCGGCTGCGTGAGTCCGGCCACCTGGTCGACCCACTGCCGGAGTTCGGACGGGGCCCTTGCGGGTGCGGTGGTGCGGTCGGGTGCGGTCGCCATGCCTGCCTCGTGCGGAAGAGGGCGGATTATACGCAGCCGAAGCTTCGAAGTGGCCGAAACTGCGTGAGGCCGTGCGCGAAAGCCGTTGATCTCGCAGGTGATTACCCGGAGACTGCGCGCATCATTCGGACAGCGTGCGAGAGGCAGCAATGAAGCACTGGACGATGGCGGCGATGCTCGTGTGTTCTGCATCCCTGGTGTCGGTCGCGACGGCAGAGGATGCAGCCTCCGGGCTTCAGCGCCTCTTTGCCGATGAACGCGCGTTCACCTGGAAGGAGGACCCGATTGCCGCGTCGCTCGTCGGCGACAGCGGCTTCTATGCCGACATCCTCCAGCTCCACGACACGCATGCGCCCAGGACGACGCAGGACTATGAAAACACTATCGCGCGCCTCAACGATGTGCCGCGCTATTTCCGCGAGAACATCGCCAATATGCGTCAGGGGATGGCCGACGGCTTCGTGCTGCCAGCCGAGATCGTCGCCGGCATCTCGAAGGTGATCGAGGGCGCCCAGTACAAGTCTGCGGAATCATCTCCGTTTTGGATTCCCTTTGCGGAGTTTCCGGTGGGCGTGCCGGAGGGCGAACGCGCACGCCTGGCGGGGCTCGGTCGTACGGCGATCATCGATGCAGTGCTGCCGGCCTACGCGGAGTTCCGGCAGTTCTTCGAAAACGAATACCGGCCCAGGGCGCGAGACACGATCGCGGCCACCGCGCTGCCGGACGGGTGCGAATATTACGCCGACCTGGTCCGCTACTTCACGATGCTGCCGGATGCAACGCCGCAACAGGTGCACGCCACCGGACTCGCCGAAGTAAACCGCATTCATGGCGAGATGGAAGCCATCGTCCTTGAGACGGGCTTCGCCGGAAGCTTTGCGGATTCTGTCGTCGACGAATTCATCGCCCGGGCGCGAACGCCAGGGTGAGCGCGGGCGGCCATTTCGCGAAGCTGCTCGGGCCGCAAGGGCCACTCGCGCGCGTGATCGACAACTTCGAGTCGCGCCGCGAGCAGCAACTGATGGCCGACTGGGTCGGGGAAACGCTGGAGGCTCGCAGCATGCTCGCGATCGAGGCCGGCACCGGCACCGGCAAGACTTTCGCCTACCTGGTGCCGGCACTGCTGTCCGGCCGGCAAGTCATCCTCTCGACCGGAACCCGCACCCTGCAGGACCAGTTGTTTCATCGCGACTTGCCGACCGTCGCGAAGGCGCTCGGGCGCCCGGTGCGGATCGCGCTGCTGAAAGGACGCGCGAACTATCTCTGCCGCCATCGCCTCGACCTGACCGATCCGGCATTGGGGCTCCCCGGTTTGCTGCCACCGGAAGGACGCATGCTCGAGCGAATCCGCCGCTGGTCCCGCCAGACGAGAACCGGCGACCTGTCGGAAGTCCGCAGTCTGCGCGACAGCGATCCGCTCCGCGCCGCAGTGACCTCGACGCGGGAAAATTGCCTCGGCTCCGAATGTCCGGAATACAACCGCTGCCACGTGGTCGCGGCGCGGCGCGAGGCGCAGGCTGCGGATATCGTCGTCGTCAATCATCACCTGTTGCTCGCGGATCTGGCGATGAAGGACGAAGGATTCGGCGAGTTGCTGCCGGGGGCGGAAGCGGTCGTGCTCGACGAAGCGCACCAGGTACCCGAGATCGCCGCGCAGTTTTTCGGGCGTTCCTTGAGCCTGCGCCAGGTGTCCGCGCTGGCCCGCGACGCGCTCGCGGAACTGTCCCGTGTCGGCCTCGCGCAGGGCGCGGCGCGAGAGCGGCTTGCGGCCGTCGAGTCCTGTATCGGCGATGCGATGGCTTCGCTCGCCGGGCTGGGCGAGCGTATCGATTGGGACTCCCTCCCCGAAACCTTCGTCGCGGCGCTTGAACAACTTTGCGAAAGACTTGCGGAACTGGGTCCGGATTTCGCGGCGCTCGATCCCGAGGATGCGGGCCTGCGTCACTGCACGCGGCGGACGGACAAGCTGGTCGAGACGCTGCGGGCACTTCGGGACGCCGGCCCCGAGAGCGGGTTGCGCTGGGTCGAGATGTCGGCGCGCGGCTTCACGCTGTCCTTCACGCCCTTCGAGGTGGCGACCAGGCTCGGCGAGCTGATGCGCAGCCAGGGCGGGGCCTGGATCTTCACCTCGGCGACACTCGCCGTGGGCGACGATTTCTCGCATTTCCTCGGGCGGATCGGCGCGCCCGAGGCGCGGAGCGTGCGCATCGACAGCCCGTTCGAGTTCAAACGCCAGGTCATGATCTATCTGCCCACGGCGATGCCCGACCCGTCCGCACCCGAGTTCACCCAACGCGTACTGACGGAGGCCTTGCCGCTGATCGACGCAGCGGGCGGCAGAAGCTTTCTGCTGTTCACCAGCCACCGCGCGCTCCGCGAAGCGGCGCGGAGCCTCGCGGCGCATCCCGATTTCAGCCGCCGCTATCAGATGCTGGTGCAGGGCGAGGCGCCGCGCGAGGCACTGCTGCGGCGCTTCCGGGAACTCGGCAACGCCGTGCTGCTCGGCAGCGCGAGTTTCTGGGAAGGCGTCGACGTCCGCGGGCATGCGCTGGCGCTCGTCGTGATCGACAAGCTGCCCTTCGCCGCACCCGAGGATCCGCTGCTGAAGGCGCGTCTCGAGGGTATCCGGCGTCGTGGCGGCAATCCATTCCGCGATTTCCAGTTGCCACAGGCGGTGCTGGCGTTGAAGCAGGGATTCGGACGGCTGATCCGGGATCGCGACGACTTCGGGGTGGTCGCCATCTGCGACCCGCGACTGCGGACGCGTGGCTATGGCCCGCTCTTCATCAACTCGCTGCCGCCGGCGCCGGTCGCGAGCGATGCGGCTGAAGCCGCGGCGTTCCTGCGCCGGCGTGTCGCGGAGGCCGGGCTCGCGATTGCCGTGGCGCGGGAAGCATGAGGATCCTCGCGGTCGATTCCGCGACCGAAGCTTGTTCCGCCGCACTGTTCGAAGACGGCGCCGTCAGCGAGCTGTACGAGGTGATCGGCCGCGGCCATGCGGACCGGCTGTTGCCGATGGTGGACTCGCTCCTGAAGACCGCCGGACGCACCGTTGCCGATCTCGACTGCGTCGCCTTCGGCCGCGGGCCCGGCGGCTTTACCGGGCTGCGCATTGCCGCCGGAATGGCGCAGGGCCTGGCTGCCGGCGCGGGAATCGGCGTGCTGCCGGTCAGCGATCTCGCTGCACTGGCCGCGGAGGGCGCCCGGATCGCAGGTGCAAGCCGGATCCTCGCCTGCCTGAATGCGCGTATGGGCGAGGTTTACTGGGCGGCATTCGACTGCAGCGGCGCGCGACCGATCGCGCTCGGCGACGAGATGCTCACCCAGCCAGGAGCCGTCGCACTCCCGGGCGGCGAATCCTGGTTCGGCGTCGGTCATGGCTTTGCCGCCTACCCGGCACTGAAGACCCGATTCGATGCCAGGCTCGAGGGTCTCGAGCCCGCGTTGTTGCCGCGTGCCGCCGACATCGCCCGCATCGCAGCCGTCGATTTCGCGGCGGGCCTCGGGCTCCGGCCTACCGAGGCACTGCCTGTCTACCTGCGCAATGAGGTGGTCCACAGGCGTTGACCCTGCCGGTGTCATAATTCCTCAACAATGAAACGGCACGCTGACCGGCTACGCATGGCCGATACACGCATCCTGGTGGTCGAAGACGAGCAGTCGATCCGCGACTTGATCGCCTTCGGGTTGCGACGCGCCGGATTCCAGGTGGCGCTCGCGGAAAACAGCCGGGCGGCACGCGCCAGCATCGGCGACAAGCGGCCGGACCTGATGCTGGTCGACTGGATGCTGCCGGACATGAGCGGCCTGGAGCTGACGCGGCAGTTGCGCAAGGACGCCAATACCCGCGACATCCCGATGATCATGCTGACCGCGAGAGCCGACGAGTCCGACAAGATCGCGGGACTCGAAGGCGGCGCCGACGACTACGTGACCAAGCCATTCTCGGCACGGGAGCTGGTGGCGCGAATCCAGTCCCTGCTTCGCAGAAGCGCACCCGCCGGCTCGGAAGAACGCGTCGAGATCGAGGGCCTGCTGCTCGACCAGGCCGGTCATCGCGTACTGGCGGACGGGAAAGCCGTGGCATTCGGGCCGACCGAGTACCGGCTGCTCGCATTCCTGATGACGCACCCGGACCGCGTCTATTCGCGGAGCCAGCTGCTGGACCGGGTCTGGGGCGGCAACGTCTACGTGGAGGAACGCACGGTCGACGTCCACATCCGCCGGCTGCGCAAGGCGCTGGAGGCCAGCGGCTACGACCGCTTCGTGCAGACGGTTCGCGGTGCCGGCTACCGCTTCTCGGCGCAATAGGTCGCGAGCTTGTCGTCCGCCTGGACCTTCGCGCTCATGCGCCTTGCCCTGGCGCTGCTGCTGGCACTCATTCTCGGGCTGGTCTTCGGCCGCATCGGCTGGTGGTTGACTGCGGTACTCGGCGGATTGCTGGTCTGGCAATTCGTCAACCTGTTCCGCCTGCAACACTGGTTGCGCCACCGCTCGAATGAGGAGCCACCGGACTTCGGCGGAGTCTGGGGCGACGTCGTCGGGCTCATCGGGCGCATTTACCGCCGCAAGCGGTTCCACAAGCGCCGCGTCACCCAGATATTCCGCGAGTTCCGGCGCCTGAGCGCCGCCATGCCGGACGGCGTGGTGCTGCTGTCGCCGGCGAACGAGATCCTCTGGTTCAACCGCATGGCCGCCGGGATGCTCGGCCTGCGGCGCAAGATCGACATCGGGATCCGCATCGAGAACCTGATCCGCAATCCGGAGTTCGCCGACTATCTTCAGCACCAGGCCGGCGGCGGCGTCGTCATCGGCGTGCGGGGCGGCGAGATGTCGCTGGCCGTGGTCATCATCGCGGCCGGTGGGCAGCAATTGCTGCTGGTCCGCGACGTGACCCGGGAAGCGCGGCTCGAACAGATGCGCAAGGACTTCGTTGCCAATGCCTCGCACGAGCTCCGCTCCCCGTTGACCGTCATCGCAGGCTATCTCGACCAGCTCGCCGAAGAGGATGATCTCGATGCCGAATGGCGGGAGCCGCTCGCCGACATGCGCCGGCAAGCCGACCGGATGCGCGAGATCGTCGAGGATCTGCTCGAGTTGTCACGGCTCGAATCGAGCGCCGACGAGGCGCCCCTGATGTCGGTCGACATGCCTTCGCTGCTTGCCCGCCTGGTGCACGCGGCTGAGGCCGCGACTCCGACAGCGCCGGGAATCGAGCTCGACATCGATCGCGCCTGTTTCCTGCTCGGCAGCGAGACCGAGCTGCACTCGATTGCGTCGAACCTGATCTCGAATGCGGTCAAGTACACGCCGGCTGACGGCCGGATCTTCCTGATCTGGCGGCGCGCGGCCGGGGGCGCACAACTGATCGTGAAGGACACAGGTATCGGCATCGCGCCCGAGCACCTGCCACGACTGACCGAACGTTTCTACCGGGTCGACCGGGCCAGGGCGCGGGCCAGGGGTGGTTCGGGGCTCGGTCTCTCCATCGTCAAGCACAGTCTGCAACGCCATGGCGGGCGTCTCGAGATCGCGAGCGAGGAGGGCCGCGGGTCGACCTTCACCGCCTCATTCCCCGCGCGGCGAGTCATGACCCGCGAAGCGCCTGCAACAAAAGTGTCATAGACCACACCGATAATCCGGAGCGCCGCGCCGGCACGACCGGGGCGGCTGCGAATCCCTGAAGTCATCCGGAGATCGGCCCGTGAAAAAGCTCTTGATCCCTGCGGCCCTCGGGCTCGCCATCGCCGCACCGGCGCATGCGCAGCAATCGACGATGGACCAGATCCTGCGGCAACTGGAGTCCCTCAATCAGCGGGTCGACAAGCTCGAGCAGGACAACGGTCAGTTGCGGACCGAAAACGCCGAGTTGAAGGCCAGGAATGACCGGGTCGAGGCGACCACCGAATACCTGCGCGACAACGCTTCGGCGACGCGCAAGCAGCTCGCGGAGGAGGGGCCGAAGGTCGCGGAGGCCGACCGCATCGCCAAGGCCGCCGAGTGGGCCTCGCGCATCAGCTGGAAAGCCGACATGCGCTATCGGCACGAGAACGTCGATCCGCAGGAAGCCGACGAAGACCAGACCCGGCACCGGGTGCGGGCACGATTCGGCCTGACCGGCAAGATCAACGACACGCTGTCCGGCACGATTCAACTCGCCACGGGCGGCGGGACCCGCGATCCGCGCTCCACGAACCAGACACTCGGCGAGGGCTGGACGCGCAAGGAGATTGCGCTCGATCAAGCCTATGTCGACTGGAAGCCGGTCGACGGCCTGACGCTGCAGCTCGGCAAGATGCCGCAGCCCTGGCAGAAAGTCGGCAGTTTTTTCTGGGATAACGACATCATGCCCGAGGGCATCGCGGTCAAGTACACGCGCGGGCTGTTCTTCGCCAATGGTTTCGGCTACTGGCTGTCGGAGCGCAGCACGGCGAATGACGCCACGCTGCTCGGCGGGCAGCTCGGCCTGACCGGCAGCCTCGGCGCCGCGAAGCTGACGGGCGCCATCGGCTACTACGATGTCGGTTCGGTGCAGGGACAGGTGACGACCACCAACCCGGTTCCGTGCACGGCCAACACCACGTTCTTCGGCGGACCGCAGGGCAATACCACGGTCAATGACGCCGCGGGCTGCCCGACGCTCGTCAACGACTACAACATGATCGAAGCGCTGGTTCAGGCGGACATGACGCTGGGAACGCGGCCATTCAGCCTGTTCGCGCATTACCTGCAGAACCAGGAAGCGGACGACCTCGACAGCGGCTACGCGCTCGGCTTGACTTATGGCAAGGCCAGCGACCCGAACACCTGGGAGGTCGGCTATGCCTGGCAGGTCACCGAAAAGGACGCGCAGTTCGGACAGTTCGTGGACTCCGACTTCGGCGGCGGGGTCACGGACACGGAAGGCGGCGTGCTGAGGATCGGCTACGCGCCTGCCAAGAACTGGGTGCTGAACGGCAGCTACTTCATGAGCGACCGCTTCGTCGATGCGCCGGGTGCCGTCGAGTCCGACTACGACCGCCTGCAGATCGACCTGAACTACAAGTTCTGACGGTGACGGAGCTGTCACGCGCATGTCACATGCGGCGCCTATCGTGGGTGCAGGCGCTGGATGGCGTCGGGAACGGGATGACGGGATTGTCTAGGTCAGGTAACGAAAGCAAGAGGTTACGAACGAATATGAAAGCCATTTCTCTGCTTGCAGCCGCTGCGGTTTCGGTCGCGGGCCTGGCGCTCGCGCCGCGCGCCGCCGACGCGCAGACGATCAAGATCGACGGCTCGAGCACGGTATTCCCGGTCACCGAGGCAGTCGCGGAGGAGTTCCAGATCCAGAAGCGCGGCAAGGTGCGCGTCACGGTCGGCATCTCCGGCACCGGCGGCGGCTTCAAGAAGTTCTGCCGCGGCGAGACCGACGTGCAGGACGCCTCGCGCCCGATCCTGACCGCGGAGATGGAGGCCTGCCGCGCGGCGGGCATCAAGTATTACGAGTTGCCGGTTGCCTATGACGCATTGACGGTCGCCGTGCACCCGCAGAACAACTGGATCACGCAGTTGACGGTCGCCGAGCTCAAGAAGATGTGGGAGCCCGGGGCGCAGGGCAAGGTCACACGCTGGAATCAGATCAATCCAAAATGGCCGAACGAGCCGCTCGCGCTGTTCGGGCCGGGTTCCGATTCCGGCACCTTCGATTACTTTACCGAGGCGGTGGTCGGCAAGGCCAAGTCGAGCCGCGGCGACTTCACCGGCAGCGAAGACGACAACGTGCTGGTGCAGGGCATCGCCAGCAACAAGCACGCTCTCGGCTACCTGGGCTTCGCCTACTACACGCCGAACAAGAATCGCCTGAAGGCGGTGCCGATCGTCAATCCTGCCGGCAAGGCCGTCGGTCCTTCGCTCGAAAACGTCACCAACGGCAGCTATGAGCCGCTGTCACGCCCGCTTTTCATCTATGTCAGCGAGAAAGGCGCACAGCGTCCCGAGGTCAAGGAGTTCATCCAGTACTACCTGACCCAGAGCAAGCCGCTGATCGAGGAAGTCGGATATCTGCCGCTGCCGCCGAAGGCATACGAGCTGGCGTCGAAACACTTCCGCGACGGCAAGCTCGGCACCGGCTTCGGTGGCGTGCCGGAGGTCGGCCTGAAAGTCGAGGAATTGCTTGCCCGCGAAGCGAAGCTTTGAGGCGTTTGCCAGCATCGGCCTCTCCGATTAGCCTGTAGCCGATTTCACGTCTTCGGGAGCGGAGTCACGTGGCCCCGCTCCCACAATACGAACCGGGGGCCAGCACCGTGACCAGCGTGCGCGGCGACGAGCCATGACTGCCGAGATCGCCATCCCCACCGGCGGGATCCGGCTGCGCAGGTTCCGCGATCGCGTCGTCGAGACATTCCTGCTGGCGGCCGCATTGGTCGCGGTGTTCACGACCATCGCGATCGTGCTGGTGCTCGTTTTCGAGTCCTTGCCGTTCTTCAGCCACGTTTCGCTCGTCGATTTCCTGACCGACACGATGTGGACCCCGCTGTTCGCCGAGGCGCGCTACGGAATCATGCCGCTGGTCGCCGGCACGCTGGTGACGACCTTCGTCGCGCTCGCGGTGGCGATCCCCGCCGGGACCATCATCGCGATCTACCTGAGCGAGTTCGCGCCATTCAAGCTGCGGGAGACCATCAAGCCGGCGCTCGAATTGCTCGGCGCGGTGCCGACCGTCGTGTACGGCTACTTCGCGCTGATGGTCGTGACCCCGATGCTGCAGAAGCTGATCCCCGGGCTGCCCGGATTCAACATGCTGTCGGCGGGCCTCGTGATCGGCATCATGATCATTCCCTACGTCGCCTCGGTCAGCGAGGACGCCATGCGCGCCGTGCCGAACTACATGCGCGAGGGCAGCTATGCGATGGGCGCCACGCGATTCCAGACGGCGACGCGGGTCGTCGTTCCGGGCGCCCTGTCCGGCATCGCGGCCGCCTACATCCTCGGCATCTCGCGCGCAGTCGGCGAAACCATGGTGGTCGCGATCGCCGCTGGCCTGCAACCGAACCTGACCTGGGATCCGACCGAGCCGGCGGCGACCATCACGGCCTTCATCGTGCAAGTCAGCCTGGGCGACCTGCCGCACGACAGCATCGGCTATCAGTCGATCTTCGCCGCCGGCCTCGTACTGATGGTCATGACCCTCATGTTCAACATCGCCGGCTTCGCGCTGACGCGCCGGTTCCGGCAGGCGTACTGACATGCACGCGACGACCGCGGGCGCGACACTCGAGCAGATCCGGTCCGGCGTGAACCGGCGCAAGCTCCTCGACCAGCTGTTCGTGATCGTGGGCCTGCTGATCATGTTCTCGGCGCTGCTCGTGCTCGCCGTGCTGTTCATCGACCTGGTCCGTGACGGCGCACCGAAGCTGAACTGGGACTTCTTCACTTCCTTTCCGTCGCGACGCGCGGAGCGCGCCGGCATCCTCTCCGCCTGGGTGGGCACCTCGATGATCATGCTGGTCACGGCCAGCGTGACGATGCCGATCGGTGTCGCCGCCGCGATCTACCTGGAGGAATACGCGCCGAAGAACTGGATGACGGCGATCATCGAGATCAACGTGACGAACCTCGCGGGCGTGCCCTCGATCATCTACGGCCTGCTGGCGCTCGGCCTGTTCGTCTACCAGTTCGATCTCGGCCAGAGCGTGCTGGCGGCCGGGCTGACGCTGTCGCTGCTGATCCTGCCGATCGTGATCGTGGCGACTCGCGAGTCCCTGCGTGCGGTGCCGAGGGCGATTCGCGAGGCGGCCTATGCGCTCGGCGCGACGCGCTGGGAGGTGACCGCGCACCACGTACTGCCGTATTCGACCGGCGGCATCCTGACCGGCATGATCATCGGCCTGTCGCGCGCGATCGGCGAGACCGCGCCGCTGATCACCATTGGCGCGTTGTCATTCATCGCCTTCCTGCCGGAGTCGCCGTTCCACGGCGGATTTCCGTTCATCTCGTTCTCCTGGCTGAAGGAATCGTTCACGGCGATGCCGATCCAGATGTTCAACTGGGTGTCGCGACCGCAGGCCGCCTTCCAGGTCAATGCCGCGGCGGCGGGCGCGATTCTGCTCGGCATGACGCTGCTGATGAACGGCATTGCAATCTACGTTCGCTATCGCTTCCGCAAGAGGATCAACTGGTGAGCACCATGCAGACCTCGACGCCGACGCACGCGCACAACGGCCGGCTCGCGACGCCGAAGCCCTCGGTCGAAGTCACGCGCAGGGCGGCGGAGGACGACGGCGCGCTGGTCGTCAAATCGCGGGCCGAAGGGCTGTCGTTCTACTACGGCGCCGTCAGGGCATTGAACGGGCTCGACATCGAGATCCGCGAGAAGCGCGTCACCGCGCTGATCGGGCCTTCCGGCTGCGGCAAGACCACCTTCCTGCGCTGCTTCAACCGCATGCACGACCTGACCCCCGGCACGCGCTACGAAGGCCGGATCATGCTGTTTCCCGATTCACTCGACCTGGTGGCGCGAAACGTCGACCCGATCGAGGTGCGCATGCGCATCGGCATGGTGTTCCAGAAGCCGAATCCGTTCCCGAAGTCGATCTTCGAGAACGTGGCCTATGGGCTCCGCGTTCGCGGCATGCGCTCCAACGCGCGCATCGAGGAGGAGGTCGAGCGCGCGCTCCGGCGCTCCGCGCTCTGGGACGAAGTCAAGGACCGGCTGGCGAGCTCGGGCCTGTCGCTTTCGGGCGGCCAGCAGCAGCGCCTGTGCATCGCGCGCGCGCTCGCCACCAACCCGGAGATCCTACTGTTCGACGAGCCGACCTCGGCGCTCGACCCGATCGCGACGGCGCGCATCGAGGAGCTGATCGCGGAGCTTCGCGACCAGGTGACCGTGATCATCGTCACCCATAACATGCAGCAGGCTGCGCGCGTTTCGGACTACACCGCTTTCATGTACCTGGGCGAGCTGATCGAGTTCGACAACACCAGCAAGCTGTTCACGAACCCATCGCAGAAGGCGACCGAAGATTACATCACCGGCCGCTACGGCTGATTTGCTCGCGAGGATTGCGGTTGACCGAGCCAGGCGCGGGACACACGTTCAAGGAGTACGACGGCGCGCTGTCGGAGCTGCGCGCCCGCGCGCACGCGATGGGCGTGCTGGCGGCGGAGCAGGTGGAGACCGCGGTGCGGGCGTTGCTCGAGCCCGACCGCGAGGCGGCGGAGCTGGTGCTGCTCCGCGAGCAGCAGATCAACGCCTGGCAGACCGAGATCGAGGCGGAGAGCTTCCGGCTGCTCGCGCGCCGCGCGCCGGTCGCGAGCGACTTGCGCATGATTCTCGCGATTTCGCGCGCGGTCACCGATCTCGAGCGCGCCGGCGACGAGTCGAAGAAGATCGCCCGGTTCGCGCTCGCCGCCATCGGCCGCGCCTCGGCCGGGCCGTCGCGCGTCATGCACAGGCCACTGCGGCACATGGCCGAGCTCGCCTCCGAGTCGATGCGTGTCGCCGTCGACGCGCTCGACCGCGGCGATGCGCGGGTCGCGCACGACGTCGCGCGCCTCGACCGAGAGATCGACCAGGAATTCGAGTCGGCGCTCAGGCAGCTGCTGACGGTCGCGATGGAGCGAAGCCGCCTGCTGCGGCCGATATTCGACACGGTATTCGCGCTCAAGAGCCTCGAGCGCATCGGCGACCACGCCAAGAACGTGGCCGAGCACGTCGTGTTCCTGGTGAGCGGAACGGACGTGCGCCATGCCGCGCGCGAGCTGGAAGTGCCGGCGAAGGATTCGCAGCATTGATATGATCGCGTGATGCCGGCGGTGCCGGCGGGGAGTGCGGAACATGGAATCCGCTGACCTGGGTCAGCACACGTCGCGACGGTTCAACGAGGACATGGAACATGTCCGCTCGCGCGTCATGCAGATGGGCGGCTTCGTCGAGCAGCAGCTGCAGCGCGCGGTCACGGCGCTGATCGAGGGCGACAGCGCGCTCGGCGAGGAAGTGGCGCGCGACGACTACCGCGTCAACCAGATGGAAGTCGAGATCGACGAGGAATGCGGGCGCATCATCGCGACGCGCCAGCCGACCGCTTCCGACCTTCGCGTCATGGTCGCGATCATCAAGACCATCACCGACCTCGAGCGCATCGGCGACGAAGTCGAGAAGATCGGCTACATCGCCGCGCGCCTTGCGACCATGGAAAAGCCCGAGGACAACTACCGCGAGATCCGCCACATCGGGCGCCTCGTCACCGAGATGGTGCATGACGCGCTGCACGCCTTCGCACGGCTGGGCGCGGACGAGGCCTTCGAGGTCGCGCGCCGCGACCGCAAGGTGGACGAGGAATACGAGGCGGTCCAGCGCCAGAGCATCACCTTCATGATGGAGGACCCGCGCTCGATCCGGCGCGCGATCGAGGTCATGTGGGTGGTGCGCGCGCTTGAGCGCATCGGCGATCACGCCAAGAACATCTGCGAATACACCGTGTACATGGTGCACGGCAAGGACATCCGCCACCTCTCGCTGGATGACGCCGAGCGCGCGATCCGGGATTTCGCCAGCAAGCGCAAGGGCGGGTGATGGCGCGGCCCCGCGCCCTCAACTGGCTCGGGGCTGGCGCCTGCGCGGCTGCGCTCGGCTATGCGTTCTGGTCTCAATACGGCATGGGGCTCGTGCCCTGCCATCTCTGCGTGTTCCAGCGCGTGACCCTGGCGGCGCTCGGCGCGTTCTTTCTGTTCGCCGCGCTGCATTCGCGGCCGGGTACTCGCGGCGCGGTGCATGCGGTCCTGATCGGCATCGCGGGTTTCGCGACGCTCGCGACTTCGGGTCGGCATGTCTGGATCCAGATGCAGCCTGAGGGCTCGGTACCGGCCTGCGGCGCCGACCTCGCATTCATGCTCGACCTGTTCCCGCTGACCGACGTGATCGTCAAGGTGTTCAAGGCCGGCGGCGAGTGCGCGAAGGTCGACTGGTCATTCCTCGGCCTGTCGATGCCGGCCTGGGTGTTCGTGCTGGCGCTCCTGCTGACCGCCGGCGGCATCTGGAACAACCTGCGCCGCGCCTGAGGCGCGGATCGTTCAAGCGCGGGGCAGGGCCGGCAACAATTGCTCGAGCGTCCGCACCAGCGTGCGATGCAGCAGGTCGACGTCCTCGATGCGGCAGCACTCGTCGATCTTGTGGATCGATTCGTTGATCACGCCGAGTTCCACGATCTCGCCGCCGAGCGGCGCGATGAAGCGGCCGTCCGAGGTGCCGCCGCCGGTGGTCGCCTGCGGACGCCGACCGGTCAACTCCCTTACCGACTCCGACACCGCGGCGGCGAGTGCGCCCGGAGGGGAATAGAAGGGCATCCCGGCTTCGTACCAGTCGAGCGTGTGCGGCACGCCGTGGCGTTCGAGTATCCCGCGGACGATCGCCTGCAGGCCCTCGACCGTCTGCGCGGGTGACCAGCGAAGGTTGAAGCGCGCGGTCAGCTCTCCCGGGATGACGTTGGCGGCGCCCGTGCCGGAATTGACATTGCTGAACTGGAAGCTGGTGGCCTTGAAATGTCCGCTGCCCTCGTCCCAGCTGCGTGCTGCGAGTTCCGCGAGCGCCGGCGCCACCCGGTGAATCGGGTTGTCCGCGCGCTCCGGGTAGGCGACGTGGCCCTGCACGCCGTGCACCGTTAGGCGAGCCGACAGCGTGCCGCGCCGGCCGATGCGGATGTTGTCGCCGAAAGCCTCCAGGCTCGATGGCTCGCCGATCAGGCAGTATTCGATGCCGAGGCCCAGTTCGCGGAGCCAGTCCACCACGCGGCGCGTGCCGTCGACCGACGGCCCTTCCTCGTCGCTGGTCACGAGAAAAGCGATGGCGCCGGCGTGACGGGGACGCGAGCGCAGGAATTCCTCCACCGCGGTCAGCATGGCCGCGACGCCGCTTTTCATGTCGGCCGCGCCGCGGCCGTACAGCAGACCGTCCTGGATCACTGGCTCGAAAGGATCGGTGCGCCAGTGATCGAGCGGTCCGGGCGGGACGACATCGGTGTGGCCGGCGAAGCACAGCGTCGGTCCGGGCCCCGAGAGGCGCAGCGCCCAGAAGTTGTCCACGTCGCCGAAGCGCAGGCGCTCGACGGCGAATCCGAGCGGCTCGAGGCGCGCGATCAGAAGCTCCTGACAACCGTCGTCCAGCGGGCTGATCGAGCGCCGCGCAATGAGTTGGCACGTCAGTTCAACCGCCGGGGAATAGCCGTTCATGCGCGGCATTTATACCGGAAATTGCGCCCACGACGCGGTCGGTCGGCGTCGGTGTGCGTTTCGGCTGTTGCTCCGGCCGGCGCGCGGCATCGGCGCCCGGGAATCCTGCTCGCTTGCGCCGCCGGAACTTACGCGCTCGCTCGCAGGCTCCCGGTCGCCTGGCTGCGCGCCGGCCGTGGCGCCGCCGGTCGCGCGCGGATCCCGGCCGGGACCCCGAGTGAGCGAATTTTCCGATTCCGTTGAGCGAACGAAGGATGTCCCGGCCGGGGTCAAGCGCGCGACCCGTGAGTCATGTTCGCAGCAGCTCGTTGACTGAGGTTTTCGCTCGGGTCTCGGCGTCAACGCGCTTCACGATGACCGCGCAGTAGAGCGAGTGCGTGCCGTCGGCCACTGGCAGGCTGCCCGGCACGACGACCGAACCGGCCGGCACCCGGCCGTAGCTGACGGTGCGCGTCTCGCGGTCGTAGATGCGTGTGCTCGCGCCGATGAACACGCCCATCGACAGCACCGAGCCACGCTCGACGATCGCGCCTTCGACCACCTCCGAGCGGGCTCCGATGAAGCAGTCGTCCTCGATGATCGTCGGGCGCGCCTGCAGGGGTTCCAGCACCCCGCCGATGCCGACGCCACCGGACAGGTGCACGTTCCTGCCGATCTGTGCGCAGGAGCCGACCGTCGCCCAGGTATCGACCATCGTGCCGGCGCCGACATGGGCGCCGACATTGACGAAGCAGGGCATCAGCACCGCGTCGCGCCCGACGTGCGCGCCGGCACGCACGATCGCGCCCGGCACGATTCGTGCTCCCTCCGAACTGAACCTGGCCTGGTCGTAGTCCTGGTACTTGAGCGGCAGCTTGTCGAAGGCGCGGGGCATTGCGGCGTCCAGGACAGCGTTGTCGTGGGTGCGGAAGTAGAGCAGCACGGCCTTCTTCAGCCATTCGTTGACGCGCCAGCCGCCATCCGCCGGCTCCGCGACCCGGGCTTCGCCGCGGCCAAGGAGCACGAGACATTCGTCGAGTGCGACGACGAGGTCGCGCGGCGCGCTTGCCGGAGCAAGCGTTGCGCGGGCCTCGAAACTCCGCTCGACCAGCTGACGCAGTTCTTCCATCGGCTGGCTCATGCGGCCGCGATCCGCGGGTCCAGCGCACGCTGGAGTGCGCCGGCGAGCGCCTCGCAACGTGCATCTTCGAGTGGCCGGCCGGACTCATCGGTCACGGCAAAGACGTCCTCGGCACGCTCGCCGACCGTCATGATCCTGGCGCCGTGCAGATCCACTTGTTGTTCCCACAGAACCTTGCCGATCTCCGACAGGAGTCCCGGGCGGTCGCCGGCGACGACCTCCAGTATGGTTCGTCCATTCTCGGAATCGGTGCTGAAGCTGACCTGGGTCGGTGTCGTGAACATGCGCGACTGGCGCGGCATGCGGCGAGTGACGGCCGGCGTTCCGGCGTTCCCATCCGCCAGCGAGCTCAACAGGTGACGCTCGATTCCCGCCATGCGCTCCGCATCCGCTATCGGCTGGCCGGTATCCTCGAGCACGAGGTAGCTGTCGAGGCTGCCGCCGTCGGCTGTCGCGGTGATGCGCGCGTCCTGGATGCTGAGTCCCGCCTGGTCGAGTGCCGCGGTGGCGCGCGCGAAACTGTGCCGGCGCCCGCGCGTGTGCACCAGCACCGCCGTCGCGCCCCCGCCACCGGGATGGGCGGCGACCGCAACCAGCGCACCCGGCCCGGCAGCATCGCGTGCCGCGAGCCGCGCCGTGTGCCAGGCGACTTCTGCCGCGGAATGCCGCAGGAAGTAAGCGTCTGTCAGGGTGGACCACGCGCGCTCGATGTCTGCCGTGCCGACGCCAGCTGCAGCCAGGAGCGCCTGCGCTTCGGCCTGCATCTCGGCAACGAGCTGCTCGCGGTCGACCGGATTCTCGAGCCCGCCTCGCAACGCTTGCCGCACGCGCTCGTAGAGCTCTTCGAACAGCGTCGCCTTCCAGGAATTCCACAGCCTCGGATTGGTACCGCGCACGTCCGCGACCGTCAGCACGTAGAGATAGTCGAGCCGCGCCTGGTCGCCGACCTCGTGCGCGAATCCGTTCACGACCTGCGGATCGGCGATGTCCTGCTTCTGCGCGGTCACCGACAGCTTGAGATGGTGGCGCACCAGCCAGGCGACCAGCCGGGCATCGCAGGTCGAAAGTCCCTGCTCGAGGCAGAACGCTTCGGCATCGACTGCACCGAGCTCGGAATGATCGCCGCCGCGGCCCTTGGCGATGTCGTGGAAGATCGCCGCGAGGTAGGCGAGCTCCGGCTTCGGCAGCGCGCGGAAGATGGCGGCAAGCTTGGGGAACTCGTGATCGTAGCGCTCGAGTGCAAAGCGCCTGAGATTTTCGACCACGAACAGCGTATGCGCGTCCACGGTGTAGGCGTGGAACAGGTCGTATTGCATGCGGCCGACGATCCGGCCGAAAGCCGGGATGTAGCGTCCGAGCACACCGTACAGGTTCATGCGCCGCAATTCGTGCGTGACGCCGGCCGGCGCACGCAGGATCTCGAGGAACAGCCGGTGGTTGCGCGGGTTCTGCCGGAACTCCTCGTCGATCAGCCAGAGGTTGAGGGTCACGAGCCGGATCGTGGCGGCGCGCACGCCCTTGAGCCGCGGGTTCTGCTGCAGCACGACGAAGAGCTCGAGGAGCGCCGACGGGAAGCGCGCGAACACGTCCTCGCTGCACACTTCCAGGTACTCGTCGCGCTCCTGGAAGCGCGGCGAGAGCGGCACCGCAGGCGCGTCGCGATCGGCGAGTATCTCCTCGCGGAAGTGCTGCAGCAGCAATTCGTTCAGCCAGCTCACGAACATCGCCGTGCGGTAGTAGCGCTGCATGAACTGCTCGACCGCGAGCGTGTAGCTTGCATCCTCGTAGCCGAACATTCGCGCGAGCCGCATCTGGTGGTCGAACAGCAGCCGGTCCTCGCGCCGCCCGGTCGCGAGGTGGAGAGCGAACCGCACCCGCCACAGCCAGGACTGCGCGGCCTGGAGCTGGGCGAGCTCGCGCACCGTCAGGAAGCCGTGCGACGCAAGTTCCGGCAGCGTGTCGGCGCCGAAGTGCCGTTTCGCTACCCAGCCGATCGTCTGAAGGTCGCGGAGCCCGCCGGGGCTCTGCTTGACGTTCGGCTCGAGGTTGTAGGCAGTATCGTGAAAACGATGGTGGCGCTCGGCCTGCTCGCTGAGCTTGGCGTCGAAGAAATCGCGCGACGACCACAGCCGGTCCGGTGCGAGCGCGCGGCGCATCGCGGAAAAGAGCGCCGCCGGACCCGCCAACAGCCGCGCCTCGATCAACGCGGTGGCGACCCCGACGTCCCCCAGCGCCTCACGCTGGCAATCGTCGATGGTGCGCACGCTGTGGGCGGTTTCCAGACCGATGTCCCAGAGGAAGGTCAGGAAGCGCTCGAGCGCCGCGGTCCATTCGCGATGCTCGCCCTGCGGCAACAGCACCATGACGTCGACGTCGGAGCAGGGCAGAAGCTCGCCGCGCCCGTAGCCGCCGACCGCGACCAGCGCGAGTGAAACCGCGGCGTCCCCGCTGTGCAGCTCCCAGGCTCGCAGGACCAGCGCGTCGACCAGAAGCGCCCGATCCCGCACCAGCGTCTCGACCGGCTCCCCGGTGTCGAAGCGCCGCGCAAGCTCCCGGTCGCCCTCGACGAGCGCGGCGCGGAACTCGCCGATGTCGCCGGCGTTCGCCGCGAGCTTCGGTCCAAGCGTCTCCAGGAAAATCCAGCGCGTTGCCATGGCGGCGGTGGCTGCCGGCCCTTCGATCACCGCGCTCGGGCCGCCCGGCACCGGTCAGGCCGCGGTGCGGTCGGCGGCGGTAAGCGTCAGCACGTCGCAGCCGTCCGGGGTCACCAGCACGGTGTGCTCCCACTGCGCCGACAGCGAGTGATCCTTGGTGACGACGGTCCAGCCGTCGCCGAGCAGTTTCACGTGACGGCGGCCGGCATTCACCATCGGCTCGACGGTGAAGGTCATGCCGGGAGCGAGTTTGAGCCCGGTGCCTGGCTCGCCGTAATGCAGCACCTGCGGGTCTTCGTGAAACACGCGGCCTATGCCGTGCCCGCAGTATTCGCGGACCACCGAGTAGCCTTGCGACTCCACATATTGCTGGATGGTATGCCCCAGGTCGCCCAGGTGGTTGCCCGGCGCGACCGTGCGGATGCCGCGCCACATTGCGTCGAAGGCGACCGTGCAAAGCCGCCGGGCCTGCACCGAGGCATTGCCCACCAGGAACATGCGGCTGGTGTCGCCGTGGAAGCCATCCTTGATCACCGTGATATCGACGTTGACGATATCCCCGTCCTTCAGGACCCGGTCGCCCGGAATCCCGTGGCAGACGACATGATTGACCGAGGTGCAGATCGACTTCGGAAACCCCTTGTAATTCAAGGGGGCAGGGATGGCGCGCTGCTCGCCGACGATGAAATCGTGGCAGATCCGGTCGAGCTCGCCGGTGCTGATTCCTGCGACCACCCGCGGCCCGATCATGTCGAGCACGTCGGCGGCGAGGCGGCCGGCGACCCGCATCGCCTGCTGTTCGGCCGGCGACTTGATGGAAACCCGGGACTGGCTCTGCATCAGCATGGCTTGAGGGCCCGTCCAGGGCCTGGCGAGAAGTCGCCTATCACGTTGTTTCGACGGGACAAAGATGGTATAAAGCGCGGCGTTTTTTCTCAACCAAATCCACACGCGTATCGTCACGTGCGGCTGGGTGCCGGGACCGAATGTCCGGTTGCCGCATGCGGATACGCGGAGGGCTAACCCGATAAGGAGTAATCATGGCCAGCTTGTCCATGAGGCAGATGCTTGAGGCGGGGGTTCATTTCGGCCATCAGACCCGCTTCTGGAACCCGAAGATGGCGCCGTTCATTTTCGGCGAACGGAACAAGATCCACATCATCAATCTCGAGCGGACGCTGCCGCTCTATAACGACGCCGCGGGCTTCCTGAAGGGCGTGGTCGGCGACGGCGGCAAGGTGCTGTTCGTCGGCACCAAGCGCAGCGCCCGCGACGCCATCCAGGCGGAAGCCGTCCGTTGCGGCATGCCGTACGTCAACCAGCGCTGGCTGGGGGGCATGCTGACGAACTTCAAGACCATCCGGCAGTCGATCAAGCGCCTGCAGGAGCTGGAGGAGCTGCGCGATTCCGGCGCGCTCGAGCGGCGCAGCAAGAAGGAAGCGCAGACGCTCAGGCGTGAGATGGACAAGCTGATGCGCAGCCTGGGCGGCATCAAGGAAATGAACGCGCTGCCGGATGCGCTGTTCGTCGTGGACGTCGGCCACGAGGAGATTGCCGTGCACGAAGCGAAGAAACTCGGCATTCCGGTGGTCGCGATCGTCGACAGCAACTGCTCGCCCGATGGCATCGACTATGTGGTTCCGGGCAATGACGATGCGATGAAGGCGATTCAGCTCTATTCCGCCGGCATCGCCGACGCGGTGCTGGACGGCAAGGCCGCGGTGCCTTCCGTTCCGGCGGGCGAAGACGAGTTTGTGGAACTGGACGAGGCCGGTCAGCCGCGGCGCAAGTCGGCCGCGCGCGCCCCGCGCCGGGCCGCGAACGTCCGGCGCAAGGCGCCTGCCCGCTCGCGCCAGTCCGCCGAGACCTCATCGGCGGCCACGATGCCTGCGGTCGGCGCGCCGGAAGTCGTCATCGACGTGCCAGACAACGAGGCGGTCGTGGACGAAGTGGCGGAAGCCGCGCCGGGCAAGCCGGGCGCACGTCGCCGTCCCGCGGCGCGCAAGCCAGAAAAGAGCGGGGGATGACCCATGACTGTCACCGCTGAAACCGTCAAGACGCTGCGCGAGCGCACCGGCGCCGGCATGATGGAGTGCAAGAAGGCCCTGATCGAAGCCGGCGGCGATCTCGATGCCGCGGCCGAGATCATGCGCAAGGCCGGACTCGCGAAAGCGGACAAGAAGGCCGGCCGGATCGCGGCCGAGGGTGCGCTCGTCGTCGCGTTGTCGGCGGACGGCCGCTCCGCCGCCCTGGTCGAGGTGAATTGCGAGACGGATTTCGTCGCGCGCCAGCAGGAATTCCAGGCATTCGCCGAGGCGGTGGCCGTAGCCGCGCTGGCGGCCGGCATTACCGAGCCGGAGGCGGTCGCCGGGCTCGAGCTCGCCGACGGCGGCACGGTGGACGAGGTCCGTCGCAGGCTGGTCGCGAAGATCGGCGAGAAGATCGACGTGCGCCGCGTCGGGCAACTTCAAGCGCCGACACGGATCGGCAGCTACGTGCACGGCATCCGCATCGGCACGCTGGTCGGCCTGCAGGGCGGCGACGAGACGCTCGCACGCGATCTCGCCATGCATGTGGCGGCCGCCAATCCGCAGTACGTCGCACCCGAGGACGTGCCGCCGGCGATCCTCGCGAAGGAGCGCGAAATCCTTGCTGCGCAGGCGGCAGCCGAAGGCAAGCCGGCGGCGATCATCGACAAGATGGTCGAGGGACGGCTTCGCAAGTACCTGGCCGAAATCTGCCTCACCGGGCAGCCGTTCGTGAAGGACCCGGACACGAGCATCGCGGCGCTCCTGAAGACCGCCAACGCTTCGGTCAGCGGCTTCATGCGCTACGAAGTGGGCGAGGGCATCGAAAAGAAGCAGGAGAATTTCGCCGCCGAGGTGATGGCCCAGGTCAAGGCCGCCGAGAGCCGCCGCTGAGATGGTGCCGGGTCGCAAGTTCGTAGTCTGGCTGACTGCGAAGCAGCGACGGGGCATCATTGGTGCAGGCCAGACT
>JBOHZL010000021.1:0-38817 GCA_050738495.1 Steroidobacteraceae bacterium | reverse complement strand
GCGCCTCGAGGTAGTGCTGGCGGCCGAGGTCGGCGATCAGCACGAAGCCCTGCTCCGCATCCACGGCGAGCACCGCCGGCACGTGCACGCCGGTTGCCGCGAGAATGCGCGCGGCGCGCAGCCAGGCCTCGAGGCTCTCGCGCTCCGGCGGCGAATCCATCGCGATCTGCGTGCAGCCCTCGCGGTGCACGCGGAAGTAGCGGCGAAAGCTCGCGTCCGACGATGCCGGAACGATGCGCTCGACCGGCGGGCCCGGCAGGCCCGCGATCCAGCGCTCGAGACTCTGCAGCCGCGGATCGTCTGTGTCGTTCGTTGTCATGCGCAGGCGACGGCCGGGGTGCCCGCATTATAGACTTCGCGACTCCACCGATGCGCCGCCTGACGACATTGCTCGCGATTTCACTCGCGCTGCCGACCGCGGCAGCGGACGAGTGCTTCTGGCCGGCGCCGGAGGAACTGCCGGCAGCGGCTGCGCCGTCCGCCGGCGGCGCCGACATCCGCGGTCCGGAAGAATTGCCGGTGCAAGTCACGAGCGGCGGCGCGGAGGTCACTCGCGAGGGCGACGCGAAGCTGACCGACGGCGTGGTCGTCCGCCAGGGCGATCGCGAGCTCGCCGCGCAGTCCGCGATCTACGACGCGTCGGAGCGGAGATTCGACGTCGAGGGCGACGTCGAATACCGCTCGCCCGAGCTCCGACTCAAGGGCGGCACCGGTACCTGGGATTCTGCCGGGGGCGGGCACTTCACGACTGCCGAGTTCGAGTTGCCGTCGCGCCCGGCGCGCGGCTCCGCGGCGGCGCTCGACATGACACCGGCGGGCGACCTGAAGATGCGCGAGGTCCGCTTCACGACCTGTCCGGTCGGCAATGACGACTGGTCGCTGCGCGCTTCCGCGATCGACATCGACCAGGCGACGCAGCAGGGAAGGGGCCGGAATGTCCGCGTGGACCTGAAGGGCATCCCGATCCTGTACACACCGGTCATCTCTTTTCCGGTCGGCGACGCCCGCAAGTCCGGCTTCCTGTTTCCGTCTTTCGGCAATTCGGACAAGAGCGGCTTCGAGCTCGGCGTTCCGTACTATCTGAACCTCGCGCCCAACTTCGATATGACCCTGGCGCCGTTCCTGCTGTCGCGGCGCGGATTCGGCCTCGACACCGAATTCCGCTACCTGACCGGGAACAGCCGCGGCCGGTTCGATACGCGCTTCCTGCCGGGCGACGATCTCGCCGGCCGCGACCGCCGGCTGAGCGAATTCACGCACCGCACCGATTTCAGCGATCGGCTGAGATTCGACGCGAGCCTGGCCGATGCCAGCGACAGCCGCTACTTCGAGGATTTCGGGCTCGGTCCCGACGGCACCAGCGTGACATTCCTGGATCGCTACGTTCACCTCGCCTGGCTCGGCCGCGGCTGGCGCCTCGACAGCCGCGCACAGGACTTCCAGACCATCGACCTCGGCGTCGATCCACTCGTGCGGCCCTATTCGCGGCTGCCGCAGGTGGCCTTCACCGGTTCCTGGCCGGTGGCGGGCCGGAACAACGGCCTGATCGCCTCGCTCGACGGCGAGGCGACCTGGTTCGAGCGCGATGTCGGCGTCACCGGGCTACGCACGGACGTGATGCCGCGGTTCGCGTGGTCGATGCGCGGCCCGGGATTCCATTTCGAGCCGAGCGCGGCGTGGCGTCTGACCGCGTACCGCCTCTCGAACGAGGCCGCGAGCTCGGACGATGAGCCGGATCGCGCAGCACCGATCGTCTCGCTCGATGCGGGACTCGTGTTCGAGCGCGAAGCGGGCGAGCGCCGGCAGCTGTTGCACACCCTGGAGCCGCGGTTCCGCTACACCTGGATCCCGTTTCGTGACCAGACCGGGCTCCCGGTGTTCGACACCGCGCTGCCGGCCCTGAATCTCGTGCAGCTCTTTCGCACCAACCGCTATGTCGGCGCCGACCGGCTCGGCGACGCCAACGAGCTCGCGGCCGGCCTGACCACGCGGCTCGTCCATTCCGGCACCGGCCAGCAGTACCTGACCGCGACGATCGGCCAGCGCTATTACTTCGAGCGCCCGCGCGTCGTGCTGCCGGGCGAGCTGCCCGAGACCCGCAGCGCCTCCAACCTGGTCGGCGAGATCGAAATGGCCGGCTGGCGGAACTGGAGCGCGCGCGTCGCGGCGGAGTGGGATCACGCGCAGTCGAACACGCTGCTCGGCCAGGCGGGCGTGCAGTACCGGCCGCGGCCCGACACGGTCATCAACCTCGGCTATCGCTACCGTGAGGCCCTGCTCGAACAGTGGGACGCTTCGATCGCATGGCGGCTGTCGAATTCCTGGCAGGTGTTCGCGCGGCAGGTGTACTCGACCAAGGAGAACAAGTCGATCGACCGCTTTGCCGGCCTCGAATACGGAAGCTGCTGCTGGCGCCTGCGGCTGCTCGGGCGCAATTACGTGTCGACTCGCACCGGCGAAAGCGACAATTCGATCATGTTGCAGCTGGAACTCAATGGCCTCTCGTCGGTCGGAACCCGCAACGACACTTTCCTGGAACGGGGCATTCGGGGATACTCCCCGGGCTCCGCGACCGGCCTGCCCTGACCCGGGAGAACGATGAACCGGATCCTCGCCCTGCTGCTCACTTCCGCGCTGCTTTCCGGCGCGGCCACTGCCCAGACGCGCGAACTGTCGTCGAGCGGCGTGCCGCTCGATCGGGTGGTCGCGATCGTCAACGAAGGCATCGTGCTGCAGAGCCAGCTCGACGACCAGACCAGGCTGATCAGCGACCGCCTCCGCGACCAGGGCACGCAGTTGCCGCCCGCGGACGTGATCCGCCAGCAGGTGCTGGAGCGCCTCGTGCTGCAGGAGATCCAGGTGCAGCGCGCGACGCGGCTCGGCGTGCAGGTGCCCGACGAGATGCTGAACGAGGCCCTGCGCGACGTCGCCAAGCGCAACAGCATCGAGTTCGAGCAGATGCCGATCGCATTGTCGCGACAGGGCATCGACTACGCGAGCTACCGCGAAGAGATGCGCCGCGAGATCATGCTCACGCTGCTGCGCCAGCGCGACGTGTTCCCGCGCATCTACGTCTCGCCGCGCGAGCTCGACCAGGCGCTCGAGCGCGAGGCCGGCCAGGCCGACCAGAACGCGGAATACGACGTTTCGCACATCCTGCTGTCGCTGCCGGAATCCGCCACCGCCGACCAGATCGCCAAGGTCGAAGGACTCGCGCGCGACATCCATGCGCGCGCGACTTCGGGCGAGGACTTCGGCCAGCTTGCGCTAGCCTATTCTCAGGCGCAGTCGGCACTGGAGCGCGGCAAGCTCGGCTGGCGGCGCATGGGACAGCTGCCGCAGTTCATCGCCGAGCTGATCAGCCGCATGCAGGCCGGCCAGGTCAGCGAGCCGGTGCGCACGCCGACCGGTTTTCACCTGGTGCGGCTGGACGAGACGCGCGGCGGCGAGAGCGGGCCGATGATGATCGAGCAGGTGCACTCGCGGCACATCCTGATGCGGCCCAACGAGGTGCAGGACGACGCGACCACGCGCCAGCGCCTCGAGGCGGTGCGCGAACGCATCGTCGCCGGCGAGGACTTCGCGGCGCTCGCAAGCGTGACCTCGGAGGATCCGAGCTCCGCCAGCCGCGGCGGCGATCTCGGCTGGAATTCGCCAGGCACCTTCGACCCGGAGTTCGAGAAGGTGCTGTCCGGACTCGCGGAAAACGAGATCAGCATGCCGTTTCGGAGCCAGTTCGGCTGGCACATCGTGCAGCTTCTCGGCAAGCGCACCCATGACCAGAGCGACGAAGTGCGGCGGCAGCAGGTGCTGACGGCATTGCGCGAAAGCAAGGTCGACGAGGAGACCGAGCTGTGGCTGCGACGACTCCGCGACGAGGCCTACGTCGAGGTCCGCAATCCCTGAACGCGCCGCGGCTCGTCGTGACGACCGGCGAGCCGGCCGGCATCGGCCCCGATCTCGCGCTCGCGGCGGCTCTCGCGGACTGGCCCTGTGAGCTCGTCTTCGCCGGAGACCCCGCGCTGTTCGCGGCCCGGGCCGCACTGCTCGGACACCAACTGAAGGTCGGCGACTGGCGCGCCGGGGCTGCGCCGGCGCCGCATCGCGCCGGCACGATGCCGGTGCTCGCGGCCAGGCTTGCCCGCCCCGTCGAGCCCGGCCGGCCGGACCCCGCCAATGCGCGCTACGTGCTCGCGACGCTCGATGCCGCGATCGAAGGCTGCGTCGCCGGCCGATTTGCGGCGATGGTGACCGCCCCGGTGCAGAAATCCACGATCAATGAGGCCGGCATTCCGTTTACGGGGCACACGGAGTACCTGGCCGGGAAGTGCGGCGCAGCGCGGCCACTTATGCTGCTGGTCGCCGGCGAGCTGCGGGTTGCGCTCGCCACCACGCACCTGCCGCTGGCCGAAGTCCCGCGCCACATCACCGCCGAATTGCTGGACGGCGCGCTGGCGGTGCTCGAGGCGGGATTGCGGGAGGCATTCCGGCTGGCCGAACCGCGCATCCTCGTCTGCGGGCTCAATCCGCATGCCGGGGAAAGCGGTCATCTCGGTCGCGAGGAGATCGCGATCATCGGCCCGGCCGTCGCCACGGCGCAGGCGCGCGGAATGAAGGTGTCCGGGCCGGTGCCAGCCGATACCGCCTTCACGCAGGCCATGCTCGCGACCGCCGATGCGGTGCTCGCGATGTATCACGACCAGGGTCTGCCGGTCGTCAAGCACGCGGGCTTCGGCCACGCGGTCAACGTCACGCTGGGTCTGCCAATTCGCCGCACCTCGGTCGATCACGGCACCGCGCTCGATCTTGCGGGCAGCGGGCGCGCGGATCCCGGCAGCCTGTTCGAAGCGATCGCTCTCGCAATGCGGCTCGGATGAGCCGCGCCCGCAAGCGCTTCGGCCAGCATTTCCTGCACGATCCGGGCGTCATCGCGCGCATTGTCGAGGCGATCAATCCGCAGCCGGGTCAGCGCCTCGTCGAGATCGGTCCCGGCCGCGGCGCGCTGACCCTGCCGCTGCTGCGGCGCTGCCGCCGCCTCGAGGTGATCGAGATCGATCGCGACCTGGTGCCCGGTCTGCACCGGCTCGGCGAGGGTGCGGGCGAACTCGTCGTCCACCAGGGCGACGTGCTCGAGTTCGATATCGCGGCCCTGCACGGCGGCGGCGCGAAGCTTCGCCTCTGCGGCAATCTTCCCTACAACATCTCGACACCGCTGCTGTTCCACCTGCTAGCAGCGAGCGAAGCCGTCTCCGACATGCATTTCATGCTGCAGAAGGAAGTCGTCGACCGGATGGTCGCCAGGCCGGGCAACAAGACCTATGGCCGCCTGACCGTGATGCTCGCGGCGGCCTGCCGTTCCGAGGCGCTGTTCAAGGTGGGACGCGGAGCCTTCCAGCCGCCGCCGCAGGTCGAGTCCGCGATCGTGCGACTCGTGCCGCACACGAGCGAGCCGTTTCCGCTGCCGGACCGCGAGCGCTTCGCGCGGATCGTCGCGGCGGCATTTTCAATGCGTCGCAAAAAGCTCCGCAACGGCCTGCGCGGACTGCTCGCGCCCGACGCATTCGATGCGACCGGAATCTCGCCGGACCGCCGTCCCGAGACCCTCGCGCCCGCCGAGTTCGCAAAACTCGCGGCGCACCCGGCTGCGCACGCCGCCGGCCTATAATGGCCGCAAGATGGGCATCTATCGCAGGATCCTGGCGGTCGTGGACCTGGCCGAGCAGTCCGAACAGGTCGGCGCGAAGGCGCGCGACCTCGCCGCCGTTCTCGGCGCGGAGCTCTCGATCCTGCACGTGGTCGAGTACGTCCCGGTAGAGCCGCTGGGCGAGACGCTCCTGCCCGCGGTGCAGATCGAGGAGGAGCTGGTGCAGCGCGCGAAGCAGAAGCTCGCGGAGCTCGCCGGCAAGCTCGGGATCGCGGCTGTGAAGCAGGACATCGCCGCCGGCAACATCAAGGCCGAGATCGTGCGCGCGGCACAGGAACAGCACGCCGACCTGATCGTGCTCGGCAGCCGCGAGCGCCGCGGACCCTCGATCCTGGTCAATTTCACCGAAGATACCGTGCTGCACGCCGCGCCCTGCGACGTGCTGGCAGTCCGGCTGCGCTAGGTTCGTCCCATGTCCGAACCCGATGAAAACCTGATCACCGTCGACGTCGACACGCGCTACCTGGAGGACCAGTCGGATCCCGACGAGCGGCGCTTCGTCTTCGCCTACACCATCACCATCCGCAACCGCGGCGCGCTGCCTGCCAAGCTGTTGACCCGCCACTGGGTCATCACCGATGCCAATGGCAAGGTGCAGGAGGTCCGCGGCGAAGGCGTGGTGGGCGAGCAGCCGCACCTGATGCCGGGGCAGGGCTTCCGCTACACCAGCGGCGCCGTGCTGGAAACGCCGGTCGGCGCGATGCACGGCACCTACCAGATGCTGGCCGACAACGGCGTGCGCTTCGACGCCCAGATTCCGGCCTTCACGCTGGCGATTCCCGGCACGATCCACTAGGGCCTTGGCCACTTACGCCATCGGCGACCTGCAGGGCTGCCATGCGGAGTTCATGGCACTGCTCGAGCGATTGCGCTTCGATGCCTCGCGCGACCGGCTCTGGCTGACAGGCGACCTGGTCAATCGCGGGCCCGCATCGCTCGCCTGCCTGCGCGAGGTCCGCGCGCTCGGCGACAGCGTGACGACGGTGCTCGGCAATCACGATCTGCACCTGCTGGCGCTCGCCTGGGCCCCGGCACAGGTCAAGCGGCGCGAGCCGGAATTGCAGGCGGTGCTCGACGCGCCCGATGCCGCGGACTTGCTGGCATGGCTCGCGGCGCGCCCCCTGCTGCACCGCGACCGGTCGGTCGGCTGGACGCTGATCCATGCCGGGCTGCCGCCGCAGTGGACGCTGGCGGAGGCGGAATCCTGCGCGCGCGAGGTCGAAGCGGCGCTGCGGGACGACCCGGTGACACTGCTCGAAAGAATGTACGGCGACCGGCCCGATCGCTGGTCAAGCCGGCTCGCCGGCATCGAGCGCCTGCGGTTCACCGTCAATTGCCTGACGCGGCTCAGGTACGTGGATGCCGGCGGTCGCCTGCTGCTCGGCCTGAAGGGGCCGGTCGAGGATGCGCCAGCGGGCGCGATGCCCTGGTTCCGCCATCCCGGACGTGCGACCACGGACGACGCGCTCATATTCGGGCACTGGTCGGCGCTCGGCTATCTGTCGGAGCCGAGGCTGCGTTGCCTCGATGCCGGTTGTGTCTGGGGCGGCGCGCTCGTGGCGCTCAGGCTCGATCGCGAGCAGCCGCCGGTGTCGCTGCCCTGCCGCGCGAACCGCAAGCGGTCGGCCTGATCAGCGATCCTGGTTCTTCGCCTGGGCGTCCGTGTCCACCGACTTGATGCCCGTCAGCACCTCGAAGCGGAGGTCCATGCGGTTGCCGACGAGCTGATGCGGAATGCAGCTCACGTCGCCTTCGATGCCGCGCGTGACGAAGAACGGCAGGATGCGGTCGCGGAACAGCTCGACCATCTCGCAGTCGCCCATCTCCAGGCCGCGCGGGGAATTGCGCTTGATCGTGACTGCTTTCCAGACCCCGAGCACCGGCTCGCCGACGTCGCGGTCTCCTTCCTGCGGCACGTAGGGTGCATAGAAGGTGAGCTTGAGGCGCGGGAAGTCGGCGACGTGCTGATAGCCGAACTCGCAGCCGCGTTCGAGGATCTTGACGTCCTCGCGCACGCCCAGGTGCTTCAGCAGCAGCTTGACCTTGCTCTTCAGCCCGCCGCAGGAATAGCGCGTCGTGAACCCCATGTAGAGGAAGTCCACTTCATGCTTTTTCCAGGCCGCCGCCACCTCGGTGGGCTTGGAATCGTCGGCTAACGCCGGCCAGGCGGCCAGCAATGCGCAAACGACGACTGCTGCGCGCAACACCATGTCAAATTGCTCCTGTCGTGCGCCCGCTAACTCAGACCGGCAGTGGCCTGCCGGGTTCCATCGGGATGGCGCTCGACGGGTGACTATAATGACACGATGACCGTCATGCGTTTCGAGCTGGAGGGCCGCCGGCTCAGCGTCGACCTCGCCAGGCCCCGCTCGATCGCGATCCCGCTCGATTTCAGCGGTCCGCAACCCTCGTTTTTCGATGCGCCGGCGGCCGTCTCGCGCCCGTTCCGCGCCACCGGCTTCACCGGCGATACGCGAGCCGGCGGCAGTTGCAATTGCGAACTGCTGACGCTCGCGCCGCATTGCAATGGCACCCATACCGAGTGCGTCGGGCACCTGACCGATGAGCGTGTCACGGTCGCCGAGCAACTGAGCGGCGAGATGTCGTTTGCACTCCTGGTCAGCATCGAACCGGTGGCGGCCAGGGCAACGACGGAGGACAACGATCCGGCCCCGGCCGCGGACGATCGTCTCGTTACCGCCGCGAGTCTCGAAGCCGCGGCTGCGCGCCACGCCGGGCCTGCGCCACGCGCCTTGATCGTCCGGACCGCGGCTGCAGCGGGCTCGCCGCATCGCCGCTATGCCGGGCCCGTCCCGGCGCCCTACCTCACGCGACAGGCGGCTGCCTGGCTGGTCGAACGCGGCATCGAGCACCTAGTGCTCGACCTGCCCTCCGCGGATCGCGCCGACGACGGCGGCCGGCTCACCGCTCATCGCGTTTTTTTCGGCCTGCCCGCCGGTTCGCGCCGCGCCGGCGACGCAACGCGCCCGCGCGCCAGCATCACCGAGCTCGCCTGGATCGGGGATGCGGCGCCGGATGGCTTCTACCTGCTCGACCTGCAACTGCCGGCATTCCTTTCCGACGCGGCACCGTCGCGTCCCCTGCTCTATCCGGTCCGCCTCGAATGAGCGCGCGGGAGTCGCTCGAGACCGCGCGCGCGCTCGACGCCGCCGATCCGGATAGCGGACGGCGGCAGGAATTCCACCTCCCGCGCAGCGCCGCGGGCGATCCGGTGACCTACCTCTGCGGCAACTCCCTGGGCCTGCAACCGCGCCGTGCCGCCGACGACGTCGCGAAGTTCATGACCGAATGGCAGCGGCTCGGCGTGCTCGGCTATCACGATGCCGCCGCCGACTGGCTCAACCTGCACGAGCGCCTCGCGCCGACGCTGGCCCTGCTCACCGGGGCGAAGCGGGAGGAAATCGTCGCGATGAACTCGCTGACCATCAACCTCCACTTTCTGATGGCGAGTTTTTACCGGCCGACCCGCGAACGATACGTGATCCTGATCGAGCAGGGTGCGTTCCCCTCCGACCGGTATGCGGTCGCCTCGCAACTCGGCTGGCACGGCCACGATCGTCGGACATCGCTCGTCCAGGTCGCGCCGCGCGCGGGCGAACAACTGCTGCGAGACGAGGAGCTGGTGGACGCGATCGAGCGCCAGGGCGAGCGGCTCGCGCTGGTCCTGTTGCCGGGCATCCAGTACCTGACCGGGCAGCTCTTCAACCTGGCGCGACTGGTCGGAGCCGCACACCGCGTGGGTGCGGTGATCGGCCTCGACCTCGCGCATGCGATCGGCAACGTCCCGCTTTCGCTGCACGACTGGGGCGCCGACTTCGCGGTCTGGTGCTCGTACAAGTACTTGAATGGCGGCCCGGGCGCGACTGCGGGTGCCTTCGTGCACGAGCGCCATTTCGAATCGGACGCGCCGCGCCTCTCCGGCTGGTGGGGGAACGCACTGGAGTCCCGCTTCGACTTCGCCGAGGAGTTCCGGCCCTATCGCGGCGCCGCCGGCTGGCAGGTCAGCAATCATCCGCTGCTCGGCATGGTGCCCTTGCAGGCATCGCTCGCGCAGTTCGCGGCCGCGGGGATGCCGGCACTGCGCGCGCGCTCGCTGCGCCTGACCGCCTGGCTCGAGCGCCTGCTGGATTCGCGTCTCGGCGATCGCATCGAGATCCTGACGCCGCGCGAGCCGGAATGCCGTGGCGCGCAGCTTTCCGTGCGCCTGCGCGGCGCGCGCGGCAGCGGTCGCGCGTTGTTCGAGGCGCTGCTCGCGAGCGGGCTGACCTGCGACTGGCGCGAGCCGGACGTGATCCGGCTCGCACCGGCCCCGCTCTACAACTCACACGAGGATTGCTGGAACGCGGTCCTCCTGATCGAGTCCGCGCTCAGCGCCTGACGAGCGTCACGAAGCTGAACGGGAAGGCGTGCCGCGCGTCCGCTGCGTGATGCTCGCGCCGGATCTCGCGCCATGCCTCGCGCTCGAAGCCGGCGAGACGCGTGTCACCTTCGATGGCGGCGTGCACTTCGGTCAGCTCGATGCGCTGCACCAGCGGCCAGCAGGCGAGGAATACTTCCGCGCCGCCGATGACGAAGAGGGTCATCTCGCCGGCGACGGCCGCCACGGCCGCAGCCGGCGACGGCACCGTCTCGCAACCGTCCACGCGCCAGCGCGCGTTCCGGGTCAGCACCAGGTTGCGCCGCCCGGGCAATGCCCTGCCGATCGACTCGAACGTGCGCCGGCCCATCAGCAGCGCATGCCCCATGGTCAGTGTCTTGAACCGCCTGAGGTCGTCCGGCAAGTGCCAGGGCAGGTGCATGTCGCGGCCGATGACGCCGTTCTCGGCCATCGCGACGACCGCGACCGGCGAATGGGTCATCGCGCGCGATCAGACGGCGATGGGAGCGCGGATGGCCGCGTGCGGCTCGTAGCCGACGATCTGGAAATCATCGTACTCGTAGCCCGAGAAATCCGGCGGGCGGCGCCGCAGCGCGAGCTTCGGCAGGGGCTGGGGTTCGCGCGCGAGTTGCAGCTCCGCCTGGGCGAGGTGATTCAGGTAAAGGTGACAGTCGCCGCCGGTCCAGACCAGGTCGCCCGCGGCGAGCTCGGCTTGCTGGGCGAGGATGTGGGTCAGCACGGCGTAGGACGCGATATTGAACGGCAGGCCGAGGAATATGTCGGCGCTTCGCTGGTATACCTGGCAGGACAGGCGGCCATCCGCCACGTGAAACTGCATGAGCGCATGACAGGGCGCGAGCGCCATCTGCTCGAGCTCGCCCACGTTCCAGGCGCTGACCACGATGCGTCGCGAGTCCGGCTCCTGCCGCAGCTGGTCCACGACGCGCGCGATCTGGTCGATCCTGCGCCCGTCGGCCGCGGTCCAGGCGCGCCACTGGCGGCCATACACCGGGCCGAGTTCGCCCTCCGCGTCCGCCCATTCGTCCCAGATCGTGACGCCCTGCTCGCGCAGCCACTTCACGTTGGTCTCGCCGCGCAGGAACCAGAGCAGTTCGACGATCACCGACTTGACGTGGACGCGCTTGGTCGTCACCAACGGAAACCCTGCGGACAGGTCGAAGCGCAGCTGATGACCGAACACCGACAGCGTGCCGGTGCCGGTGCGGTCCATTTTTCTGAGCCCGCGCTCGCGCACCAGTCGCATCAGGTCGAGATAGGCCTGCATCTCAGGCTATGTTCCCGGAACGCTGGCGCCGCAGCAATGCCCAGGTGAGCATGCCGAGCCCGGCCAGCAATACCGGCAACGACAGCAACTGGCCCATCGTCACCCAGCCGAACGCGAGATAGCCGATGTGTGCATCCGGCACGCGCACGAACTCGACCAGCATGCGGAACAGCGCATACAGGATCAGGAACAGTCCCGCGGGCGCGAGCCTTGGGCGAGGCTTCGCGGTGTACCACCACATCAACGCGAACAGCAGGATTCCTTCCAGACCCGCCTCGTAAAGCTGGGAGGGATGCCGTGCCTCGCCGTCCACCAGCATGCCCCAGGGCAGGTCCGTGGGCTTGCCCCAGAGCTCGCCATTGATGAAGTTGCCGATCCGGCCTGCGAACAGGCCGACCGCGGGCAATGGCGCGGTGAAATCGAATACGTCCGCGATGTGCCGGCCGCGCCGGTGAGCAAAGAGCGCGACCGCGATCATCACCCCGATCAAGCCGCCGTGGAAGGACATGCCGCCCTCCCAGACCCGGATGATCGACAACGGGTCTTCCACCAGCGAACCGAATCCATAGACCAGGATCCAGCCCAGCCGGCCACCAGCAATCACGCCGATCGCGGCGAAGAAGATCAGGTCGTCCACGTCGGCCGGTTTCCAGGTCGAGCCGGGGACGGCGGCACGCCTGCGCGCGAGCCACCAGCCCGCGACAAAGCCGACCACGTACATGAGCCCGTACCAGTGGATCTTGACCGGCCCGATCGCGAATGCGACCGGGTCGATCGCCGGATAAGTCAGCATGACTCGGTGACCCTGAACAGGAACGCGCGCAGATAGCGGGTTTCATCGATGGCCGGGTGCACCGGGTGATCGGGCGCCTGCGCCCCGACCGCGATCAACTGCGCGAGTCGGCCGAGATGGCGGGCGCCGCGCTGCACGGCGTCGGTCAGCTCTCCGGGCCCCAGGTGATAGGAGCAGGCGCAGGACAGCAGCAGGCCATCGCGGTCCAGCACCTGCATTGCGAGCTGGTTCAGGCGCCGGTAGGCGGCGAGTCCCTTCGGATGGTCCTTGCGGCGCTTGATGAATGCCGGCGGATCGATGACGACGACGTCGAAGCGGCGCCGCTCGGCATGCATCGACTCGAGCACGTCGAATGCATCGCCCTGCACCAGCTCGGCATCGAGCCGGTTGGCAGCAGCGCTGGTCGCCGCCGCCTCGAGCGCGGCCATCGAGGAATCGACGCAGGTCACGGCCGCCGCGCCGGCACGCGCGGCCTGCAGCCCGAAGCTGCCCGCATAGCTGAACACGTCCAGCACGCGCGCATTGCGGACGTGGCGCATCAGCATGGCGCGGTTGCCGGCCTGGTCGAAGTACCAGCCGGTTTTCTGTCCGGCGGCGAGCGGAACCCGGAAGGTGACGCCGCCCTCGGGGATATTGACGAAGTCCGGAACCTCGCCGAACGCGACTTCGACCTTGCGCTCCAGACCCTCGAGCTCGCGGATCGGCGAATCGTTCTTCCACAGGAGTGCCCTGGCCTTTACCACCTCGATGAGGGCATCCTGGATCTCGTCCTTCATCGCCTCCATGCCGGCCGTGCCGATCTGCGCGACCAGCACGTCGCCGTAGCGGTCCACGACCAGTCCTGGCAGCAGGTCGGCTTCGCCGAATGCGAGCCGGTAGAACGGCGCGGCGTAGAGGCGCTCGCGCAGCGCGAGCGCGACCTTCAGCCGGTGCACCAGCAGCGACCTGTCAGGTGGATAGCGCGGATCGCGCCCGAGCAGGCGCGCGCTGATCAGCGTACGCGGATTGACGTAGGCATAGCCGAGGAAGCGGTCGTGACTCGAGCGCACCTGCACGTGTGCGCCGGGAGCGAACGCCGTCAACGGCGTCGCGGCCACGTTGACCTCGTTCGAGAAGATCCACAGGTGTCCGGCCTGCAGCCGGCGCTCTTCCTGCGGTTTCAGCGCCAGCGGCGGCAACGCGCCGCCGTCAACTGCGGCGGTTTCGGAGAGATTCGACATTCGCGGGAAGGCGGCGCCGTGGCTATAGTGGTTGCAATTCTACCCGACCCCGGCGGCATCGCCATGCAGAAGCCGCGCAATCGTCTCGCGAACGAAACGAGTCCCTACCTGCTGCAGCATGCGGCCAATCCGGTGGAGTGGTATCCCTGGGGTCCGGACGCGATCGCGCGGGCGACCGAGCTCGATCGGCCGATCCTGCTGTCGATCGGCTACTCCGCCTGCCACTGGTGCCATGTGATGGCGCACGAGTCCTTCGAGGACGAGGTGACGGCCGCGGTCATGAACCGGCTGTTCGTCAACGTCAAGGTGGATCGCGAGGAACGGCCTGATCTCGACAAGGTGTACCAGCTCGCGCACCAGATGCTGACCCAGCGTGGCGGTGGCTGGCCGCTGACGATGTTCCTGGCGCCCGACGACCTGACGCCGTTCTTCGGCGGCACCTACTTCCCGAAGCAGCCGCGTTACGGCATGCCGGCCTTCGCCGATCTCTGCGAGCGCGTGGCCGGCTTCTATCGCGACCAGCGCGACAGCGTGCGCAGCCAGAACGCGGCACTGCGCGGGGTGTTCGGCGAGCTCCTGCCGCCGGCGGCGCCGGACGGCGTGCAACTGCAGGGCGAACCGATCATGCAGGCACGCAGGCAGTTCGAGGCCAGCTTCGACGAGCGCTTCGGCGGCTTCGGCCCGGCGCCGAAGTTTCCGCAGCCTGCCGGCATCGAGCGCCTGTTGCGCCACTGGCAGGCTTCCGCGGCGGGCGCCAAACCCGATCTCAAGGCCCTGTACATGGCGACGCTGACACTCAGGCGCATGGCCGAGGGCGGCATCAACGACCAGCTCGGCGGCGGCTTCTGCCGCTATTCCGTGGATCCCTGGTGGATGATCCCGCACTTCGAGAAGATGCTCTATGACAACGGTCCGCTGCTCGCACTCAACGCGCAGGCGGCGGTGGCGACCGGCGACAATTTTTACCACACGGTCGCCATGGAGACCGCGGGCTGGGCGCTTCGCGAGATGCGCGCGCCGGCCGGCGGGTTCTACTCGGCGCTGGACGCGGACTCCGAGGGCCACGAGGGCCGCTATTACGTCTGGCAACGCGACCAGATCGCGGCATTGACGACCGCCGACGAGTATCGCGTGCTCGCGCGCCGCTACGGACTCGATCGTGAGCCGAACTTCGAGGGCGCCTGGCACCTGCACTGTGTCGCGGAAATCGAGCCGCCCGATGCGCCGCTCCTCGCCTCCGGACGCGCGAAGCTCCTGGCGGCGCGCGAGCTACGCGTACGGCCGGGACTCGACGACAAGCTGCTGACCGGCTGGAACGCCTTGATGATCCGCGGGCTCGCCATCAGCGGGCGGCTGCTCGGCGAGGGCGGCCATATCGATGCCGCCGCGCTGGCGATGGACTTCATTCGGGAGAACTGCTGGCGCGAGGGCATGCTGTTCGCCGCCTGGAAGGATGGCGCGGCGCGTTTTCCCGCGTATCTCGATGACCATGCCTTGCTGCTGGACGCGCTGCTCGAACTGTTGCAGGCGCGATTTCGCGTCCCCGACCTGGCATTGGCCCGTAGCCTCGCCGACACGCTGCTCGCAAGATTCAGCGACCGCGAGCGCGGCGGTTTCTGGTTCACCGCCGAAGGCCGGGACCCGCCGATGCAGCGTCCGAAGGGTTTTGCCGATGATGCGACGCCGGCCGGCAACGGCGTCGCCGCGCTGGCGCTCGCGCGGCTCGGCTGGCTGCTCGGGGAAACGCGCTATCTCGACGCAGCGGAAGCGGCCCTTCGAGGCGGCTGGGCGTCGTTGACGCGGACGCCGCAGGCGCACGCGACCATGCTGAACGCGCTCGATGAATACCTGGAACCGGTCGAGATCATCGTCATACGCGGCCCGGCGGATGCCGCCGGAGAATGGTCGGCTGCCCTTGCCAGGATTTACGCGCCGCGGCGCATGGTCGTCGCGATTTCATCAGATGCCGACGGATTGCCAGAGCCGCTGGCATCGAAGCGCGCCCGGGACGGCACCGTGGCCTACATCTGCCGCGGGCCGCGGTGCTCGGAGCCGGTCGCGGACCTGGGCCTGCTCATCGCAGCAATTCGCGCAGGAACATGAGCCACATGCCGAACAACAGGAGCGTGCTCGCCACGTAGACCAGGAAGCGGTGGACGACCCGGTTGTAGGTAACATGGATCAGGCTGTGCACTCCGCGCAGACCGACGTAGACCCAGGCAGCGGCGAGCATGCCCGCGGTCGAACCGCCATTCGTCGCGATGGCGATGCAGAGCACATAGAACAGCACCGGCACTTCGAACAGGTTGCGGAAATTGTCCGCTGCATTCGTGTCGTCCAGCCGGCTCGCCGCCGCGCGCACGGTTGTAAGCGCCTGCGGGTCGAGGCGCTTCGCCCGCATCTCGCCGAGCCTGTCCGCGTAGAGCTTGATCCAGACCAGCGCCGTGACGAGCACCAGCGCAGCACAGGGCAGCCAGATCGGGTCGGCGGTCATGCGGGACTCCTGGAGGGGCACGCCTTGCGCAACGTTCCCTGCATGCGGCGTAACATAGCATTCCATGATCTCCGGACATGAACCGGCGGCCCTGCCCGGCTTCGACGACGTGCAGGCGGCGGCCGAGCGGCTCGCCGGAATCGCGCGCCGCACGCCGCTCCTGCACGGCACGCCGCTGGACGAGCTGACCGGCGGGCGGGTGTTGCTGAAAGTCGAGTCGCTGCAGCGCACGGGCTCTTTCAAGTTTCGTGGTGCCTACAACCGGCTCGTTCAGCTGGACGAGGATCAGCGCCGCGCCGGCGTGGTCGCATACTCGTCCGGCAATCACGCCCAGGGCGTCGCATCGGCCGCACGCATGCTCGGTATCGATGCGGCGATCGTGATGCCGGCCGATGCGCCGCGCGCCAAGCTCGAGAACACGCGCGCGCTGGGCGCGGAGGTCATCCTCTACGATCGCGCGCGCGAGAGCCGCGAGCAGATCGCCGCGGATCTCGCCGGCGAGCGGGGCGCGACGCTGGTGCCCGCGTTCGACGACCCGCAGGTGATCGCGGGCCAGGGTACCGTCGGGCTGGAACTGATGCAGCAGGCGGGCGAGCAGAACCGGACCCCGGACCAGGTGCTGGTTCCCTGCAGCGGCGGCGGGCTGGTGAGCGGCTCGGCACTGGCGATCCGCGCGCTGTCGCCGACGACCGAAGTGCTCGCCGTGGAGCCGGAAGGCTTCGACGACACGCGCCGCTCGCTCGAAGCGGGCCACCGCCAGAAGAATGCCGCCGCGACCGGCTCGATCTGCGACGCGCTGCTGTCGCCGTCGCCGGGCGTGCTGAACTTCGCGCTGATGCGCGACCTGCTGGCCGGCGGTGTCGCGGTCAGCGATACGGAAGTCGTGACGGCGATGGCCTGGGGCTTCCGCCACCTGCGCCTCGTGATCGAGCCGGGCGGCGCGGTCGCGCTCGCCGCCGTGCTCGCGGGCAAGCTGCCGTTGCATGGACGCACGACCGCCATCGTCGTCAGCGGCGGCAATGTCGATGCCGCGACATTTGTCGCGACCCTAGCCCGATAGCGTCTCTACCAGGAATTCCACCGCGCCGCTTTCGAGCGAATACCAGGCGCCCACCACGGCGAGGCCGCTCGACGCGATCAGTCCTTCGATGATCGCGGAGCCGTGCCGGAGCTGATGGACCGATGCGAGGATGTTGGCGCGCATCGCCGCCAGTTCGAGAGCCGCAGGATCGCCGCCATCGTCGCCCGCGACCAGCGCCTCGACGCCGGGCCGGATGTGGTCGACGATGGCATTGAGGTTCGGCGACTGGTTGGTCGTCGGACGGTGCAGCTCCTCGATCGTCGCAGTGATCGCGCCGCAGGACGAATGCCCCAGAACGACCACCAGCCGCGTGCCGAAGCGGTCCGCCGCAAACTCGACGCTGCCGATCAGCGATGGCGCGACGATGTTGCCGGCCACGCGGATCACGAACAGGTCGCCCGGCCCCTGATCGAACACGATCTCGACCGGAACGCGCGAATCGGAGCAGCCGAGCACGATCGCGAACGGCTCCTGCGCGATCGCAAGCTCCCGGCGCCGGGCGGCGCTCGCCATCGAATCCTGACTCGGCGCATGCGCGGCAAAGCGCGCATTGCCCTCGCGCAGGCGCCCGAGCGCATCGCGGGCAGTGACGCCGCGGCTCACGGCGCAATCTCGCTTTGCAACTGAACCAGAAACGCCTCGACGAACCCGGTGCGCCGCCGCGCCTCGCTGCGCCCGGCCGCCGTCTTCATCGTCCCGCCCAGCTTCAACAGCTTGGAGTAGAAATGGTCGACCGAGGATCCGGCATCGTCGGGCGCGCGATTGGCGCAGAACGGATCGTCCGGCTCGTAGAGCGGCCGTCCGAGGGCGCTGCCCACCGCGATGCAGCGCGCGATGCCGATCGCGCCGAGGGCGTCGAGCCGGTCCGCGTCCTGCACCACTCTGGCCTCGATCGTGCGGGGCTCGATGGCCGCGGAATAGCTGTGCGCCTCGATCGCATGGGCGATGAGCGGCAGGCATTCGGCGGGATAGCCGGCGGCTCCGAGGAATTCGACGGCCTGCGCGGCGGCGAGGCGGGACGCCCGCGCTCGATCGGGCGAATCCTTGGCGACGTGCACGCAGTCGTGCAACCAGGCCGCCGGCCAGACCACGTCCGGTCTCGCGCGCTCGGTTTCCGCCAGCCGCATCGCGAGCGCGACGACGCGGCGCAGGTGCACCAGCCCGTGTCCCGGATCGCCGCCGGGCTGTGCCTCCAGGAACCGCAGGATTTTCGGCTCCCAGGAACTGCGTGCCAATGCGTCGTTCATCGGCGGCGCGGCAGCCGCCGGCGGGCACGGCCGCGCTGGCGCGCGGGATCCGCGCCCCTGGTGGCGAGCGCGACCTGCATCGCCTCGCGCGCCCAGACGGCGAGCTCCTCCGGATCCTCGAGCACCTCGGCCGGCACTTCCCAATAGCCCATGGCCTTGTCCGGCTGGTCCGGATAGGGGCAGAAGGGCCGGGTGCCGGCGCGCTCGTAGCGCTGGCGGGTCGAATCGCCGGTCTTGAAGTACAGGACGTCGTCGTCGATCAGCGCGAAGAACAGCCCATCGAGGTAGAGCCCGAGGCCGCCAAACATGCGCCGCGACGTGATCCGCCCCGCCTGCGCCAGCTGCCCGATGACGAACTCGCAGAAGTCGGTAGTGACCGCCATCCACCCAGTTTAATGCAGGCCGTCATCGGGCAGTCGAGGCTGGCTGGCGGGCGAATGCGCCGAGTACGCCCGCGACGTTGGCACCGATTTCCGTCACCGCGTAGCCGCCTTCCTGGACGAGCACGGTGCGTAGTCCGAGACCGGCCATGGCCGCACCGAGCAGCGGATAGTGCTTGCCGGCGAGCCGGAAGGAACTGATCGGATCGGCTTCGAAGGTGTCCACTCCGAGCGACACCACCAGCGCGTCCGGTTGGTACTGGCCGATGGCCTCGAGTGCGGCCGCGAGCGCAACGCGATAGGACTCCCAGTCCGTGCCGGGCGGCAACGGCAGATTGAGCGTGTGGCCCTCGCCCTTTCCGGCGCCGCGTTCGTCGGCATAACCCAGGAAGTACGGGTACTCCGTTTCCGGCGTGCCGTGCAGGGACACGAACAGCACGTCGTCCCTTTCCCAGAAGATTTCCTGGCTGCCATTGCCGTGGTGGTAGTCCACGTCCAGCAACGCGACCCGCCTGCAGCCATGGTCGAGCAGGTATTGCGCCGCGAGCGCGGCGTTGTTCAGGAAGCAGTAGCCTCCGTAGCTGCAGCGGCCGGCGTGGTGACCGGGTGGCCGGCACAGCGCGTAGGCCGCGGCTTCGCCTTCGCAAACGATCGCCGCGGCCGTCATCGCGCAATGTGCGGCCGCGAGCACCGCGTCCCAGGTGCCCGCCACGATCGGCGTGCTGGCATCGAATGCGTAATAGCCCATCGAGCCACTGATGCCTGCCGGCCGGCGGTCGCGGCGCAGGCCGCGCGCCGGAAAGCCGCTCGGCAGCATGCAACCCTCCCGTCCTTCCGCGCGCCAGCGCTCCCAGGCGCCGCGCAGGAATTCGACGAACTCTGCGTCGTGCACGCGATGCAGCCGCGAATCCGGGAACTCCCGCGGCGTCACCAGCTCGTAGCCCCCGCGCCTCAGCGCCTCGAGAATGAAATGCACGCGCTCGGGGCTCTCGAAGGTCGGCACGAGCGCGCCGCGGTGCAGCTCCATGCCGCCGTCGTGACGTGCATGAAGCGGTGAATGCACGACCCGCAGGCTCACCCGGTCATGCCCAGTGCCGCATGGATTCGGTCGCGCAGTTCGCGGTGTGCTTCGGAATCGAAACGGGGCGCTGCGTCCCAGTCATAGGCCCAGGGCTGTGCGGTGGCGTATTGCGCCGGCTCGTCGTGATATCGCGGTATCACGTGCGCGTGCAGCGCCGGGTCCTGATTGCCGAAAATCGCGTAGTTGATGCGAAGCGCCCGCGTCGCCGCGAGCACCGCGTCGCCGAGCGCCGCCATGTCCGCGAGGAATGCCGCGCGATCGGCGCCTTTCAGCGTGTTCAGGTTCGGCACGACGGGATCGGGCAGCAGCAGGCAATAGCCCGGCAGCACCTGCCGCTCGCCGAGCACGGCCCAGCCCGATGCGAGCCGAGCGACGAAGGCGGGATCCTTGCCCGCGCGCAGCACGTCCACGCGCCGGTGGATCGCGGTGCTCATGGATTGACGGATGTCATGAAGCTAGCCGGACCAGTTGCGGACGCGCCCCAGATCGAGGTGCACGAAATCCGATGCGGGATAATAGCCGACGCCACCCGCCTGCCTCGCGAGCGCGAGATCGCGCAGCCGCGCGGCCGGCACGCCTTCGAGCCGCACGTCGATCGCGCGCCCTTCCATGTGCAGGCTGCGCGAGGACACGCCGTCGGACCTCGCCGCCAGCATGGCATTGGTGGTCGGCGAACGGTAAGCCGAGATCACCTGGTAGTGCGGCTCGCGGCCCGCGCTCGCCGCCAGCTCGATCAGCAGGTCGTACAATCGCCGGTCGATCGGCATGACCTCGCCGCTGCGATGGTCGCGCAACAGCCAGTCCAGTTGTCCGAGCGGCACCGGCAGGTAGGAGCCGTGCTCGAAATAGCGCGTCTCCAGCGTCTCGCCGGTGTGCGTATTGTGCAGCCGGATGCGCCGCGAGTCTGCGCCCGCTCCCGCCTGCCCGCCGGCAGGACCTGGCAGCGCCACGGCGAGCGGCCCCAGCAGCAGACCCTGCACGAGCTTCCTGCGGCTATGACTCGACATGGACATGAACGATGCGCGCGCGCGGGAAGAAATTGAAGTCGGTCGCGGTCGCGCTAGTATAGGCGCCGATCTGCCGCGCGACCACGACGTCGCCGATCGCGAGCTCCGGCATCGGCATGTCCTCCGCGACCACGTCGATGCTGTCGCAGGTCGGCCCGGCGATGACGCAGGGAAGGCGCGGTCCGGCGCGCGGATGCAGGGGCTCGATCGGGAAGCGCGAGTGATCGTAGAGCTGGCCGCTGAAGGTGCCGTAGATCCCGTCGTCGAGGTAATACCACCAGCGGCCGTCGCGCCGGGCGCGGCCCATGACGGTCGCGAGACTGATGCCGGCGGGTCCGCAGATGAAGCGGCCCGGCTCGGCGATGACGCGAAGCGTCGCCGGCAGCTTCGCGAGCGCCGCCCGGATCGGGCGGCAGAACTCGTCGATGCGGGGCGCCGGCTGCAGGTAGTCGATGGGAAAACCGCCGCCGATGTCGAGAACCTGCGGCGGCCCGATGCCCTTCGCCGCCGCCGCGGCGATGATTTCGCCGCAGGCTTCGATCGCGGTCACGTACATGGCCGGGTCGGCGACCTGCGAGCCGACATGGAACGAGAGGCCGAGCAGCCGGATGCCGGACCGCGTCGCACGCCCGGCGAGTTCCAGCGCTGCCTGCACTTCGCAACCGAATTTGCGGGACAGATCCACGATCGCTTCGGGGCTCCGAAAGGCGATGCGCAGCAGCAAACACGCGCGCTCGCGATAGGCGACGAACTTGTCGATCTCGTCCGGGTTGTCGACGACGAAGGTCGTCACGCCGTAGTCGAGCGCATGCCGGATGTCGGAGTCGCGCTTGATCGGGTGGGTGTGTATGCAGCGCCCGGGCGGGATGCCGGCATCACGCACCAGGTCCACCTCGCCATTGGTCGCCAGGTCGAACCAGGCACCTTCTCCCGCCAGCACGCGGACCGCGGTCGCGTCGGGCAGCGGTTTCAGCGCGTAATGCAGGTCCACGCCCGGCAGCGCCGCCGCGAGCGCATGGTACTGGCGGCGGATGACGTCGCAATCGATCACCAGCAGCGGCGATCCGTGCCGGTCGACGAGTGCCTGCAGCGCGCGGGCGTCGGGCGGATTCCTCAAGGGGCGTCTCCCTCATCCAGCAAGGGCTCGACCAGCCTCAGCAGGCGATCGAGCGCGCCGCGATTGGCGTCCAGCACCGCCTTGCCCGCCTCGCCCATCGCGGCACGCTCGTCCGCCGCGCCGAGGAGCGCGATGACGGCCTCCGCGAGCTCGTCCTGGCCCCGCACCATGCGTGCGGCCCCGGCGTCGAGCAAGAGCTTGGCGATCTCCTCGCTGTTGTAATTATGCGGACCGGTCAGGATCGGCCGTCCCACGGAGGCGGGCTCGAGCAGGTTGTGGCCGCCGATCGGCACCAGGCTCCCGCCCACGAAGGCGACGTCCACCGCGGCGTAGAAGAGCATCAGCTCGCCCATCGTATCGCCGAGCATGACCGGCGTCGTGGCCGGGATCGCGGCGCGCGATGACCGGCTGGCGAATTGTCCATTGCGCCTGGCGAGCAGTTCGCGCACCGCATCGAATCGCTGAGGATGGCGCGGCACGAGCAGCAACAGGGCGTCCGGCAAGCGCTCGAGCACGCGGCGATGAGCCTCGAGCACGAGGACCTCTTCGCCCTCGTGCGTGCTGCCCGCCACCCAGGCCGGGCGGCGTGCCGCATTCTGCCGGCGCCACCGGGCTCCCTGCGCCTCGATGCCGGTTGGCGGCTGGAAGTCGAACTTGATGTTTCCGGTCACGTGCGTGCGCTCGGTCGCCGCGCCGATCGAGCGGAATCGCTCGGCATCGGTCACGCTCTGGGCGGCGATCACGATGCCATGGGACAAGGCTTTCCGGAACAGGGGAACCAGTTGCCGGTAGCGCCCGACCGAGCGTGGCGAGACACGCGCACTGGCCAGCACCAGCGGCACGCCGCGCCGGCCGCACTCGCGGTACAGGTTCGGCCACAGCTCGGTCTCGAGGATCATCGCCAGGCGCGGCTGCACCCGGTCGAAAAACCGCTTGACCGAGCCCGGCAGGTCGAATGGCACGTAGCGCAGCTCCACCTTGTCGCCGAACAGGCGCCTGGCGTGCGCCGCGCCGGTCGGAGTGACCGTGGTCACCAGCACCCGGTAGCGCGGATGGCTGCCGAGCAGCCGCCAGACCAGCGGTTCCGCCGCCTGCACTTCGCCGACGGATACGGCATGAATCCAGATCGTCGGGCCCGGCAGCGGCGCGCCGAACCCGAACCGCTCGTGGAGCCGCGCGCGGTAACTGGGATCGCGCAGCCCGCGCCACAGTTGCACCAGGAGCGCCACCGGCGCGGCGAGATAGACCAGCACGTTGTAGGCGAAATGCATGCTGGTTCAGCCGTCGTGCGCGAGGCGCAATCGCCGGAAGCCCTGCCGCCAACTTTCCCGCCCGGCGCCGACTTTCGCGAGGCTTCGTTCGAGGCGGCCCAGGACACGCTCGCGCCACGGCCCCGGCGCGCGCAGGCGACCGCGGTCGAAATCCAGCAGCCAGACCTCGCCCTGCTCGCCCAGCATGACGTTGTGGGCGTTGAGGTCTGCGTGCTGCACGCCGGCGTCGTGGAAGCGCCGCAGGCAGCGGCCGATCGCAGTCCATCGCGCCTCGTCCATGTGCCCGGCCGCGAGCGCATCGGCCAGCGAGCGCGATCCCGGCAGCCGCTCGGTGATCAGCTCCGCGTCGTAGCGGAAGTGTCCGCGCCGGTAGGAGGCGGCGACTGGAACCGGCACCGGCAGGCCGCGCCGGCGAAGCGCATCGAGCAGCCGCAGTTCACGGAACGAGCGGGTCCGCTCCTCGCCGAAGTAAAGGTAGCGGTCGCGCGCGACCCGCGCCGCCATGCCGCCGCGCAGGTAGCGGCGCATTGCCCACCGGCGGCCGTCCTGCTCGATGAAGTGGATGGAACCGCGCCCGCCCGGCAGCTCGACCAGAGCGCCCTGCGCTTGCCAGTAATCGCGGTCGAACAATTGCGGGCCGGGGGTGGTGATGCGTTCGGGATCAAACAGGATCGCGCCGCGGTCGATTGCGAGCCGCTGGAACATCGTCCGTCAGCGTGTCAGCACGAACTCGGCGCTGCAATACGGGCATTTCGCGAAGCCGGTCGCCTCGATCGGCAGGTAGACCCGCGGATGGCTGTTCCACAGCGACATGGCGGGCATCGGGCAGGACAGCGGCAGGTCGGCCGCCGTCACGTCGTAGCGATTCTGGGCGTTCGGCGGCAGTGATTCGGGCGCGCTCGGCACGCGGCGATTATACCGGCGCGGGCTCGATGCCCGCGACCATCACCTGCTCCCAGACCGCGGCGACCTCGGCCTTGCGCGCGGCATAGGGTGCCAGGTCGACGACCGGCGCCCGCTGCTCGAGCGACAGGTGATGCGCCGCCTGGCGATACTCGCGGTAAGCGTCGACCAGCCGGTCGATGACGCGGTGGTTCACGAGTGCCGCGGATCCGACCGACTCCAGGTGCCGGATCGTATCCGCGAATTCGGCGAGCGGCGGCTGATCGCGCACGTGGCGCAGCACCCAGTACTGCGCCAGGAACTCGATGTCGGCGATGCCGCCCCGATCCTGCTTGAGATCGAATTGCCCTTCGCGGGCATGCGCGTGTTCGGCGCGCATGCGCTCGCGCATCGCGACGATGTCCTCGCGCAAGGTTTCACGCCGCACCGCGTGCATCAGCACATCGCGCCGGATCCGCTCGAAACCGGCGCCGACGGCCGGGGCACCCGCGACCCAGCGCGAATGCAGGAGCGCCTGGTGCTCCCAGGTCCAGGCATCGCGCCGCTGGTATGCCTCGAACGCGGCGATCTGCGTGAATGCCAGGCCGCCCTTGCCGGACGGGCGCAGCCGCACGTCCACCTCGTAAAGCCGCCCGGCCGCCGTATGCACGGTCAGCAGGTGCACGAGTCGTTGTGCGAGGCGCAGGAAGAAGACCTCGTTGTCCACGACTTTCGGCCCAGCCGTCTGCTGCCGCTCGCCCGCGGAATCGTGCAGGAACACGAGATCGAGGTCCGAGGCATAGCCAAGCTCCATGCCGCCGAGCTTGCCGTAACCCGCGATTCCGACCCGCGAGGTCCTCGGCCCGTCTTCGCCGTCACAGCATGGTTCGCCGTACTGGGCAACCGTGTCCTGCAGGGCGAGCGCGAGTGCCTGCTCGAGGATCAGCTCGGCGACGTCGGTCAGGCGGTCGCTCACCTGCATCAGCGGCAGCCGGCCGGTGAGGTCCAGCGTTGCGATGCAAAACATCGCCGCGCGCCGGAACTGGCGAAGCGCATCGACGCGCAGCTCCTCGTCGTGGCGCGCGTGCTGGAGCCGGGCCGAAAGCTCGGCGGCGAACTGCGCGCGGTCCGGCAAGGCCTCGAACACACGCGCATCGAGCAATTCGTCGAGCAGGAGCGGATGAGCGGCTACCTGCCGGGCGAGATAGTCACCCATGCCGCAGACCTGCACGAGCTTGCGGAGCGCATGTGCGTTCTCGTTCAGAAGCGCGAGATACGCGGTGCGCCCGCCGATCGCCTCGACGATGCGCAGCAGACGCGTCAGGACGGGTTGCCCCTCGCCCGCCGCGTCGGCATCCACGCGGGCGACGGCCGCGAGGATCCGCGGCAACAGGGTCGCGAGCCGCCGCCTGCCGAACTCGTCGAGCCGCAGGAAGTAAGCGGACTGCCGGAGCTCCAGGAGCAGGCGGGCCGCGGCTTCGGGGTCGGCAAGGCCAAAGCTGCCGACGTCCTGCGCGACCCGCGCGAGCGAAGGCTCGGCAGTCCAGAGCGCCTCGAAGAGCGCGGCGGGCGTTGCCTCGACCGTGGCGCTGCGGCCGAGCACCAGGTCGCCGAAGTGCGCCGTGACGATGCGCCGCCGGGTTTCGAGCGCATCCCGGAATTGCACCCAGTCCGCGTAGCGCATCGACGCCGCCAGCAGCTCCCGCCCGGGTGCATCGACCGGCAGGGCATGCGTCTGGACATCGTCCACCATTTGCAGCCGGTTCTCCACGCGCCGCAGGAATTCATAGGCCTCCTGCAGCTCCGCGACGGTCGGCGCGGGCAGCAGCTTGGCACCGGCGAGGCGCGGCAGCGCCGCCTGGAGCGAGCTGGTCTGCAGACCCGGCTCCGCGCCGCCGCGGATCAACTGCTGCGCCTGCACGATGAACTCGATCTCGCGGATCCCGCCTGGCCCGAGCTTGATGTTGTCCTGGAGCTCGCGCCGCTCCACTTCGCGCGCGATCATCGACTTCATCTCGCGCAGGCTCTCGTAGACGCCGAAGTCGAGATAGCGCCGATAGACAAATGGCCTGACGACGCCGTCGTACAACTCGCGATAGCGGTCGATGCCGGTGATGGCGCGCGCCTTGACCCAGGCGTAGCGCTCCCAGTCGCGGCCGTGCTGCTGCAGGTAGTCCTCGAACGCGGCGAAGCTGGTGGCGAGCGGTCCGGGCTCGCCGAAGGGCCGCAGGCGCATGTCCACGCGGAACACGAAACCTTCAGGCGTTCGCGCATCGAGCAGCCGGATCAGCGCCTGGCCGAGCCGCGTGAAATACTCTTCGTTCGCAATCTTCCGGCGTCCGTCGGTCTCGCCGGCCTCCGGATAGAGAAAGACGAGATCGACGTCGGAGGAGAAATTGAGCTCGCGGCCGCCGAGTTTTCCCATGCCGAGCACTACCAGCTCCTGGCGCTCCCCGGTGGCCGATCGCGGCACGCCGTAGCGTGCGTCGAGCTCGCGGGTCGCGAAAGTGAGTGCGGTGGTGATCGCCGCGTCGGCGAGAGCCGACAGGTCCGCCAGCACTTCGGCAAGCGGCGCCCCGCAGGCAAGGTCGCGCCAGGCGATGCGCACCATTTCCCGCCGTCGCAGGCGCCGCAACCCGTCCATGAACCGCGATTCATCCGGGTCGCCGGCCAGCAAGGCCTCGCAGGCTGCATGCAGGTCGCCCCGCGCGCCGGGCAAAGCGAGCAGTTCCGGATCGCGGGCGCAAGCCTCGGCGACGAACTTGCTGTACGGAAATACCGTCTGGATGGAGTCGACGTCGCTCAATGCTCACGCTCCATGGACTCTGTAGAGACTGTCCAGATTCGGACGCGCCAGCGCCTCGATCGCCTGCCGAAGCGCCGCGGACGCCGACGCCTGCTTGGCCGTGCTGTCCGCGGCGAACGCCGCGGGATTCGCGACCGGCGCCTTCGTCATTGACGGCGAGCCCGAAATGCGGCGCGACGCTCTCCCAGACCGTCGCGGGAAGCGACGCATATCACCTTCGACGGCGGCGAAATCGCGCTCGGCACGACCTGTCCGACCGCCGAATGGCTGCTGAAGCAGCGCATGTTCTCGCTGGAGGACGCGCTCGCGCGGCAGCCGGGCGTCGATCCGGCGGAGCTGCGCGAGGACCTCGCGAAGCTCGCGCGCGCCGGCGTGATCGTCGAAACCGAGATGCACTGAGCGGCTTTGAGCCGCTCGTGCGCCGTTCGGCGCATCAGTTTCCAACCCGACGTTCTCATGCCGACGATCTGAGCGGTGGCAACGCCCGGACCGATTCGGCGACGACCTCGCAGGCCTTGATGACGTCGCGCACGAACTGCTCACTGATCTCGAGGGCGCCCTCATTCTCGCCCGTGTTGCGCCGGTTGTGGGCGTGAGAAAGGATTTTCCATACCTCTGGTCTTAACTCCAGAGTGTGCGGCAGCGCCTGAAAGATGATGTAGCGGTTCTGTGGTCGATAACCGTGATAACGCAGCTCCGCCGTACAGAAAGCGTGCGCCGCACGGTACGCCATCATGAGGCGGCCTTCGAGTGAAATGCCGTCGACGCGGGCATCCGCGAGACTGCACCCGGCAGCTGCGCAAAGCCTCGCGAACTCGGTGGCGTTCGGAGGCTCGGCGGCAAGCGAGCCGTTGGGCCTGCAGAGAACGTCAAGCGGGGAGGTCATGCTCGCCTCCGATGATCCACAGCTTGGGCTGCTTCAGGACGCGCGGGATGAAGCCATCCGGCTCGCCGCGCCGCCGGATGAACTCGTTGGTCGTTAAGATGCTCGGATTGACCTCGCGCGCGAGCTTCTCCTCGAGCGAAATGATCCCCTTGACCAGAGTGGCGAAGTCCAGCTCGTCGCTGACGATCATGAGATCGATGTCGCTCGACGCAGTATCCTGGCGCTTGGCGACGGATCCGTAGACGAATGCCGCCCTGATTTTCTCGGCATGGGGCTCGAGCGCCTCGCGGAGCGGTCCGGCGAGGCCGACCGTCTTGCGCACGATTCCGCATAGCTCCTCGTACAGCGGCGATTCCGAGTTCGCCTTGTAGTGCTTTTGAGCACCTCGCCGCTCGGCGACAATCAGGCCACTTCGTTCGAGTTTGGCCAGCTCGCGCTGGATCGCGCCGGATCCGCCCCCCGTGGTCGAGATCAGTTCGTTCGCGTAGTAGCTGCGTTCAGGATGGCCGAAAAACCTTGCCAGCACGCGCTGCTGCGTGGCCGAGAACAAGGCGTCCGCAAGGTCTGCCGGCTTGGATTTCTCTATGCCCATTTTGGGCATGATCATTCCCATATTGGGTATGATCCACTAAATACGTCACGAAACAGAGGGTTACAAGCGGCCTGACACGCCGGTGACGCGCCTCATGCCGCAGCCCGCGGCTCGTAGAGATGTCTCTGAAACCCCGCGAACACCTGTCCGATCAGCTCCGGCGCGCCGAGGTCGGCCACGGCATCGGCTAGGGAGTTGTGTGATAGGAACCAACAACGAAATAGGCCTAGGAGTCGCCTCCCGGGCGCCTCGATCGAAGCGTAAAGCCTTCCGGTCTTATATGTGCATGCCGCCCATGCCGCCGCCCGACATCGGGAGATGATCGTGCTCCTTCCTCGGAGCCTCGGCGATCATCACTTCCGTGGTGAGTAGGAGACACGCGATCGAACCGGCGTTCTGGAGCGTCAAGCGCGCGACCTCGGTGGAATCCAGCGATCAAGCCGCTCATGGCTCGGTGGCCCTTGAACTATAGGCGACTATAGGCGACTATAGGCGACATGGAGTCGGAGCGCCGGTTCTCGACAGCCGAGGTCGCTGAACAGGTCGGCGTGCACCGCGACACCCTGCTGCGTTGGCTTCGCGAAGGTCGCGTGGCCGAACCGGGCCGAGATCGGAACGGTTGGCGGACGTTCACATCCGACGACGTCGGCAACATCCAGCGCTTCGCGGGAGCCGAACAGGAATCTACGGCCAGTCCTGTCTATTCGCTGCGCCGAGCGCCAACGCCCACAGTTCGCGAGACATTCACACCCATCGATCCAATTGAACGCCTCAGGAGCCTGGACTGGGATTTTGTCGGCGCAAAGACCAACTACCTGACGCACGGTCTGCATCCGTACCCGGCGAAGTTCATTCCCCAGATTCCCAACGCGCTCATCCAAGAGCTGTCCTCAGTCGGTGAGGTTGTCGCAGACATCTTTTGCGGAAGTGGGACAACTCTTGTCGAGGCGCTCACGCTCAAGCGCCACGCAGTCGGTGTCGACGCCAACCCGCTCGCCTGTCTCATCACGGAAGCGAAAACCACCCCGTTAGAGGCGGAGGAGCTTACGACGCTGCGGCAGCTCGTTCTGAACTCCGCGGTGCTCAGCGAACAGGTTGCAGACGCCACGCAGCAGGGACGTTTGTTCGCTCCAAATCAGCCACTTCACGGCGTCGTACCCGAGGGCAAGGCGATTCAGTTCTGGTTCGAGCCATTCGTGGTCGACGAGCTGGCGCAGATTCGATCATGGGCTGAGGCAATCGGCTCTCCCGCAGCCCGGACCCTCGCCCGAGTCGCGCTGTCGTCGATCATCGTGGCTGTGTCCCGCCAGGATTCGGATACTCGATACGTTCGCCGCCAGAAGAATCTCGTCCCAGGCGACGTTCTGAAGCGATTCTCAAAAGCTCTGGAGGACGCGGTGAGAGAGGCGGCGGAGTTGACGGAGCTCCTAGAGCCCAGATTCTCCAGACGTGTGATTAACGCGAGCGTTCTTGATTCCCCAGAAGTTGGCGACATTGACCTTGTTGTAAGCTCCCCCCCATACCCAAACGCCTACAGCTATCACCTGTACCACATGACGAGGATGCTCTGGTTGGGAATGGACCAACCGACGTTCAAGCGGGCTGAGATCGGCAGCCACAGAAAGTACAGCGCCAAGGGGCCTCGTGCCGCCACGCACAAGACGTTCGCGGGCGAAATGGATCGAATCTTTGCGTGGCTAGCTACGCGCCTCAAGGCTGGCAGATTTGCCTGCTTTGTTGTTGGCGATTCGATCATCGGCGGACGCCGATACAACAACGCCGACACAATGGCTATCGGTGCGGCCGATTATGGCTTCACGGAGGTGGCACGCATCGAGCGGCGACTTCAGGACACAAAGAAGGCTTTCAATCCGGTCATCGGAAAGATCCGTCAGGAACACATCCTCATCCTGCAGAACCGAGGTGACAGTTCATGACCGCTCCGCTTCGATGCCGAATCAAGCCGTACATTCAGCCGTTTGAGCGCGTCTTGGCGTTTGCCGAATTGTCTGCCTTGACGACTGGAGCCAGGCCGCAGATTCCGCTCGATGGAACAACCGTTGATTCAGTTGAAGTCGAGACTCGGTCGGCTGGACTCCTGACCAATTCCCTCGCGTACTGGCAGTCGGTCGACAACGGGCGGCTCAACTACACGGTGCAGGTACTTAGAGAGGCCACCGTCAGCATTGCTCGGAACGGCGTGCCACTCCAGGAGTTTGCCTCCAGGCTTCCGTTTCGCGATGAGATTCCAGTGCCCGGTCGACGCTGCCTCCGGTACGCCACTCATGGGCTTCACGAGTACCGCGGCAAGTTCTTCCCGCAGCTCGTGCGAGCACTGATCAACATTGGACTCGTTCCGAAGAACGGAATTGTCGCGGATCCCATGTGTGGAAGCGGGACGACGGTCGCAGAGTCCCTTCTGGCTGGGCGTCGGTCGCTGGGCCTAGACCTGAATCCCCTCTCGGTGCGCTTGGCCAAGGCCAAGGCCAGTCTCCTGTCGGTCGAGCCTGACTCCCTTCTTCGCGCGTTCGACAAGCTTCGCACTCGCCTTGCACGGGTGAAGCCTGGAACAGCACCGTTACGACACTTCCGCCAGATGCCAGTAGCCGACCAAGACTACCTTCGTCGCTGGTTCTCTGAGAACGTGCTGCGCGACTTGGATGCCGTTGCCGCAGCCGTATTGGACGTCAGCAATCGTTCGCTGCAGGACTTCTTCTTCATCGCGCTCAGCAACATCCTGAGGCGAGTGTCTTGGCAGAAGACCGACGACCTTCGTGTCAGGAGGGACTTCGGCGACGCGGAGCCAGACGCCGTAGCGGCCTTCTTGGCTGAAGTTGAACGCTCAACCAGGATGCTTTCGGCGTTTCTCTATCAAGATGGACCTATTCGGTCGAATCGATTCAATGTGGACCTCGGTGATGCGCGACACTTGTCGCCCGCGTGGTCTCGATGGCGAGGGCGCATCGACGCGGTCATCACGTCGCCACCCTATGCTACCGCACTGCCATACCTCGACACGGACAGACTGAGCCTTTGCTACTTGGGGCTCTTGACGAGACCTGAACACAGGCAACGTGACCAGCAAATGATCGGAAATCGCGAGATTACCGATGCACAGCGGCGGCGATACTGGGATCAATTCGAGGCGAGCGAGTCGGCACTGCCCGAGAGCGTGTCGGCGCTTGTCCGCCGGATCAATAGCCTGAACGCCAGGGCGGATGTCGGCTTCCGGAGGAAGAACGTCGCGGCCCTCCTTACGAAGTATTTCTTCGACATGAAGGCTGTGCTGTCCCAAGTCGCTGACGCTGTGAAGCCTGGTGCGCCCGTGTTTGTCGTTGTTGGCAGCAATCATACGATTGCCGGTGGAGAGCGCATTGACATTAGGACGGCATCTCTCCTCGGTGACCTCGCTGAGTCGCTGGCCTATGAGCGTGAGTCCGATCTGCCGATGGAGATGCTCCGCTCGCGCGACATCTTCAAGCAGAACGCAAGCGAGAGCGAGACGCTGCTAATGCTGCGAGCGCCAGGTCATTCGTAGCCCCACACCTTCCTGGATGCTGGGACTTGGTTGACGCACTTCGCCAGGGCTGCGGCGTACTGTGCCGTACCTTGAGGAATGACGCCGACGATGTAGTCGTAGCCTCGACCTCCGTCGGTCTTCTCGATGCGGAGGATGTCGCCGATCTCGCCAGCGCTGCGCAGAGGTTCGCTCCTGAGGCGGAATTCGTGTCTGTGCGGGAAGTAGGTCATCGTGACCGATTCTGTCCGGGTGCCAATGAGCATTCGGACGCCAGTTCGATCGAGCTTGCCAGCTTCATTGGCGTCCGCCGTAAACCCGGTCGGCTATTCCCAGAACTCCGGAGCGAAGTTGCGCGCGGCAAGAGGAATGAAGATTTCCGGCGAGCGGCGCTGTGCACCCGCAGTTGTCTGCCCGGTGCCGGCATCCGTCCGCATTAACGTCATGTAGAACACCTGCGCCTGACCTGTTGCAGGGCTAGGCGCGATAGCTGCGCGTGCGCCGCCAGTTCGCGACGTTGCATCCGGACGGCCGGGAATCCGAGGGGGAGATGGGACTGGTACACGTTCGAAGAGGGCAGTCCCGGCATCTTCCTCGTCGTCGTCCGGACCCAATTCTGGGGCACCCTCTTCGGCCCTTCGGGAATAGGCCTCAGCAGGAAGGTAGCCCTTAGCGACAAGGCGACCTAAGGTATCGCGCGTCACCGCGACTGAGACGCCGGACGTGACGACCTCGTAGGCGTCGAGCGCACCCTCCACCTGTTCCAAGAACGCACGGTCATCGTCCCGCGCGAGGTCGAGCTCGAGACCGAGCGATGCTTCGTAGTTGTCGAAGAGCCCACCCTCGGTCAGGTTGCCGGAGCCGACAATCAGTTCGGCTCGCGTGTCGCTCTTGAACAGGTAGACCTTCGGATGGAAGGTCGAGCCGTTTTCGTTGTGGACGACCCAGATACTGCCACGACCTTCAAGGGCGTCGAGAAGTGCGGTTAGTCCTTCCACCGAAGTACCACCGAGGTCGACGCCGACAGCCATTTTGACCTGGGCGGATGCAGCAAAGGATCGAAGGTCGGCAATCAGATACTTGACGCCAGAGCGCTTCACGAAGGCAACGGCTGCTCGAAAGACCTTCCACGAGGGGTCTCGAAGTCTCGCGGTCAGGACATCGCCAAGCCGTTGACCGTGGGGTTGGGACAGGAAGATGCGCATTTGTCCCTTCTCAAGCGCTTATCGGTCGAACGAACAAGATCCTGTCCCTAGAGCGTTCGGCGGTCAAATCCTCGACTCTTCTCGCACAACGTTCAACTCCACTCAACACTGTCCAAAACGCTCCGCCGAGCGAACAGGATATTCAACCTCCCGGCCCTGCGTGGGAATTTCCATGACGTAAGCCTTCTGTCCAGCCCAAAGGGCGTGAGCGGATGCCCGCGGCGTGGATTCCGCCGCCGATCCAATCCGGCCCGGCACTTTCTCCAAGCGAGTACGGCGCCACACCCCCGCTCATCCTATAGCGCGGCGGAATGGTACCCGGCTTCATCCTGTGGCTTACAGCCAGCGCGCGGCGACAGGGGCCATTTCAACTCGCCCACAAAAAAAGGCCCGGGAGTCGCCTCCCGGGCCTTCGTTTCGAACCGTAGAGCCTTGCGGCTTTACATGTCCATGCCGCCCATGCCGCCCATGCCACCACCCATCGGCGGGTGGTCGTGCTCCTCCTTCGGAGCCTCGGCGACCATCACCTCGGTGGTCAGCAGAAGCCCTGCAACCGACGCGGCATTCTGGAGTGCCAGACGCGTGACCTTGGTCGGGTCCAGGATGCCCATCTCGACCAGGTCGCCATATTCTCCGCTCCAGGCGTTGTAGCCCTGGTTGCCCTTGCTGTCTCGAACCTTGGCGAGCACCACTGAGCCGTCCTCACCGGCGTTCTCGACGATCTGCCGCAGTGGTTCTTCCATGGCGCGGGACAGGATCCGGATGCCGACATTCTGGTCTTCATTCGCACCGGTGAGCTTCTCGAGCGCTTTCTGTGCACGCACCAACGCGACGCCACCGCCCGGAACGACGCCTTCCTCGACCGCCGCACGCGTGGCGTGCAGCGCGTCCTCGAGGCGGGCCTTCTTTTCCTTCATCTCGATCTCGGTGGCCGCCCCGACCTTGATCACGGCGACGCCGCCGGAGAGCTTCGCGACGCGCTCCTGCAGCTTCTCCTTGTCGTAGTCGGAAGTGGCTTCCTCGATCTGACGGCGGATCTGTTCGATCCGGCCCTTGATGTCGGAGCTCTTGCCGGCGCCGTCGATGATCGTCGTGTTCTCCTTCTCGGCGACGACTTTCTTCGCCTTACCGAGGTCGTTCAGCGTCGCCTTCTCGAGCGACAGCCCGACTTCCTCGGCGATCACGGTGCCGCCCGTCAGGATCGCGATGTCCTTCAGCATTTCCTTGCGGCGGTCGCCGAAGCCCGGCGCCTTGACGGCGCAGACCTTGACGATGCCACGGATCGTGTTGACCACGAGCGTCGCGAGCGCCTCCCCCTCGACGTCCTCGGCGACGACCAGGAGCGGCTTGCCGGCCTTGGCGATGCCCTCGAGCAGCGGCAGCATCTCGCGGATGTTCGAGATCTTCTTGTCGTACAGCAGGATGTACGGGCTCTCGAGTTCGCTGGTCTGGTTCTGGGCGCTGTTGATGAAGTACGGCGACAGGTAGCCGCGGTCGAACTGCATGCCCTCGACGACTTCGAGCTCGTTCTCGAGTCCGGAGCCTTCCTCGACCGTGATCACGCCTTCCTTGCCGACTTTCTCCATCGCCTCGGCGATCTTCTTGCCGATCGCCTCGTCGCTGTTCGCCGAGATCGTGCCGACCTGGGCGATCGCCTTCGAGTCCTTGCAGGGCTTGGAGAGCTTCTTGAGATCCTCGACCACGGCGATGACCGCAAGGTCGACGCCGCGCTTGACGTCCATCGGGTTGATGCCCGACGCGACCGCCTTCATGCCCTCGCGGATGATCGCCTGCGCGAGCACGGTGGCGGTGGTGGTGCCGTCACCGGCCTCGTCGGAAGTCGACGAAGCGACTTCCTTGACCATCTGCGCGCCCATGTTCTCGAACTTGTCCTTCAGTTCGATTTCCTTGGCGACCGATACGCCGTCCTTGGTGACGGTCGGGGCTCCGAAGCTCTTGTCGAGCACGGCATTGCGCCCCTTCGGGCCCAGCGTCGCCTTGACGGCGTTCGCGAGCAGGTTGACGCCGCGCACCAGGCGGGTGCGCGCATCGTCCGAAAATCTGACTTCCTTGGCAGCCATGTTTACTTATCCTCTTACTTTTCGATCACGGCCATGACGTCTTCCTCGCGCATCACGAGGAGCTCGTCGCCGTCGACCTTGACTTCGGTTCCGCCGTACTTGCCGAACAGGATCTTGTCGCCGACCTTGAGGTCGAGCGGACGGACGTTCCCGTTCTCGAGAATCTTGCCTTTGCCGACCGCGACGATCTTGCCGCGGATGGGCTTTTCGGCTGCGGTATCGGGGATCACGATGCCGCCGGGTGATTTGCGCTCTTCATCTTCGCGCTTGACGATCACACGATCATGAAGCGGACGGATCTTCATGGTTCAACACTCCTTGGAAAATCGCTGATTTGGGTGCCCGGGAGGGACTCATCTTGCGATTAGCACTCTCCCCGGTCGGGTGCTAATGATAGGGATCGCGGACCCAATTACAAGTGCTGTCTGGCTCGCGGCGGGCATCGCGCTCAAGTGTTTGAAAAATAAAGCATTTATACGCTTGTCCGAACCGTGGCTGCCGGGCCGATTGGCGAAACCGGGCAAGCCGTCGAGACAAGCAGGCCTCAGGCCGTTAACCTCTCGGCCGCATTGCAGTAATTCCGGCCAGCAGGATCGCATCGCATGACCCGATTCCGGACCGTTCTCTGCGCGCTCGGCCTGGCGCTTGCCTCGGCCGCGACCGCCCAAGGGCTGCTGGGGCCCACGTCCAACGAGGACCAGTTCCTGCCGGTCGACGAGGCATTCGTTCTCACCGCGGTCGCCGACGGCGGCGAACAGATCGCACTCGACTGGCGCGTCGCGCCGGGCTACTACCTGTATCGCCACCGCGTATCGGCGAAGACCGCGACGCCGGGATTCACGCTCGGCGAGGTCGCGATGCCGCCGGGCAAGAAGAAGACCGACGAGTTCTTCGGAGACGTCGAGGTCTATTACGACGGCTTGGGCGCCACCGTGCCGGTCATGCGCCCCGCCGATGCGTCCGCGCTCGAAGTCGCCGTGAGCTACCAGGGCTGTGCCGACGCCGGCCTCTGCTATCCACCGATCACGAAGACGGTTGCGATCGAGATGCCGCCGCCGGGCACGCCGGCGCGCAGCGCCTCGACGCCGATGGTTGCGGAACAGGACCGCCTCGCCAGCCTGATCGGCAGCGGCAAGCTGCTGGTGGTGATGGCCACGTTCTTCGGTTTCGGCCTGTTGCTCGCATTCACTCCCTGCGTGCTGCCGATGATTCCGATCCTGTCAGGCATCATCGCCGGCCAGGGCGCGGCGGCGACGCCGCGGCGCTCCTTCCTTTTATCGGTCGTCTACGTGCTCGGCATGGCGCTGACCTACACGGCCGCCGGCGCGGCCTTTGCAGCCGCTGGCCAGCAGGCCCAGGCCTTCTTCCAGCAGCCCTGGATCATCATCACCTTCGCCGCGCTGTTCGTGGTGCTGGCGCTCGCGATGTTCGGGCTGTTCGACCTCAAGATACCGGCCGCGCTCGAAACGCGCCTGGCGGCTGCGTCCGGCCGCCAGCGAGCCGGGAGCCTGGTCGGCACCGCGGTCATGGGCGCGCTGTCGGCACTGGTCGTCACTGCCTGCGTCGCGCCGCCGATGGTCGCGGCACTCGCGGTCATCGGACAGACGGGCGACATCCTGCGCGGTGCCCTCGCCCTGTTCGCGATGGCGATCGGCATGGGTGCGCCGCTCCTGCTGGTCGGCGTCGCTGGCGGCCGCTTCCTGCCGCATGCCGGCCCCTGGATGACCACGATCAAGACCCTGTTCGGCGTGCTGTTTCTCGCGGTCGCCGTGTGGATGCTCGAACGGATCCTGCCGGGTTCGCTGACGCTCGCCCTGTGGGCGCTCCTCGTCATCGTCGGCGGTTATTACTTCGGTGGATTCGGCCGCGCGCACGGCGCCGCCGACGCCTGGCGGCTGATTGCGCGCGGCGCCGGTCTCGCGGCGATCGTCTGGGGCGTCATCATGCTGGTCGGGGCGGCCGCCGGCGGACACGACCCCTTGCAGCCGCTGCGCGGCGCGGCCATGCCCGGATTCTTCGGCGGCAGTCCGGCAGCGGGCGCGGAAACCCTGCCATTTCGCAAGGTCGCCACGCTCGCGGATCTCGATCGCGAGCTGGCCGCCGCGCAGGCCGCCGGCCAGCCCGCCATACTCGATTTCTATGCCGACTGGTGCGTGTCCTGCAAGGAAATGGAGAAGTACACCTTCTCGGTGGCGGCCGTGCAGCAGGACTTGTCCGGCTACGTGCTGCTCAAGGCCGATGTCACCGCCAATAACGAAGCCGATCAGGCGCTGTTGCGCCGCTTCGGCGTCTACGGTCCGCCGACCACGGCATTCTTCGGTGCGCACGGGCGCGAATGCCGGCCGTTCCGACTGGTGGGTTACGTGGCCGCCGAGGATTTCCGCGCGCACCTGACCCGTTTCGCGCGCGAGTGCTGACGATGGGGCCCGGAGCGCGAAAGTCTGCCGTGGGCCTGATCGCACTGGCAGCCGGCGTCGCGGCCTTCTTCATCAGCCGCCAGTTGCTTGTGCCCGAGCCGACGCCGGCCCCCGAACCGATTCGGCCAGCGGTCATTCCGGAGCAGCGGCCCGATGTCACGCTCGCCGACCGCGACGGCCGGCCGCGCGCCCTGTCGGAATGGGACGGGACACCGCTTGTCATCAATTTCTGGGCGACCTGGTGCGCGCCGTGCCGGCGCGAGATACCGATGCTGAACGCGCTGGCGCGCGACGAGGCATTTGCCGCGTTCGAGGTGATCGGCATCGCCGTCGACTTTCGCGAGGACGTGCTCCGCTACGTCGGGACGACGCCTGTCGACTACACCGTCCTGATCGGCGAGCAGGACGGCCTCGATGCCGCCCGGGCCTTTGGCATGGAATCCGTCGGCTTGCCCTTCACCGCATTTACCGACCGCCAGGGCCGCATCGCCACCATCCACGTGGGCGAGTTGCACCGGCCCCAGGCGGAAGCCATCCTGGCCGCAGTCAAGGCGGTCGATGCCGGCCAGATCGATATGGAGTCTGCGCGCACCCGAATCCGGGAAGAGCTTGCCAAGATCGACTAGTTAGGCGTCATTTCGACGCTGTTAGGCGCATTATCTCGACGGTTTCTGGACAAATCGGGTCCGGTCCGGTTCAATGTCCCGCTCATGCGTCGGATCCTGCTCATCAATGGTCCCAACCTTAATCTGCTGGGCCACCGCGAACCGGGGGTCTACGGCCAGATCACGCTCGCCACCATCGAAGAGCGGCTGCGGACCCTGGCCAAAGCCCGGGACGCCACGATCGAGAGCTTCCAGAGCAATGCGGAGCACGAACTCGTGAACCGCGTGCAGGCGCTGGTGGCGAACCCGGTGGATTTCACGATCCTGAACCCGGGCGCATTCACCCACACGAGCATTGCGCTGCGCGATGCCTTGCTGGTCGTTTCGGCGCCATTCATCGAGGTGCACCTGTCGAACGTGCACGCGCGGGAGCCGTTCCGCCAGCATTCCTATTTCTCCGATATCGCGGCGGGCAGCATCGTCGGCCTGGGTGTTCAAGGCTACGAGCTCGCACTCACCGCCGCGCTCGACCGCCTCGACCGGCCGCCCGAGGGGGACTGATGGACATCCGCAAGATCAAGAAGCTGATCGAACTGCTGGAGGAATCCGGGCTCGCCGAGATCGAGATCTCGGAGGGCGAGGAATCGGTGCGCATCGCGCGTTACAACCAGGGCGTCGCAGTCGTGCCGCAGGGCGCCGCGCCGGCACCCGCTGCAGCGCCGGAAACCGCCGTGTCCCCGCCCGGCC
>JBOHZL010000020.1:0-41079 GCA_050738495.1 Steroidobacteraceae bacterium | reverse complement strand
GGTTCGCCCGCGGGCGCCTGGCGGTCCTGGCGCAGCGGGCGCACGCCGCGGACCGCGGCGCGAAACAGCTCGCGTTCGTCGTCTTTCTCGTTGATCGCGGCCTCCGGCCGGCAGGGCAGATCGACGGCGCTTTCCAGTATAGTGCGGCCCGGTCGCGGGATGCGCGACGGCGATGAAACGGCGGAATGTGAAGATCCTGCTCGCCAACGACGACGGTTACCGCGCCGAGGGCCTGCGCTTCCTGAAGGAAGCGATGACCGGAGTCGCGCCGCTGACCGTGGTCGCGCCGGACCGCAATTGCAGCGGCGCCAGCCATTCGCTGACGCTCGAGGTGCCATTGCGCGTGCAGCGGGTCGACGAGGATACCTGGTACGTCATCAACGGCACGCCGACGGATTGCGTGCACCTGGCGATCACCGGGCTTTTCGACTTCGAGTTCGACATGGTGGTGTCCGGGGTCAATGACGGCGCCAATCTCGGCGACGACGTGCTGTACTCGGGCACGGTCGCCGCGGCGATCGAGGGCCGGTTCCTCGGCCTGCCGACGGTCGCCATGTCGCTGGTCGCGGCGGGCGGCGGCGGGCCGCATTTCGCGACTGCGGCGCGCATCGCGCGCGAGCTCGTGCTGCGGCTGCTGGCGAAGCCCCTGCATCACTCGATGATCCTGAACGTGAACGTGCCGGACCTGCCGTACGAGCGCCTGAAAGGCATCGAGGTCACGCGCCTGGGCCACCGGCACCGCGCCAAGGCGGCGGTGCGCGGACAGGATCCCCGCGGCCGCGAGATCTACTGGGTCGGCGCGGCGGGCGCGGGGCAGGACGCGGGACCGGGCACGGACTTCCATGCGATCGCGAACGGATTCGTGTCGGTGACGCCGCTGCAGATCGACCTGACGCGCCACGGCGCGCTCGACGACCTGCGCGAGTGGCTGCGGGAGCCCGCGTCGTGAATGGCGAGCGCGGCATCGGCATGACCAGCGCGCGGACGCGCGAGCGGCTGATCCAGCGGCTGACGGATCAGGGCATCCGCGACCCGCGCGTGCTCGACCGGATCCGCAATGTGCCCCGCCACCTGTTCGTGGACGAGGCGCTGTCGAGCCGCGCCTACGAGGATACCGCGCTGCCGATCGGCCACGGGCAGACGATTTCCCAGCCCTATGTGGTCGCGCGCATGTCGGAAGCGCTGACCATCGGCGGGACGCCGGAGAAGGTGCTCGAGATCGGCACCGGTTGCGGCTACCAGACCGCGGTGCTGGCGCCGCTGGTCGGCCGGATCTACTCCATCGAGCGGATCGAGGCACTCCTTGAGCGCGCCCGCGAGCGCATGCGCGAGCTCGGCATCCGTAACGTGCGCTTCAAGCACGGCGACGGCAGCGATGGCTGGCCATCGCAGGCGCCGTTCGACGGCATCCTGATGGCGGCGGCGCCGCACGCCATTCCCCAGAAGCTGCTCGATCAGCTGGGCGAGAACGGCCGCCTCATCGCGCCGGTCGGACCGGAAGGACGACAGGAGCTGGTGCGCCTCACCCGCCGTGGCGACCAGTTCCTGAAGGAACGGCTCGGCTACGTGAGTTTCGTGCCGTTGCTGGGCGGTGTGTCCTGAGGTGCCGCCGGCGGCGACAGCCGGCGCACGGCGCCGATGGCTCGCCGCGCTCGCGGCCCTTGCGCTCGCGGCCTGCGCCGGCCATGAACGGCGCCCGTCGATTCCCGACTACCACCGCGTGCAGCCGGGCGAAACGCTGTATTCCATCTCGCTGCGTTATGGTCTCGCGTATCGGGACATCGCGCGCTGGAACGGCATCGGCCGCGACTACCTGATTCACGCCGGACAGCGCCTGCGGCTGAACCCTCCGCCGGGCGGGCGAGTGGCGGCCGAGTCGCGTGAAGCCGGCCAGCCTCCGCCGCCACGCGCATCGCCTGCCGATCCTGCGCACCGGCCGCCGGACTGGCGGTGGCCGGTCCGGACCGGCGAGGTGATCGGCACGGTGCGACAGCCCTCCGGGGGCGTCGGGCTCCGCATCGACGGCAAGCTCGATCAACCGGTGCTGGCCGCCGCCGACGGCAGGGTCGTCTATACCGGCAGCGGCCTGCGCGGCTACGGACAGCTCATCATCGTCAACCACGTTCGCGGCTGGCTCTCGGCCTATGGTCACAACACGGCCGTGCATGTGCGCGAAGGCGACGCCGTGCGCGCCGGACAGGCGATCGCCGCGATGGGGCTCGGCCCCGGACGGACACCGACCCTCTACTTCGAGATCCGCCTCGACGGCCAGCCGCTCGACCCGCTCAGCCAGCTTCCGCCGCGTTAACGGCCGATCATCAGCGCGACTGCGACGTCACGGTATTCGGAGAGCAGGACATTGAAGGTGCGGCAGGCGGCGCGGTTGTCCATCGCCTCGAGGCCGATGCCGCGCGCGGCGAGATCGGCGATGAGCTGCGGCGGCGGCATGCGCTGGCGGGTGCCGGTGCCGAGCAGGATGACATCCGGCTTGAGCGCGATCAGCTCCGCGAAGTCGCCAATGCCGAGCCGATCGACGGGCGGCGGCTGCCATGCGTCGATGACCGCATCGCGTGTCACGATCACGTGCCGCGTGTAGGCGCGGCCGCGCAGCCGGATCTCGTCGTCGGCGCAGGCGACGATCGCATTGGCTTCGTTATCGGGGTCGCGATCGAATTGCATCTCGTGGTCCCACCGGAATATAGCCAATCGTGCCGCCGGGCGCCGCTATGATGACGGCGATGTCGATCCGGGACCTTCCACGCGCGGCGCCTCCGCGACTCCGCCGCAGGCCGCCGGGCGCGATCGAGGCGCTGCCCGCGACGATGCATCCCGTGTTGCGTCGCGTCTATGCGTCCCGCGGCATCGGCCAGGCCGACGATCTTGCGCTGGAACTGCGAAGTCTGCTCCCGGTCTCGACCCTGGACGGCATCGGCCCGGCCACCGCGCTGTTGCTGGATCATCTCCTGCGCGGCTCGCGCATCCTGGTGGTGGGCGACTTCGACGCGGACGGCGCGACCAGCACGGCACTGGTCGTGCGTCAGCTTGCGAGGCTCGGCCACGGCAATCTCGGCTTCCGCGTGCCCGACCGCATCCGGCATGGCTATGGACTGACGCCGGCACTGGTGGCGGACCTCGCGCACGAACAGGCTGCGCTCTTGATCACGGTCGACAACGGCGTCTCGGCGTTCGCCGGCGTGGACGCCGCGCATCGGCTCGGCATGCAGGTGCTGGTCACGGATCACCATCTGCCCGCGGCGACATTGCCGGCTTGCGCGGCGCACGTGAATCCGAATCTGCCGGCCGCAGGATTCGGCAGCCGCGCGCTCGCCGGCGTCGGCGTCGCCTTCTACCTGATGGCATCGGTAACGCGCGAGCTCGAGCTTAAGCGCGGCGACCGGCTGCCGGCCGTGGCGGAGCTCCTCGACCTGGTCGCGCTGGGAACGGTGGCCGATCTCGTGCCGCTCGACCGCAACAACCGCATCCTCGTGCAGGAGGGCCTGCGGCGAGCGCGGGCGCGGGCCGGGACACCGGGCATGATGGCGCTCGCCCGCGTGGCCGGCTGCCGCCTGGACGATCTATCGGCATGGCAGCTCGGTCACCAGATTGCACCGCGACTGAATGCCGCGGGCCGCATCGACGACATGGCGGTCGGCATCCGCTGCCTGGTGACCGACGATGGCGGCGAGGCGCTCGCGCTCGCCGGCGAGCTCGATCGCCTCAATCGCGAGCGCCGCACGCTCGAGTCGCGGATGCGCGACGAAGCCGCCACCGCGGTGCGGCGAATCAGCATCGACGAAGGCAGCCTGCCGCCGGCGCTCGCGCTGTACGACGCGACCTGGCACGCCGGCATCGTCGGCCTGGTGGCGTCCCGGATGAAGGATCGCCTGCACCGGCCGGTGGTCGCCTTCGCGCCGGGCGGCGAGGGCGAGTTGCGCGGATCGGCGCGCTCGGTCGCGGGCGTGCACGTGCGCGACGCGCTCGAGGCGATCGCCACGCGGCACCCGGACCTGATCGAGCGGTTCGGCGGCCACGCCATGGCCGCCGGGCTGACCCTGCGCGCCGGCATGATGACGCGCTTCGCCGAAGCCTTCGCGGAGGAAGTCGGCAGGCAGCTCACCCCGGAGCAGATGCAGGGCGTGCTGGAAACGGACGGCGAGCTGGCGGCGGATGAGATCTCGCTCGAGACCGCGCAGGCGCTGGAGCGCGGCGGTCCCTGGGGACAGGGTTTTCCCGAGCCGGTGTTCGACGGCGAGTTCGAGGTCGTCGAGACACGCGTGGTCGGCGATCGTCATCTCAAATTCTGGGTGAGGCCGGTACCCGCGGCGCGACCGCTCGAGGCGATCGCATTCGGGCACTTCGACGAAGCCGATGCGAAACGGCCGGTGGCCGGATCGCGCGTGCGGCTCGCGTACCGGCTGCAATCGAGCAGCTTCGGCGGAACGATGCACGCGGAATTGCTGGCGGAATACCTGCAATCCTGCGAATGACCGTCTGCTAAGATGCGGCCCGCATGGAAACCGCGCCGACTCGCCGCCTGACCGAAGACCTCATCCAGCGCCTCGTGGCGCTGAGGGGGTACCTTTGAGTACGACGAAAAATGCGAGCGGCTCGAAGAACTGAACCAGGAGCTCGGCGACCCCGCGATCTGGAATACGCCTGCGAAGGCGCAGGCCCTCGGGCGCGAGCGCGCGCGTCTCGAGGCGACCATCACCGAGCTCGACCAGCTCGGCACGGGCCTGGCCGATTCCGAAGAGCTGCTCGCGCTGGTCGAGGCGGAACAGGACGAGTCCGGCTTCGCGGAGATCAATCGCGACGTTTCCGGCTTCGAGCAGCGCGTTCGCCAGCTCGAGCTGTCACGCATGTTTCCGGGCGAGATGGATCCGCGCGGCGCATTCCTCGACATCCAGGCCGGTGCCGGCGGCACCGAGGCGCAGGACTGGGCGGCGATGCTGCTGCGCATGTACCTGCGCTGGGCCGATTCGCGCGGATTCCGGACCGGAGTGGTCGAGCAGAGCGCCGGCGAAGTGGCCGGCATCAAGAGCGCGTCGATCGAGGTGGACGGCCCCTATGCCTATGGCTGGCTCCGGACCGAGACCGGCGTGCACCGGCTGGTGCGCAAGTCGCCGTTCGACTCCGGCAACCGCCGACACACCTCGTTCGCATCGGTGTTCGTGTCGCCGGTGATCGACGACGAGATCGAGATCGAGCTCAATCCTGCCGACATCGAGATGGATACGTACCGCGCGAGCGGCGCGGGTGGCCAGCACGTGAACAAGACCGATTCCGCGGTGCGCCTGCGGCACCTGCCGAGCGGCATCGTCGTCGCCTGCCAGGGCGAGCGCAGCCAGCACAAGAACCGCTCCACGGCGATGAAGATGCTGAAGGCCAAGCTGTACGAGCTCGAGGTGAATAAGCGGAATGCCGCAGCACGGGTGCTAGAGGACCAGAAGACCGACGTCGGCTGGGGTCACCAGATCCGTTCCTACGTGCTCGACCAGTCGCGCATCAAGGACCTGCGGACCGGACACGAGACCGGCAATCCGGCTGCGGTGCTGGACGGCGCGCTCGATCCGTTCATGGAAGCGAGCCTGAAGCAGGGCCTGTAAGCTCCGGGAATGAAGATGCCAGAGACGCCGCCTCAGGCCGACGAGAACGCGCTGGTCGCGGAGCGACGTGCGAAGCTCGCGCGCCAGCGCGCGGGCGGCCCCGCTTTCCCGAACGACTTCCGGCGCGACGCGCTCGCGGCCGACCTGCACGCGACCTGGGGCGAGCGCAGCGACGAGTGGCTCGGCGCCAACCCGGTCCGCGTGCGCGTCGCCGGGCGGATGATGTTCAAGCGCGTCATGGGCAAGGCATCGTTCGCGAAGCTTCAGGACTCGAGCGGGCAGATCCAGGCCTATCTGCAGGCCGGGACGCTCGGCGACGCATACGAGCAATTCAAGGACTGGGACGTCGGCGACATCGTCGCGGCACAGGGCGTCCTGATGCGCACCAAGGCGGGCGAGCTCTCGGTGCGCGCGGAGTCGGTCCGCCTGCTGGTGAAGGCGCTCCGTCCGTTGCCCGATAAATGGCACGGGCTTGCCGACACTGAGACACGCTACCGGCGGCGCTATGTCGACCTGATCGTCAGCGACGCATCGCGCGAAACCTTCCGCACGCGCAGCCGCATCGTGCGTTTCCTGCGCGATTTCCTCGAAGCGCTCGGCTTCCTCGAGGTCGAGACGCCGATGATGCAGCCGATTCCGGGCGGGGCGGTGGCGCGCCCGTTCGTCACGCATCACAACGCGCTCGGCCAGGAAATGTACCTGCGGATCGCGCCGGAGCTGTACCTGAAGCGTCTGGTCGTCGGCGGCTTCGAGCGCGTCTACGAGATCAACCGCAATTTCCGCAACGAAGGGCTTTCGACGCAGCACAACCCCGAGTTCACGATGCTCGAGCTGTACCAGGCATACGCCGACTACGAGGACTTCATGAGTCTGGTCGAGCGCATGATGCAGGGCCTCGTGGACGCGATTGCCGGCACCCGCGACCTGACGTACCAGGGCCGAAGCCTGCATTTCGGCGCGCCCTTCGCGCGTATTTCGGTCGAGCAGGCGATCCTCGCCCACAATCCCGGCTTTGACCGACTGCGGCTGCGGGACGCGTCCTGGCTGCGCCAGGCCTGCACCGCGCTCGGCGTGCAGCCCGGCAAGGAAGACGGCCCGGGCGCGCTGCAGTTCGCGCTGTTCGAGAGGACCTGCGAGCAGCGGATGATCCAGCCGACCTTCGTGCATTCGTACCCGACCGAGGTGTCGCCGCTGTCGCGCCGCCGCGATTCGGATCCGTTCGTCACCGACCGCTTCGAGTTCTTCGTCGACGGGCGCGAGCTCGCAAACGGCTTTTCCGAGCTGAACGATCCCGAGGACCAGGCCGAGCGATTCCGTGCGCAGCAGCTGCGCAAGCAGGCCGGCGACGAGGAGGCGATGTACTACGACGCCGACTACATCCGCGCGCTCGAGTACGGAATGCCGCCTGCGGCCGGTCTCGGCGTCGGCATCGACCGCCTGGTGATGCTGCTCACGGACGCCGCGAGCATCCGTGACGTGCTGCTGTTCCCGCAACTCCGGAATCTACCCGCGGAGGATTGAAGGGAATAAAGGGGGAATAAAGGGGGGGGAGTAAAGGGGACGCTTCCCTTCACGGAGCGGAAGCTCCACTTTATTCCAGTAAGGACTGACAAGACCAATGGGGTTCGGCCCGTCCGTGAAGGGAAGCGTCCCCTTTATTCCCTTTATTCCGGTGCGGGAATCGCGTAGGGCAAATCGGCCGGAACGAACTCCGAGCCGCCGGGCTTCGCGCCGAGCAGGCTCGCGCAGAAATCGAGCTCCACGACCGCGAGACACTGGGTTCCCGCGGCGTCGCCGGAGGCGCTGACGACCTGCGCGGCGAGCGTGTCGCCGCTGAACAGCGCCTGTGCCGCGTGCAAGAAGGCGCCGGCCGGGCCGACGTAGCGCATCATGCGCCGCTTCGCCTGGCCGAGGTGATGCAGCCGCGCGACGATTTCCTGGCCGACGTAACAGCCCTTGCTGAAGCTGACTGCACCGAGCAGGTCCAGGTTCAACATCTGCGGCAGCCACAGCGCCGCGGTCCCGGGCTCGATCACGGGCTCGCCGTCGAGGACGGTCGCGCGATCCCAGTCTTCCGTGCTCGCAGACGGCAGGGCGGCGAGCGCGGAGCCGAGTGCCGCTGCCGACCCGGCGAGCAGGATGCGGCGCGGGCTTGCGACCATCATCGCGAGGCCCGCGGCGGCTGCGGAGGCTTGCGACCAGCGTGCGTCGGGCGATGCGTCCATGATTCCCGCGACGGTGATGCGATCGCTGTGGTCGGTAATGCGCACGTCCGCGCGCAGCACGTACGTGGAAAGACGCGAGATCAGTGCCGGCACGAGCGGTCGCGACAACACCATCAGCACGTCGTCGCCGTGCACCGCAAGGCGCATGGTCGCGAGCACGCGACCCTGGCGATTGCAGCAGGCCGCGAGCATGCCGGAATGGCGCTCGATGGAGAGCAGGTCATTGGACAACTGCCCTTGCAGAAACGAGCGGGCGTCGCGGCCGGAGACCACGACGGCCGAGTGAGACGCAAGCTCCGCGAATCGGGTCATCGCCATCGTGCCATCGTAACGCAGTGCATTGCGCCGAAATTGCGGCAATTGCCCGTGAAATGACACGATCCCTTCTGGCAGAATAGCTTAGCGATGCAATCCCCCGTGCAACCCCGGCCGCTGTCGCCGCATCTTCAGGTGTATCGGCCGATGTACACGATGGTGCTTTCCATCCTGCATCGCGCCTCGGGCCTGTTCCTGTCCGCCTGCAGCCTGTTGCTGGTGTGGTGGCTGGTCGCGGCGGCGAACGGTGCCGATGCCTATGCCGCCGCGACGCGCGTATTCGCGAGCCTGCCGATTCGCATCGTGCTCGCGCTGGCGCTCGCTGCCTACTGGTATCACTTCTTCGCGGGCATTCGTCATCTCGCCTGGGATGCCGGTTTCGGCTTCGAGAAATCCGATGCCCGCCGGAGCGGCCGGGTTGTGGTGCTGTCCGCCGTCGTCGCCTGCGTGCTGACGCTCGTCCTGACGCCGGCCGGTCGCTGGCTGGCGGGCGCCTCGTGAGCCAGGAGACCGGAAACGCCACGCGCCACTGGCGCAATCAGCGCATGACGTCGATCGCGTTGCTGCCGCTCGCATCCTGGTTCCTGTTCTCGCTGCTTCGGCAACCCGATCTCGATCATGCGACCGTGACGGCCTGGCTCGCGCAGCCGTTGCAGGCGGCGCTTGCCGTGCTGTTCGGCGGCCTGGTGCTCTGGCATTCCATCCAGGGCCTGCGCGTGGTGCTCGAGGATTATGTCGGCGGCCGATGGCTCGCGCCGGCACTCTGGTCCTCGCGGGTGCTGCACGGAGCGGCCGCGGCGGCGTTCGCCTGGGCGATGTGGACGATCGCCGGCGGCGGCAGTGCATGAGCGCCTATACGGTCACCGATCATCAGTGCGACGTAGTCGTGGTCGGCGCCGGCGGCGCCGGGCTGCGTGCGACGGTGGGCCTCGCGCAGGCAGGTCTCGCGACGGCGTGCATCACCAAGGTGTTCCCGACCCGCAGCCACACGGTCGCAGCGCAGGGCGGCATCAGTGCCGCGCTCGGCAACATGGGCGAGGACGACTGGCGCTTCCACTTCTACGACACCGTCAAGGGGTCCGACTGGCTGGGCGACCAGGACGCGATCGCCTACATGTGCCGGGAGGCGCCCGCGGCCGTGATCGAGCTCGAGCACTACGGCCTGCCTTTTTCGCGCACCGAGGACGGCCGTATCTACCAGCGGCCGTTCGGCGGCATGACCACGAACTACGGCAAAGGCATCGCGCAGCGAACCTGTGCGGCGGCCGACCGCACCGGCCATGCGATGCTGCATACGCTCTACCAGCAGAGCCTGCGTCACCAGGCGAAGTTCTTCATCGAGTACTTCGCGATCGACCTGATCATGGAGCAGGGCGCCTGTCGCGGCGTCCTCGCGCTCGACATGCAGGCCGGAACGCTGCACCGGTTCCTGGCGCAGGTGACGATCCTGGCGACCGGCGGCTACGGGAGGACCTATTTTTCCTGCACTTCCGCGCATACCTGCACTGGCGACGGCAACGGCATGGCGCTGCGCGCCGGCCTGCCGCTCCAGGACATGGAATTCGTGCAGTTCCATCCGACCGGAATCTACGGCGCCGGCTGCCTGATCACCGAGGGCGTGCGTGGCGAGGGCGGCGTGCTCCGGAACGCGGCGGGCGAGCGCTTCATGGAGCGTTACGCTCCGAATGCGAAGGACCTCGCGTCGCGCGACGTCGTCAGTCGCGCGATGACCATCGAGATCCGCGAGGGCCGCGGCGTCGGCCCGGCGCGCGACCACCTTTACCTGCACCTCGAGCACCTGGGCCCGGAGGTGATCCACAAGCGGCTGCCGGGCATCGCCGAAACGGCGATGATCTTCGCCGGCGTCGACGTGTCGCGCGCACCGATCCCGGTGCTGCCGACGGTGCACTACAACATGGGCGGAATTCCCGCCAACCTGCACGGCGAGGCGCTGACGAAAGTCGACGGATCGGAGGCGGTCGTGCCGGGACTGATGGCGATCGGCGAGGCGGCCTGCGTCTCGGTGCACGGCGCCAACCGCCTCGGTTCCAATTCGCTGCTCGACCTGGTCGTATTCGGCCGCGCGGCGGCGGCGCACTGCGCGAAGAACCTGCGGCGCGGAGCATGGCCGGCGAAGCCCGCCGCGCAGGCGACCGACGAGCCACTCGCCCGTTTCGACCGGTTCCGCCATGCGAATGGCAGCCATTCGACGGCGTCGCTCAGGGACGAAATGCAACGAGCCATGCAGCGCGACGCCGCGGTGTTCCGCAGCGGCGCCACGCTTGCCGAGGGCTGCCGGGCGATCGGCGCGACCTTCGGCGCGCTGGCGGACCTGAAGCTCTCCGACCGGTCGCTCGTCTTCAATACGGACCTGGTCGAGGCGCTCGAGCTCGACAATCTGCTGCGGCAGTCGCTGGCGACGATACATTCCGCGCAGCATCGCACCGAGAGCCGTGGTGCGCATGCGCGCGAGGATCATCCGGAACGCGACGACGACCACTGGATGAAGCACACGCTGGCCTGGGTCGGAAACGACGGCGCCGTACGCTTCGACTATCGGCCTGTGCAGCTCCAGACGCTGGCCGCGGATGTCGAGCGCATACCGCCGCAAGCGCGCACCTACTGAGGACGCCATGGCGCAATTCCGGCTGCCAGCAAATTCGCGATACACGGACCGCCCGGGCCGTCACCATCCGGCGGCCACCGCCGCCACGCGCGTGCGGCAGTTCAGGATCTATCGCTGGAATCCCGACTCGAAGGAACCGCCGCGCGTCGACACCTACGACGTCGATCTCGATCGCTGCGGCACGATGGTTCTCGATGCCCTGATCAAGATCAAGAACGAGGTCGACCCGACACTCACCTTCCGGCGCTCCTGCCGCGAGGGCATCTGCGGCTCCTGCGCGATGAACATCGACGGGCTCAACACGCTGGCCTGCACGCTGCCGATCGCCTCGATCGCGGGCGCCGTGCGCGTGTTCCCGTTGCCCCACCTGCCGGTGGTCAAGGATCTGGTGCCGGACCTGACCGAGTTCTACCAGCAGTATGCGGCGGTGCGTCCCTGGCTCCAGACTCGCGACCCGGCGCCGGCGCAGGGCGAGCGGCGGCAGGCGCCCGCGGATCAGGAACTGATCGACCGGCCGTCGGCCTGCATCCTCTGCGCCTGCTGCTCGACGGCCTGCCCGAGTTACTGGTGGAACAGCGATCGTTTCCTCGGCCCTGCAGCCCTGCTCGCGAGCTATCGCTGGCTCGTGGACACGCGCGACGAGGCGCAGGCCGAGCGGCTGCAGCATCTCGACGACACGTTCCGCCTGTATCGCTGCCACACGATCATGAACTGCACCGAGGCCTGCCCGAAGGACCTGAACCCGGCACGGGCCATCGCCGACATCAAGCGCCGCATCCTCGATCACGGCGACTGACTCATGGCCGACGCGACGCTGGCACGGGTGCAATGGCGCTGCCGGCGCGGAACCAGGGAACTCGATCTGTTGCTCGGCCGTTGGCTCGAGCATTGCTGGTCGTCGGCGGGAAGCGGCCAGCGGCAAGCTTTCCAGCGCCTGCTCGATCAGCCGGACCCGGATCTTACCGCCTGGCTGATCGGCGGTTCGCGCCCCGCTGACCGCAGCCTCGCCGCAATCGTCGATGACATCGTTCGCAATCGCGATTGAGCCTGCACCCGAGCCGCGGCTCGCTCTGCTCGCGCTGCTGGTGCATCTCGCCGCCGCGGCCATGCCGTGGCTCGCGCGCTGTACCCCGCTCGTTGCGACCGCCCTGTCGATGCTGGCGATTGCCGGGCTGCTGGCGAGCATCGCGCGCATCCCGGGCGCGCACTGCAGCCTGCGCCAGCTCGCGATCGACGCGACGGGCTGCCGGGCCCGGCTGGCAGGTCGTCGGAGGCCAGTGCCGGCGACGTTCGCTTCGGGCACGCGCGCATACGCCGGGCTGGTCGTCATCGATCTCCGCGTCGATGGCCGGCGCCGGGGCTGGTTGTTGACGCGTCGGTCGGTGCCGCCGGACCAGCACCGCAGATTGAGGGCCCGCGTCCGGCTGACTTGCTAGAATCGGGCGACTGGCACACAAAAGGAGGCGCGCCAGCCCGTCCGCCAGCGAACTTGCGAACTATCGCCGTCACGGCCGGTCATACGGGCGTGCGAGCAGCGGAGGGTGCAGCGCGAACAGTCGGGCCGATGCGGGCTGAAGCAGGCGACATCGCGCTGGTGCGCAGGGTCCAGAAAGGCGACAAGGCGGCCTTTGATGCCCTGGTGCTCAAGTATCAGCACAAGGTGCTGAAGCTGGTGCAGCGTTATGTCCGCAATCCGGCCGAGGCCGAGGACATCGCCCAGGAAGCATTCATCAAGGCCTACCGGGCCCTGCCGGCGTTTCGCGGCGACAGCGCCTTTTATACGTGGCTGTACCGCATCGCGATCAACACCGCCAAGAACGCGCTCGTGGCGAGTCGCCGCCGGCCGGTCTCCTATGACCTGGACCTGCAGGACGGTTCGCAAGTGCAGGCGCAGGCGCGCCTGTCCGACGGAGAAACTCCGGAAGCGCTCGCGCTGACGGACGAGATTCGCCGGACCGTGAACGAGGCGATCGAGGCGCTGCCTGATGACTTGAGGCTCGCCATCGTGCTGCGGGAACTCGAGGGCCTCAGCTACGAAGACATTGCCAGGACCATGGAATGCCCGGTGGGCACGGTACGTTCGAGGATCTTCCGCGCTCGCGAAGCGATCGATCGCAGCCTGCGAGAAGTGTTCGACGGCGGCCTCGGGAGAATCGGAGATCTTTGAATGACTGACCGGATCAAGGAACAGCTTTCGACGTTCCTGGACGGCGAGCTGCCGGACCAGGAGTCGGCCCTGCTGCTCAAGCGCCTCGAGCGCGACGACGAGCTGCGCGCGGCGCTGTCGCGGTATTCGCTGATCGGCGCGGTGCTGAGGAGCGACGGCGACGTGCCCGCGGCCCGGCACGTGGCCGCGCGGGTCAGCGCGGCAATTGCACGGGAGCCGAACCGGGTCGCCGCGCTGATGCGTATCCCCGGCCGTGACTCGCTGATGCGTTCCGCCGCGGGCCTTGCGGTTGCGGCCGGTGTCGCCTGGGCCGGCGTGCTGCTGATGCAGCAGGTCGGCCTTCAGGATCCGGCGATGGCCGGGCCGCCGATGATCGCGGCGGTCGCCGAGCCGCCGGTCGAGCTGGTCTCGGAGACCATCGAGCCGGAGGAAGTCCTCGCTACGACCTACGTGACGCCGCCGGCAGCGGCTTCGTCGGAAGGACTCGCGCCGGCGCAGTTCGCGAATTACCTGGTCGCCCACTACGGCTACGCGTCGCCACTCGTTCGCCGCAGTGTCGGTGCCGGCCTGATCAGCACGCCTGACGAGGCCGCACCATCTGACGAGGCGGTGACCGACGACCAGGCTGCGCGGTGAGCCTGCGCGCCGGCATCGGGTTCGCGCTATGCCTGGCGGGCATGCCCACGCCCGCGCTGGCACAGAGCGGCCAGGAATGGCTGAACCTGATGGCGAATGCGCTCAACAATGCCAGTTACGTCGGCGAATTCGTCTCGGAGTCGGCGGGCCATTCGGAAAGCCTGAGCATCACGCATCGTGTTCGGGACGGCGTCGTCTCGGAGCGCCTGGTTTCGCTCTCGGGCAATGGGCGCGAGCTGGTGCGCGAGAACGACGAGGTGGTGGTTTACCTGCCCGACCAGAAGCTCGCGATCATCGAACGCCGCTCGGGCCGCAGCGACCTGATGGGCGCATTGCCCCAGTTCGAAGGGCGCATGGCATCCTGGTACAAGGTCGACTACGTCGGGCGCGAAGCGACGGCATTCGGCCCCAGCGCGGTGGTCGCGGTGCGCCCGCTGGATGGCTACCGCTTCGGCTACCGGCTGTGGATCGACGTCGATTCCCACATGCCAGTCCGCAGCGACCTCGCGGATGGCGCGGGCCGCGTGATCGAGCGCCTGCGATTCACGAAACTCGAGTTCGACGGCGACATCCCGGATTCCGCCTTCGAGCCTGTGATCGACCGCAGCAAGTTCCGCTGGGTGCGCCAGTCCCCGCAGTCGGACGAGACGGCGCCCGCCTGGCGCGCCGCACAGGTGCCGCCGGGCTTCCGCCTGTCGGTCGCCGGCATGCAGGCGGTGGCCGGCGCCCGTGGTCCAGTCAACCATCTCGTGTACTCGGACGGCCTGGCGTCGGTGTCCGTCTTCATCCACACGCCGGCGCCGGGCAAGGCGCTGGTTCAGGGATCGGGCCGCTCGGGCGTCGCCTCCGCCTATTCGACCGTGGTGGCCGGCCACCAGGTCACCGTCGTCGGCGAAGTGCCGCCGCGAACGCTGGAGGTCATCGCGACCGGCTTGCGTCGCTCGGGGGTCGCGGCGCCGGAAGTCCCGGCATCGGCGGCGAACGAACGCGGCAATTGACCGCGCCCCGGATGCCGGGCAGGCGCTTCGTCGTCTACACCCGTGACGGCTGCCCGCTGTGCGAGGAGTTCATCGACGCGCTCGCACGCTTACTCGACGGCATCGAAGTGCGCGACGTGGACGCGGATGCGACCACGCGCCGTCGCTATGGACTCAAGGTACCGGTGTTGACCTGCGACGGCAGCGTCGTCTGCCACGGCCGCCTCGATTCTGCAGCGGTCCAGCGGTTGATCGCGCGCTGAGGGGCCCGGACAGGCGCGACTGCTATAATTCCCCATTCCCCGGACACGCCTGTCCGGCACAGGGCGTCCGGCATTCCCTCGATGCAGCAAATCCGCAATTTCTCGATCATTGCGCACGTCGATCACGGCAAGTCCACGCTGGCCGACCGGTTGATTCAGGTCTGCGGCGGCCTCGAGGCGCGCGAGATGCAGGAGCAGGTGCTCGACTCGATGGAGCTCGAGCGCGAGCGCGGCATCACGATCAAGGCGCAATCGGTCACGCTCACTTACCGCGCTGCCGACGGCAAGGACTACCAGCTCAATTTCATCGACACGCCGGGGCACGTTGACTTTTCCTACGAAGTGTCCCGGTCGCTCGCGGCCTGCGAGGGCGCGCTCCTGGTCGTCGACGCGGCCCAGGGCGTCGAGGCGCAAAGCGTCGCCAACTGCTATACGGCGCTCGAGCAGGGCCTCGAGGTCGTGCCCGTCATCAACAAGATCGACCTGCCGTCGGCCGAGCCCGAGCGCGTGATCGAGGAGATCGAGAACATCATCGGCATCGAGGCGACGGATGCGGTGCGGGTCAGCGCCAAGACCGGGGAGAACGTGCCATTGCTGCTCGAGGAGCTGGTGCGGCGGATACCGCCGCCGCGCGGCGACACGGCGGCACCGCTGCAGGCGCTGATCATCGATTCCTGGTTCGACAACTACGTCGGTGTCGTCTCCCTGGTGCGCGTCATGAACGGCGTGCTCAAGCCCAATGACCGCATTCGCGTGATGTCGACGGGACGCGGCTGGCAGGTGGACACGCTGGGCCGCTTCACGCCGAAGCGGATCGCGGCCGATGCGCTGTCGACCGGCGAAGTCGGCTGGCTGACCGCCGGCATCAAGGACATCGACGGCGCGCCGGTCGGCGACACGATCACCGGAGAATCGCGGCCCTGCGAGAAGCCGTTGCCCGGCTTCAAGCAGGTGCAGCCACGGGTGTTCGCCGGCCTCTTTCCGGTTCAGTCCGACCAGTACGAGTCGTTCCGCGACGCATTGCAGAAGCTCAAGCTGAACGATTCGGCCCTGCATTACGAGCCCGAGGTGTCGACCGCCCTCGGGTTCGGCTTTCGCTGCGGATTCCTCGGGCTGCTGCACATGGACATCGTCCAGGAGCGCCTCGAGCGCGAATACGGCCTGTCGCTGGTCACGAGCGCGCCGACCGTCGTGTACGAGGTGGTCGGCAACGACGGCGGGCTCATGCTGGTGGACAATCCCGCGCGCCTGCCGGCCAGCTACCGCGAGCTGCGCGAGCCGATCATCATCGCGAACATCCTGGTGCCGCCGGAGCACGTCGGCGGCGTGCTCGGTCTCTGCCAGGAAAAGCGCGGCGCGCAGAAGAAGATGCAGCAGCTCGGCACGCAGATGTCGCTGCAGTACGAACTGCCGCTCGCCGAGGTGGTGCTCGACTTCTTCGACCGGCTGAAGTCGGTGAGCCGCGGGTACGCGTCATTCGACTACGAGTTCAGCCATTTCCAGCCGGCGCCGCTGGCGCGCCTCGACGTGCTGATCAACGGCGATCGCGTCGATGCGCTGTCGATGATCGTGCACCGGGAAAGCGCCTACCAGCGCGGCCGCGAGCTCGTGGACAAGATGCAGGAACTGATCCCGCGGCAGATGTTCGAAGTGGCGATCCAGGCCGCCATCGGCGGCCAGATAATCGCCCGCGCCTCGGTCAAGGCGCTCAGAAAGAACGTGCTCGCGAAATGCTACGGCGGCGACGTGACGCGCAAGCGCAAGCTGCTGGAGAAGCAGAAGGCGGGCAAGAAGCGCATGAAGCAGCTCGGCACCGTCGAGATACCGCAGGAGGCGTTCCTCGCGGTGCTTCAGGTCAGCAAGAAGTGACTCGCGGAGGCAGATGATGGTTTTCGACTTTGCATTCGTGCTGGTGCTGCTGGGAGCCGTGACCGGAGTCGTGTGGGCACTGGACCGCTGGTGGCTGGCGCCACGCCGCGCCGCGCGCGGGATCGCCAAGGAGCCGCTGCTGGTCGACTATTCGCGCTCGTTCTTTCCGGTGATCCTGATCGTGCTGGTGCTCAGGTCGTTCCTGTACGAGCCATTCCGCATTCCGTCCGATTCAATGATGCCGACGCTGATCCAGGGCGACTTCATCTTCGTCAACAAGTGGCGCTACGGCCTCCGGCTGCCGGTGCTCAATGCCAAGGTGCTCGACATCGGCGCGCCGCGGCGCGGGGACGTGATCGTTTTCCGCAAGCCGTCCGATCCCAAGCTGGTCTTTATCAAGCGCCTGGTCGGGCTGCCCGGCGACACCGTGCGCGTCACGGCCAACGGGGTCCTGGTAAACGGAACGCCGTCCCAGATCGAGGTCGGTGAGTTGTATTCCGGGCCCAAGAACGAGCAGTATCCGTTCTCGCGCGTGGCCGAGGAGCTCCTGGGCGGGGCGCGGCACGGCATCCTGCTGGATGCGGCGCGGCCCGGCATGGAAGGCGAGTGGCGCGTGCCCGAGGGGCATTACTTCATGATGGGCGACAATCGCAACAACAGCCGCGACAGCCGCTTTCCGGAAGTCGGTTTCGTTCCGGACGACCACATCATCGGCAAGGCGGAAGCGATCTGGTTGTCGTTCAATCCGGGGCCGGGATCATTCCTGCTCTGGGAGCGGATGGGGACTGGTATCCGGTAGCGACAGGGAGCGGCAGCATATGCATCACAGACAGCGGGGCATGACATTCCTGGGCATCATCGTGCTCGTCATCGTCGTGGGCGCGTGGATCTACGCGGCCATCCGGCTGGTGCCGAAGTACCTCGAATACACGAAGGTGGCCGCGACCCTCGAGAAGGTCCGCGACGAGTACGACAGCAACCCGGGAACGACGGACTTCATGATCCGCAAGGCGATCGAGCGGCACTTCGACATCGAGATGGTCGAAATCATCACGTCGAACGACATCGAGATCAAGCGCGAGGGCGGCGTGTTCTACGTGCGCGCGGTCTACGAGGACACGGTGCCGCTCGCCGGGAATGTCTCGTTCCTGGTCGAGTTCGACAAGTTGGTCGAGGTCGCCGCGCGCTGAGTCGCGCCGCGGACCCGGTGGATCCAGCAGGTCGCTGGCTGCGGGAACGCCTGGATCACGCGTTCGCGGACCGCGAGCTGCTGCTGCGGGCGCTGACGCACCGGAGCTTTGGCCCGGACAACAACGAGCGCCTGGAGTACCTTGGCGACGCGGTGCTGTCCTTCGTCGTCGCCGAAATGCTTTTCCGCAGTTTCCCGCGCGCGAGCGAGGGCGAATTGTCGCGCTATCGCGCGACCCTCGTGAGCGGCGAGGCGCTCGCCGAGCTCGCGGCCTCGATCGGGCTCGGCGACCATCTGCGCCTCGGGGATGGCGAGCTCAAGTCCGGCGGGCAGCGGCGCGCCACCATCCTCGCAGACGCGCTCGAGGCCCTGTGCGGCGCGATTTATCTGGACGGGGGTCTGGAGGCCCTGCGCGCCATTGCCGCGCGGCTGTTCGACGCTCCGCTCGCTGCGTTGCCGGCCGCCTCTGATCTGAAGGACGCCAAGACCCGGTTGCAGGAATGGCTGCAGGGGCGCGGATTCCCGCTGCCGTCCTATGTCGTGCTCGAAGTAAGTGGCGAGCCGCACGACCAGCGTTTCCTCGTGCGCTGCGACGTCGCGAGCCTCGGCATCCGGGCGGAGGCGGACGGCAGCAGCCGGCGCCGAGCCGAGCAGGAGGCCGCGCAGCGGATCCTCGACGATCCCTCGCTGCGCGATCCGCGATGAGCGCGGACGACAGCTTCCGCTGCGGCAGCGTGGTGCTCGCCGGTCGGCCCAATGTCGGCAAGTCCACGCTCCTGAACGCGCTGGTCGGCCAGAAACTCAGCATCGTCACGCCCAAGGCGCAGACCACTCGCCACCGCATCCAGGGCATCGTGACCCGTCCGGGGTTCCAGCTGATGGTGGTGGACACGCCCGGCGCCGGCGCGCCGGCCGGCAGCCGCCTGAGCCATGTGATGAGCCGCGAAGCGGCTGCGGGCGTCGCCGGCGCGGATGCGGCGCTGCTGGTGATTGCGGCGCCGCGCTGGCAGCGCGAGGACGGTGCCGTGCTGGCGCGCCTGGCCGATGCCGGGCTGCAGGTGGTTCTTGCCGTCAACAAGATCGATCGCGTGCGCCCGCGCGACCACCTGCTGCCGCTCCTCGAGCGTGCCGGCCGGGAGCACGAGTTCGCGGCGATCGTGCCCGTTTCCGCAGGCACGGGCGAAAACATCCCGCGCCTGCTCGATGCTGTCGTGGCGCTCATGCCCGAGGCGCCGCCCGCATTTCCGGAGGAACAGATCACCGACCGCAGCGAGCGCTTTCTCGCTGCGGAGGCGCTTCGCGAACAACTGATGCTTGCGCTGTCCGACGAGCTGCCGTACGGGCTCGCGGTCGAGATCGAGCGCTTCGAACCGACGCCCGACGGCAGGACCGAGATCGACGCGGTCATCTGGGTCGAGCGCGTCGGCCAGCGCAAGATCGTGATCGGCGCCGGCGGTGCGCGCCTGAAATCCATCGGGCAGGCGGCGCGGCTCGCGCTGAACGAGCTGTTCGGCCGTCGCGTGCACCTCACCACCTGGGTCAAGGTGCGCGAGGGCTGGAGCGATGACGACCAGTTGCTCAGGCGACTCGGTCACGATTCCTGATGAGCACGGCCCGGCGCACGCTGCTCGAACCCGCCTACCTGCTCCATCACCGGCCCTGGAGCGACACCAGCCGCATCCTCGAGTTGATGACGCGCGCGCACGGACGGATCACGCTGTTCGCGCACGGCGCACGCCGGCCGAAATCGCCGTTGCGCGGACTGCTGCAGCCTTTCGTGCCGCTGCTGATATCCTGGTCGGGGCGCGCGGACGGCGGCACGCTGACCGGCGCCGAGCTGGGCGGCGCCATCGCGACTCTGCCACGCCCGCAACTCCTTTCCGGCTTCTACCTGAACGAGCTCCTGTTGCGGCTGCTGCCGAAGGAAGATCGCCACGAGCGTCTCTTCGATGCCTATGCCGAGGCGCTGTCGCAGCTTGCGGGCGAGGCCGGCAACCGGGCGCTGCGGGTGTTCGAGCGGGTGTTGCTCGACGAGCTCGGTTACGGACCGGACCTCACGCGCGATTCCGGGAGCGGCGGGACGCTGGAGCCGGATCTCTACTATCATTTCGAGCCGGGCCGCGGACTGCTCGGGGTGCAGGATGCCGCTGCACGGCCGGGAGCGTTTCGCGGGGAGGAACTGCTCGCGGTCGCGCGCGGCGATTACGGGCGACCGCAGACGCTGGCCGTGGCGCGCCGGATATTCGGCGCGGCGATTGCGAGCTGTCTCGAGGGCCGTGGACTCGCCAGCCGCGAAGTCATGCTGGCCTTGCGCCGGCGGGAGCAGGACGGATGAGCGCCACGGCGATCATGCTCGGCGTGAACATCGATCACATCGCGACGCTCAGGCAGGCGCGCGGCGGCCGCGCGCCGGATCCGCTGCTGGCGGCGCTGATCGCGGAGCAATGGGGCGCCGACAGCATCACGCTGCACCTGCGCGAGGATCGCCGCCATATCCAGGACCGGGACGTGAACGCGCTGCGCCCGGCGCTCAAGACGCACATGAACCTCGAGATCGCTGCGACGGATGAGATGCTCGGCATCGCGCTCCGGGTTGCGCCGCAGGACGTGTGCCTGGTTCCCGAGCGGCGCAGCGAGTTGACGACCGAGGGCGGGCTCGACGTCGCGGGCAATCCGGCGCCGATCGGCAAGGCCTGCCGCCGCCTGGCCGAAGCGGGCATCCGGGTGGCGCTGTTCATCGATCCCGATCCGCCGCAGGTCGAGGCGTCGGCTCGTGCCGGCGCGGCGGTCGTCGAATTGCACACCGGCGCCTATGCGGAGGCGCTGGGCCCGGAGCGGGGGCGCGAGCTCGCGCGCCTGTCGGCTGCCGCGCGCCAGGCGACCAGCACCGGTCTGATCGCCCACGCCGGCCATGGGCTCGACTACCACAACGTCCAGCCGGTGGCGGCGCTTGCGGAACTCGCGGAGCTCAACATCGGGCACGCGATCGTGGCGCGCGCGACGACCACCGGAATCGGTCCGGCCGTCGCGGAGATGAAACGCCTGATGCGGGAAGCGCGCGGCGGATGATCTTCGGCATCGGCACCGACATGGTGCGCATCGAGCGCGTGGCGGCCGTGTACGAGCGATTCGGCGCACACTTCGTCGAGCGGCTGCTGCTTCCCCAGGAACGCGCCGCATTCGACGGCAAGCGCCGGCCGGCCCGATTCCTGGCGATGCGCTTCGCCGCCAAGGAAGCGATCGTCAAGGCGCTCGGCACCGGCTTCGGCCATGGCGTCTGGATCCGCGACATCGGCTTCATGGCCAACGACTGGGGCAAGCCGGAAGTGGTCTTTTCGGCGCGTGGCCGCGCCCTGGCCGATCGCCTGGGAGCGGGCGAGGGGCACGTGAGCCTGTCCGACGAGGCGGGGCTCGTGATCGCGGTCGCCGTGATGATGAAGAAGTCATGAACAATCCGCTCAATTGCCTGGTCTTCGACATCGAGACCATCCCCGACGTCGAGCTGGGCCGCCGCCTGCCGGGCATTGAGGGCGGCGATGACGGCGCGGTCGGTGACGCGATGCTCGCGCTGCGGGAGCAGGAAACCGGCTCTGCTTTCCTGCCTTACGAGCAGCATCGCGTGGTCGCGATTTCCGCCCTGCTGCGCAGCGGCGACCAGTTCCAGGTCTGGAGCGTCGGGACCCCGGACAGCCCGGAGGAGGAATTGCTGCAGCGGTTCTTCGGCGGCCTCGAGAAGTTGCGGCCGACGATCGTGTCCTGGAACGGCTCAGGCTTCGACCTGCCGGTGCTGCACTACCGCATGCTGCGGCATGGCGTGGCCTCGCCGACCTACTGGGACAGCGGCGACATCGACCGCGACTTCCGCTGGAACAACTACCTGAACCGTTATCACTCGCGGCACATCGACCTGATGGACGTGCTGTCCGCCTACCAGGGCCGGGGCCGCGCGACGCTCGAGCGCGCCTCGCTGCTCCTGGGCCTGCCCGGCAAGCTCGGCATGTCCGGCGACCAGGTCTGGGGCGCCTGGCGCGCGGGCCGGATCGTGGACATCCGGAGCTACTGCGAGACGGACGTGCTCAATACCTATCTGATCTATCTGCGCTTCGAGCTGGTCCGCGGCAAGCTCACGCCGGCCGGTCACGCCGGCGAGTTGAGCCGGGTCCGTGACTGGTTGGGTGAACGCGAGGAACCGCACTGGCGCGAATTCGCCGCGGCCTGGACGGCGGCTTGAAGGGGGAGCAGGCGCCGGAGGTCGCGGAGATCAGCTCGCTGGATCATGCCGGCCGCGGCGTCGCTCGCATCGATGGCAAGGCGGTGTTCGTCGACGGCGCCCTGCCGGGAGAGCAAGTGCGGCTCAGGCGCACGCGACGACGGCGCAGGCATGACGAAGCGGTGGTGCTGGAAGTGCTGCGCCCTTCACCGCAGCGGGTCGTACCGCGGTGCGCGCACTTCGGCGTCTGCGGCGGCTGCTCGCTGCAGCATCTCGATCATGCGGCCCAGCTCGCGGTCAAGGGCCGGATCGTCGCCGAGGAGCTCGAGCGCATCGGTGGCGTGCAGCCGGCGCGGTGGCTGCCGCCGCTCGCGGGTCCGACCTGGTCCTATCGCCGGCGGGCGCGGCTCGGCTGCAAGTTCGTCGACAAGAAGGGCAAGCTGCTGGTCGGATTTCGGGAGCGCGGCAGTGCCCTGATCGCGGATCTGCGCCGCTGCGAGATCCTGGCCGATCCGGTGGGCGGCCTGCTCGAGGAACTGGCGGCGCTGATAGGCGGCCTCGACCTGTGCCGCCGCATCCCGCAGATCGAGGTGGCGGTGGCCGAGAATGCGATTGCGCTGGTGCTGCGCGTGCTGGAGGCGCCGCAGGCCGCCGATCTCGCGCGCCTCGCCGAATTCGAGTCGCAGCACGGGATCGTCCTGTACCTGCAGACCGGTGGACTTTCGACGGTCACGCCGCTGTCGCCGCCGGCTGCAGCATTGCGTTACGAACTGCCGGGGCTGGCGGCCGGGATCGAGTTCTCGCCGGTCGACTTCGTCCAGGTCAACGGCGAGATGAATCGCCGCATGATCGCTCTTGCGCTGGCGCTCCTCGAGCCGCAGCCCACCGACCGCGCGCTGGATCTGTTCTGCGGGCTCGGCAATTTCAGCCTGCCACTCGCGCCCCGCGTAGCCGAGGTGATCGGTGTCGAGGGCGAGAGCGCTCTGGTGGAGCGCGCGCGCGCCAATGCCGAACGGAATGGCATCGCCAATGCCCGGTTTCATGCCGCGAACCTGGCAGACCCGTCTCCGGCGGCCGCGTGGGCGCGTCAGCGCCACGACCTCGTGCTGCTCGATCCGCCGCGCGCCGGTGCGCGGGAGGTGCTGCCGCTGATCGCGGCGTGTTCGCCGCGGCAGGTGGTCTATGTATCCTGCCACGCGGGGACGCTCGCGCGCGATGCGGGCATACTCGTCAATGAACTGGGATTCCGATTCTCGGCAGCGGGCATCATGGACATGTTTCCTCATACTTCCCACGTCGAATCGATCGCATTGTTCGAGCCACCGCAATGAGCCTCGAGATCGAGCGGAAGTTCCTGGTGCGGGGCGCCGGCTGGCGCGCGCAGGCAGCCGGCAACGATTCGCTGCGCCAGGGCTATCTGGCGAACACGCGCGCCTGCTCGGTGCGGGTTCGCATCGCGGGCGAGCGCGGCTGGCTGTCGGTCAAGGGCATGACGCCTGGGCGGGTGCGACCCGAGTTCGAGTACGAGATACCGGAGGCGGATGCCGCCGGGATGCTGGCCGCGCTCACGGAAGGCCCGGAGATCGAAAAGGTCCGCCATCGCGTGGTGATCGGCGCCCGCGTGTTCGAGGTGGATGAATTCCACGGCGCGAATCGCGGACTGGTGATCGCGGAGATCGAGCTGGAATCCGTCGACGCGGAGTTCGAGCGACCGGATTGGCTCGGCGACGAGGTGACGGACGACGCGCGCTACTACAATTTCCGGCTCGCCGCGGAACCGTTCGCGGAATGGCCGGATGCGCTGCGGCGTGCGGCGATCGCCGGCCGTAATGCGCCCGGTGCGTCGCTGTGACGCTCGGCCCGGTGATGGTGGACCTGGCGGGCATCGCGCTCGAGCCCGATGAGCGGGAAATGCTGGCGCACCCGCAGGTGGGCAGCGTGATCCTGTTCACGCGCAACTACGAGAGCCCCGAACAGCTCAGGCGGCTGGTGGCGGAGATCCACGCGATCCGCACGCCGGCCCTGCTGGTCGCCGTCGACCAGGAAGGCGGCCGGGTGCAGCGATTCCAGGCGGGATTCACCCGGCTGCCGCCGCTCCGCGAAATCGGCCGGCGGTTCACCGCAAATCGGGACGCCGGCCTGGCGCTGGCGCGCGAGCTCGGCTGGCTGATGGCGGCGGAGCTGCGCACGGTCGGCGTCGACCTGTCGTTCGCGCCCTGTGTCGATCTTGACTACGGCGTCAGCCGCGCGATCGGCGACCGCGCCCTGCATGCGGAAGCGGGCGCGGTCGGGGATCTCGCCGTGGCCTACATGCTGGGAATGCGGGAAGCGGGCATGGCCGCGACGGCAAAGCATTTTCCCGGTCACGGCGCGGTGGTCGCGGATTCGCATGTCGCCTTGCCGGTGGATCGCCGCGAATGGCCCGACGTCGAGGCCGACCTGCGGCCTTACCGGCGCATGATCGCCAACGGGCTGCCTGCGGTGATGGTGGCGCACGTCGTGTTTCCCGCCGTCGACCAGGCGCCGGCCAGCCTGTCGCGACGCTGGATCGACGGCATCCTGCGCGGCGAGCTGGGCTTCCAGGGCGCGATCTTCGCCGACGACCTGTCGATGGCGGGAGCCGCCGCGGGCGGCGACATCACGGCGCGCGCCAGCCTCGCGCTCGCGGCCGGTTGCGACAGCCTGCCGGTCTGCAACGACCGTCCGGCGGCCTTGAAGGTCCTCGAGACCTTGCATGCGCCCGCCGATGCGGTGAGTCGCATGCGCCTCGCGCGCCTGCACGGACGGGATGGCACGGCCGCGACGCTGGCATCCGACCCGCGCTGGCAGTCGGCGGTCGCGGCGGCGCGCGAGACGGTCGAGCGGCCCGTGCTGCAACTCGAGGCCGAACGCCCGGCGTGACTCGCGGTCAGGCTCCGAGTTCATCCAGCAGCTTTCCCGCGGCGGCGAATCGCGTGGCCTCGTCGGTCGCCGTGACCTTGAAGCGAAGCCGCTGCTGCCCGTCGAGCCGATAGCGTCCGTCGGGGCGCCCGATGAGCTTCAAGACACGCTTCGGATCCACGCGGTGCTCGGGATTGAACTCGACGACGCCGGTCGCCGCGCCGACCTCGAACCGGCGGATGCCGAGCGCGAGCGCCCGCAGCCGCAGGCGGTGAACCTGCAGCAGCGTCTGCGCGGGCGGCGGCAGCGGTCCGAAGCGGTCGGTCAACTCGGCCAGCAGCTCGTCGACCCCGGCGCCGCTGCCGCTGCCTGCCATGCGCTTGTAGAGCTGCAAGCGCAGGTGCACGTCCGGAATGTAGTCCTCGGGCAGGAGGGCGGGCAGTTGCAGGTCGACCTCGCAGCCGGCGTGCAAGGGCCGCTCGAGATCCGGCTCACGGCCCTCGCGCAGCGCCTGGACCGCGCGCTCGAGCAACTCGAGGTACAGGCCGATCCCGATCTCCTGGATCTGCCCGCTCTGTTCCTCACCGAGGAGCTCGCCCGCGCCACGGATCTCGAGGTCCTGGGTCGCGAGCGTGAATCCGGCGCCGAGGTCTTCCAGCGACTCGATCGCGGCGAGCCGCTTCTGCGCGTCGGCCGGCAGCGCGGCAGCCGGCGGCGCGATCAGGTAGGCCCAGGCACGATGATGCGAACGGCCGACTCGTCCACGCAGCTGGTGCAGCTGCGCCAGCCCGAAGCGGTGGGCGCCGTCGACCAGGATCGTGTTCGCCGTCGGCACGTCGATGCCGGACTCGATGATGGTCGTGCAGACCAGCACCTGGAAACGGCGGTGGTAGAAATCGAGCATCAGGCGCTCGAGATCCCGCTCGCGCATCTGGCCGTGGCCGACGCGCACGCTCGCCTCGGGCACCAGCCGCCGCAGGCGCGCCGCGAAAGCCTCGATGTCCTCGATCGTGTTGTGCACGAAGTACACCTGGCCGCCGCGCCGGATCTCGCGCAGGCAGGCCTCGCGCACCAGCCCGTCGCTCCACTCCGCGACAAAGGTCTCGATCGCCACGCGCTCCGCCGGCGGCGTCGTGATCAGGGACAGATCCCGGAGGCCGCCGAGCGAAATGTTGAGGGTGCGCGGTATCGGAGTCGCCGTCAGCGTCAGCATGTCCACGTCGGCACGAAGCTGTTTCAGCCGCTCCTTGTGCCCGACGCCGAAGCGGTGCTCCTCGTCGACGACCACCAGCCCCAGATCGAGGAATGCGACGTCGCGCTGAAGCAGCCGGTGCGTGCCGATCACGATGTCCACCTTGCCGGCGGCAAGACCCTGGATCACCGCTTGCTGCTCGGCGCCGGTGCGGAATCGCGACAGGTTCTCGACCCGCACCGGCCAGTCCGCGAACCGGTCGGCGAAGGTCTGGGCATGCTGCTGCGCGAGCAGCGTCGTCGGCACCAGCACCGCGACCTGCCGGCCGCCGTTCACCGCCGCGAAACTGGCGCGCAGCGCGACCTCGGTCTTGCCGAAGCCCACGTCCCCGCAGACGACGCGGTCCATCGGCCGCCCCGAGCGCATGTCGTCGAGAACGGCCTCGATGGCGTCGTGCTGGTCGACGGTTTCTTCGAACGGAAACGCCGCCTCGAAAGCGCGGTAGGCGGTTTCGTCGAAGCGGATCGCGCGTCCCTGCCGCGCGGCGCGCCGGGAATACAGGTCGAGCAGCTCGGCTGCGACGTCGCGCACCCGGTCGGCGGCGCGCCGCCGCGCACGCGCCCACTGCTCGGTCCCGAGCCGGTGCCACGGGGCCGCCTCCGGCGAACCGCCGGTATAGCGCGTGACCCGGTCGAGCGCATGCACCGGCACGTACAGCAGGTCGCCGCCGGCATACTCGATCACTAGGAATTCCGCGGGATTCCCAGCGACCTGCATCAGCTTGAGGCCCCGGTAGCGGCCGACGCCGTATTCGTCGTGCACCACGGGAGCGCCCGGCGAGAGATCCGCGAGCTCGCGCAGGATCGCCTCGGGATCGCGATCGGCGCGGCGCCGCCTGCGTTCCTGGCGCGCGCGCTCGCCGAAAAGCTGCTCCTCGGCGACCAGCGCGAGCGACGTCCGCGGCAGCAGCAGGCCGCGCACATCCGGCGCGACGGCAATCGCAAGCGCATCGACGCCGGCGGAGAATGCCGCCCAGTCCGCGGCCGCCACCGGATGCAGGTCCTGGCGGTGCAGCAGCTCGAGCAGGACTTCGCGGCGGCCGGCCGAATCGGTCGTCAGCAGCACGCGGCCGCCGAAACCCGCGAGAAATCGTGCCAGCTCGACGAGTGGCAGGGCAGTTCGCGCATCGGCGCGGAGCCCGGGCGGAGGTTCGGAGGCGAAGTTGACGAAGCGGTGGGTCGAGCCGATCGGCTCGACCTTGGCTGGCGTGACCAGGATCCGCGCTTGCCGACCGAGTCGAGCGCCGATTGCTTCAGCGCTCGCGAAGGCTTCGTCCGGGGGTAGCAGAGGCCGCTCGCGATCGTGGCGACGCTGCTCATGGCGATCCTCGATGTCGCTCCAGGCCGGTGGCAGCGTGTGATCGAGGTCGGCCAGGTCGACGATCACCGCGCCCGCCGGCAGGTAGTCGACGAACACGGCGGTGCGCTCGAAGAACAAGGGCAACCAGCCCTCGATGCCGGCCGGCAGGATGCCGCCGGTGACCGACCGGTAGACCGGACTCTGCTGCGGATCGCCCTCGAAGCGCTCGCGCCAGCGGCCGCGGAATCCCGCGATGGCTGCGGCTGAGGCGGGGATCTCCCGCGCGGGCAGCAGTCGCACGGCATCGAGCCGTTCGCCCGAACGCTGGTCCGCGGGATCGAACACGCGGATGCTTTCGATCAGTTCGTCGAACAGGTCGAGGCGGAACGGCGCCGCCGCGCCCGCGGGAAAGAGATCGACGACCGAGCCACGCACCGCGTACTCGCCGGGGCTCAGCACCTGGGTCACCGCGGCATAGCCGGCATCCGTCAGGCGCTTGCGCAGCTGCGGCAGGTCGATGCGCTCGCCCGCCCGCATCGAGAATGCATGTGCGTCGATGAAGGAGCGCGGTGGCAGCCGGTCGAGCAGGGCGGCCCGGGTCGTGACCACCAGCGCTCGACCCAGGCCGGGCAAGGCCGCGAGCGTCCGCAGGCGCTGCGAGACCAGGTCAGGATGGGGTGAAAACGGATCGTAAGGCAGCGTCTCGCGATCCGGGAACGACCACAGCGCGAGCCGCCCGGCCGCGAAGAATCCGAGCTCGGCCAGCAATTGATCCGCCTCGCGCCCGCTCGCGGCCACGATCGCGAGCGGCACTGCCGCGCGGGCTGCGGCCTGTGCGATGAAGAATGCAGGGCTGCTGCCATAGAGCTCGCCCCAGCGCAGGGTTTCGCCGGCGGCGGGCAATGCGGTGGGAAGCGTCGGGTCCTCGGTCACGCGGCATCCTGCAGGCAAAATCCTCCGTTCCGGGCGAGCCCGGCGGAGTCAGACCTTGCAGGATACCCGTGCCGCGGCGGCCGGAGGCGATCAGCCGGCGGGCTCGCCCCTCACGATGACCGAGTGGAGCACCAGCTCATGCTCGAAGTACACGGAAAACTGGGGGTAGTCCCAGCGCGTGATCGGCGGAGTGCCGACCGCGGCATGGCGCGAGACCGGTTCGCCGTAGCGGCCCTGGACCGTGGCCATCGAGCTGCCCCGGTTGGGCCGGTCCCCGGCTGCGGCGGGGTCAGCGGTCGTCGTGTCAAGCGTTTCCGCCAGGGCCGCCTGCGCGAGAACGAGGGCGAGCAGGGGCAAAATGCGTACGATAGACATCGCAATTCCTCCGCGAGGCAGTGTAGCACCGGGTGGGAGCCTGTCTGGGTTGCCACGATAAATCCTTGATAGGCATCCCGAATCTTGCGAAATAACCGCCCATGCTGACGCCGCTGCCCCTGGGACTGGGGATGCGTTATGTGCGCGCCCGGCAGCATCAGTATTTCGTGTCGTTCATCAGCTGGGTGTCGCTGGCCGGCGTCTGCCTCGGCGTGGCCGCGCTGATCACGATCCTGTCGATCATGAATGGCTTCGAGGCGGAGTTGCGAAGCCGGCTGCTGTCGCTCGCCGCGCATGCGAGCTTGCCGGCCCCGGCGGCGGCCGAACGCTTGCGCGAGCTCGCGAGGGAGGCCCGCAGCGTTCCGGGCGTCGCCACCGCGCAGCCATTCATCGAGGTCGAAGGGCTGCTGTCCAGCGGCTCGCTGCTGGCGGGCGGCATCCTGCGCGGCATCGATCCTGCCGACAACGGTCCCAGTACTGCGCTCGCCGAAGCCATGGGCGAAGGCGAGGTTTCGAGCCTCGCGGCGGGCAGCCGTCACGTGGCGCTCGGCAGGGCGCTCGCGACCCAGTTGCAGGTCGACATCGGCGACTCCGTCACCGTGCTGCTGTTACGCACCGCCGCCACCGGTGAGCTGGTGCCACGGGTCGGCGCATTCGAGGTCAGCGGGATCTTCGAGATCGGCCTCGCCGACCATGACGCGACCATGGCCTTCGCCGCCCTCGAAGATGTGGCGGCGCTCGCCGGCGGCGGCGCACAGGCGGGCGTGCGGCTTTTCTTCGCCGACCCCTACGATGCACCCCGCCTCGCGGCCGCGGCCGCGGCCGCGCTCGGGACCGGGCCGGCGAGCGACTGGACGAAGGAGCACGCCGCGTACTTCCGTGCCATCCGCCTCGAAAAGACCATGATGACCGTCCTCCTGCTGCTGATCGTTTCGGTGGCGGCGTTCAACATCATCGCGAGCCTCGTCATGGTGGTGGCGGAGAAGCGCAACGACATCGCGATCCTCCGGACCATGGGGCTGTCGCGCGGCAGCGTGGTCGCGACCTTCATGGTCCAGGGCACGCTGATCGGGTGGACCGGGACGCTGGCGGGAGTCGGTCTCGGCATCCTGCTCGCGCTCAATGCCGGTGGCATTGCACCGGTGCTGGAGCACTGGATGGGATTCAAGATCTTCGATCCCTCGGCCTACTACATCACCCGCATTCCGTCCGAGTTGCGGGTGAGCGACATCGTACTGGTCGCCGCCACCGCGCTCGCGCTGACCCTGGTTGCGACGATCTACCCGGCGCGGCGCGCGGCGGCGACCGAGCCTGCGGAGGCGCTGAGGTATGAGTAAAGGCACTGGCATCGACAGAGCTGCGGAAACGCCGTGTCCTGCCGGGGGATCGAATCATGCCACCTGGCCCTGGTGGATCGGCATGCGCTATCTGCGCGCGCGGCGCGAGAACCGCTTCGTCGGATTCATCTCGGGAATTGCGATGGCCGGCATTGCGCTCGGCGTCGCCACGCTGATCGCGGTGCTGTCGGTGATGAACGGCTTCGAGCGCGACCTGCAACAGCGCATCCTGGACGTGGTCTCGCACGCGACTCTGGAAGGCGACAACGGCCGCCTGGTGAACTGGCAATCGATCGCGGCAGATACCCGCGGCCTACCCGGCGTCATGGCAGTTGCGCCCTTCGTCGAGGGTCGCGGCATGGTGGTGGCCGGCGAGCGTTCCGCGGCCGTCGAATTGCGGGCGGTGATGCCGGCGGCGGAGCGAAAAGTGTCGGCGCTCGAGCGCCACCTGTCGGGTGCGGGTCTCGACTTGCTCCAACCGGGTGAATGGCGGGTGCTGCTCGGGCGCGGCCTGGCCGACAAGCTCGGGGTCGGGCTGAACGATTCGGTGCACGTGGTGATCGCGCAGGGCAATGTGACGCCTGTCGGCGTGGCGCCGCGCTCGCGGCCCTTCAGCGTGGCGGGATTCATCGACGTCGGCATGTACGAGTTCGACCAGGGGCTCGCCCTGCTGCACATCGACGACGCCCGGCGCCTGTACCGCCTGGGAGATGCGGTCACCGGGCTTCGCTACCGCTTCGCGGATCCGGGGGGCGCAGGGCAGCACATTCGCGCGATTGCCGAGACCGTGCCGGGTGTCTACTTCATCAGCGACTGGAGCCGCCGCCACGGGAACTTCTTTCGATCCATCCAGGTGACGAAAACCATCATGTTCGTCGTGCTGCTGCTGGTGGTCGGGGTCGCCGCCTTCAACATCATCTCGACGCTGGTCATGGTGGTGAAGGAAAAGCGCGCGGACATCGCGATCCTGCGCACGCTCGGCGGCTCTCCGCGCGACATGCTGCGGATCTTCGTCGCCCAGGGCACGGTGATCGGCGTCGCCGGCACCGTGGCCGGCATTGCCCTTGGCCTGCTGATCGCCGCCAACATCACGGGCATCGTGAACGCTCTGGAACGGCTGCTCGGCATCACGCTGGTCGACCCGCGCGTGTACTTCATTTCCGAGTTGCCGGCGGAGGTGCAATGGGACGATGTGCTCGTGATCGGCGGGACGGCGCTCGCGCTCGGCATACTGGCAACCATCTACCCGGCCTGGCGGGCTGCCAGGACGCAGCCGGCCGAAGCGCTGCGGCACGAGGTCTGAGGCGCAATGAACGATAACGTGGTCCTGGCCTGCGAAGGACTGGTCAAGGAGTTCCGGCAGGGGCCTGCGCTCGTGCGCGTGCTGAAGGGCGTCAACACGACGATACGCCGCGGCGAACGACTCGCCGTGGTCGGCGCGTCAGGCTCCGGCAAGACGACGCTCCTGCAATTGCTCGGCGGTCTCGACCTGCCGACATCCGGCCGCGTGCTGATCGACAACCGCGAGATGTCCGGCCTGCCCGACGCGGAGCGGGGCGCGCTTCGCAATGCCGCACTGGGCTTCGTGTACCAGTTTCACCACCTCCTGCCGGAGTTCAGCGCGCTCGAGAACGTGGCCATGCCGCTGCTGATACGCCGCCTGCCGCGTGCGGAGGCCGCGCGCGAGGCCCGCGAGCTGCTGGTGCGAGTGGGGCTCGGCGAGCGCCTCACGCATCGTCCGGCGGAATTGTCGGGCGGGGAACGGCAGCGGGCCGCGGTCGCACGGGCCCTGGTCACGCGCCCGAGGATCGTGCTCGCGGACGAGCCGACCGGCAATCTCGACGGCATGCATGCGCGGCAGGTGTTCGCGCTGATGATGGAGCTGAATCAGGAACTCGGCACCAGCCTGGTCATCGTGACCCACGATCACGCGCTTGCCGGCCGCATGGACCGGGTGCTGGTGCTGGAAGACGGGATTCTGCGCGAAGGCAACGCCTGACCGTTGCTCCGCTCCGCGGCTGCCACGTCATGATCGCGGCAGGCTGGCCGCGAATCGAAGCCGATGTTCCTGTTTGCCCTGGCGTTCGGCGCAGGCGTTGCGGCCCTGCACGCATCGCCCGCATTGCCGTCGTGGCCGGTACTCGCATGCGTGGCGCTCGCCGCGGTGCTTTGCCGCCGCCATACCCTCGTAGTCGGCTGCTGCGCGGGCCTCGCATGGACCGCGATTGCGTCGCAGGCGCTGCTGGCCGTCGACTGGCCCTGTTCGCGCGACGGCGAGACGATCGATCTGGTCGGCATCGTGGCCGGGCCGGCGATCCGGCGCGAAGGCCGTACCGACTTCGATCTCGATCCGGTGACCCGCGAACTGCCACGGCGCGTTCGGCTTGCCTGGTACGAAGCCGCGATCACGCCGCTGCCCGGGCAGGTCTGGCGTCTGGCAGCGCGGCTCCGTTGCCGCAATGGCCTGGCGAACCCGGGCGCTGCCGATCGCGAACTCGATCTGTTGCGCCAGCGTATCGGCGCCACGGGCTACATCGCGGCCAAGGGACATGCCGAGCTCCTCGCGGATCCGCCGGCACGACGGCCGATCCAGCGCCTGCGCGCGAGGATCGCCGCGGACATCGTCGCGCCGCTGCCGGCAGGCGCTTCCTCGGCGGTGCTGCAGGGTCTCGCCGTCGGCGTCAGAGGCAATGTGCCGGACACGCTCTGGGATGCATTCGCGGCGACCGGCGTTGCTCACCTGATGGCGATCTCCGGCCTGCACGTCACCGGCTGCGCGCTGGTCGTGCTCTTCCTGCTGCGCGGCTTCTGGCGAATGCCCCGCATGGCGACGCTGCCGGCACGCGTGGGCATCGAGATCCTGGTCGTGATGACGGCCGTTGCCGGCTACGCGCTGCTGGCAGGCGCATCGGTTCCCGCCTTGCGCACGCTCGCGATGGTCGGCGTGGTCGCCCTGCAGCGCCTGCTGCGTCGTTCGTTGCCGATGCACCGGTCGCTCGCGCTGGCGGCACTCATCCTGGTCGCCATCGATCCATTGGCGCTCAGCTCCGCGGGCTTCTGGCTGTCATTTGTCGCGACCGCGGCGCTGATCGCGATCGTCGAAGCGGGACCTGGCTGGCGCGCGCGCATCGTCACGTTCGCCCGCGCACAGCTCGCCGTCACGGCGCTGTTGACGCCGGTGCTGGTCGCGGTGTTCGGACGCCTGTCCCTGATCTCGCCCCTCGTCAATGCCGCGGCGATACCCGCATTCACCTGCCTGCTGCTGCCCGTCGTGCTGTTCGGCACCGTCCTCGACGCGCTGCTGCCCGGCAGCGCCGCAGAGATTTGGCGCGGACTCGCGGCGGCGCTCGATCGCCTGTGGCCGCTGCTGGTGTCGATGGCGGACTGGCGGCTCGCGGCCTGGGCGCCGGCGGCACAGCCGGGCCCGGTGTTGTTCGCCGCAGGGCTGGCGACACTCGCGGCGCTCCTCGCGCCGGTCTCCGGCTTGCGTCTCGCCGCTGCCGCGATGCTGCTCGCGACGACCTGCGGCGATGCGGCGCGTCCGCCCCGCGATTCCTGGACGCTGACGGTCGTCGACGCGGGTCAGGGGCTGGCCGCGGTGGTCGAAACGCGTGGGCACGTCCTGGTATTCGATACCGGACCGCGATGGCGTGGTGGGGGGCCGGCTGCTCGCGTATCGCTGCTGCCCTACCTGCGCTCGCGCGGCATCCGCCGCATCGATCGCCTGGTCGTCAGCCATGCAGACATGGATCACGCCGGCGGCGTCGAGCTGCTGAGGCGTTCGTTCGATATCGGCTCGACGATCGGCGCCGTCACCGGCCAGGATGCGCGGGCGGCGCACGCAATGTGCCGGCGGGGCGACGGCTGGCGCTGGGACGGCGTCCGATTCCAGGTACTGCATCCGCCGGTGGGCTGGCAGGGCAATGACAACGATCGCTCCTGTGCGCTCCTGGTCCGGAGCCACGGCGGCGCAGCACTCCTGCTCGCGGATCCGGAAGGCGCGGCCGAGCAGGCGCTGCTCGCCTCACCGCTCGCCGCCGACGTGGTGTTGCTGCCGCATCACGGCAGCAAGAGCTCGTCGTCCCCGGAGCTGGTGGCGGCGGCGGGCGCGCGCCTCGGCATTGCTTCAGCCGGATTCGGCAATCGCTGGGGGATGCCGGCCGCCGCCGTCGTCGCACGCTGGCGCGCCGGTGGCACCACGATCCTGAACACGGCGGATGCCGGCGCGGTCAGCGTGCGCTTTGCGGCAAGACGCGCGCCGATCGAAGTCACGACCGAGCGCGGCAGCACCCGCCATTGGTGGCGCCGCCCGCCCGGCTGACGCTCCCGGACAGCGGCCGGGCGCGCACGGTATCATGCCGCGCCATGTGGGAAATCATCATCGCGGGCGGTCCGGTCATGTGGCCGATCCTGCTCTGTTCGGTGGTCGCCGCTGCGATCATGCTGGAACGGCTCTGGACACTGCAGCGCAAGCGCGTGATACCGCGCGAGCTGACCGACCGGGTCTGGAAGCTGGTGGAGTCCCGCAGCCTCAACCAGCGCCACATCGAGGCGCTGGCGCGCAATTCGCCGCTCGGCCGCGTGCTCGCCGCCGGGCTCGCCAATCACGACCAGGGCCGCGAGATCATGAAGGAGTCGATCGAGGACACCGGTCGCCACGTGGTGCATGAGCTCGAGCGCTTCCTCGGCACGCTCGGGACGATCGCAGCCATTTCGCCGCTGCTCGGCCTGCTCGGCACGGTGACCGGCATGATCCAGGCATTCAACGCCATCACCGAGGGCGGCGTGGGCGATCCGCACGTCCTCGCGGGCGGCATCGGCGAGGCGCTGATCACCACCGCTGCCGGGCTGATCGTCGCGATACCGGCGCTGTTCGCCTATCGGTATCTGCGCGGCATGGTCGATCTGCTGGTGGTGGACATGGAAAAGGAAGCCATGAAGCTGGTCCAGGCATTCGACCGCCTGGGGTCGCGCTCGCAGGCCCCGGGGCGGCGCCGCGAAGCCGCTTCATGAGGCTCCAGCTCAAGCGTCCCGAGGAGCCGGAGCTGAACCTGATCTCGCTGGTCGACGTCGTCCTGCTGCTGGTGATCTTCTTCATGCTCTCCACGACTTTCGTGAAGGAAGCGCGGCTGCGCGTCGAATTGCCCGAGGCGGGCTCGGCGATGATCGAGCCGACGGGCAAGCCGATCGTCATCACGATCACGTCGCAGGGCAGTTACCTGGTCAATGAGCGGGCGCTGGTCAACAACCTGCGCGAGACGCTGCAGGCGGCGCTGCGCCAGGTGGCGGGTGCGGCGCGCGCGGCGCCGATCACGATCCGCGCGGACGCGCGCGCCACGCACCAGTCGGTCGTGACCGCGATGGACGTGGCGGCTCGGCTCGGCTTCACGCAGGTCAACATTGCGACGGTCAGTGATCAAGCGGAAGAGTGACAGCAAGCTGCCGCCGCTGACCGCAAGCGGTCTTCGCATCTATGCGCGGCTGCTCGGGTACGCGCGTCCGCACTGGGCGATGTTCCTGCTCGGCGTCGTCGGCATGGTGCTGTACGCGGCCGTCGATACGGGTCTCGCCTGGCTGGTGAAACTGTTCCTGGACGGCGCCTTCGTCGAGCGGGACAGCCGCGTGCTGCTGCAGGTGCCGGCCGGCATCATCGTGCTGTTCGCCGTGCGCGGCGTCGGAGACTACCTTTCGGTGTATGCGCCGGGCTGGGTCGGGCGGCAGGTCATCAAGGCGATGCGCCACGACGTGTTCGCGCGCTACCTGCAACTGCCCACGGCATTCTTCGATCGCAACGGCGTCGGACCGCTGCTGTCGCGGCTGACCTACAACATCGAACTCATTGCCGAGGCGGCCACCACGGCGATCACTTCGCTGATCCGCGACACGCTGACCATCGCCGGGCTGCTCGGCTGGCTGCTGTGGCTCAACTGGCGGCTGACGGTCTTCGCGCTCGCGGTTTCGCCGCTGATCATCGGCCTGATCCGCGTCACCAGCCGCCTGTTCCGCCGCTACAGCGCGCGAATCCAGGCTTCGATGGGCGACGTCACCCGGGTCGCGAAGGAATCGCTCGAGAGCGAGCGGATGATCAAGGTGTTCAACGCCGAGCGCCAGCAGCTCGGGGCCTTCGAGACCGTCAACGAGCGCAATCGGGCCAGCTACATGAAGCTCGTGACCGTGAAGGCGGTGTCGAACCCGGTGGTGCAGATGATCGCCGCATTCGGCCTGGCGGCGGTGATGTACGTCGCGATCCGGAGCGTGATGGAGGAGGGGCTCACGGTCGGCCAGTTCACCTCGTTCCTGACGGCGCTGCTGCTGGTCACGGCGCCGCTGCGGCGCCTGGTCAGCGTCGTCGGTCCGCTGCAGCAGGGCGTCGCCGCAGGCGAGAGCGTGTTCGAGATCCTCGACGCCCCGGCGGAGGACCCGGGCGGCACGACGCCGATCGAACGCGCGCGCGGCGAGATCGAGTTCCGCGATGTCAGTTTTTCCTACGATGCCGACAAGGGCCTGGTGCTGCGCGGGATCAACTTCAGGATCGCGCCCGGCGAGACGGTCGCCATAGTCGGCCGCTCGGGCAGCGGCAAGTCGACGCTGATCGGATTGCTGCCGAGGTTCCACGACCCCGATTCGGGCTCGGTGCTGCTGGACGGGCTCGATCTGCGCGGCTATCGATTGCACGACCTGCGACGGCAACTGAGTCTGGTCAGTCAGGACGTCATGCTGATGGACGCGACCATTCGCGACAACATCGCATTCAGCCAGCCGGCGGCGGAAGCCAGTGCGGTCGAGGGAGCGGCCCGCGCTGCTCACGTGCTCGACTTCGCGGACGAGCTGCCGGACGGGCTCGAGACGATGATCGGCGAGCGCGGCGCGCTCCTGTCCGGCGGGCAGCGCCAGCGGGTCGCGATCGCGAGGGCGCTGCTGAAGGACGCGCCGATCCTGATGCTGGACGAAGCGATGTCGGCGCTCGACGCGGAATCCGAGTTCGTCGTCCAGGAGGCACTGAACAAGCTGCTGGAGGGCCGCACAACTCTCGTCATCGCGCACCGGCTGGCGACGATCGAGCGCGCCGACCGGATCATCGTGCTCGACGAGGGCCGCATCGTCGAGTCGGGCACCCATGCCGCGCTTCTGGCTGCCGGCGGCGTCTACGCCGCGCTGCACCGGATGCAGTTCAACGTCTGACCTGTCCCGCGGGATGCACCCTTGAGCACGCGCCTGCACGACTGGTTGCTCGCCACCTGGTACGGCGGCGCCGGCTCCGGCTGGTGGCTGCAACCGTTCGCGTGGCTGTTTGCCGGTGCTGCGCGGATGCGACGGGCTTTGTATGCCCGCGGCTGGCTCGCGAGTTACTGGTCGCGCCGGCCGGTGATCGTGGTCGGCAACCTGACGGTCGGGGGTACCGGAAAGACGCCATTCGTCGTCTGGCTCGCGCGTCAGCTCCGGGGCCAGGGGCTGCGTGTCGGCATTGCGACGCGCGGATATGGCGGCTCGGCCCGCGGCGCGCGGCGGCTGGAGGCCGCGGACACGGCGGCAAGCGCGGGCGACGAAGCGGTGCTGCTGCGCCGCAAACTCGGGCTGCCGGTCGCCGTCGGCGCGCGCCGCGCCGAGGCCGTGCGCCTGCTCGAGGACGATTGCGACGTCGTCGTCTGCGACGACGGCCTGCAGCACTATGCGCTCGCGCGCGACGTCGAGATCGCGGTCGTGGACGGTGCGCGGGGCCTCGGCAACGGGCGCCGGCTGCCGGCGGGCCCGCTGCGCGAGCCGGGGTCGCGGCTCAGCGAGGTCGATGCCGTGGTCGTGAATGGCGCAGGCTTCGACTGGCCAGAGGCGATCCGCATGCGCATCGAGCCGGTCGCCGCCGTCGCGCTCGCAGGCGGTGCGCGCCGTCTGCTCGCGGAGTTCGCCGGCCGGCCTGTCACCGCCGTTGCCGCGATCGGCAATCCGGCGCGATTCTTCGGGATGCTGCGCGCGCATGGCCTCGATGTCGCCGAGCGCGCATTGCCGGATCACGCCCTGGTGACACCCGCGGCAGCCGGAATCGAAGCCGGGGACACGGTGCTGATGACGGAGAAGGATGCCGTAAAATGCGCGGGCGACCGCTGGCTGGACGCGTGGTACATCGAGGCCGACGCCCGGGTCGATGCGGCCGCCGCCGCGTCATTGCTGGCGCGGATCGCCGAGCGCTTCGCGCAACGCAGGACGCAGAGGGGCACGAATCGTGAGTGAGCGCCTGACCGACATTCTCGCCTGTCCGGTCTGCAAGGGACCGCTGCAATGGCAGCGCGATTCCCAGGAGTTCATCTGCCGTGCGGACCGGCTCGCTTACCCGGTCAGGGACGGCATCCCGGTCATGCTGCCCGATGAGGCACGCCGGCTCGCTTCCGACGACAGCGCGCTTACTGGCCGCTGAGGTGAGGAACCTTTGATTTATCCCCCGCATGGGCGCGACCGTGTGCGATTTTCGTTCCGGGCAGGGCGCGAGGAGCGATGTGTATCCAGCGATACATGAGCGACGAGCAACGCGGCCCGGGACGAAAATCGCCCGGTCCCTGCGCGTAACGCGCCTCATGCGCGGATAAATCAGAGGTTCCTTATGTTCCGCGTCGCGATTCCGGCACGGCACGCTTCGACCCGCCTGCCCGGCAAGCCGCTCGCGATGCTGGCCGGCGAGCCGATGATCCTGCACGTGCATCGGCAGGCATCGCGCTCGGGCGCGGTCGAGGTGGTAGTCGCGACCGACGACGAGCGCATCCGGTCGGTTTGCGCGGCCGCCGGCATCGATGTCGAGATGACCGGGCCCGAGCTTCCGTCCGGCACGGACCGGCTCGCCGCCCTGGCAGCGCGCCGCGGCTGGGCCGACGACTCCATCGTCGTGAACCTGCAGGGCGACGAGCCCCTGATGCCACCGGCTCTGATCGACCAGGTGGCGGCACTGCTGGCAGGCGATGAGACTGCGGCGATCGCGACCCTTGCGACGTCGATTGCATCCCGCGCGGAATTCATGGATCCCAATGTCGTCAAGGTCGTGAGCCGCACCGGCGGCCAGGCGCTCTACTTCAGCCGCGCGCCGATACCCTGTCACCGGGATCCGGCCGACGGAGCGGCAGCGACAAGCCATGCTGAGGCGCGCCGGCATCTCGGCATCTATGCCTATCGCGTGGCGGCGCTGCGGCGGGTCGCGGCGCTGCCGCCGTCGCCACTCGAGTTGCACGAACGACTCGAACAGCTGCGCGCGCTTCAGGCCGGCATGACGATCCTGGTGGCGGACGCGGTCGAGCCGCCCGGGCCGGGTGTCGACACGGCGGCGGATCTCGCGAGGGTCGAGGCGCTCTGGCGGTCGGGACGCGGGTCGTGAACGAAGTGGCGGAAAACGTCGCGCCGTTCTACGCGGTCGAAATCAACCGGATCGCGAACGAACGCGAGCGCCGCGGGCTGCCCGTGATCCACATGGAAGTCGGCCAGCCGTCCGCCGGTGCGCCGCGGGCTGCGATCGAGGCGGGTCATCGCGCCTTGCGCGATTCGCCACAAGGCTACTGGGAAAGCGGCGCGCTCAAGGAGCGCATCGCCCGCCACTACGGGGAACGGTACGGCCGGTCCGTCGAGGCCGCGCAAGTCCTCCTGACCATGGGCGCATCGGCGGCACTGGTGCTCGCGATCGCGGTGCTGTTCCCGCGCGGGTCGCGGGTCGCGCTGCCGCGACCCGGCTATCCCGCGCACCGCAACGTGCTGCATGCGCTCGGGCTCGTGCCGCAGGAACTGGATTGTGCTGCCGATACGCGCTTCCAGCCGACGGCCGGGATGATCGCGGCGCTCGACCCCGCGCCGGCGGGCCTGATACTGACCAGCCCGTCGAATCCGACGGGCACCATGCTCGATGATGCGGAGCTTCGCGCCATCGCCTCAGTCTGCCGCGAGCGCGGGATCCGCATCATCTCGGACGAGACCTACCACGGCATCACCTACGACCGGCAGGCGCATTCGATCCTCGAGTCCGACTCCGGGTCGATCGTCGTCAACACTTTCTCGAAATACTGGTGCATGACCGGCTGGCGGCTCGGGTGGTGCGTGCTGCCGCCGACCCTGGTCGACGTCATGCAGCGCTATGCGGGCAACCTGTTCCTGGTGCCCCCGACGCTCTCCCAGCACGTCGCGCTCGCGGCAATGGACGAAACGGTCGAGCTCGACCGCCATGTCGCGACCTATGCCAGAAACCGGGCGCTCCTGGTGGAGGCGCTCACTGCGCTCGGGATTACCCGCATCGCGCCGCCGGACGGCGCCTTCTATCTCTATGCCGACGTCGGTCACCTGACCGGCGACTCGCTGCGGTGGTGCCGCGAACTCCTCGATGCGACCGGGGTTGCGCTGAATACCGGCCTGGACTTCGACGCGCTCCACGGCGGGCGCTTCATCCGGATCTCCTTTGCCGTTTCGACCGCCGAGACCGTGCGCGCCATCGAGTGCCTGGACGGCTGGCTCCGGACGCGGAAACGCGCGTGATGCGGCGCGTGCTGTTCGTATGCCTCGGCAATATCTGCCGTTCCCCGACCGCGGAGGCGGTGTTCCGTGATCTGCTGCGCAGGGAAGCCGCAGGCCTCGACATCGAGGTCGACTCGGCCGGCACGCACGGCTATCACGTCGGCAGCCCGCCGGACCAGCGCGCGATCGAGGCGGCGCGCCGTCGTGGCATCGACATGAGCAAGCTGCGGGCGCGCGTGGTCGAGGAGGGCGACTTCGAGCGCTTCGACCTCGTGCTGGCGATGGATGAACAGAACTATCGACGGCTCAGGAAGTTCGCGCCGCCACAGCATGCCGAGCGCGTTCGATTGTTTCTGGACTACGCGCCGCAATTGAAGCGGCGCGACGTGCCGGATCCGTATTACGGCGGCCCGACCGGTTTCGAGGAAGTGCTCGACCTGGTCG
>JBOHZL010000019.1:0-44720 GCA_050738495.1 Steroidobacteraceae bacterium | reverse complement strand
GGGGTGCGTCCCCTTTATTTCTATTTGTCGGTGCTGCGGCGGATGGCCTCGTTGCCGTAGCGGCCGTGGATCCGGTCCAGCGCGTCGTCGAGCTGCTGCGATTCCGCGGACTCGCGGCTGGTGAACAGGTCGAGCTGCTGCGCCGGCGAGAGGTCGCTGACGCCGACGCCGAGCAGCCGCACGGCCGCGCGCGGCTGCTCCTGGAGCCAGCCGTCGAACAGGGAGGCTGCGACCTGGGCGATCAGGCGCGTCTCCTGGGTCGGCGGACTGAAGCTCTTCTGTCGCGTGTAGGTCTCGAAGTCGCGGCGGCGCACCTTGATGCCGATCATGCCGGCCTTCAGCTGGCGCGAGCGCAGCCGCGCAGCGGTGGTGTCGGCGAGTTGCGCGAGGCGCTCCTGCAGCATCTTGTGGTCGCGGATGTCGGTATCGAAGGTTTCCTCGGTGCTGATCTGCTTCTCCGGCGCATCCGAGACGACCGGGCGCTCGTCGATGCCCGAGGCACGGTCGCGGAACTTGCGGGTCTCGCGGCGCAACAGCGGCCACAGCACGGATTCCGGCGCGCGGCGCAACTGGCCGAGCGTGTAGATACCCTGCTGCTCGAGCCGCGCGGCGGTCTTCGCGCCGATGCCGAACAGCCGTCGAACCGGCAAGGGGTCGAGCGTCGCCGACACCTCGCCAGGACGGATCACCGTGAGGCCGTCCGGTTTCTGCATGTCGGAGGCGAGCTTGGCGAGCAGCTTGTTGTGCGAGACGCCGACCGAGGCGGAAAGCCCGGTGCGCGCGCGGATCAGGTCCTTGATCTCGCGCGCCATCTTCTCCGCGCCGCCGAACAGCGAGACGCTCGCGGTGACATCGAGGAAGGCCTCGTCGAGCGACAGGCCCTCGACGAGGTTGGTGAATTCGCCGAAGATCGCGAACACCTGGCTCGAGATCTCGCGATAGCGCTTGAAGCGCGGCCGGACGACGACGGCCTGCGGGCAGCGCTTCAGCGCCTCGCGCATGGGCATCGCCGAATGCACCCCGAAGCGGCGCACCTCGTAGCTCGCGGCGGCGACGACGCCGCGGCCGCCGGCGCCCCCGACCACCACCGGCTGCCCGGCGAGCTCCGGGTCGTCGTGCTGCTCGACCGCCGCGTAGAACGCGTCCATGTCCACGTGCAGGATCGAGCGGTGATCGCTCATGAGAGCTGCCACATCGCGTAGACCAGGCCGCCGAGCATCGTGACGCCGAGCAGCAGGAAATAGATCGTCGACAGCGACAGGAACTTCAGGATCGTCAGCGTCCGTCCGTTCGCGTACACGATCCGCATCGACCGATAGACGTAGTACGGCAGCCACAGGAACAGCAGGAAGTTCAGCAGATCCAGCACCCCGATCAACGGGATCGCCAGGTCGGCGAGCGTGCTCAGAACCTGCACGACCCCGAGCAGGATGAACGTGAAGGCGTGGTTGTGCAGGAACAGAACCAGGTGCTCGGCGTAAAGTCGCCGCGGCCGCCAGTAGAACAGCAGGGCCACTGCCGCTATCAGCGGCAGGAACAGGAACATGAGCTTCGGTGCAGTGGTCGCAAAACGCTCGAAGAAACGCTTGCCGCCGTCGCCGCGCATCTGCTGGCAGGCGCGGCCCATGGCCTGCTCGAAATCGTCGTACCGCGGGTTCCTGGTGATGTCGACCTTGCACTGCGACGGGTCGGATGCGGCATCGGCTGCCGTCGAGGCGTCGACGCCTTCGGCGGCGAGCTCTCTGCGCAGCTCCTCCGGAATTCCGCTGCCGCCGTTGGCACTCATCCCGGAATCGAAGGAGTCCGGCAATAGCGCCGACAGCGCGAAAAACAGGATGCTGACGGCGAGGTAGAGGCGAAACGGCGGCAGGTAGCGCTGATGCCTGCCCGCGATGAACTCGCGCGTCAGTTCGCCGGGCTTCAGCACCAGCAGGCGCAGCGTCCGCCAGACGCGGCTGTCGAGGTGCAGGATCGAGTGCGTGACGTCGCCTGCGACCTCGCGCATCGACAGCACGTGCACGTCCGCCGCCTGGCCGCAGCTCGCGCAATGCCTGCCGGAAACCGGCGTGCCACAGTTCAGGCAGTTCGCCGGTTCGAGCGACGCGGGCATCAGGTCGTGGCGCGGCTTGATGAGCCGGCGCAGGCAATGGACGCGGCCGCCGAAGCGTTCGGCGGTCTCGGTCCGGAGCCGCGTCGCGTTGTTCTCGAGGTACTGGTCGAGCGCGCCCGCGCTTTCGAGACGGTAGCGGATCAGGCGTCGCTGAGGCTCGCCGGCTGCGGATTCCGGCGTCTCGATCGTGGCGCCCAGAAAACCGGCGCAGGCCAGCACGTCCTTGACGTGGCCCGGGAGCCAGGCGTCGTAGTCCGCGACGATATCGGGGTCGAGTGTGCACTCGACTTCGTAGGTGAGATTGCCGGGCACGCGGTGGCTCGTGAAGAGCGACAGCCGATCTTATCCCACGCGCGTGGTCGGCTGCGACGGGGAAGACTATGCTGCGCTACAGCTCATGGGCACGACGCAACTGCACATCGCCATCGTCGAGGATCACCCGGTGCTCCAGGACGCGCTCCGGGAGCTCGTCGAGCGCCTGCCGGAGGTCGCCGGATGCACGGTGCTGGTCAGCGCCGAGGCGGCGCTCGCCGAGCTGGAACGATCGGTGCCGGACCTGATCCTGATCGACCTGTCGCTGCCGGGCATGGACGGAATCAGCCTGATCGCGGAGCTGCGCAAGCGCTTCCCGGCGCTGCCCTGCGCGATCCTTTCGGGTCACGATTCCCGCTCCTATGTCGGACAGGCCTTCGCCGCGGGCGCGTCCGGCTACCTGCTGAAAGGGGATCCCGTCGAGATCGAACGGGGCATCGCGGCGATCCTCGCCGGCGAGCGCTATCTCAGCGAGGGTTTGAAGCAGCCCGCCTGAGGCTCAGGCTGCGGCCTCGATGTGCCTGAGCTTGCCTGTGTCGCTCAACCGGTAGAAGCGCCGGAGATATCCGTTGCAGGAACCATCGTCGGCGCGGCCGAGCGCGCGCAGCCTGGGTTCGAGGCGGGCACAGAAACGCGCCGCGTAACGGCTTGCGCGGCGATAGAGCGGTTCGCGGTCACCGGCGAGAGCGGGATCGACGTGCGCGCGGTGGAACAGGAGAGCATGCAGCTCGACCGGAAATCGGCGCGGATCGCGCTTGCGCAACAGCAGGAAGCTCGCGACGTACTTGTCGATCTCCGCCTGAAGCTCGAGCGTGAGGCGCGACACCGGCCGGTCGTGGCCGGCGTTGTGGGTCACGCACAGGAAGTGGCTGATGCCCTCGAGCGCGGTCCAGCAGTCCGCGACGTTGTCCTGGTTGAGGTCCTCGGTCGGGTCGTTCTGCTCCAGCCGCCCGAGCAGCGCGGGATCGAGATAGAGCGACACGCAGAGTTCGTCGTCGACGGCGCTCACGAACAACTGCTCGTCGCCGGGTGCGTCATGGCACTCGCCGGGGAGCGCCTGGCGGTCGGTGACCAGGAAGTCCTCGACCCGGCAGCCGACGTCGAGGTCGTAGATGCCGGTCAGCAGTGTCTCGAGCCGGTCGAGGGCGGCTCTCGCCATGTCAATTCGCAAAGTTGCCCGAGGCGACCGGCTGAACGCCGAGCTGCATCAGGAGCCGGTGCGCGCGCCTGCTCCCGGTGGTGTGCCAGAGCTCGTAGAGACGGAGCACGTCGCGCGGCGAGCTGCGGGCCGCGCCGTCGCTGATTTCGTTCAGCGCATCGACCAGCGGCGGAAACTTGTGCGCGAGCTCCGAGAACACGTTGGCCAGCACGCGCTTCGCGCCGTGGAACGGGGCCTGGGACAGTGCGCCGTAGGCGCGCCCGCCCATGGCGATCTGGTATTCGACGTCGACCGCGCGGCGCGAAGAGCAGCCGGCGAGGAACCCGGCGACGAACAGCGCAACATCGCCGAGGCGCTGCAGGATCCTGAGACGCTGGTGGTCATCGGGCGTATCGACCGCCTCGGCGAGCTGGAGCGCCAGCGGCTTCAATCGCGAGCGTTGCTCCGGACCCGGTTCGAAGAGCGCATCGGTCTGCGCGAACATCGCGAGCAGGTTCACGATGTAGTGCTCGGTGTGCTCCGCGACACGGATGTGCTGGTGCTCGAGCGCGGGCTGGAGCGCATCGCGGAAGTATTCGCGCACGTCGGAAACGGCCATCAGCTCCGGCTGCCGCTCGTCGTCCTTCATGAGCCCCCCGTACGCCGGCCCCATGACTGCCGGCGACACTACTTCAGGGGATTCCGCGGGCGGAAACCGCAAACCGCGTCGCAGCTTGCCGTGGCAGTCGGGGCGCGCGAGTGCTGACGGCCTCAGGCCTGTGACGGGCTTCCGCTCAGGCGACCTGCCAGCTGCCGCCGTCGAGCTGGATCTCGTAGGTGCTGCCCGCAACCAGCTCGCGCGGGTCGAAATCGTCGACGTGGATGATGTCCATGACCTTGCGGTCGTATTCGCGGAGTTGCGCCGCCTCCGCTTCGTTGATGATGCCGGCAGCCAGCGCCTCGCGGATCTGCCCCGGCAGGTCGAGCGCGGTGACGCGCCCGGTCTTGACGCCCTCGACGCGGATCCGCTTTTCGAGCGGCTCGGCGGCGATCGCGAGCTCCATCGCCTGCTGCGCGAGTCCCAGATGATTGTTCGGCTCGAGCGTGCGGTAGATGTAATGGCAGAGCCGCTCGCGCGGCTCGCCGGGATTCATGACGAGCTCCGCGATCTTCGGATTGAGCCGGTCCGCCGGCGCCGAATAGGTCAGGCCGCGCGGGAAGATGATGATCCGCATCAGCGTCGCGAGCCAGCGCACCGGGAAATTCCGGAGGAAGCTGTGGAGCTGTTCCTGCGCCTGGTAGAGCAGCAACCGGCAGGCGTATTCGACCAGCGGCAGGTCGGCTTCCTGGCGCCCCTGGTTCTCGAAGTGCTTCAGCACCATCGACGCCAGATACATGGACGAGAGCACGTCGCCGAGCCGCGCCGACAGGTTCTCCTTCTTCTTCAGATAGCCGCCGAGCGACAGCATCGCGACGTCGGTCGCGAAGGCGAACGAGGCGCTGAAGCGGTCGATGTGCTCGAAGTAGCGCCTGGTCGGCCCGCCGAGCGGCGACTTGCGGATGCGCGACAAGGTGATCGCCGAGAAGAACGAACGCACCGCGTTCGAGATCGTGAAGCCGATGTGGCGGAACAGCGCCGCGTCGAAGTCGCGCATGCCGCGCTCGCGATCCGGGTCCTTTGCGGCATTCATCTCCTTCAGCACCCAGGGATGGCAACGCACCGCGCCCTGGCCGAAGATGATCAGGCTCCGGGTCAGGATGTTGGCGCCCTCGACCGTGATGCTGACCGGCACCATCTGGTACTGGCGGCCGAGGTAGTTCTTCGGGCCGAGCATGATGCCCTTGCCGCCCTGGACGTCCATCGCGTCGTTCGCGACCATGCGCCCGAGCTCGGTCACGTGGTACTTCAGGATTCCCGACGGGACCGAAGGCTTCTCGCCGCCGTCGATCGCGCCGGTCGTCACCGAGCGCGCGGCGTCCATGATGTAAGTGCGCGCCGCCATGCGCGCGATGACGGCCTCGACGCCCTCGAAGCGGCCGATCGGCAGATTGAACTGGCGGCGCAGCCGCGCATACGCGGCGGTCGAATAGACCGCGCCCTTGCCGCCGCCGGTCGCGATCGACGGCAGCGAGATGCAGCGCCCGACCGAGAGCTGCTCGACCAGCATGCGCCAGCCCTGGCCGGCCATCTTCGGTCCGCCGATGATGGAGTCGAGCGGCACGAACACGTCCTGGCCGCGGATCGGGCCGTTCTGGAACGGACCGTTCAGCGGGAAGTGCCGGCGCCCGATCGTGATGCCGGGCGTCGCGCGGGGCACCAGCGCAACCGTGATTCCATAATCCGTCTCAACGCCGCCCAGCAACTTGTCCGGATCGAACAGCCGGAAGGCGAGGCCGACGAGGGTCGCGATCGGCGCGAGCGTGATGTAGCGCTTGCTGAAGTTGAGCCGGATGCCGACGACCTCGCGGCCCTGGTAGTGATCCTTGCAGACGACGCCGGTGTCGGGCAGCGCGCTCGCATCGGAACCGGCGCGCGGCCCGGTCAGCGCGAAACAGGGGATTTCCTCGCCGCGCGCGAGCCGCGGCAGCAGGTGGCTCTTCTGCTCCTCGGTGCCGTAATGCAGGAGGAGCTCCGCGGGACCGAGCGAGTTCGGCACCACCACGGTCGAACCGACCGTGCCGGAGCGGCTCGCGATCTTCACCACCACGCAGGAGTGCGCGTAGGCCGAGAATTCGAGCCCGCCGTACTTCTTCGGGATGATCATCGCCCAGAAGCCTTTCTTCTTGATGAAGTCGAAGACTTCCGGCGGCAGGTCGGCGCGCCGGTGGGTGATGTCCCAGTCGTCGATCATCCGGCAGAGCTCTTCGCAGGGCCCGTCGATGAAGGCCTGTTCCTCGGCCGAAAGCATCGGCGCCTTCGCGGACAGGAGCTTGTTCCAGTCCGGCCCGCCGGTGAAGAGTTCCCCGTCCCACCAGACCGTGCCGGCCTCGAGCGCCTCGCGCTCGGTCGTGGACATCGGCGGCAGCATCCGCTTGTAGATGCGCAGGAAACGGTTGGAGATGAAATAGCGCCGCCAGGGCTTGATGTTCAGGAACAGGTGGGGCAGGAACAGGCCCCAGAGCGCCACCTTCCACCACAGCGGGCCGGCACCAAACGCGCTGTAGGCGACGAGCAGCGCGCCGAGCACCAGCGACGCCTGCGCCAGACTCGCGCGGCGGTAGCTGAGCCACAGCACCAGGCTCACGAACAGCAAGATCCAGAGTGCTGACAGGTTCACGTCCTCCGACCTTATACCGCGTTCAGCATGGGATGCGGGTTTAGGCGATGCACCCTGGCCGGCTCATTGTATGCAGCGCAAAATGAGCGATCGTGTGTATGCTGCCGCCCCGGGGAGGGAACCACCATGAGCGAACTGATTGGGCGCGTGCAACGAATCCTGCTGACGCCGAAGACCGAGTGGCCGGCGATCGCAGCCGAGCCGGCGACGACCACGGGCATCTACAAGGGATACATCGCGATCCTGGCGGCGATCGGTCCGATCGCGATGTTCATCAAGTCCACGCTGATCGGCTACCAGATGCCGTTCGTCGGCTCCTACCGCGCGGACATCGGCGACGGAATCGTCGCGCTCGTCGTGAGCTATGTCCTGTCGCTGGTGGCGACCTACGTGTTCGCGTTGATCGTGAACGCGCTGGCGCCGACCTTCGGCGGACAGAAGGATTCGCTGCTCGCGCTGAAGGCCGCGGCGTATGCGATGACCGCGTCCTGGCTCGCGGGCATCGCCCAGATCCTGCCGATCATCGGCATGCTGATCATGCTGGCCGGCGGCATCTACAGCATCTACCTTCTCTATCTCGGCCTGCCGGTCACGATGAAATCGCCGCCCGAAAAGGCGGCGGGCTACACGGCGGTCAGCGTGATCTGCGCGATCCTGCTGTTCTGGATCGTCGGCGCGGTCGTCGGCGGAGTCATGGGCCAAAGCATATGGGGCGGCTATGGCGGCTGGCGCGGCGGGCCGTCGGTGACCGACAGCGGCAGCCTCGACAAGGACAGCACCCTCGGCAAGCTCGAACAATGGGGCAAGGACATGGAGGCCGCCGGCAAGCAGGTCGAGCAGTCGGCCGAGCAGCAGAACGGCGTGCCGACCAGCGCAGCAGTCGGGCAACTGATGGGCGCCATGGTCGGCGCGAAGGCGGGCGGCGAGGCGCTGCCGGTGGAACAGATCAAGAAATTCCTGCCGGAAACGCTCGCCGGCCTGCCGCGCACCAGCATCTCGGCCGAGCGCAATGCCGCGATGGGCTTCGAGGTCTCGGAAGCGAATGCCGAGTACTCGGACGGCGCGGGCCGCAGTCTCCGGCTTTCGCTCGACGACACCGGTGGCGCGCAGGGTTTCCTGGCGCTCGCGAACTGGGCTCAGGTCGAACAGGAGCGCGAGTGGGACGGTGGCTACGAGCGCAGCTACCGCCAGGACGGGCGCATGGTCCACGAGAGCTGGAACAAGTCGAGTGGCAGCGGCGAATACGGACTGATCGTCGGCCAGCGCTTCGCGATCGAGGTCGAAGGCGCTGCTTCGGGGATCGACGAACTCAGGGCCGCGGTCGGCGCGGGCGTCGACGTCGCCGGACTCGAGGCGATCGCGGCGCAGCAGAAAGCCGCCAACTGAAAAAACGAAAGCCGGCGCGGTCGCCGGCTTTCGCCGTCAACGGCAGAGCGGGTTATTTCCCGGCGGGCCGCAAGGTCACTTCACGGTCGTAGCTCGTGCCGAGGTACTTGCGCATCTCGAGTCGCGGCTTCGACATCTCGGCCTGCTTGTCCTCGTCTTCGGTCGCCCAGTGCGCGGCGGCGATCGCCTCGAACTTGTCGTCGTCACCCTGGTTGAAGTCGAGCGCCTTCGCATAGCTCTCGTACAGCGTGCAGAACAGCACGTCGTGGTCGTCCGGGCCGCTCGGGGCCTTCACGAAGGTCTTGTAGTCGAGGATCAGGCCCTGCTTCTTCGCCTCGGCGTTGATCACCTCCGAGTGAGCGCGGATGTACTCCAGGTACGTGTCGTACATTCCCGGGTTGGTGCGATAGGCGCTGCATTCCCAAACCGCGCCCTCGGTCCAGTGCTTCTGCGCGACGGCGGCGGACGCGCACAGGCAGCCCGCGGCCAGCAGGCCGATTGTCTTGGTCTTCATCAGATTCCCCCTAGGTGCGTTTTTATGCCCGCCCCCCCGGGGCGGACTTGACGCGCATCCTACGCCCAATTACCAAGCGATGCCGTAATCCTCGCCATGGTTGCTGGAGCCGCCCCACATCGTGCCCTGCTCGTGGTCGAGCAGGATCGCGTTGATCGGCCCGGAGGTGCGCGACTGGAACTCGAGCTCGTAGTCGCGTGACTTGAGGTCACGGCGCACCCAGTCGGGTACTGCGTCGTTGAGTGTCAGCCGTCCCGGGAAGATCTCGTGCATCCCGAAGGAATCGTGCATCTGCCAGCTGGTGAAGTTCGGCGCTTCCGCGGCCTGCTGCGGTGTCATGCCGAACTCGACGATGTTGAGGAAGAACTGCAGCAGGTTCTGGTCCTGGGTGTCGCCGCCCTGGACCGCGAAGGCGAGCCAGGGCTTGCCGTCCCTGAACGCCAGCGACGGCGTGAGGGTCGCGCGCGGGCGCTTGCCGGGCTCGATCACATTGAACGGGTTCTCGGCGGGATCGAGCACGAAGGACTGCCCGCGCTGGCTCATGCCGATGCCGGTCTTGCCGGCGATCACCGCCGGCACCCAGCCGCCCGAAGGCGTCATCGAAACCAGCCAGCCTTCGGCGTCGGCGGCGACGACGCTCGTGGTTCCGCGGCGGAACGAGCCGGTGTCCGGATCGGTCGCGGCGGCGAAGTGCTCCGGGTCGAAGGGGGCGAGCGCAGCTGTCCTGCGCTTCTCGAGCGTCTCGAGATACGGATTCGTCCCGCCCTGGTGCGGGTAGGGATCGCCGGGACCGATCGTCGCGTCATTGCGAACTTTCTGGATGAGCGCCGCCCGCTCTTTCGCATAGGCCTTCGACAGGAGCCCCTTGATCGGCTCCTCGGGCGGGAAATAGGGGTCACCGTAATAGAAGTCGCGATCCGCAAAGGCGAGGCTCATCGCCTGATAGACGGTGTGGATGTAGCTCGCGCTGTTGTAGCCCATCGCCTTCAGGTCGAGCTGCTCGAGAATGTTGAGCGACTGGAGCATGACCGGGCCCTGCACCCAGCGGTCGAGCTTGTAGACGTCGATGCCGCGGTAAGTGGTCCGCTGCGGTTCTTCCAGCTTGACCTGCCAGCGGTCGAGGTCATTCTTCGTTATCAAACCGCCCTGTTCCTTCGCTCCGCGCACGAATTCGTCCGCGATGTCGCCGCGGTAGAAGCGGTCGTAGGCCGCCTGCAGCGCCTCCTTCCGCGACTTGCCGGCGGCGAGCGCCTGCTTTTCCGCTGCGACAAGCTTCCTGAGCGTCGCCGCGAGATCTGACTGGCGGAAGATTTCGCCGGCCCGCGGCGCCTCGCGCGCCGCGCCTGCATGCGGCAGCATCACGGCTTTCGAATAAGACCATTGGCCGATCGTTTTCTTTTCCCCCTCGATGCGGTCTGCCGTCTCGCCATCGATCGGATAGCCGTCGGCCAGCGAAATCGCGGGCGCGAGGACTTCGGCCAGCGAGAGCTTGCCGAACTCGGCGAGCATCGTGATGAGCGCGCCGGGGGTGCCCGGCGTGACCGCGGCGAGCGGGCCGTCCTCCGGCGGGTACTTGAAGCCCTTGCCGCGATAGAAATCCGCGGTCGCGCCGGAGGGTGCGACGCCCAGGCCGTTGATCGCGACGACCTTGCGCGTCTTCGGGTTGTAGATGAGCGCCTGGGTCTCGCCGCCCCAGGACAGCACGTCCCACATGGTCGAGGTGGCGGCGAGCATCGCGCAGGCGGCGTCGACCGCGTTGCCGCCCTGCTCGAACATGCGCGCCCCCGCGGTGGCGGCGAGCGGCTTGCCGGTGATCGCCATCCAGTGCGATCCGTGCAGCGGCGGTTTCTGGGTCTTCTCCTGCGCGCTGGCCGGAACGGCGATTGCCATCGCGATCAGTCCCGCCGCCGCAACGTGAATTCGAATCGACATGTGTCCGCTCCTCAAATCAGGTCCCCTACGCCTTCACGCTCCTCGAGCAATTCCCGGCGGGTGGCGTCCATGCGGCCGCGGCTGAATTCGTCCACGGCGAGACCCTGCACGATGGCGTAGTCGCCGCCCTTGCAGGTGACCGGGTACGAGTAGATCACGCCCTCGTCGATGCCATAGCTGCCGTCGGCAGGCACCGCCATGCTGACCCAGTCGTCGTCGGCCGTGCCGCGCGCCCAGTCGCGCATGTGATCGATCGCCGCCGAGGCGGCCGAGGCCGCGGAAGAAGAGCCGCGCGCCTTGATCACGGCCGCTCCGCGCTGCTGCACCGTCGGGATGAATTCCTCGCGGTACCATTTCTGCTCGACCAGCGATTTCGCCGGCTTGCCGGCGACGGTGCAATGCGCGATGTCCGGAAACTGCGTCGCGCTGTGGTTGCCCCAGACGATCATGCGACGGATGGCGGTCGTGCGCTCGCCGGTCTTGCCGGCAAGCTGCCCGAGCGCGCGGTTGTGGTCGAGCCGCATCATCGCCGTGAAGTTCCGCCGTTCCAGGTCCGGCGCGTTCGCGGCGGCGATCAGCGCGTTGGTGTTGGCGGGATTGCCGACCACGAGCACCCGCAGGCCCCGGCTCGCGGCCTCGTTCATGGCGCGGCCCTGGGCGGAGAAGATCTGCGCATTGGCGAGCAGCAGGTCCTTGCGCTCCATGCCGGGGCCGCGCGGCCGCGCGCCGACCAGCATCGCGTAATCGCAGTCCTTGAAAGCCGCGTTCGCCTCGTCGGTCGCCGTCACGCGGTTGAGCGTCGCAAAGGCGCAATCGGAGAGCTCCATGACAACGCCGGCGAGCGATGGCAGGGCCGGCGTGATCTCGAGGAGCTGCAGGTTGATCGGCTGGTCGGCCCCGAGCATCTCGCCGGCGGCGACGCGGAAAGCGAGCGCGTAGCCGATCTGGCCCGCGGCGCCGGTGATGGTGACGGTGACCGGTTTCTTCATCTTCATGAGCAGGCCTGGGCTGTGGGCGCTGTAGTTTAGCAGCGCAGGCGCGCTATCCGGCGCGCATCGCCGCTTCGTGACGCGGCCTGCCGGCGCTTGCCCACAAGGCCAGCGCGAAGCCGGCACCGAGTGCGCCGGAGATCAGGAAAAACAGCATCATCGGCCGATAGCCCGCGGGATTCTGCGGGCCGGCGCCGAAGGCGTCGTTCAGCATGCCGGCGACGAGGTTGGCGCCGGCGATGGCGGCATTGAGCGCGATCCACATGATCGCGAGCGCGGTGCCGAGCCGCTCCTGCGGCACGAGGCGCGCGACGAGCGGCCACATCACGGCGGGCACCAGCGAGAAGCTGACGCCGATCAGCACCGTGCCGATCCAGGGCGACCATCCGGCAATGGCCATGGTCGCGATCGCGCAAGGCAGCAGCAGAGCGCCGAATGCCAGGAGCGGCGCATAGCGGCGGAGACGGTCGCAGAGCCAGCCGAAGAACGGCGTGGCGAACAGGGCCGCGAGGAACACGTAACCGTTGATCGCGCCCGCCGCGGCCAGGTCGAGCCCGTGGACGTGCTGGAAATACTTGATCGAGAACGTGCTGCGAAACGCAAAGATCACCGCGTACCACAACGCGCAGAGCGCGAGCAGGTACCAGTAAGCCGCTTCGAAGCGGTAGCCGTCGCGCGCGATCGCGGACGTCGCCGCCTTTGCAGGCCCGATGCCGCCGGGCTGGCCGCGATCGAGCCAGCGATAGCTCGCCGCCATGGCGAGCGAGACGCCGGCGAACACGGCGGCGACCGAAAGTGGCGGCTGCCAGCCGGCGGCATAGGCGTCCGCGATCCAGGTCGGTGACAGATCCACGGCAAAGGCTCCGGCCCGGCCGAAGGCGATGGAGAGGCCCATGGCGAAGGCGAGATGCCGTCCCGGAAAGTACTTCACGATCGCGGCGAGCGTGCAGATGTTGAAAGTCTCGGCGCCGATGCCGAACAGGAGCCGGCCGGTCGCCATGCCGTCGAAGCCGGGGCTGGCGGCCGTCAGGAAGGCGCCCGCAAAGCACAGGGCCGCAGTCCACAGCATCATGCGGGCGGCGCCGAGCCGATCCACCAGCATTCCGCCGACCAGCAGCAGGACGACATTCGGCAGGCTGTAGATCGCGTTCAGGAGGCCGATCTGCGTGTCGCTGAAGCCGCGTTGCCGTTGCAGCAGGTCGGCGACCGGCCCGATCGAGTCATAGACATAAAAATTGCCGAAGTTGGCGAGCGCGATCAGCGCCAGCACCAGCCAGGCGATTCGTTCAGGATGGGGCGCGGAGCGCGGCATTTTCGCTAGCATGCCCGGATGGGGGGAGAACCGCAGGTCGTACGCACTGCCGCAGACGGATTCGCCTGGTCTCCGGCGGACAATCCGCTGCCGCAGTCGGCCGAAGTCGCGATCATCGGCGGCGGCATCGTCGGTTGCGCGACCGCGTATTACCTCGCGAAGAATGGCGTTTCCGTCGCGCTATTCGACAAGGGCCGCGTGGCCGGCGAGCAGTCCGGCCGCAACTGGGGCTGGGTCCGACAGCAGGGCCGCTCGCCGGTCGAGTTGCCGCTCATGATGCAGAGTCTCCGGCTGTGGCAGCAATTGCCGCGGGAGCTCGGCGAGGACATCGGCTTCCACCAGGGTGGCACGCTGTATCTGGCCGAGGACGCGGCCCAGCTCGAGAAGCTCGCGGACTGGCTCGCGGTCGCGCGCGAGCACGCGCTCGATACGCGCCTGCTCACCGGCCGGGAACTGGATGACGTGCTGGCCGCGGGCGAAAGTTGGGCCGGCGCGCTCTATACCGCGAGCGATGCGCGCGCGGAGCCCTCGCGCGCGACTCCCGCGATCGCGCGTGGTGCGGCGCGCGCCGGCGCGAGGATCCTGACGCATGCAGCCGTGCGGGGAATCAAGACGGCTTCGGGCCGCGTATCGGCGGTCGTGACGGAGCACGGCAGGGTTGCAGTGAACAGCGTCGTCTGCGCGGCGGGCGTCTGGACACGCCTGTTCTGTGGCTCGCTCGGCATTCCTGTGCCCCAGCTTCCGGTGCTCGGCACGGTGGCGCGCACGGCGCCCGCGCCGCCAGTGCTAGAGGGCCAGGCCTGGTCGCCTTCGATCGCGATCCGGCGCCGCGCGGATGGCGGCTATACGGTTGCCCATGGCGGCTCGTCACTGCATTCGCTGGTGCCGGCGAGCTTTCGCTACGCGGTGAAGTACCTTCCGGCATTTTGCCAGGGGCACGAGTCACTACGCGTGTCCTTCGGGAGCGACTTCTTCCACGCGCTCGCGACGCCGTCCCGCTGGACGCTCGATGCCGTGTCGCCCTTCGAGCGCGAGCGCGTGCTTGACCCGAAGCCCGAGGCGCGCGTGCTCGGGCAGATGCGCAAACAACTGCAGCGCTGGCATCCGGCCATCGCCGGCGCGCCCTTCGTCGAGACCTGGGGCGGCATGATCGAGGCTTCGCCCGACGTGCTGCCGATCATCTCCCCCGTGAAAGGCATCGGCGGATTAGTGATCGCGACCGGTTTCAGCGGCCATGGCTACGGCATCGGCCCCGGCGCCGGTAGACTGGTCGCGGACCTGGTCACGGACCGGGCGGATGCGGCCGCGGCGGCGGGCTTCCGGATCGGCCGCTTCTTCGACGGCTCGCCGATCCGGCCGGGTCCCGCGATATGAGCAGGGGCATGAATGAGCGCTGAGGATCACGGGGTGCGGGCTTCCGAGATGAAGCAGGCATTGCCGCCGCACTTCTATGCGAGTCCGGAGATCTTCCGGCTGGAGGCCGCGAAGATCTTCCATCGCCAGTGGTTCGCCGCCGGCCGCACGGAACAGCTGCCGGTGCGCGGCGACGTGCTCGTCGTTGAGGTCGCGGGCGAGAGCGTGATCGTGCTGCGCGGACGCGACGATTCGCTGTCGGCCTTCTATAACGTCTGCCGTCATCGCGGCAGCCAGCTGATCCGCGAGCGGCCCCTGCCCGATGCCGCCGACGCCATGGCGCGCAATTCCGGCCGGGCCAGCGGCGCCATCGTCTGCCCGTACCATGCCTGGAGCTACAACCTCGACGGCAGCCTGCGCGCCGCGCCTTTCGTGCAGTTCGACGCCACCTGCCCCAAGGAAGATTTTTCGCTCGTGCCGGTCGCGCTCGAGACCTGGGGCGGATTCGTCTTCCTCAATCTCTCCGCGGACGACCCGCCGCCGTTCGAGGACCAGCTCGTCAAGGTGAAGCGCATGCTCGGGCGCTATCCGTTCGCCGACATGCGCCGCGGCGCGCAACTCGTCTATGACGTCGCGGCGAACTGGAAAGTGCTGATGGAAAACTACAATGAGTGCTACCACTGCGGGCCGGTGCATCCGGAGCTGTGCGCGCTGGTGCCGGCCTTCCGCGAGCAGGGCGGCGCCGGCCTCGCCTGGGAGGACGGCATTCCGCATCGGCCGGGCGCCTGGACCTTCACGGCTTCCGGCACCTCGTCGCGCGCGCCATTCCCGGGTCTCTCCGATTCCGAGCGCACCCATCATAAGGGCGAGATCGTCTATCCGAACCTGTTGCTGTCCGCGGCGGCTGAGCACATCGCGGCCTTCACGCTCTGGCCGATGGGCCCGGACCGGACGCGTATCGCCTGCGAATTCCTGTTCCATGAGCCGGAGGTGGCGAAGCCGGGCTTCGATCCGTCCGATGTCGTGGAATTCTGGGACCTCGTGAACCGCCAGGACTGGCGTGTCTGCGAGGGCGTGCAGACCGGCATTCGCTCGCGCGGGTTCCGCGGCGCGTATTACGCGCCGATGGAAGATCCGAGCATGGACATCCGCCGCTATCTCGAGCGGCAGCTCGGCGACCTGGCCGGAATCCGCGCGGACTGACCGGCACCCCGTGACCACGAAGCGCTACGACGCTGTCGTGATCGGCGGCGGACACAACGGCCTGACGGCGGCGTTCTATCTCGCGCGCGCCGGCCTCTCGACCTTGGTGCTGGAGCGGCGCGAAATTCTCGGCGGCTGCTGCGTCACCGAGGAGATCGACCCGGAGAATGCACCGGGTTGCCGGGTTTCCACCGCCTCCTACATGGCGAGCATGCTGCGTCCCGAAGTCATCCGCGACCTCGAGCTCGGCCGCCACGGGCTGCGCATGGTCGCGGCGAACCCCACCGTGCAGGCGGTGACGCCCGACGGCGTCGTGCTGCCGTGGTGGAGCGATGCCGCGCGCATGCGCGTGGTGCTGCAGCGATTTGCCCCCGCCGACTGCGAGCGCTTTCTGGCGCTCGAGCAGGGCCTCGCCCGGCTCGCGCGCCATCTCGAGCCGCTTTTCATGCAGATCCCGCCGGACCTGCAGAAGGAAGGGATCGCGGGCATCGTCGAACTGCTCCGCTTCGCGCTCAAGTTCCGCGGCATGCGCGGGCGCGAGATTTCGGACCTGGTCGCGTTCTCGACCGGCAGCCTCGGCGAATTCCTCGACCGATCGCTCGAATCGCCGCAGCTCAAGTCACTGGTACTTTCGAACAGCCTCTATGGCAAGCACGGCGGGCCCTACGACCCGGGCACGCTGTTCGGGCTGCTGTTCCATCTGCTGGGCGGCGGCGCCGAAGCGAAGCAGGGATTCGTCGGCCACGTGATGGGCGGCATGGGCGCGATTACGCAGGCGATGGCCGTGGCCTGCGCCGCCGCGGGCGTCGAATTGCGCACGGCGTCGCCAGTCGCGCAGATCCGCATCCGCGACGGCTGCGCGGACGGCGTCGTGCTGGAGGACGGCGGAGAGCTCGACGCGCGCCTGGTCGTATCGAATGCCGATCCACGCCGGACCTTCCTGTCGCTGGTGCCGGCAGCGTCCCTCGCGCCGGAATTCCTGGCCGCCGTGCGCGGCATCAAGATGGACGGGCCGTGCGGGAAGCTCAATCTCGTGCTGTCGGAGGAGCCGCGGCTCGAGGGCGGCGATCCGTCGGCGGACGCGCTGCAGCGCGCGCAGTTCACGCTCGCGCCCTGGCTCGCGGGGGCGCAGGACTGCTACGGCGAGGCCCGCCGCGGGCACATCGCCGAGGAACTCTGGATCGACTGCCTGGTGCCGTCGCTGGTCGACGATTCGCTCGCGCCGCGCGGCCGCCATGCGATGACCTGTTTCGTGCAATACCTGCCGTACCGGCTCGCAGGCTCGGACTGGAGTCTCGAGCGCGAGCGGCTCGAGCGCCAGCTCCTGCGCCAGATCGCGCGCTTCGTGCCGGCGGTCGAGCGCTCTCTGGTCGCGAGCCGCCTCTATACACCGCAGGACCTCGAGGACGTCTTTGGCATCACCGAGGGCAACATCTTCCACGGCGACTTGCGGCCTGACCAGCTCTTCTTCATGCGGCCGCTGCCGGGCCATGCGCGTTACGCGACGCCGGTGCGCGCGCTCTATCTCTGCGGAGCCGGAACGCATCCGGGCGGCGGCGTGACCGGCGCGCCCGGGTTCAACGCAGCACGACGGATCCTCGACGATCTGAAACGCGACCGCGCACTGCGCGCGGGAGCCGGCGCATGAGCCGGCCTGCCGTGCCGGTGCGCCTGCGGATACTGGGGCTGCTGTTCCTGCTGAGCGTCGTCAACTACCTGCTGCGCAACAACATCTCGGTCGCGGTGCCCAGCATCCGCGAGGAATTTGGCTTCACCAGCAGCGAAATCGGCTGGATTCTCGGCAGCTTCAACCTGACCTACACGCTGCTGCAGATCCCGGGCGGCCTGTTCGGCGAGCGCTTCGGGCCGCGGCGTGCGCTCACGATCATCGCGATCTGCTGGGGCCTCCTGACCTGGCTCACGGGATTCGCGCCCTCGCTGATGACCGCCTCCGCCGCCGGCGCGATGGTCGCGCTGGTCGCGGTCCGCCTGCTGACGGGCGCTGCGCATGCGCCGACCTTCACGACGCTCGCGGGTTCCATCGAGAGCTGGTTTCCGCCGGGACGGTGGGCGCTGCCGAATGCCGTGAGCAGTTCGGGTCTGGCCGTCGGACAGGCGTTGATCGGCCCGATCGTGACCTCGCTGATCGTGCACTACGGCTGGCGTGAATCGTTCTATGCGCTCGCGCCGATCGGCGTCCTGATGGGGCTGTGGTGGTACTGGTATTCGCGCGATCAGCCCGCCGACCATCGCGCCATGACGGGCGAGGAACTCGCATACATCGATCGTGAACGGGCGGCGATGCTGCGCTCCGTTCCCGGCGCCGTTCGCAAAGCGATGTTCCAGCGCGACGTGCTGCTGCTCGCGGCCGCGTATTTCTGCATGAACTTCGTCTTCTACATGTTCGCGCAGTGGCTTTTCACCTACCTGGTCGAGTCGCGCGGGTTTTCGATGCTCGAGGGCGGACTGCTGTACATGCTGCCGTTCGCGACGGGCGCAGCACTCGCGCTCGCGGGTGGCTGGCTCTGCGACCGGCTGTGCCGGCGCATCGGGCCGCGCTGGGGTTGCCGGCTGGTCGCGGCTGGCGGCCTGGTGCTGGTCGCGATCTTCCTGGTCGCGGGCGCGTTCGCGCCCGACCCCTATGTCGCGGTCGGCCTGCTGTCGCTCTGCTTCGGCTTCGCGCAGTTCACCGATGGCGCGTTCTGGTCCGCAACCACCTACGTGGCGGGCCCGCACACGGCGAGCGCGACCGGCATGCTGAATTTCGGCGGCAACGCGCCCGGCTTTCTCGCGCCACTGATCGGATTCATGGTCGATCACGCGGGCTGGCTGCCGACATTCGCCAGCGGCTCGGCATTCGCGCTCGCCGGCGCAGCCCTGTGGTTTTTCGTGCGGCTCGACGGAGGCCGGTCATGAGCCCGGAGCCGGGATTCCCCGGGCGTCACCGCGTGCCGTTCGACGGGAGATTTTCGATCGGCGACTTCGACACCGCTCCGCCGCCAGGCACGCCGTCGAAGAAAGCGCTCGAGTCGGAACTCGTGGACCTCGTGGAGCAACTCGACCAACTGCAGCAGCGGCTGTTTGCCGACGGGCGCCACGCGCTGCTGGCGGTATTCCAGGCCATGGATGCTGCGGGCAAGGACAGCACCATCCGCAAGGTGTTTTCCGGCGTCAATCCGGCCGGATTCCGCGTGCACGCCTTCGGCCGCCCGAGCGAGCTGGAATTGCGCCACGACTTCCTGGCGCGCGTCGTGGCGCGCCTGCCGGAGCGCGGCAGGATCGGCGTCTTCAACCGCAGTCACTACGAGGAAGTGCTGGTCGTGCGAGTGCACCCGGAATGGCTGGCTGCCCAGCGCCTGCCGGATGCCGATCCGAAGCGGATCTGGGAGCCGCGCTTCGAGTCGATCCGCGACTTCGAGCGCCACCTTGCGCGCAACGGCACGACGACCGTCAAGTTCTGGCTCAACGTATCGCGCAAGGAGCAGAAGAAGCGGTTCTTCGATCGCATCGAGGAGAGCGACAAGAACTGGAAATTCCGGCTCGGCGACCTCGACGACCGGCAGCGCTGGGACCACTTCCAGGCGGCCTACGAGGCGATGCTGCGCGAGACCTCGCGCAAGTGGGCGCCCTGGTATGCCATACCCGCGGACGACAAGGCCTATATGCGTGTCGCCGTCGCACGCATCCTGGTCGCGACCCTCGAGCGCATCGATCCGCGCTATCCCAAGCTCGACCAGAAACAGCGGCGCGAACTGCGGGAGGGCCGGCGCCGCCTCGAAGACGAGTGATGTCGGCGCGGAGTTCGACGGTCAGCGGTCCGCTGGATGATTCTTTTCGAGCCAGCCGGGATGGGCCTTCTCCAGCCTTTCGAGTTCGCGTTCCGCTTCCTCGATCCGGCCTTCGGCGCGCAGGGCCTCAATCGCGGCGTACCAGACCTCCGGCGAGGCATACTTCGTGACCGTGACTTCCATCGTCTCTGACGACAATCGCCTTCTCCCGGATGGCACCACGATCTCTTCCGGATCCTCGTCGAGCGCCGCTGGTTCGTCGGCGTCTGTGCCCGCGACCCTGGATTTCTGCCCCACGGCACGCTCGATCTCCGGCGGTGCCGCTGCCGGCGACTGCGGACCTGCCGAGGTCGCCGTTGCCGGTGCCTCGGCGCGCCGCGTGACCTGCGGCTCGATGGCTGGCGGCTCCGCGCGCGATGCGGCGCGGCCTGCGGTTGCCGGCGGCGGCGGTGACTCAGGCTGCTTCTGGGCCACATCAGGCGGCGCGCGGTCGTCCGGCGCAGGCGCGCTGTCCAAGGTGACCTGGTCCCGAACCGCCGCTTCGCGCGCATCGCTGGATTCCGGCACCGCGACGTCGTATTCGGTCACGAGGGCGGGCGCGGACTTCTCGCCGAGCTGCGACTGCACCAGCATGAATGCCAGCAAGAAGCTCGCCGCCAGCGAAGCCGGCAGCCACCAGCGCGCCGGACGCTTCACGAGTGGCCGCCGCGCCGCGGCGCGGATGCGTGCATCGGTCGTCTCGGGCGGTGCATCCGCCCCACGCAGCAGCAGCTTCCGCCAAGGGTCGCGTGCAATCGGCAAGTCGTCTTTCTCTTCCATGTCCTCAATCCGCCGGCGCATCGGCGCCCAGCGATTCCTTCAATCGTGCGACTGCATAGCGCAGTCGGCTCTTGGCGGTTTCCGGATTGACGCCGGTGACCTCGCCGATCTCCGCGACCGACAGTCCGCCCTCCACGTACAGCAGGAAGGTCGCGCGCTGCTCCTCGGGCAGTAGCCCGAGCGCAGCAACCAGCCGCTCGCCCGCTTCGGCTTGCTGCAGCGCTTCGAACGGCCCGGCCGAGCGCTCGTCGGCCGCGCCCTCGACAGCGTCGTCATCCGCCGTCTCGCGTCGCGCGCGGCGCCCGCTCCGGCGCCAGTGATCCATGCAGCAGTTGTGCGCGATCCGATACAGCCAGGTCGCAAAGCGTGCCGCCGGACGGTAACGCTCGCGGCTCGCAATGACGTTCGACCAGCATTCCTGGAAGACGTCGTCGGTCGCCGCCGCATCGCCCACCGAGCGCCGGATGTAGCGCCACAGGGGGCTGCGATGGCGCGCATACAGCTCGTCGAATGCACCGGCATCGCCAGCGGCATAGCGCAGCATCAATTGCGCGTCGGCATCCCCCGCGTTCATCGCCGGCCACTCTACCGCTGATGGCCCTGCCGGCTCTTTCTTGAACGCTGCCGGAGCGCTCCGGGTGTTCTATATCCGGCGCAAAAAACCGCGGCGGGAAGGCAGGGCACGGCCGAAACGGCTCAAGAATCCGCCATTCTCCTGGCATAACCCATTGTTTTACCTGCAGTATCTGACCATTTGCATTTTCCTCTTAAAAACCTCTTGCAATCGATTCAGTGTTATAGTTAACTACAACACCAGATGAGCACATCAGTACATCGGGTTGGAAAGGAGAAGGTCATGTTCACGCAGGTTGCAGAGAGCACTCGGAAAGGTTTCAGCGCATTGGTCGCGGTCGCGATCGTGTCGGCAGGCGCCCTGGTGCTGGACCAGGCCCACATTGCGGCGGCCCCGGCGGGCACCGTGGAAGTCGGCGAGCTGACGCTCGTCAACGAGGCCGAGATCGCATCGGTGACGCTCCCGGAAGTGATCGTGGTCGCCAAGCGCGAGGCGCGTCCGAGCGCGCAGTTCGCGGCGACGACCGCATTGCCGGAAGTCGTCGTGGTCGCCAAGCGTGTCAGCGCCATGGTCGCGCAGCAGCGCGCCGGCCAGCGTTCGGCACTGAACGCAGGCGCCGAAGGTGCTCTGCTAAAGTAGTCCGGTAGCGGGCTACCTCACTTGAATTCGAGCATGGACACCAACTGGAACGACAGCCTGCCGATCTATCGCCAACTGCGCGACCGCGTGGTGGCGATGATCCTGGAAGGCATCCTGAACGACGGCGACCCGCTGCCGTCGGTCAGGAGCGTCGCGGCCGAGTATCGGCTGAACCCGTTGACCGTGCTCAAGGGCTACCAGCAGCTGGTGGACGAGCAGCTGGTCGAGAAGCGGCGTGGCCGCGGCATGTTCGTGACCGAAGGCGCGCGCCGCGCGCTCCTGAAGGACGAGCGCCAGCATTTCCTGGAGGAGGAGTGGCCCAAGATCGCGGGCCGTATCCAGCGACTGGGCTTCGAGCCCAAGGAACTCCTCGACGCGCTCGACAAGCTTCCACCCGAACCTGCCCCGAGCCTGAAATCCGTGCAGAGCGGCGGCGACGAGCCAGCCGAGGGAGACGAGCGTGACTGATCTGATCGTGGCGCAGGGGCTCGGCAAGAGCTTCGGCGCGACCCGCGCACTCGATGACGTGTCGTTCCGTGTCCCGTCCGGGCGCATCGTCGGCCTGATCGGCCCGAACGGCGCCGGCAAGACCACCGCGCTCAAGGCCCTGCTGGGCCTGACCCGCTTCGAAGGCCAGCTTTCCGTGCTCGACCTCGATCCTTATCGGCAGCGCCACCGGCTGATGCAGGACGTCTGCTTCATCGCCGACGTCGCCGTGCTGCCGCGCTGGATCCGCGTGCGCCAGCTCATCGACTTCGTCGCCGCCACGCATCCGCGGTTCCGGCGCGAGGTCTGCGGGCAATTCCTGGCGCGCAGCGACGTCAGGCAGGACCGCCGCGTCAAGGAGCTTTCCAAGGGCATGGTGACGCAGCTTCACCTCGCGCTCGTCATGGCGATCGACGCGAAGCTCCTGGTGCTCGACGAGCCGACGCTCGGCCTCGACATCCTGATGCGCAAGCAGTTCTACGAGACGCTCCTGAACGAATACTTCGACGAACAGCGCACCATCCTCGTGACCACGCACCAGGTGGAGGAGATCGAGCACATCCTGACCGACCTCCTGTTCATCGACCGCGGCCGCATCGTGCTCGACGCCGCGATGGACGAGGTGCAGGAAAGCTACGCGCAGGTCGCCGTGCGCCCGGAACACATGGCTGCCGCGCGGACCCACAAGCCGATCGCCGAGCGCCAGGGTCTGGGCCGCACGCACATGCTGTTCCGCGGCGCGGACCGGGCCGAGCTCGGCCGCCTGGGCGAGGTCGGCGTGCCCTCGGTCGCAGACCTGTTCGTCGCGGTGATACAGGGAGCACGGCAATGAATCGCTTTGTCTGGCTCATGCGCCGCGAGATCTGGGAGAACAAGGCGATCTGGGTCGCGCCGGCGATCGTCATCGCGTGCCTTGCGCTGCTGGTCGTGACCGGCAACATGCACCTGGGGCCGATCGGCGCAATCGGCGATTCGACGGTGTTCGGGGAATTCCCGCACGAGGTGCAGGTCAAGCTGCTCGTGATCGTCTATGCGGGCCTGGCGCTCGTCATCGACATGGTGATGGGCTTCGTGGCTTTCTTCTATGCGCTCGATTCCCTGTATGCGGACCGGCGCGACCGCAGCGTTCTGTTCTGGAAGTCGCTGCCGCTGTCGGACGCCGAGACCGTGCTGTCCAAGTTCACCGTGGCAGCCGTCGTGATCCCGCTGGTGGCCCTGGCAGCGGCCGTGCTCGCGCAGCTCGTGGTCGCCTCCGGCGGCTCGGCAAAGCTCGCCATGAGCGGCATGTCCGGCAGCGTGATGTGGGATCCGCAGGCGATCCTGGGCGGCATCATGATCACCGTGCTGTGGTGCCTGACCGCGATCGTCTGGTACGCGCCGATCATCGCCTACCTGATGCTCGCGTCCGCCTGGGCGCCCAGGGCGCCATTCCTGTGGGCGGTGCTGCCCCCGGTCGCTGCGTGGGTGCTGGAGCGGGTGGTGCTGTACTCGGAACATGTCGGCGACTTCATCACCGGGCGCCTGTTCGGCCTGTATCGATTGCTCTCGCCTTCGCAGGACGTGTCTGCCGAGAGCGGGGACAGCGAGGTCGCCTCGGAAGTTGCCAAGCTGACCCAGGTCGACCTGGTCGGCAACCTGAGGGACTTCTACAGCTCGCCGGACCTGTGGCTCGGCGTGATTGCCGCTGCGCTGCTGCTGGGCGCCGCCATGTGGGTGCGCCGCTTCCGCGACGAGACTTCCTGAATGAGCGGATCGGACAACGGAGGGTCGGACATGAACATTTTTCTCAGCGTCACCGTCGCGTTCGCGCTGCTCGCGGCAACCCTCCCGGCCGCCGCCGAGAGCGTGACGGCGACGCGTGCCTGGCAGTTCAAACTCGAATCGGTCGAGGGTCTCGAGGTCCGGAACCTGGTCGGCGACATCCGCGTGGAGCGCGGCGCGGGCCCTGGAACTCATGTGACGGCGCGCGCGACCGTCGAGGCCGCTTCGCAGGCCGAGGCGGAGCGCCTCCTCAAGCTGATCGAGTACCGCACCGCCGACCGTGGCGCCGGCTCGCGCTTCGACGTGGTGCTGAGGCGCAAGGATTTCCCGAAGATCTACTGGGCCGGCGGCTCCACCGGGTGGTGGCACTCGAGCTTCACCGAGTATCTCGGCGAGCGGATCCGCCTGACCCGTGACCGCGATGAAGCGCCCATGGTCCGCATCGACCTCGTGATCCGCGGCCCGGCCGGGGCGAAGCTCGATGTCAGCAACAGGTTCGGCGACGCGGTCGCGCAGGGATTCTCGGGCGAGCTCGTGCTCGACGGCTCCAGCGGAAATCTGCGCTCGAGCGGCGGGGAAGGCCGTCTCGAGCTGGACAACGGCAGCGGCGACGTGGAGGTGGCGGGCCACCGCGGCGAGGTCGTCGCCGACACCGGCAGCGGCACCGTGACGATCAGCGACTGCGAATGCGAGATCAAGGCGGATACCGGGTCCGGGTCGGTGGAAGTGCGCGGCGGTTCGGGTTCGGCGAGCGCCGATACCGGCTCCGGCCGCGTGACCATCGAGGGATTCCGCGGCCCGCTCGCCGCCGATACCGGTTCCGGTTCGGTCCGCGCCCGCGACGTTTCCGATGTCCGGTCCATCGACGCGGACACCGGCTCGGGCAGCGTCACGATCGAGGGCGACCTGTCGGCATTGCGGAATCTCGACATCGATACCGGCTCCGGCAGTGTGATTCTGCGCTCGTCGCCGCCGCCGTCGATCGACATCCGCATCGACACCGGCAGCGGCGACGTCGACGTCAACGCGCCCGAGGCCACGGTGCGCGAGTCGGACGACGTCTGGACCGTGCGCTCGAAGGGCGGCGGCGGCAGCGGCGTCATCGACACCGGTTCCGGCAGCGTCGACATCGACTTCAGGTAGCGGCCCGGCAGGCCGCTGTCGTTCCCGTGGGCGTGAACCAGAAGACCGCGAGAACGGCCGGCTTGCTGTACCTGGTCCACGCGGCGGCCGGCATCGTCAGTCTCGTCTACGTCCCCTCGCAGATCATCGTGCGGGGCGATGCGGCGGCAACGGTGAGCAATATTCTCGCATTCGAGCCGCTGTTCCGATTCGGCATCGTGGCGGGCTTGATCTGCTACACGACTTTCGTGCTGCTGCCACTCGTCCTCTACAAGCTGCTCAGTCCTGTCGCCAGCGGTGCGGCCGTTCTCATGGTCGCATTCGCCGTGGTCAGCGTGCCCATCGCGTTCGTCAACGAGCTCAATCAGCTTCATGTGCTCTCGCTCGTGAGCGGCGCCGGCTACCTGCAGGCGTTCACGACGGAGCAGCTGCAGGCCGAGGCGATGCTGTCGCTGGCTGCATACGGCAAGGGAATCCTCGTCTTGAAGATCTTCTGGGGACTCTGGCTGCTGCCGTTCGGATACCTCGTGTTCAAGTCCGGCTACCTGCCGCGCGTTCTCGGCATCCTGCTGATCCTGGGATGCTTCGGTTACCTGATCGACTTCTTCGGAGGCGCGCTGTTTCCGGGCTACCCGGCAACGGTCTTCCCGGATTTCGTCCGGACGCCGGCCTCGCTGGGAGAGATCGGCACCTGCCTGTGGCTGCTGATCGTCGGAATTCGTGAGCCGAAGAGCCCGGTCGCTTCGACCCCTGGGGCGGTCTGACGCTGCGTCGGAGCGGTCCTCGACGGGTTCGGCGGAATGTCCGCTTTCATCCCGCCAGCAAGACGGTTTCGGCATGCTCCTGCGCCTCGGGCGTACCGAACAGCACGACCACATCGCCTTCGCGCAGCTTCATGTCGGGGTTGGGGTCGCGGCCGACGATGCCGTCGCGCCGCACCGCGGTGAAGGACACCTCCGCGCCGTGCGCGCGGATCTCGCGGATGCTCCTGCCGATAGACCAGGCCCCGGGAGGCAGCACGACCGTGTGCAGCTCTTCCCGGAAGATGCCTGAATCGTCGGTCGCGCCGGCGCCGTCCCGCCGGAACACCGAGCGCAGCGTCTGGTAGCGCTGACGGCGGATGTCACCGACGGCGCGGATCACGCGCGAGGGCGGGACATTCAGCATGTGCAGGGCATTCGAGACCAGCGTGAGGGCGGCCTCGAGCGTCTCCGGCACCACTTCCGTGGCGCCGGCTTCCAGCAGCTCCTCGAGGTGGGTGTCGTCGATCGCCCGCACCAGCAGCGGCAGCTCCTTTCTATGCCGCCGCACTGCCCGGATGATGGCGAGCGACCGTACCGGGTCGGAGAAGGTCACGACGACCGCGCTTGCGCGGTCCAGACCCACGGACTTGAGCATCCCTTCGTCCGCCGCGTCGCCGTAGAGCACGGCGTCGCCGGCACCGAGCGCCGTGCGCACGCGCACCGGATCGAGATCCATGGCCAGGAATTCGAAGCCTTCGCTCTCCAGCACCCGCGCGACGTTCTGGCCGACCCGACCGTAGCCGCAGAGGATCACATGCTCGCGCGCGGCCAGCGCCTGGGTGGCGGCGTCCAGGCGCGTGAGCCCGGTCTGCACCGGCCCGCTCTGGCGCAGCATCAGCCGTGCGATGCGCTTGTTGTGCCGGATCAGGAACGGCGCGCTCAGCATGCTCAAGGTGATCGCGGCCAGCAGCGGCTGGGTGAACTCCGCGCCGATCAGCCGGCTCTGCAGGAGCAGCGCGAGCAGTGCGAAGCCGAATTCGCCGCCCTGCGACAGCACGATGCCGGTGCGCAGCGCCTTGAACCACTGACCCGCGAACGGCCGCGCCGCCAGCGTGATGATCGCCGTCTTCAGCACCAGGAGTCCTGCGAGCAGGGCGATCACCGCCGGCCACTGGCGCAGCAGTCCCGGCACGTCGAGCTGCATGCCGACCGTGACGAAGAACAGGCCGAGCAGCGTGTCGCGGAACGGCCGGATGCCGGCCTCGACCTGGTAGCGGTATTCGGTTTCGGCCAGCATCATGCCCGCGAGGAATGCGCCGAGCGCAAAGGTGAGGCCCGCGGCGTGGGTGGCCCAGGCCGAGCCGATCGCGACGAACAGCACCGCGAAGGTGAACAGCTCCGGCGCGCCGCTCGATGCGATCTCGTGAAACAGGGGGCGCAGCAGCCAGCGGCCGGCGGCGAGCACGATGACGAGCGCGACCGCCGCCTTCAGCACCGCGTAGGCGATCTGTGCCGACTCCAGTTGCTCCTGCGGCGATGCCAGCACGCCCGCGAGCGCGAGGAACGGGACGATCGCCAGGTCCTGGAACAGGAGCGTGCCGAAGGCGAGCCGGCCGTGCGTGCGATTGAGCTCGTCCTGCTCGGTGAGCTGCCTCAGCACGATCGCGGTGGACGACATCGCGACCGCGCCGCCGAGCAGAATCGCGACTTCGAGCGCGAGGCCGAAGGCCCAGGCGATGGCGGCGGTGGCGGCGGTCGTCGCGATCACCTGGATGCCGCCGAGCCAGAACACCTCGCCACGCGTCGCGAGCAGCCGCGGCAGCGAAAATTCAAGGCCGAGGGTGAAGAGCAGGAACACCACGCCGAATTCCGCGAGGGTGGCCGTCGTCTCGGTCGCCGCAATCCAGCCGAGCGCGTGCGGACCCACGATCATCCCGACCACCAGGAATCCGACGATCAGCGGCAGGCGCAGGCGGCGCAGCCCGGCGACGACCACGAGCGTCGCCGTCAGCAGCAGCAGGACGTCTTCGAGAACGCTGTGTTCCAGGTGCGGTGTCTCCCTGCGCTCATGTTGTCGCCGCCGCCGCCCTGACGCAAACGCGGCGTGCCGATGGCAGCCCTGCTAGCATCGGCCGCGGGGGCCAGGAGGCGAGGCCTTGCAGTTCGAGGCAAAGGACGAAGGCGGCCGCCGCCGCATCCAGTTGAGCGGCCGCTGGACCGTCGACGAAGCGGCCGCGCTCGCGCCGCGTCTCGCGGGCATCGCGCCGGACGCGGCAGGCCGCGTCGTGCTGGATGCCGGCGGGGTCGAAGCGATCGACCTGACCGGCGCGTGGCTGTTGCACTCACTGCAGTCGCGCCTGGCAGCCAGGGGTCATCGCGTCGAATGGGTCGGCAAGCGACCCGTTCAGCTCGAGCTGATCGACCGGGCCCTGGCGGAACGCGAAGCGGACGAAGGTGCTCTTCTAGTGGCGCCCGAGGCGCTGCGGGCCGGCCTGACCGAGATCGGGCGCCGCGCCGTGGCCGTGAAGGAAGATGCGCTCGACCTCGTCGGTTTCCTCGGCGCCGTCACCGCCGGGCTCGGCCGCGCGCTCGCGAGCTTGCGACGGCTGCGGGCCGCGTCCATCGTGCGCCACGTCTACGAGACCGGGCTTTCCGCGGTGCCGATCGTCGCGCTGATCGCGTTCCTGATCAGCGTGATCGTCTCCTACATCGGCGCGCAGCAGCTTCGCAAGTTCGGCGGCGAGATCTTCGTCGTGGATCTCGTGACCGTCGCGGTGCTCCGCGAGCTCGGCGTGCTGCTGACGGCGATCATCGTCGCCGGCCGCTCCGGCAGCGCGTTCGCCGCCGAGATCGGCGCCATGAAGCTGAACGAGGAGGTGGACGCGCTTTCGGCGATCGGCATGGACCCGGTCGAAGTGCTGATACTGCCGCGCGTGCTGGGACTCGTGATCGCGTTGCCGGCGCTGACCGTGCTCGCGGACGCGATGGGGCTCGCCGGCGGCGCGCTGCTGTCCTGGTACCTCGTGGACATTCCGTTCACCCAGTTTCTCGAGCGCGCGCAGGGAGCGATCGGCGAGACGACCTTCTGGGTCGGCATCATCAAGGCGCCGGTGTTCGCCTTCCTGATCGCGATGGTCGGGACGCTGCGCGGCATGCAGGTGCGAAGCTCGTCGCGCGAGCTCGGCCGGCTGACGACGGTCGCGGTGGTGCAGTCGATCTTCCTCGTGATCCTCGCCGACGCGGTGTTCGCCGTGCTTTTCCTGGAGCTCGACATCTGATGGAGCCGGTGATCTCGGCGCGGGGGGTCGTCAATCGCTTCGGTTCCCAGGTTGTGCACGACGGGCTCGACCTGGAAGTGCGCCGCGGCGAAGTGTTCGGCATCGTCGGCGGCTCGGGCAGCGGCAAGTCGGTGCTGCTGCGGACCCTGCTCGGCCTGCAGCGGCCGGAGCGGGGAACGGTGCGCATCGAGGGAAACGAGGTCACCGGCCGGTCGGGGCGGGAGCTTCTCGCCGTCAAGCGCCGCTATGGCGTCATGTTCCAGCGGGGGGCCCTGTTCACCTCGCTGACCGCGGCCGAGAATGTCGAGTTGCCGATCGCCGAGCACACGGCGATCGAGGCATCGATGCGCCGGGAGCTCGCGCTCTTCAGGATCCGGATGGTCGGCCTGCCGGACAGCGCCGCCGGCAAATACCCCGCAGAGCTCTCCGGGGGCATGACCAAGCGCGCCGCGCTGGCGCGGGCGCTGGCGCTCGACCCGGCGATCCTGTTCCTGGACGAGCCGACCTCGGGGCTCGACCCGATCGGCGCAGCCGCCTTCGACCGCCTGGTGCAGAGCCTGCAGCAGGGCCTGGCGCTGACGGTGGTGATGATCACGCACGATCTCGATACCATCTTCCGGGTCTGCAACCGGGTCGGCGTGATCGTGGACGGCCGGATGATCAGCGGGACGCTCGAAGAGATTCTCCGCCACGATCATCCCTGGATCCGGGAGTACTTCCACGGCGAGCGTGGCGTGGCCGCGCGCACACAGGCGGGAACCGATGGATCGTGAAGCAAAATACGTCGCGGTCGGGGCCTTCGTACTGCTGGTGCTCGCGATCGGCGCCGGCTTCGTGTTCTGGTACCAGGACGACGGGCGCGACAGCCGGCGCTACGAGATGTACTTCGAAGGCGGCGTCTCAGGGCTCTCCGAAGGCAGCGCCGTGCGCTATCTCGGCGTCTCGGTCGGCCGCGTTTCGCGTATCGGCCTCGACCCGCGCCACGCCGGCCGGGTGCGCGTGGTCGCGGAGATCGCCGAGGACACGCCGATCGAGGAGAACACGGTCGCGCGTCTCGGCTTGCAGGGCGTCACGGGCCTGCTGCACATCGACCTTCGGCCGCGGGAACCGGGCAGCACGCCGCGCCCGCCGGTGCCCAGCATCAAGTATCCGGTGATTCCATCGGAACAATCGCAGTTCGACGCGCTGGTCAGCAGCCTGCCGGATGTCGTCGCCGAGGCGGGCGAGGCGCTCAACCGGATCAATGCGATGTTGTCCGACCGGAACATCGCTTCCGTCACCGCGACCTTTGACTACGCGGAGAAGGCGACGTCGGAGCTGCCAATTGCGGTCGGCGAGGCGCGTGCGATGTTCCTCGAGCTGCGCGCCGCAGCGGCCGAGATGCAGGGTACGGCGGAAGCGCTCCATGAGCTGACGGGCACCAGCGGCGAACACATCAAGGCGGCCGCCGCGCGGCTCCGCGAAGTGGCCGACAACGTCGCCAGCACGAGCGCGCGCCTCGACGGCCTGGTCGAAAGGAACGAAGGTAGCGTCAACCGGTTCGCGGGCCAGGGCCTGGCCGAGTTCGAACAGCTCGTGCGCGAAACCCGCCAGGCCGTGCGTTCGATTGACTCCCTGACCGAAAGCCTCGAGCGCGATCCCTCGCGCCTGATCTACCGGCAGGCGCCTGCCGGCGTGGAGATTCCGCAATGAGACACCCGCTCGCGACCGCCGCATTCGTCGCCTGCTGCCTGCTGGGCGGCTGCCTCGGCGCGCTCAAGAACGAGGCTCCGGCGCCGGTCAGTTATCGCATCAGCGCGCCGAAGCTGGCGGCGGCCGGCACATCGCTCGCCGCGGATCTGCTGGTGACGGTGGAACCCACTGCGCCCGGTCTCGACGGCACCGGCATCGCCGGGCGCTGGCCGGGACTTCGGATCGATTACCTGGCCGGTGCGCGCTGGCCGGTCAGGACGCCGGCACTCATCGAGTCCGCCCTGATCGAGTCGCTGCAGGACGCGGGAAGGCTGCGCTCGGTGCAGGGCGATTTCGGGCGCTTCAGCACGACCCATACGTTGGCGCTCGAGGTACGGCGATTCGAAGCGGACTACACCGCGGGCGAACCGCCCGTGGCCCAGGTCGCCTTCGCAGTGACGCTCGGGCGCTTGTCCGACCGGCAGGTGCTCGCCTCGTTCACGGTCGAGGCGAAGGAGACCGCCGCCGCGAACCGCGTGAGCGCGGTGGTCGCGGCGCTCGATGCCGCATTCGCGCGCGCGGCGGGGGAGATTGCGGAGCGGAGCTTCGAGGCGATCGCCGCGGATCTGGCGGCAAGTCCGGCGAGGCCGGCTGGACCGGGCTGAACGCGGGCTCGTCCAGGGCCGATTCCCCGCAAGAGCCCGCGTCCGGCATTGCAGTCGACGCTGTCCTGCGATCAGGGCGGCATTTCCCGCGGTGCGATCGCGAAGTGCAGCACGTCACCCGCCGCCGGCAGGGCGCTGTTGATCTTGGTCGCCACGCCGGCGCTGTCGAGGTCGATGCGGTAGAGCTCGCCCATTTCGGGGGTGTCCTGGTCAGCCGCGTACAGGACCTGCGTACCGTCGTCCGTGATCTCGTGCAGCAGGATATCCGTGCCGGCGCGCGGCGGGTTCAGCTTGTTCGACGTGCCGGGAGTCGCCAGGTCGACGTGGTACAGCTCTGCGACGCCTTCCGTGTCCTGGTCCGCGACGTAGACGAGCTCCGTGCCGTCCGGATTGATGCGGAAGATCGAGACGTCGCCGCCAGCGACCAGCGGCGCGTTGATCTGCTGCGACGTGCCCGGTGTCGCGACATCGACGCGATAGAGCTCGTTGTCGCCGTCGACGTCCTGGTCCGCGCGGTACACGATGAAGTCGCTGTCGGGACCGAAGCGGAAGGTTCCTGACTGGACCTGCCCGCCGGCAACGAGGGGTGGGTTGACCTTCGCGGACACACCCGGCGTGTCGAGATCGACCAGGTACAGCTCGAGCGTCTCGTCGGTTTCCTGGTCGGCGCAGTAGGACACCATCGTCGAGTCCGGGCTGAATCTGAACGTGCAGAGATCGCCATTCGCCACCAGCGACGCGTTGAGTTTCGTCGAGACGCCCGGGTTGACGACGTCGACGGCGTACAGTTCGCGTACGCCGTCGGTCTCCTGGTCCGCCATATAACCGATCGTCGCGCCATCCGGGCTAAATGCGAAACCGGGCGCCAGATTGGTGGTGCCGGAAAACGGCGCATTGACCTTGGTCGAATCGCCCGGTGCCGCCACGTCGACCAGGTACAGCTCGAACAGGTCCTGTGTGTCCTGGTCCGCCGCATACATGATCTTCGTGCCATCGGGACTGAAGCTGAAGCCGGGTGTGATATCCCTTTCGGTGCCGAGGTCCGGATTGACCTTGGTTGTAGTGCCCGGATTCGCGAGGTCGACCGAATACAGCTCGGCGCGATTGAGAACGTCCTGTTCCGCGGCAAAGGCGATCTGCGTCCCGCCGGGGCTGAACAAGAAATCGTAGACGACTCCGCCGGCCGGAAGGGCGGCATTCAGCTTCGTTGCCGTGCCGGGATTGTCGAGCTCGACCAGGTACAGGTCCGCCTCGCTGATGGAATCCTGATAGGCCACATAGGCGACCTGCGTACGGTCAGGGCTCAACGCGTATGGGCCCACGGACCCGCCGGCGATGAGCGGTGCATTGATCTTGACGGACTCGCCCGGCGTCGCCGGGTCCACCAGGAACAGCTCGACGGTGCCGACCGACGAGTCTTGGGTTGACGCATAGATGATCGGGTCTTCAGGCGCGGTAGGCGGCGGCGGCGGCGGCGGTGGTGGAGGCGGGGGTGGTCCGGCGGTGCCGCCGCCACCGCAGGCGCCCGACATCGCCGCCGCGAGCACGGCGCCGATCAGGGTGGAAAGCCGGAAAGTCGAGATTCGGTCGAAAGTCGTCATGGCAGCGCTCCGTTGAAGGGACTCTTGTCTAGGGAATCGCAAACGGAGCGGAATAAGCCTCATTCTGGCGCCCGGGTTTCGGTCCGTCGGCGCCGGCCGCTATACTTGGTGGACAAAAAAGGGCGACAAAATGCCTGTCGAAAGCGCTCCGGTCACCGAGCTGCTGGCCGCCTACCGGGCCGGCGACCGGTCGGCGTTGGATCGCGCGTTCTCTCACGTCTATGACGATCTGCGGCGCGCCGCCAGCGCGCAGCTGCGGCGTGGCTCGTCGCCGACGCTCAATACCACGAGCCTGGTGAACGAGGCCTACCTCAGGCTCGTGAACGGCGCCCAGGCTGCGCCCACCGACCGCGCCCACTTCCTGGCGCTGGCCGCGCGCGCGATGCGCTTCATCATCATCGACTATGCCCGCGAGCGGGGCGCCGCAAAGCGCGGTGGCGGTGCACAGCACATCCAGCTCGACGAGGCTGAAATCGCGATCGCCGACCAGGTCCAGCAGCTGCTGGCGCTCGACGATGCGATGCAGGCATTAGGCCGGTTGGACGAGCGACTCGTCCGCATGGTCGAGTGCCGTTTCTTCACCGGGATGACCGAGGAAGAGACTGCCGAGGCGCTCGAAGTCTCGCTGAGCACGGTGCAGCGGGACTGGAAACGCGCGAAAGCCTGGCTCCGTGAGGAAATGCGCAACCCGACGAAGTGAATCCCTGGCTATTTCCGATATACCCGGAGGTAGGGGCGATTCTGCGGAGACTCGATGACGGAGATCGCCCGGGGCCTGATCGATTCCGTGCTGAAGCGCGCGCTCGAGCTTTCCGACGGCGAGCGCGAACGCTTCCTGGACGAAACCTGTGACCGCGATACCGACCTGCGCCGGGCCGTCGATCGCATGTTGCAGCAGTGCGAGGTCGACGACGCGGTGCTGCGACCCGGCGGCGGCGCAGCCGGGCCGCTCTGGGAAGCCCTGGCCCGCGACTATTCAGCCGCATTCGCATTCGAGCCCGGCGAGCGACTCGGTGCCTACCGGGTCGTGGGGATGCTCGGCCGCGGTGGCATGGCGACGGTTTACCTCGCGGAACGGGCTGACGGCCAGTTCGAGCAGGCGGTCGCGCTCAAGGTGCTCGACGTCGCGCGCGACTTCGACGCGCTCGCGGCGCGCTTTGCGCAGGAGCGGCGGATCCTTGCGCGGCTCGAACACCCGAACATCGCCCGCCTGATCGACGGCGGCTCGACCAGGAACGGGCAGCCCTACGTCGTCATGGAATATGTCGACGGCGAACCGATCGACCGGTACTGCGACAGCCGCCGCCTCGATGTGGAGCAGCGCATCAGGCTCTTCAATCGCGTCGCTGACGCGGTGCAGTACGCCCACGGTCACCTGATCGTGCATCGCGACCTCAAGCCGTCGAATATCCTGGTCACGCCAGACGGCGAACCGAAGCTGCTCGACTTCGGCATCGCCAAGCTGCTCGATCCCGGCAGCGCGGCCCCGGTCACGCGCAGTGCCCAGCATCCGATGACTCCTGAATATGCGAGTCCCGAGCAGGTGCGCGGCGAGCCGCTGACGACGGCATCCGATGTCTACCAGCTCGGCTACCTGCTGTACCACCTGCTGACCGCCCGATCGCCCTATTCCTGCGATCGCCGCAATGTCGCCGCGATGGTGCAGGCGATCTGCGGCGAGGAGCCCGTGCGCCCGAGCCTCGCCGTCACCCAGCCCGAGGACCGGCAAGATGCCGCAGGCTTGCCACGCGACGTGAGCGGGAACCGGTCCACGACGACGGACCGGCTGCGCCGCCGCTTGACGGGCGACCTCGATAACGTGGTGCTGATGGCGTTGCGCAAGGACCCCGCACGCCGGTACTCATCGGCCATCCACCTGCGCGACGATCTGGCACGGCACCTGGACGGGCTGCCGGTTTCGGCGCGGCCGCCGACACTTCGCTACCGCAGCGTCAAGTTCGTGGGGCGTCATCGTGCCGGCGTCGTGTCGGCGCTGGTCGTCCTGCTCGCGATCCTCGGCGCGCTCGCCGCCACGGCCTGGCAGGCCCGCGCCACGGCGCGCGCGGCGGCACGCGCTGAGCAGCAGGCGGAGATCGCGCAATCCGTCATCGACTATCTCAACAAGGACATGATCGCGGCCGCGAATCCGGCCGAGTCCAACCGCAGGGACGTGACGGTCGCGGAGATGCTCGACGCGGCGGTCGCCAGCGCCGGCGACCGCTTCGCCGGCCGGCCGCGCGTCGAGGCGACGATACGACTCACGCTCGGCGAGGCTTATCTTGGCCTCGGCGAACTCGGCGCCGCCGAATCGCAGTTGGCCGCTGCGTTGTCGCTGCATGGACGGAACGGCACTGGCAACGATCCGGAGGCCGTTCGCGCACGATTGCAGCTTGCGGACGTGATGACCTTCGATGGCCGCCTCGACGAAGCCCGCGACCTGCTGACGGAAGTCACGCGGATCGTGACGCTGCAAGGTGACGCGCGTAGCTGGCTGCATGCGAATGGGCGTCTCGCCGGCGTGCAGCGGATGCAGGGCGACAGCGCCGCTTCGCTGAAGCGGCTCGAGGAACTCCTGCCGCTGGCAATCGCCAACCTCGGTCCGGGCGATGAAACGACCCAGGAATTCCAGGAGATGCTCGGTGGTGCATTGAGCGCCAGCGGCCGCGCCGATGAGGCGATCGTCCTGTATCGCAGCGCGCTTGAAGCCGCCGTCGACCGGTTCGGCGAGAATCACGTCGCCGCGTTGCGCCCGCGGGCGAACCTGGGCGGCGCGATGCGCAGGGCCGGGCGCCTGCCGGAAGCCATCGAACCGCTGGAGTCCGCACTGCGCGGCTACCGTGCGGTGCTCGGCGAAGAGCACGTGCAGACCCTGTGGGCCGCACAGATGCTCGGAATGCTGTACGCGGACTTGCGGCGATTCGAGGAGGCCGGCGCGCTGTTCCGGGACACGGCGGAGCGGCGGGCACGCCTGCTCGGGCCCGAACATCCCCACACCCTGTCATCGCGCCGCGAGCTGGCGCGTGCCGAGGCCGCGCTTGGCAACGGCGCGCGGTGAATGCGCGGATCAGGCCTCCGCGAACATCGGTTCGTAGGCGGATTCGCCGCGGGCCTGCGCCACCAGCAGCTTGAGGAAATCCCAGGCCGTCATCGGCTCGCCGAACAGCTTGCCCTGGCCGTAGTGGCAGTCGCGGCTGCGCAGGAAATCGAGCTGCTGCTGCGACTCGATGCCTTCCGCGACGACCTTGAGGCCGAGGTTCTTGCCCATCTCGATGATGGTGCGGACGAGCGTCGCGTCTTCCTTCGAAACCGTCGCGTGGCGCACGAAGGACTGGTCGATCTTGAGCGTGCCGACCGGGAACTGCTGCAGCGCCGACAGCGACGAGTAGCCGGTGCCAAAGTCGTCGATCGACAGGTGCAGGCCCATCGCGTGCAGCTCGTCGAGAAGCCGCACCATGCGCCCGGCCTCGGTCATCAGCGTCGTCTCGGTGATCTCGAGCTCGAAGCTCGAGGGCGCGACGCCCGCGTCGTCGAACACCGAGCGATAGCGGGTGAGGAATTCGGCCTGGCGAAGCTGCTTGAGCGAAAGATTGATCGAGATTCGGCCGGGCTGCGGAACCTTGTCCTGCCAGCTCCTGTAGTCGCGGCAGACGCGCTTCAGGACCCATTCGCCGATTTCCTGAATCAGGTTCGATTCCTCGGCGAGCGGAATGAACTGGGCCGGCGGGATGTCGCCGTGACCGGGGAGGCGCCATCGCACCAGCGCTTCTCCGCCGACGACCCGGCCGTCGCGCAGGTCCACCTTGGGCTGGTACAGGATCACGAGCTCGTCGCGCTCGACCGCGCGCCGCAGCTTGGCTTTCAGCATCAGCCGTTCGACCGCCACCGCACTCATCTCCGGCGTGAAGAAGCTGTGGCTGTTGCCGCCGTTCTGCTTGGAGTAGTACATCGCGGCATCGGCGTCGCGGATCAGGTCCACGACGTTGTCCGCATCGCGCGGGCAGAGTGCGATGCCGATGCTGCCGGTGACGTACAGCTCGTGCTGGCCGAGCTGGAACGGCCGGCCGAGCTCGTCCAGCAGCTCGCGGGCGAGGGCGCCGATCGCGGGGCGGTTGTCGGTCTCGGCCGGGAGATTCTCCACGAACAGGGCAAATTCATCGCCGGCCAGGCGTCCGAGCATGGTGTCGCGCGGCAGCTTCCGGTTCATGCGCTCGGAGAGGATCTCGAGGGCGCGGTCGCCGGCGGCATGGCCGAAGGTGTCGTTCACTTCCTTGAACCGGTCGAGGTCCAGGTAGATCAGCGCGAGCTCGTTGCCGGCGCGCCGCGTGCGCGCGATCGCCTGCTGCAGCGAATGCTGGAACTGGAGTCGGTTCGGGATCTTGGTCAGCGTGTCGTAGCGCGCGAGGTAGCGGATGCGCCGCTCGGCGCGCTTGCGCTCGGTGATGTTGCGGGCGACGAAGATGCAGCCCTGGAAGCGCGGATCCTCGGCGGTCATGACCGAGCCCGACAGCGAGACCGGGATCGTCTGGCCGCTCTGGGTGCGCATCGTCAGCTCGAGCATCTCGTTGGCGGCCTGCTCGATGTTGAACGTGGTCCGGTCCTGGTCCGAGATCACGTAGGCGAGCTCGCGCCCCAGCAGCTCGTTCTGCGACCAGCCGAGCATCTGGGTCGCGGCCAGGTTGACGCGCTTGATCAGCCCGTCCGGCGAGGTGATGAACACGGCGTCGTTCATGCTGTCCAGCATGATGTCGAGCGCGCGCCCGGTTGCGGCATGGTCGGAAAGGTTGATTCGCAGCCGCTCGAGGGCGCTGCCGAGCGCGCCGCCGATGCGCCCGAGCGGAGCATCGATGCGCGTCGCCCAGTCGCCGCTCGAAAGCCGCTCGACGTCGCGCAGCATCTGCGCGAGCGGCGCCTTGATGCGCGACTGGAACCTGAGCGCCGCGCCGATCGCGATCGCGAGCACGAGGGCGACGCCGCCGAGGAGCCAGGCAAGCACGCCGGAGGCCGCGCCGGAGGCGTAGCCGGTGACCGCGATGGTGACGAGCGCGAACACCACGACCGCGCCTGCGGTGGTAGCGAACGCCAGCCCGCTGTTCTGCCTATCCCCTTTCATAAGGCCGTGGCGGCTTATAGTCGAAGCGATCATCATACCGCGCTTGAACCGCATGCAACTGACCGGCCGGGAACGCGGCCATATCGTTGATTTGGCTGAGCCCCGCTGCCTTCTCCACCGGGCGGCCGTGCGGCCGTTCCTGGCGCTGCGCGAGGCGGCCGCCAAGGCCGGCTTCGACCTCGCGCCGGTCTCGTCGTTTCGCGATTTCGACCGCCAGCGCGCGATCTGGAATGCCAAGTACCGCGGCGAGCGGCCGGCACTCGACCGTGCAGGCCGGCCGGTTTCGATGCGCTCGCTCGATCCCGGCGCGCGGATCGAGACGATCCTGCTGTGGTCGGCGCTGCCAGGCGCGAGCCGCCATCACTGGGGCAGCGACATCGACGTGGTGGACGGCGTCGTGGTGGCGCGCGGCCATGAGCCGCGGCTCGAAGTGGAGGAGTATCGCCGCGGCGGGCCGTTCGCGGCGCTATCCGCCTGGCTCGGCGCGAACATGCGCCGCTACGGTTTCTACCGGCCCTATATGCGCCGCGGCCGCGGCGTGCAGCCCGAGCCCTGGCACCTGAGCTATGCGCCGGTCGCGCAGCCCGCGCTCGATGCGATGACGACGCGGGTGCTCGCTGCCGCGATCGCGGGCAACGGCATCGAGGGCGAATCGGAGATTCTCGCGCGGCTCGAATCGATCCGGGAGCGCTACGTGCGGGGCGTCGACGCGCCGCCCAGGATGCGCTCGCGCTGGGCGCGGCTCAGCTCGCGCTGACCTCAGTGTCCTCGGCGCCCCAGACTTCCTTGAGGTGCTCGATCAGGAGCGTGCGCACGCCGTCCATGGCGTTCGCCTCGATCGTGAAAACCGGCGGATTGCGCCTGAGCATCGGCCAGCGATTGCCGCGCGTCAGTCCGCGCAGGTACTCGACGTTCTGCCGGATCGCGTTCATGTAGGGATTGGCGCCGCCGTAGAGCGGCTCGACGTGCCGGTAGGCGTGGTCGAATGCCTTGCCGAGGCGGTTTTCGATGGTGGACGAAATGAACTGCGGCGTCTGCCTCAGCAGGTCGAGGCCGGAGCCGTAAAGCACCTGGAGGCCGTCCGCGCCGGGGTGCACCGCGACATCGCCGAGCACGAACTCGGCGTAGAGCCGGTCGCGGCACTTCTCCAGATAACAGCGATCCGCCATCTGCGCGAGCATGTCGGCGGTGCCGAGGAGCTGGCCGACCAGCCGGTCGCGCGCGTCGGCGACGCGCAGCAGGTCGAGCGGCACCTCGTAGCCGGTGAAATGGACGATCCGGGTGGCGACCGGCACCCAGCCCGCGAGGTCCGCCGTCGGCAGGTATTTCGCCAGGTAGCGGGCGCTGCGGGTCACGTGATTGCGCGTGAACATCGCCCCGTTCGGGATATCGGTCTCGCTCGTTTCGCGGATGTAGCCGGCGTCGTGGAACAGCGCCGTGACCATCCCCATCAAGGCGCGTTCCGCGCCGATCCGCGGTCCGTCCGGGTGACTCTTCTCGTATCCCGCCATCAGCCGCGCCATCGCGAGCACCACGTCCTGCGAGTGCTGCAGGTCGTGGTAAACCGTGTCGACGCCCATGTAGCCCGGCAGCTTGCCGGTGAAAAGCTGCTCGAAGTCGCCGAGCGCGCGCAGCAGCGGTTCCAGCGGCGCGCCGGGCCAGGTGTCCGAATAAAGCTCGAGCACGGCCTCGCGCACGGCGGCCGGGGAGCTCACCTGCACCGTGTCGGTGACGTCGAAATCGCTGCGGCGGTAGGAACCGGGCACGAAGCTTATGGCCCCCTCGGGAGGCATTTCTGGGCGCAGTCTACGCCGGCGCAGGCGCTCCCAAGGGCCCGGATGGCGCGGACTTGCGCGCGGTCACATCCTGCGCATCAGCCTATGTCAAAAGACGCGGTCACCGGCGCATGATCGGAAGGCCGTTCCCAGGCCCGCGGCGTACGGTCGATGGAACAGGCCTTGCAACGCGCGGCCAGCGCCTCGTTCGCCAGCATCAGGTCGATGCGCAGACCGTGGTCGCGGCGAAACGCGCCCATGCGGTAGTCCCACCAGGACCAGGATTTCGGCGGCTGCTCGAAGCGCCGGAACAGGTCGCTCAAGCCCAGCGTGGAGATCCGCTGAAGCGCGGCGCGCTCGCGCTCGCTGACATGCACCGAGCCTTCCCATTTCGCGGGATCGTGCACGTCCCGGTCCTCCGGCGCGATGTTGAAATCCCCGGCCACCAGCAATTGCGGGTGGGTCGCGAGTTCCCCGGCGAGCCAGGCGCGCAGGCGCTCCAGCCATTCCAGCTTGTAGATGTATTTCTCGGAATCGACTGACTGGCCGTTCGGCACGTAGACATTGACCAGGCGGATGCCGCCGACAGTCGCGGCGATCATGCGCCGTTGCGGATCTTCGACGCCGGGCAGCCCGCAGGCGACGTCGGCGGGCGGCTCGCGCGCGAGGATCGCGACCCCGTTGTAGGTCTTCTGGCCGTAATACACGACCTGGTAGCCGAGCGCCTCGATCTCGGCGCGCGGGAACTGCTCGTCGGCCAGCTTGAGCTCCTGCAAGGCGATGACCTCGACCGCGTTGGCGGCGAGCCATTGACCCAGGTGCTGGAGCCGCACCCGCAGGGAATTGACGTTCCAGGTGGCGATGCGCATCAGGACAGGAAAGCGGCGGGCTCGAGGCCGAGCGTGCGCGCGACCAGCCGGTGCGGGAATGCACTGCGGCGGACATTCAGCACGCTGGCGACCGAGTTGTACTGCTCGCGCCGCTCCGCGACGCGCGCATCGAGGATTCCGATCCGTTCGCGCAGCGCGGCGAATGCCTGGCTGTCCGCGAGCTGCGGATGATTGCCGGCGAGCTCGAGCAGGAACGCGACGGCGGCTTCATGCGTCATCTCTGCGGCCGCGAGCGCGGGAGTGTCGGCGCGCCGGGCGGCCGAGATCACCGCGGCGCCGGCGTGCGTCGCCCGGGCGAGCGCTTCGCCCTCGTAGGCGAGTGCCCGGGAGCAGAGCAGGACGATCCGCTCCATCAGCTCCTGGCGCTTGACGAGCTGCGACTCGAGCGCGGCCCAGGCTCCCTGCCGGGCATCCTGCAGTTCGACGAGGCCGCGGCGCGCCGTGACCGCAACGGCCGCTGCGAGCGCCGCGAGCGCCGCGAGCCCCGCGAGCGCGAGCACGATGATCCAGGCCATGGTCCGATCGAGTATATCATCGGCGCTCGCGAAGCCCGCCGGGGAAGCATGACGGAACGCTGGGACCTGATCGTGATCGGCGGCGGCAGCGGCGGCCTCGCCTGTGCGCAGCGCGCCGCGCGCCATGGCGCGCGCGTCCTGGTCGCGGAGCCGGGCCCGCTCGGCGGCACCTGCGTGAACCAGGGCTGCATCCCGAAAAAGATCATGTATCACGCCGCCGAGCTCGCGCACGGCATCGGCGATGCGGCCGGCTACGGATTCGATCTCGCGCTCGCCGGCCACGACTGGCTCGTGCTCAAGCAACGCCGCGACGCGTATATCGAGCGCCTGCGCGGCATCTATCTCGACAACCTGACCGGATCCGGCGCGGCGCTCGTGCGCGAGCGCGCGCGGCTCGCGGGTGGCAGGCGGGTCGCGATCGGTGACGCCGCGCACGAGGCGGCTCACGTCGTGGTCGCGACCGGCGGCCGGCCCACGCTGCCTGAACTGCCGGGAGCCGGCGCCGGCATCGACTCGGACGGATTCTTCGCGCTCGAGCGGATGCCGGCGTCGGTCGCGATCGTCGGCAGCGGGTATGTCGCGGCGGAGCTCTGCGGCGTTTTCGCGGCGCTCGGTGCGCGCGTGACCGTCCTGGTGCGCTACGAGCGCATGATCCGCTCGTTCGACGCGATGCTGTCGGAGCGCCTGATGTCGGCGATGCGCTCGGACGGCATCGCGATCGAGCTGCATGCCGACGCGGCCGGCATCGAAACGGACGACGGCGGACGCCGCATCTCGCTCGCGGACGGCCGCGTGCTGGGTCCGTTCGAATGCGTGGTCTGGGCTATCGGCAGGACGCCGAACAGCGCGGGCCTCGGTCTCGAGGAGGCGGGCGTGACGGTGGGCGCGGCGGGCGAGATCGCGACCGACCTCAGGCAGGACACGACCGCCACCGGCATCCACGCGATCGGCGATGTCACCGGCCGCGCGGAGCTCACGCCGGTCGCGATCGCAGCCGGCCGCCGCCTGGCCGACCGGCTGTTCGGCGGCGAGCCCGACCGCCATCTAGACTACCGACTGGTGCCGACGGTCGTATTCAGCCATCCGCCGATCGGTGTCGTCGGCCTGACGGAGGCCGAGGCGCGCGCCCAGCTCGGCGACGCGGTCGAGGTGTTCCGGCACGATTTCATGCCGCTCTACCACGGCATGCTCGAGCGCCGGCGGCGCGCGGAGGTCAAGCTCGTCACCACCGGCCGCGAGCGGCGCATCGTCGGGCTGCACGTGATCGGCATGGGCGCGGACGAGATGCTGCAGGGATTCGCGGTGGCGCTCAGGCTCGGCGCCACCAAGCGCGATTTCGACGACACCGTCGCCATCCACCCGACCAGCGCCGAGGAATTCGTGACGCTTCGCGGATGAACATCCGTCCCTACCTCGAATGGCGGCCCGCGATCGGCCGGCGCGTCTGGATCGATCCGGCGGCGACCGTGATCGGCCGCGTGACCATCGGCGACGATGCCTCCATCTGGCCGGGCGCCGTGCTCAGGGGTGACGTCAATTCGATCTCGGTCGGGGCGCGCACCAGCATCCAGGACGGCAGCATCCTGCACGTTGCGAGCGACCGGCTCGCAGGCGGCGGCGGCATTCCGCTGGTGATCGGCGACGACTGCACCATCGGGCATCGCGTGATCCTGCACGCCTGCACGGTCGGCAATCGCGCGCTGGTCGGCATGGGCGCGATCGTGATCGACGGGGCGGTGATCGGCGACGAGGTCATCGTCGGCGCCGGCAGCCTGGTGCCGGCGGGCAGGCAGTTGCCGCCGCGCAGCCTGTGGGTCGGCATTCCCGCACGGCTGCGGCGCGAACTGAATGCGGAGGAGATCGCGTATCTGGCAGAGTCGGCGGCGCACTATGTCGCGCTCAAGGACGAGCACCGCGGCAGGCGCGGGGACTAGAGCCGCTCGAGCGCTCCCATCACCGGCTTGGTGGCGGGACGGACGCCATGCCAGAGCAGGTAGGATTCCGCCGCCTGTTCGACCAGCATGCCCCAGCCCTTGCAGGCATGCGTCGAGCCGCGCTCGCTGGCCCAGCGCATGAATGCGGTGTCCCCGCGGCCGTAGGCCATGTCGTAGCAGACGGTGTCGCGACCGATCGTGCGCGGCGGCAGCTCCGGCACCTCGCCGGCGAGGCTTGCGGCGGTCGCATTGATCACGATGTCCCAGGGCCGGTCGTCCACTTCGTTGAAGCCTGAGACGGATATTTCCCCGAGGTCGGCGAAATCGTCGCGCAGCCGCGCGGCGCGGTCAGGCGTGCGGTTGGCGATCCGGATCTCGCGCGGCTCCTGCTCGAGGAGCGGCGCGAGGACTCCGCGCACCGCGCCGCCGGCACCGAGGATCAGCATCCTCGACCCGCCGATATCGACGCCCAGGTTCCGCACCAGGTCGGTGACGAGGCCGACGCCGTCGGTGTTCTCGCCATACAGTTCAGTGGGACTCCTGCGCACGATCGTGTTGACCGCCTGTGCCCGCTCGGCGCGGGCCGAGAGCTCGTTGACGATCTCGGCGGCCGCGGGCTTGTGCGGCAGCGTCACGTTGGCACCGCCGCCGCCCGCGACGAAGAAGTTGATCAGGGCGTGGCGGAAATCCTCCGGCTTCACGTCCTGAAGCTTGTAGTCCACGAGGTGGTCGAACTGGCGCGCGAACATGCCGTGAATGAATGGCGACCAGCTATGGCTGACGGGGTGGCCGAACAGGACGAACTGACCGGGGCCGCTGTGCACCGCCACGGTCTCAGTCTTCCCGCAGCCAGGCGGCGGCGCGGCCGGAGAAATAGGTGAGTATTGCATCGGCGCCCGCGCGCTTGATGCAGGTGAGGCTCTCGAGCGCCACCTTGCGCTCGTCGAGCCAGCCGTTTCCGGCGGCGGCCGCGAGCATCGCGTACTCGCCGCTGACCTGGTACACGAAGGTCGGCACGCCGAACTCCTGCTTCACGCGCCGCACGATGTCGAGATAGGGCAGTCCCGGCTTGATCATCACGATGTCCGCGCCTTCCTCGATGTCGAGCGCGACCTCGCGCAGCGCTTCGTCGCTGTTGGCGGGGTCCATCTGGTAGCTCGACTTGTCGGCCTGGCCCAGCGAGGCGGCCGAGCCGACGGCGTCGCGAAACGGCCCGTAGAAGCCCGACGCGTACTTCGCCGAATAGGCGAGAATCCGCGTGTCATGATGGCCGTCCTGCTCAAGCGCCGCGCGGATCGCGCCGATCCTGCCGTCCATCATGTCGGATGGCGCGACCACGTCGGCGCCGGCTGCTGCCTGCGAGCGCGCCTGGCGCACGAGGGCGTCCACGGTGGCGTCGTTCAGCACATGGCCGTCGTCGTCGACGATGCCATCCTGGCCGTGGGTGGTGAAGGGATCGAGGGCGACGTCGGTGATCACGCCGAGCCCGGGCACGGCGCGCTTGAGCGCGCGCACCGCGCGCTGCGCGAGCCCTTCGGCGTTCCAGGCCTCGCGGCCGTCCACGGTCTTGGCCGCGGGATCCGGCACCGGGAACAGCGCGACGGCCGGGATGCCGGACCGGTACAGGCTTTCCGCAGCCGCCGCCGCGAGGTCGATGCTCAGTCGCTCGATGCCTGGCATCGAGGCGACCGGCTCACGCCGGCGCGTACCCTCGATCACGAACAGCGGCTGTATCAGATCGTCGGCCGTCAGGCGCGTCTCGCGGGCGAGCCGTCTCGAGAACGGGTCGCGGCGCATGCGGCGCAGCCGGGTGCCGGGATAT
>JBOHZL010000018.1:0-47561 GCA_050738495.1 Steroidobacteraceae bacterium | reverse complement strand
GCGATGAGCGGCGCGAGCTCGCGCACCGTGCCGAGCGCGCGACCGATGAGCTCGGGCCGCCCCGCGACGATCGTGGCCACGCTCTCCTTGCCGGTCGCGATCGTGACGAGGCCGGCGCCGGTGCGCAGCGCCGCTTCGCCTGCGAGCCGCGCGGCGCCGGCCATCGCCAGTCCGCCGACGATCAGCACCCGGCCGCGATCGCCCTTGTGCGCGGATCGGCCGAGCCGCGGCAGCGCGGCCGCCACTAGATGACCAGGGATCCGGCGCAGCACCGGCGCATGCGCGGCGCGGGCAGCGTCGGGAATTCCGAGCCCGGCAAATTCGAGATCACCGACGTGATCGGGCGCTGCGCCGAGATAGAGCCCGCTCTTCAGCGCGACGAAGCTGATCGTGCGCGTTGCATGCACCGCGACGCCCAGCACGCGGCCGGAGTCGGCGTCCAGGCCGGAAGGCAGGTCGAGCGCCAGTACGGGTCGCCCGGCAGCGTTCACCGCGGCGATGCACTCAGCGATCGCTCCGGCGACCGGCCGGTCCACGCCCGTGCCCAGGAGCGCATCGACGACCACGGCGCAACCGGAGAGAGCCGCCCGATCGAAGCGCGCAGGACGGCCCCCGGCTGCCACGAAATCCGTGTGCGCGCGTGCGGCGTCTTCGTGGAGCCTTGCTGGATCGCTGAGCGCGAAGGCACGGACTTCCAGGCCGGCGTCGCGGGCGAGCCGGGCGAGCACATAGCCGTCGCCGGCGTTGTTGCTCGCGCCGCAGAGAATTACCACGTCGGACGCGCCGGGCCAATGACGCTGCAGGCAGGCAAGCGCCGCGGCGCCCGCGCGCTGCATCAGTTCATAGCCCGGAGTTCCCGAGTCGATGGCGTGGCGGTCCATCGCGCGCACCTGCGCCGCTGAGTAGACCCCGTCGGGCAGCAATTCCATCGCGGCGATTATACTGGCCGCCCGCCGCCACCCGCGCCGACATGGCCAGCACGCTTACCACCAGCCAGCTCGCCGCGCTCCGTTCGCAGCTCGATGCGCACGCGCACGCGCTCGGTTTCGACCAGGTCGGCGTGGCGGGCATCGAACTTCCGGACGACGAGGCGAACCTCGCGCGCTGGGTCGGCGAGCGCCGCCACGGCGGGATGCAGTACATGGAGCGCCACGGCAGGCTCCGCAGCCGGCCCGCCGAGCTGGTGCCGGGGACGCTGCGCATCATCAGCGTGCGCATGGCGGCGAACGCGCCGGACGCCGCGCCTTCGAAACGCGTGCTGGCCGACGGTCGCAAGGGCTTCATCGCCCGCTACGCGCTCGGCCGCGACTACCACAAGATCCTGCGCGCGCGCCTCAAGGAGCTCGCACGACGGCTCGAGTCCGAGATCGGTCCGTTCGGCTATCGCGCATTCGTGGATTCCGCGCCGGTGATGGAAAAGCCGCTGGCGCGGAACGCAGGCCTCGGCTGGATCGGCAAGCACACCAACCTGATCAACGAGCGTGCGGGATCGTTGTTCATGCTGGGGGAACTGTTCACCGATCTGCCGCTGCCGGTGGGTGCGCCCGCCAAGGATCGCTGCGGGAGCTGCAGCGCCTGCATTCCCGCCTGTCCGACCGGCGCGATCACCGCGCCCTACCAGCTCGACGCCAGGCGCTGCATCTCGTATCTGACGATCGAGCATCACGGCGCGATACCCGAGGAACTGCGCCCCGCCATCGGCAACCGCATCTTCGGCTGCGACGACTGTCAGCTCGCCTGTCCCTGGAACAAGTTCGCGGGTGTCGCGGCCGACGAGGGCTTTCGCGTCCGCCACGGGCTCGATGCACCGGACCTGCTCGAGCTGTTCGCCTGGACCGAAACCGAGTACCTGGCGCGCAGCACCGGCTCGGCTTTGCGCCGGCTGGGCTTCCGGCGATGGCTTCGCAATATCGCGGTGGCGCTCGGCAATGCGCCGCGCACTCCCGGCATCGTGGCTGCGCTCGAGGCGCGAAGCCAGGATTCCGACCCGGTCGTGCGCGAGCACGTTCAGTGGGCGCTCGCGCGCCAGCGGCTCAGGCCCTGACGGGATTGACGTAGTGGCGGCCGCTGGTGGTCTGCCGGATGGTCTCGAACAGCTCGTCGAAGTCGCGTGAGTTGTTGGCCGGGTCGATCTCGGCCGTGTTGACGATCAGGAGCGGCGACGACGTGTACTGGTGAAAGTACCGCGTATAGGCCTCGCCGAGGCGTTCCAGGTAGGCGGCGTCGATGTACTTCTCGTACGGGATGCCGCGCTTGTCGATGCGTTCCAGCAGGACGTCGACCGGCGCCTGCAGGAACACGACGAGGTCCGGGACGGGCGCGTCCATCGCGAGGCGCGAGTAGACCTGGTCGTAGAGCTTGAACTCCTCGTCGTCCAGCACGATGCGGGCGAACAGCCGGTCCTTGTCCAGCATGTAGTCGGCGACACGCACCTGCGCGAACAGGTCGTGCTGCCTGAGCTCGCCGAGCTGGCGGGCGCGCTGGAACAGGAAATAGAGCTGCGCCGGAAACGCGGCCGCCTTGCGATCCTTGTAGAACCGCTCGAGGAACGGGTTTTCCATCGGCTGTTCGAGCACGGTGCCGGCGCTGACCGCGGCCGCGAGCTTGCGCGCCAGGCTCGTCTTGCCAACGCCGATCAGGCCCTCGACGACGACCAGCCGGTGCGGCCAGTGCTCCTTCTGATCTTCAGTCGTCACCGGGTCCCCGCGCGGCCAGCCGCTCTGCGCCTTCGCCCGGAATCCGCTGCAGCAGGGAGTGGACTCGCCCGTGTCCGGGCACCCAGAGTTCCGGCGCGATTTCTGCCAGAGGATACAGCACGAAATTGCGCTGGTGCAGACCCGCATGCGGAAGCCGCAAGCCGGGCTCGTCGATCTCGAGCCCGCCCAGGAGCAGCAGGTCGAGATCGATGATGCGCGGGCCCCAGCGCACCGGGGGCTCGGTCCTGCCCATGCGTCTCTCGATCGACTGCAATGCCTCGAGCAAAGCGCGTGGCGCGAGGGTCGTCAGCAGGCCCGCCACCGCATTGACGAAGTCGGGCTGGTCCTGCGGCCCCAATGGTTTCGTGCGCCATCGCGCCGAGCGCGCCACGAGCCGCGCGCCCGCGAGGCTGGCGAGCGCGGTGAATGCCGTGTCGAGCTGCCGCAGGGGATCGGCTAGATTGCTGCCGAGGCCCACATAGGCGGGACGCCAGGCCATGGGCGATTCAGGTTTCGGTCGCCGGAGCCTTGCGCCCACGGCCGCCGCGGCGACGGCGACGTCGTCGCGGGCCGCCGTCCGACGGCCCCTGGCCGCCGGTCTGCGCACCGACGCGCTCGAGTTGCTGCTCGGGCGGCAAAGTCTGCAGCTCCGTCCACCAGCGCCCGATTTCCGGATCCTCCGCGCCTGCCTCGGCGCGCAGCAACAGGAAGTCATAGGCAGCACGGAATCGCGGATGGCTGGTGAAGGCGAGTGCGCGGCGCCCCTCGCGCCGATGGAACCGGGGCTGCAACGCCAGCAACTCGCGCATCGGGATCGAAAAGCGCTTCGGTATGCCGATGCGCCGGTTCTGCGCGGCGACCACCTCGTCGACCGCATCGGCGATCGCCTGCCCCGGATGCACACCGGTCTCGAAGCGCCGCTGCGCGGCCGCCGATACCGGGCCGAACAGCAGCACCGCGAACAGGAACATCGGCGTGACCGGCCGGTCCTCGGCCACGCGCCGGTCGGTGTTCGCGAGGCCTGCGCGGATCAGCCGCTCGGCCATGCCGTCCCGCTCGGTGGCGAGATGGGCGGCGGTAGCCGGAAAGAGGTGCGCGAGCAGGCCGTGCCGGTTCAGCAGCTCGAAGGAGCGCCGGCCGAAGCCGGCCAGGAACAGTTTCTGGAACTCATCGAGGAGCCGGGCCGGGGGAATGTGCTCCAGCAGCTCCGCCAGCTTGTCGAACGGCGCGCGCGTGGATTCGTGGATCTGGAATCCGAGCTTCGCTTCGAAGCGCACGGCGCGCAGCATGCGCACCGGGTCCTCACGGTAGCGGGTCTCCGGGTCGCCGATCAGGCGCAGCGTGCGCGAGCGGACGTCGTCGACGCCGCCGACGTAGTCCCAGATCGAGAAGTCCTCGATATTGTAGTAGAGCGCATTGCAGGTGAAGTCGCGGCGCCACACGTCCTGGTCGATCGTGCCGTAGACGTTGTCGCGCAGCAGCCGCCCGCGGTCGTCGTGCAACCGGTCGACGCGTGACGGCTCATCGATCGCGACGTTGCCGTCGACGTCGGACTCGAACTCATCGATCTCGCCGCCGTCGGCTTCGCCCTCTCCGTCTTCGTCCGCTTCCGGAACGATCGGCACGCCCGCTGCCCGGAAGGTCGCCACTTCGACGATGTGCTGGCCGAAGCGGATGTGCGCCAGCCTGAAGCGCCGGCCGATCAGCCGGCAGTTGCGGAACAGCCGGCGCACCTGCTCGGGCGAGGCGTCGGTCGCGACGTCGAAATCCTTCGGCTCGATGCCGATCAGGAGGTCGCGCACGCAACCGCCGACGAGAAATCCCTGGTAGCCGGCTTCCTTCAGGCGATAGAGCACCTTCAACGCGCTGCTCGCGATCATCGAGCGCGAGATCGGGTGATCCGCGCGTGCGACGATGACCGGGGCCGGAGCCCGGTTGTGCTGCTGATCCAAGGAGTTCGGGTCCGCTTGAGGTCGACTGATGGGTCGATATAATACCAGCCCCCAATTCCGGGCCCTGCCGGATATCAATGCGCCTCGCTCCCATCGTCTAGAGGCCTAGGACACAGCCCTCTCAAGGCTGGTACGAGGGTTCGAATCCCTCTGGGAGCGCCATTCATGATTCGCATCGCGATGTGGTCCGGCCCGCGCAATATCTCGACCGCGATGATGCGCGCGTTCGGCAGCCGGGCCGACACCGCGGTCAGCGACGAGCCGCTCTACGCGCACTACCTGAAGGTCACCGGTGTCCGGCACCCGGGCCGCGATGAAGTGCTCGCCGCGCACGAATCCGACTGGCGCAAGGTCGCCGCCATGCTCACCGGTCCCGTGCCGGACGGGCGCGCAGTCTGGTACCAGAAGCACATGGCGCATCACCTCCTGCCGGAAATCGGCCGCGACTGGCTCGATCGCCTGACGCATGCCTTCCTGATCCGCGAGCCCGACGAGATGCTGGCATCGCTGGTCAAGACCTACCCCGCCGCCGGCCTCGCCGATACCGGCCTGCCGCAGCAATGCGAGATCTTCGATCGCGTGGCCGAACGGCTGGGGCGAGTACCGCCCGTCGTGCTCGCGAGCGACGTGCTCAAGAACCCACGCGGCATGTTGAGCGCGCTCTGCCATGCGCTTGGCATTCCGTTCCTGCCGCAGATGCTCGCCTGGGAACCTGGCCGGCGCGAGACCGACGGCACCTGGGCGCCGCACTGGTATGCCGCGGTGGAGGCCTCGATCGGATTCGAGCCCTGGCGTCCGCGACGAGTCGAGCTGGCGCCGGCATTGCGCCCGCTCGCCGACGCCTGCCGCCCGCTGTATGAAAAGCTGTACGCTCTGCGCCTGCGGGCCTGAGGTAAACGATGCTTCAGCATTTCGACGAACGCAATCGCGACCTCATCGTCAACATCGATGGCGAGCTGCGGCATCGCGACGAAGCCCGCGTCAGCCCCTTCGACAGCGCCGTGCAGGGCGGCGATGCCGTTTGGGAAGGACTCCGGCTCTACGACGGCCGCATCTTCGCGCTCGACCAGCACCTCGCGCGGCTACGCTCGTCGGCACTCGCGCTCGCATTCGATTCGATTCCGTCCGACGACGCCATCGTGAAGGAAATTCGCCGCACCCTCGAAGCGAACAGGATGAAGGACGGCGTGCACATCCGGCTGACGCTGACCCGCGGCGTCAAGATCACTTCCGGCATGGACCCCAGGCTCAATCGCAGTGGACCGACCTTGATCGTGCTCGCCGAGCACAAGGCCCCGGTGTATTCGAAGGCCGGGCTGAATCTGGTCACCAGCAGCATCCGGCGCTCGCCGCCGGATTTCCTCGACCCGAAGATCCATCACGCCAATCTGCTGTCGTCCATCCTGGCCAAGATCCAGGCCAATGCCGCGGGTGCCGACGACGCGCTGATGCTCGACGCGCGCGGCTTCATCGCCGAGACCAATGCCACCCACCTGTTCATGGTCCATAGGGACTGCGTGCGCACGCCGACGCTCGCCGCCTGCCCCGAAGGTGTCACCCGCGCGACCGTGCTCGAACTTTGCCGTGAGCAGAAAATCGGACACGAAGTCTGCGACCTGTCGTTGACCGAGCTGTATCGTGCCGACGAGGCGTTCTGCACGGGAACGATGGGCGAGCTCGCCGGGGTCACCATGGTCGACGGCCGCCGTATCGGCGACGGCAGCATCGGGCCGATGACGCGACGCCTTTCGGCGCTCTATGCCGATCGCACCGCGACCGGCGGCACGCGCGTGGTGGACTGAACGGCATGCGGGACGCGACGGCGCGGCGGGCTGTCATCCTGGCGGCCATCGCGGCCGTTGCCGGCTGCGCCACCCAGGCATCGCTGACTGCGACGACCGCGAACACGAAGCCTTGTGGTGCCGCGCGGCCATTTGCGCAAGGCGGCGAGCGCGCGACGCTTTGGGTGCGCAACTCGTCGGAGTTTCGCGCAGCCACCGAGATCATCTATCGCAGCGCACAGCGGGCCCTCGGGCAGGCGCTGACGGATGCTGCCTGGTCCGCGGAACCCGCGCAGACCGGCGATCTGTCGGCCATGCCGCCTGCGGTGGTGATGGACATCGACGACACGGTGCTCGACAACTCCGAGCCACAGGCACGCATGATCCTGGAGGGCACCTGTCCCGACCGGTTCACGGCGCTTTGGGACGCGTGGCTCGCGGAGCGCGCGGCACCCGCCGTGCCCGGCGCCGTGGGATTCATCCGTGCCGCGCGCGGCATGAAGGACTCGCAGGGTCGGCCGGTCCGCATCTTCTTCGTCACCAACCGCGAGTGCCGCCCGCGCGCAGCGGCGGGTTCGAGCTGTCCGCAGCAGGACGACACGCTCGCCAACCTGCGCGAGCTCGGCATCGATACGCCGACGCTCGCCGACGACCTGATGTTGAAGGGCGAGAAGCCCGAATGGCCGAGCGAGAAGCTGCCGCGACGCCTGGAGATCGCGCGCGGATACCGCATCGTGCTGAATGTCGGCGACGACCTGGGCGATTTCCTCCCGGACGTGCGCCGCGCGAGCGTTGCCGATCGCGAGCGGGCGCGCTGCGCGCATCGCGATCGCTGGGGCACGCGCTGGTTCATGATCCCGAACCCGATGTATGGCTCATGGCAGACCGTCATGGGGCCGGACTTCGAGGCGCTGCTGGCCGCGAAACCGCAGGTCGTCCGGGACTGCGCCCAACCGTGAAACCGCGCATCGATTCACTGTGACGGACTTCAAGGACTGCGGCGAAACCGGGACGTGCCCGCGGGGCGTCGCTTATGTTGACTGCTGGTCCAGTGAGCGGGTGGCGAGCCATGACCCCGGCCGACGATCGCGTGCTCCAGTTGCTGCAGAAGTGGCAAAAGAGCCTCGACCTGCACGCGCGTTACGCGGACCTGCCTGAGGACCAGTACTGGCTCGTCCAGCCCTGGCCGAATCATCAGCGGCCGACCAAATGGGTGGTCGACCTCGCGCGCCAGCGGCTCGCCGACCTGCAGAACATCGTCAAGACGCGGCTCGCAGCCGCCGACCCGTCGCTCTCGGAAGCGCTGGAGCTGATGTCGTTTCTGACCAACCTGGTCGGATCGCAGCATGTGGAGCGCTTCGTGCCGATCGCCGAGCCCGAGCGTGAGCGCCAGCTCGAGAAGAAGGCCGCGGCTTCCAGATCCGGCGGCACGACGACGGCAACGGCAACGGTCGTCAAGCCCGCGAGGCCGGCCGCGCCGAAGCCGCGCGCGGGCAAGGCCGCGAAGGCGGCCGCCGAACCGAAGGCCCCCAGGCCGCTCAACGACACGACGGTCACGGCGGTCGTCAAGGATGCGGCGCGACTGCTGAGCTGGGGTCGCGACTGGCACGAGCTGCCGGAGGCCATCGCCCGCATCGCCGGCAGGCCGAACGTGCAGCAGGTGCGGCAGATCCTGCGCAGCAGCAAGAATGCCATCGAGCAGCGCATCGCCGCGCAGGACAAGCACTAAGCCTTTAGAATCCGCGCCCGCATGGATGAAGAATCCACGACGGGCACCCCCGCCGGAATCCTTCGCCGCCTGGCCGCGTTCGTCTACGACGCGCTGCTGGTAACCGCCCTGTTATTCGTCGCGACCTATGCGCTCTTGCCGCTCACCGGTGGCGAGGCGATCCTGACGGAGACCCAGGGCCCGCTCGGTCACCTGTACCACGGTCTGATGTTGCTGCTCGGCTTCGTCTATTTCGCACTGTGCTGGACGCGCGGCGGCCAGACGCTCGGCATGATGTCCTGGCGGATCCGCCTGCAGGGGCGAGGCGGTTCCGCGCCGGGCTGGGCGGACGCGATTGTCCGCTACGCGCTCGGCTCGGCGGTCCTGCTGCTCGCAATCGCGGGTGCCTGGAACCTGCGCGCGTCCGGCGGATCGCTCCATGAGCTGGCGGCCGTGCTGATGGTGCTGCCGGTGGTCGCGAACTGGCTCTGGATCGCGATTGACGGCGAGTCGCGGAGCCTGCTGGACCTCGCCGGCGGGATGCGCGTGCTGCGGCTGCGCTAGCGCGTCCGCCAGATCGCGAGCGCGGCGACCGTCGCCATCAGCAGTGTCGGACCCCAGGCTACCAGCAGTGGATTCAGCCCGTAGACCTGGCCGCTGTTCTCGAGCGTCTGGGTGAGCAGGATGAACAGCACGCCCGCCATGATGCCGAGCACGGTGCGCGCGCCGGCACCGGCGGAGCGGAGCGGCCCGAACGCGAAAGGCACCGCGAACACGCAGACCACGACCGCAGCGACCAGCCGCGAGATCCTCGACCAGAATGCGATCTCCCAGGCGCCGGACTCGAGCTGGTTGACCGCGAGATGCTCCTTGTAGGCGTACAGGTCGGCGAGCGGCAGGGCGCCGGGCTCGGTGACTGCGAGGCCGAGGAAGTCCGCATTGAACTGCGCGCCGGTCACCTCGCGGTCGCTGCGGCGCGCGTCGACGCGCCCGTCGCCCATGCGCGTCTCCGCGTAGTTCGACAGCACCCAGCGCCCCTGTGCATCCTGGGCCGCGGTTTCCGCGCGCCCGACCAGCTCGAGGCGGCGGTCGTCGCCGAGCTCGTAGATCACCACCCCGCCGAACAGGTTCTCCGCCGCCTGGCGGCGCACATTGATGAACCAGGCGCCTTCCCGGACCCAGGCGCTGCGACTGCCGGCGAATTCGAGCTGCGAGAAGCGGCTGAAGATCTTGTACTGGCGGGCGTACTGGTCGGCGGGCGGCGCGAAGTATTCGCCGATCACCCACAGCAGCGCTGCGACGAAGATGCCTGCCATCGCGGCCGAGCCCGCGATCCGCGCGAGCGATACGCCGGCGGAGCGCACGACGGTCAGCTCGCTGTCGCGCGCGAGCCCGCCGAGCCCGATGATCGCGCCGATCAGCGCGCCGATCGGCAGGAGCTCGTAAGCTTGCTGCGGCAATTGCAGGAAGGTGACCAGGAACGCCGCGCTGACATCGAAGCTGCCCTCGCCGATGTCGTCCTGCTGGCCGATGAAGGTGACGAGCGACATGAGCGCGAGCAGCACCGCCATGACCATCAGCGTGTGCAGCAGGATGGTGCGCGCGAAGTAGCGGTCGAGCAGCGTCATGCGGCCCTGCGTTCCAGCCGGAACCAGACGTTGAGCGGGCTCTGCCGGTGCAGCAGCAGCAGGCCCGCGGCGGCAATCGCCGCATGGACCCACCATGCGCCGGCCGCGGGCGGCAGCCGTCCGGTCTCGATCCAGACCTGCGCTGCGGAAACCAGGTTCGAATAGACGAAATACAGCAGGATCGCGATCGCGACCCGGGCATAGCGCCCTTCGCGCGGCCGCAGCGCAGCCAGCGGCACGGCGACGAATGCGAGCACCAGCACCATGATCGGCAGCGAGATTCGCCGCTGCAGCTCGGCGATGTCGGAGAGCGCGGTGGAACCGATCAGCGCGCTGGTCGGCCGCCGCTCGGGCACCGTGCGCCCGCCGCCGGGCTCGGGCACGACGATCGGGATGCCGTGCTCGACGAAGCGGATGCGCCGGAAGTTCGCCTGTCCCGGCACGCCTTCGATGCGCTCGCCGTCGTGCAGCACGACGATCTGGGTGCGTCCCTCGTCCAGCACCCGCTGCTCGGCCCAGGCCGCCGTCGCCACCTCGACGCGATCGCCCTCGTGCCGCTGCACGAATACATGGATGAGCCGGCCATCGGCTCCGCTCGACTCCGCATAGAAGACGCCGCGGCCTTCCGCGTAGGTGCGGAAAGTGCCGGGTTCGAGCAGCCCGAACTCCGCGTCGCGCATGCCGCGCCCGCGCAACTGCTCGGCGCCGTCACGCGCGGCCGGACCCACCGTGAACGTGAGCCAGCCGAGTGCGATCGCGACCGGCAGCGCCAGTGTGAATACCGGCAGGTAGAGCCGCTCCGGCCCGATGCCGCAGGCTCGGACTGCGGACATCTCGCTCTCGTGGTACAGCCTCCCGAGCGCGAGCATGACCGCGAGCAGCATGGCGATCGGCACCAGCAGCATCAGGTTCTCGAGCGTCGTGAGCCCGATCAACGCGAGCACGATCTCGTGCGGGAAGCCGCGGTCGGCGGCCACGCCGAGGATGCGGGCGAGCTGGTAGCTCACCAGGATCGCCAGCAGCACGACCGTGACGGCTGCGAGCGACATCGCGACTTCGCGCAGGACGTAGCGGTCGATCGTGGCAAACAAGGCCGATATCGCGCGGATCCTGGGGCGCGGATCCGTCCTTTTCGATTAAACTGGCGCGAACACGGTAAACCAGCACGGGTGCGCACTCAACGGCCGTACCGGCGGGCCCGCGCATTCGGGGGATCGGGAATCATGCAGTTCCACGCCACTGGGGCAAGCGCCGCAGGCCAGCGAACCGCCTGCGCGGTCGTCGGCATACACGAAAACGCGGCGATGACGGCCGCGGCACGCGAACTCGACCGCGCGGCCGGCGGCGCCATCGCGCGGCTGCTGAAGCGCGGGGATTTTTCCGGCAAGTCGGGCGAGGTGCTGCCGATCGTGGCGACGCGCCGCGGTCCGGCCGAACGGCTGCTGCTGGTCGGCCTCGGACCGCGCTCCGGTTTTGCCCGCAAGGCCTATCGACGCGCCGTCTTCGCCGCGACGCAATGGCTCACGAAGGGCGGCGCGAACAACGCTCTGCTGTACCTCGCCGCCGAGCCGGTGCCCGGCATCGATACCTATTACGCCGTTCGGCAGGCCGTCGAAAGCGTGTCGAACGCGCTCTACCGGATCCCCGACCTCAAGACCGGCCGCAAGCCGCCGCGGCCGAAGCTCGCGCGTCTCGGCATCGCGGTTCCCGCGGCCGAGCTCGCCGCCGCGCGCCGCGGCATCCAGGACGGCCGCGGCATTGCGGCCGGCATGGCGCTGACGCGCGACCTCGCGAACCTCCCTGCCAATGTGTGCACGCCGACCCATCTCGCCGAGACCGCGCGCAAGCTTGCCGGCGAACACAAATCCGTGCGCGCGCAGGTGCTCGATGTGCGCGAGATCCGCAAGCTCAAGATGGGATCGTTCCTGTCGGTGACTCAAGGTTCCGAGGAACCGCCCAGGCTGATCGTGCTCGAGTACCGCGGCGGCAGGCATGGCGAAGCGCCGGTCGCGCTGGTCGGCAAGGGCATCACCTTCGACTCGGGCGGCATCTCGCTCAAGCAGCCGCCCGGCATGGACGAGATGAAATTCGACATGACCGGCGCCGCCAGCGTCTTCGGCGCGTTCAAGGCGCTCGCGACCATCGGCGCCGCCGTCAACGTGGTCGGGATCATCCCGACCTGCGAGAACATGCCGGGCGGTCGCGCGACCAGGCCGGGCGACATCGTCACGTCGATGTCCGGCAAGACCATCGAAGTACTGAATACGGATGCCGAAGGCCGCCTGATCCTGTGCGACGGCATCAGCTACGCGCGCCGCTTCAAGCCGCGCGCGGTGGTCGACATCGCGACCTTGACCGGTGCCTGCGTGATCGCGCTCGGCTCGTACTATTCGGGTCTGTTCTCGGCCGACGAGAAGCTCGCCGCCTCGATCGCCGCCGCCGGCGAACGCGCCGACGACCGCGCCTGGCGCATGCCGGTCGCGGAAGAGTATGCGGATCTGCTGAAGAGCAACTTCGCGGATCTTGCCAATGTCGCCGGGCGCGAGGCCGGCGCCGTCACTGCGGCCTGTTTCCTGTGGAAGTTCACCGACGGCCTGTCCTGGGCGCATCTCGACATCGCGGGCTCTGCCTACCTGACCGGCAGCCACAAGGGCAGCACCGGCCGGCCCGTGCCCTTGCTGGTGGACTGGCTGCTGCACGGGGCCTGAGCCGGTGGCTGCGCCACGCGTGGATTTCTACGTGCTGGCAAGCCAGGACCCGGCCGTGCGCCTGCGCTTCACCTGTCGGCTGGTCGAGAAAGCCTGGCTCAAGCGCCACCGCGTGCGCGTGCAGCTCGAGCCCGGCGGCGAACTCGACGCCTTCGACGAGCTGCTCTGGGTCTTTGCCGACCGCAGTTTCGTCCCGCACCGGCGGCTCGGTGCGACCGATCGCGTGGCCGCGCCGGCGCCGGCCCCGGTGGTCATCGCCGATGCCGGGGATGCGGATCCCGACGACGGCGACCTGGTCGTGAACCTGGCGCAGTCGGTGCCGGCGCGGATCGACACCTTCGAGCGCGTCGCCGAAGTCATCGACGCCGACGAGCTGCGGCGGCGGCGCGGACGCGAGCGGTTTCGCTGGTACCGGGACCACGGCATGGAGCCTGCGACCCACGAGATGAGGGACCCGTCATGACCCGCGATTCGCCGCGCGAGCTGCCGATATTGACCGACGTCGTCGAGCTGCACGCAACCGGCAGCTTCCCCAAGCCCGAACGTGTCCCGGAGCCCGAGGGCCCGTTCTCGACCGCCCTGCTTTCGGAGGAAGACATCGCGGCGCTGCAGGCGGCGCTGGTCAGCCGGACCATGAACCTGACGGACGAGCTGCTGCATTCCGCGGCGCGCGAAATCGAGGCGATCATGTTCGAGCGCGTGATCGACCGCCTGCGCGCCGCCCTGCCAGAGCTCGTCGCCGCTGCGCTACGCGAGCAGCTCGCGCCCGCCGAAGACTGAGGCCGCGCCGGGGCGCATGGACAAGACCTACTCGCCGCGCGACATCGAGGAGCGCATCTACCGGCATTGGGAAACAAGCGGCCTGTTCGCGCCTGCCGGCGACGGGCCGCCCTTCTGCATCGTCATCCCGCCGCCGAACGTCACCGGCACGCTGCACATGGGACACGCGTTCCAGGACACGATCATGGACGCGCTGACCCGCTTCCACCGCATGTGCGGCGATCGCGCGCTGTGGCAGCCCGGCACCGACCACGCCGGGATAGCGACCCAGATGGTGGTCGAGCGGCATCTCGACAGCGAGGGCGTGAGCCGCCATGCGCTGGGCCGCGAGCCATTCATCGAGCGCGTCTGGCAATGGAAGGAACGGTCCGGCGGTACGATCGCCCGGCAGTTGCGGCGCCTCGGCGCCTCGCTCGACTGGAGCCGGGACCGCTTCACGATGGACCCGGACATGTCGGAGGCGGTGCGGGAAGCCTTTGTCCGGCTGCACGCGGATGGCTTGATCTATCGCGGCAAGCGGCTGGTCAACTGGGACCCCGTGTTGAAGACCGCGGTCTCGGATCTCGAAGTGCAGTCCGCGGAGGAGACGGGAAAACTCTGGCACATCCGCTACCCGTTCGCGAATGGCAAGGGCCATGTGACCGTCGCGACGACACGACCCGAAACGATGCTCGGCGACGTGGCGGTCGCCTTTCATCCCGACGACGAGCGCTATCGGAGCCTGGCAGGAAGAATGCTGTCGCTGCCGCTGACCGGCCGCGAGATTCCGTTGATCGCCGACGGGTTCGCGGACCCGGCCTTCGGCACCGGCTGCGTCAAGCTGACGCCGGCGCACGACTTCAACGACTACGAGGTGGGACAGCGGCTCGGGCTGCCGCTGCTGAATATCCTGACCGCGGACGCGCGCATCAATGACGAGGCGCCGGCGCCCTATCGCGGTCTCGATCGCTTCGAGGCGCGCCAGCGGATCGTCGCCGATCTCGAGGCGGCGGGACTCCTCGACCGGGTCGAGCCACACCGGCTGACCATTCCGAGGGGTGATCGCAGCGGCGCGGTGCTCGAGCCCTGGCTGACCGATCAATGGTACGTGCGCATCGCGCCGCTCGCGGAGCCCGCGATCCGGGCAGTCGAGGACGGCCGCATCCTGTTCGTGCCGCAGAACTGGGACAAGACCTATTTCGAGTGGATGCGCAATATCAAGGACTGGTGCATCAGCCGCCAGCTCTGGTGGGGCCATCGAATCCCGGCCTGGTACGGGCCCGACGGTGCCAGCTACGTGGGTCGCAGCGAGGACGAGGTGCGCGCGCAGCACGGAATTGCCGCGGGCGTGACCCTGACCCAGGACGAGGATGTGCTCGACACCTGGTTCTCGTCGGCGCTATGGCCATTCTCGACGCTCGGCTGGCCCGGCGAAACCCGCGAGCTCGCGACGTTCTATCCCACGAGCGTGCTGGTGACTGGCTTCGACATCATCTTCTTCTGGGTCGCCCGCATGATCATGATGGGCCTGCACTTCACGCGCGAGGTGCCGTTCCGCGAGGTCTATGTCCATGGCCTGATCCGCGACCACGAAGGCCAGAAGATGTCGAAGTCGAAAGGCAATGCCATCGATCCCCTCGACATCGTCGACGGCATCGGCCTGCCCGAGCTCCTCGCCAAGCGCACCACCGGCCTGATGCAGCCCAGGCTCGCACCGGCGATCGAGCGCGCCACGCGGAATCAGTTCCCGGAGGGCATCCCGGCGCATGGCACCGACGCGTTGCGCTTCACCTTCGCCTCGCTCGCGACCCAGTCGCGCGACCTGCGCTTCGACCTCGGCCGGGTCGAGGGCTACCGGAACTTCTGCAACAAGCTGTGGAATGCCTCGCGCTATGTGCTGATGGCGACCGAGCAGGCGACGGCGGGGCCGGAGACACTGTCGTTTCACGACCGCTGGATCCGCTCGCGACTCAATGCCACGATCGCCGCGGTGCGCGCCGGGTTCGCCCAGTACCGCTTCGATCTCGCGGCGCAGGCCGCCTACGAATTCACCTGGTACGACTTCTGCGACTGGTACCTGGAGTTCAGCAAGCCGGTCCTGCAGTCGGCGCCGGAGGACGAGCGCCGCGGCGCGCGGCGCACGCTGCTCGAGACACTGGAAACGCTGCTGCGCCTGCTGCACCCGCTGATGCCGTTCATCACCGAGGAAATCTGGCAGCGTGTCACCGCGCGCGCCGGCCGGAGCGGCGATTCGATCATGCGCCAGCCCTACCCCGAGGCCGACGCCGCCGCCGCGGACCCGGAAGCCGAGGCCACGACGGCCGAGGACCAGAAGTTCGTGCTCGGCGTGCGCCAGATTCGCGGCGAGTTCGACATCGCGCCGTCGGTGAAGCTCGCGGTGCGCATCGAAGGCGCCTCGCCCGCGCAGCGCGCGCGCTACGCCGACGGCGCCAATCCGGTCTGGCAGCTCGCAGGCATCGCGAAAGCGACGCCGCTCGCGCCGGGCGAGCGGCTGCCGCAATCGGCCACCGCGCTGGTCGGCGAGATGAAGGTGCACCTGCCGATGGCAGGCCTGATCGACGTGGATGCGGAACTCGCGCGCCTCGGCAAGCGTCGGAGCAAGGTCGAGCAGGAGCTTGCGCGAGCCGCCGGCAAGCTCGGCAACGAGAACTTCGTCCGGAATGCGCCCGAGGCGGTCATTGCCCAGGAACGGGAGCGGGTCGAGGAGTTCAAGCGTGAACTGGCGCAACTTGCCGAGCAGCGCGAGCGGGTAGCCTCGCTGCGATGAACGCGCTGACGCAAGCGCCGGACCGGGAACGCGGCCAGATCCTGGCGGCGCTCGCTTCCCTCAACCAGGTGGTGCTCGGCAAGGATCGCGAGATCCGCCTCGCGCTGTGCTGCCTGCTGGCGCGCGGACATCTGTTGATCGAGGACATACCGGGCGTCGGCAAGACGACACTCGCGCATGCGCTGGCGCGCGTGCTCGGATTGACCTACCAGCGCATCCAGTTCACCAGCGACCTCCTGCCCGCCGACGTCATCGGCATTTCGGTGTACGACCGGGCGAGCGGGCGCTTCATCTTCCATCGCGGGCCGGTGTTCGCCCAACTCGTCATGGCGGACGAGGTGAATCGCGCGACGCCGAAAGCGCAAAGCGCCCTGCTCGAGGCCATGGAAGAGCGCCAGGTGACGATCGACGGCGAGACGCACCGGCTGCCGGAACCGTTCTTCATCGTCGCGACCCAGAACCCGTCGTTCCAGGTCGGGACTTTCCCGTTGCCGGAATCGCAGATCGACCGCTTCCTGATGCGCATCGAGCTCGGCTATCCCGCGCCTGGCCAGGAGCGGCAACTGCTGCGCGGACGCGACCGCCGCGATCTGCTCGCCGACCTGCCGGCGGTGCTGGACCCGGCCACGATCCCGTCGCTGCAGCTGCGCGTCGCCGAGGTGCACGCCAGCGACGCGCTGCTCGACTATGTGCAGGCGCTGGCCCGCGCTTCGCGCGAGGGCAGCCAGCATCAGGCTGGACTGTCGCCGCGCGCGGTCATCTCGCTACTGCGCGCGGCACAGGCCTGGGCCTGGCTGTACGGGCATGCCGGCGTGCTGCCGGAGGACTTGCAGGCCGTGCTGCCCGCGGTGGTGGGCCATCGTCTGCGCCCGCGCGACGCCGCCGATGCGCGCGGCCCGAACGAGGTCGCTGCCGCACTCCTGAAGTCGGTGCCGATACCCTGACCGCCGCCATGCGCGCCGCGACGATGCGTTTACTCGAACCCATCAGGCGGCGGTCGCGCGAATGGATACGCCGGCGGCAGGGACCGGATCGCGGCACCGTGACCTTGCGCCGCGGCCGCATCTACATCCTGCCGACCGGACTCGGGCTGGCGTTCGGCCTGATGCTGTTCGCGATGCTCCTGGGCTCGCTCAACTACGGCAACAACCTGGGCCTTGGCCTGACATTCCTGCTGGCGGCGCTGAGTCTGGTCGCGATGCAGGCCTGTCATCGCAACCTGGAAGCGCTGGTCGCCCGACCGGCCGGCACCGAGCCTGCTTTCGCCGGGCGCGAGGCGGTATTCCGGCTGGCGCTCGGGAATCCCGGCGGGGCGCCGCGCTTCGATCTCGAGATGGCGGCGAGTGCCGCAGCCGGGGCACCGGTCTCGATCGACGCCGGCGACGAGTCCACGATCGAATTGCGCGTGGGCACGCGGCGACGCGGTTACGTCGTGCTCGATCGCGTCGAAATCGCGACGCGCTTCCCCTACGGCCTGTTCCGGAGCTGGGCGGTGCTGCATCCGGGGACCCGCTGCCTGGTGTATCCGCTGCCGGCCGTCGACGCGCCCGCCCCGCCCCGATCGCCGGGCGACCCCGGCGGCGGCGTGCTCCGCCGGGGCGAAGACGATTTCGCCGGTCTCAAGGACTACCACCCGGGCGATCCGCCGCGTCACATCGCCTGGAAGGCCTACGCGCGCGCCGACGAGTTGCTGGTCAAGGAATTCAGCGGCGCGGAGGAACCGCTTTCCGTGTTCGCCCTCGACGACGCGCCGGGCAGCGATCTCGAAACCAGGCTCTCGGTGCTGGCGCGCTGGATCGTCGACGCGCACGCGCGCGGCGAGGCCTTCGGCCTGCGGCTGCCGGGCATCGAGATCGGCCCGCGCCCGGGCGACAGGCAGCGCAGGCGCTGCCTTACCGCGATCGCCGAGTACCAGGCGCCCGAGCCCGACCATGTCTGAGCGCCAGGAGAGCTTCCGGCGCCTCGCCTGGACGATGGCGGGTCTGGTGGCCGCGCTCGCGCCGCACCTGCTGCACCTGCAAGTCTGGGTGACCGGTTTCGTGCTCGCGATCTGCGCCTGGCGGCTGCTCGCCGAGCGGCGCGGCTGGCGCATGCCGGGGACGCTCCTGCGTGGCATCGTCGCGCTTTGCGTGACGGTGGGCGTGATGCTCGGCTATGCGACCATTACCGGGCTCGACGGCGGCACGGCGCTGCTCGCGCTGATGTCGGCGCTCAAGCTGCTCGAAACGCGGGTGCCGCGCGATCACGCGGTGCTGATCTTCATCGGCTGGTTCCTGTGCCTCGCGTCCTTCCTCTATGCCCAGGACATCGCGATCGTCGCCTGGGTGCTGCCGACGATCTGGCTGCTGGCAGCGGCGCTGTTGCAGGTTTCGCGCCGGGGACAGGGCGGTGCCGGCCTCGCGCCGTTTCGCACCACCGGTGCGATGCTCGCGAAGGCCGCGCCGATCGCGCTGGTGCTGTTCCTCTTCTTCCCGCGGCTCGGCGGCAGCTTCTGGGGTGCGCCGTCGGCGGAGCGGGCGCAGACCGGCCTGACGGAAGAGATGTCGCCCGGCGATTTTTCGGAGCTGACGCTGAACGACGTGGTGGCGTTTCGCGTGCATTTCGCGGGCGGGCTGCCGCCGCAGCCGCAGCGCTACTGGCGCGCGCTGGTGCTGTCGCAGTTCGACGGCTATGGCTGGTCCCGCGCCGGCGCGCAGTATTACTTTCGCCAGCCGGTGCGCCACCAGGGTCAGCCGGTCGACTACTCCGTGATGCTCGAACCCACCGGCCAGCAGATGCTGGTGGCGCTCGACATGGTCGAGAGCTGGTCGCCCGGCATCGCGAGCCAGTCCTGGGACTATGCACTGCGAACGCGGGCCCCGATCCATACGCTGCTGCGCTATGAAGCGCGCTCCTATCCGCGCTACCGCGCCGGCCGCGAGTTGTCGCCGGCGCTGCGCAACAGCAACCTGCAATTGCCGCCGGGCCGCAATCCGCGATCGCTCGCGCTCGCCGCCACCATGCGCGCGGCCGCGGCCGATGACGCCGCCTATGTGCAGAGCGTGCTCCGGCTGTTCCGGATCGAGGATTTCTACTACACGCTCACGCCGCCCGGGCTCGACCGCGATTCGGTCGACGATTTCCTGTTCAACACGCGCCAGGGATTCTGCGGTCACTATGCCTCCGCTTTCACGATGATGATGCGCGCCGCCGGCATTCCGGCCCGCGTCGTCGGCGGCTATCAGGGCGGCGACTGGAATCCGATCGGCGGCTATCTGATCGTGCGGCAATCGCATGCGCACGCCTGGTCGGAGATCTGGCTGGACGGTTCGGGTTGGACCCGGATCGACCCGACGGCGGCGATCGCGCCGGAGCGGATTTCGCGCGGCGTCACGGTGGCGGCGGCCGAGACCGGGCTCCTGCCCGATCTGATGCGTGATTCCGAGTTCTGGTGGCGGGCCGGCATGGCTTGGGACAACGTCAATGCCGGGTGGAACGCCTGGATCGTGCAGTTCGACCGCGTGCGCCAGGAGGATCTGCTGCTCGGGCTCGGCTTCGACGACCCGGACTGGCGCAGTTTCGCGGTCGCGCTCGGCGCCGGCCTGGCCGCGACCATGGTTCTGCTGTTCCTGTGGCTGGCCTGGGAATTCCGGCCGCGAAGCGGCGATCCCGCGGCCGCGAGCTATCGCCGCTTCAGCGGACGCCTCGCCCGCCGCGGCGTCGAGCGAAGCGTCGGCGAAGCGCCGCGCGATTTCGCCCTGCGCGTGCGGCGGCTCCGGCCGGACCTCGGCGTCGCGGCCCAGGCAATCACCGAGCTGTACCTGCGGCAGCGTTACCTCCCCGCACCCAGCGCCGGCGACCTCAGGCTGTTGCGCGGCCTGGTCGCGCGTTTTCGCCCGTGACCCTGGCCTTTGCGATCGCGCTTGCCAGCTGCCTCGCGGTGCTGGCCTGGATCGTCGGCCGGCCGATCATCGCCGCGCGCCGGCGTGCCGTGCTGCATGGCCGCGCGCTCTCCGGCGCCGAGCGCGCACTGCTCGCGCGATACTGGCCCGGTTACGCGCGCGTGCCGCCGGCGCTGGTACCGCGACTCGACGCGCTGACGGCCGTGTTTCTCGGCGAGAGGGAGTTCGTGGGTTGCCGCGGGCTTGCGATTACGCCGGCGATCCGTCTCGTGGTCGCGGCGCAGGCCTGCCTGCTGGTGCTCGGGCGCGACCGGCCGTACTACGAATCCCTGCGTTCAGTACTGATCTATCCGTCGCGATTCGTCGTCGCCGAACAATGGCACGACGAGGACGGTATCGTCACCGAGGAGAAGCGGGTGCTGTCGGGTCAGGCCTGGGACGTCAGCCGCATTCTGCTGTCCTGGGAAGACGTCGAGAACGCGGGCGATGAAGACGGCGGCGCGTACAACGTCGTGATCCACGAGTTCGCGCATTACCTGGATCTCGAAGCCGGCGGCGCGGACGGCACGCCGCAGCTCGATTCCGCCGCCGACCGGCGGCGCTGGTCCACGGTGCTGGCATCGGAATTCGATCGCCTGCAGCACGCGGTCGAACACGGTGAGGAGACTTTCCTCGACGACTACGCCGCTCTGGACGAAGCCGAGTTCTTCGCGGTCGCGAGCGAAGCTTTCTTCGAGCAGCCGCGCGAGTTCGCGCGCCGCCTGCCCGCGCTGTACGGTGAACTGCGCGGTTACTACCGCCTGGACCCCGCGGCCTGGTAAGGAACTGGCGGTCAGCGGCCCGGGCGCGAGCGTGCGAGCAGGAGCGCGCCGCCGACGAACAGCACGATGATCGACAACATGCCGGCGCGCGTGTTGCCGGTCACGAGCGCGGTGACACCCACCATGAACGGACCCAGCACCGCGGCGAACTTGCCCATCATGTTGTAGAAGCCGAAGAATTCGCCCTGCTTGCCCTCGGGCACCAGCGCCGCGAAGTACGAGCGCGACAGCGCCTGGATGCCGCCCTGCACCAGGCCGATGGTGCCGGCGAGCATGAAGAAGTGCGTGACGCTCTGCATCCAGTAGGCGGCCACGGTCGCCACCGAGTAGATCCCGATCGCGATAAAGATGCCGTTGCGCGCGCCGATCCTGGCGCCGATCCAGCCGAATGCGAGCGCCGCGGGAAAGGCGACGAACTGCGTGATCAGGAGCGCCATGACCAGGCTCTGCTGGGTGAAGCCGAGCGAGAGGCCGTAGTCGACCGCCATCTTGATGATCGTGTTGACGCCGTCGATGTAGAGCCAGTACGCCAGCAGGAACCACAGCACCGGACGGTAGCGCCGGACCTCGCCGACGGTCGCCCTGAGCTCGCGCCAGCCGGCGGTCGCCGCGGCGGCAAGCGTGAGCGAGCGTGCCGGCTTCTGCTCGCGAACCCAGAGCAGCATCGGGACCGTGAACAGGAGCCACCAGCCGGCCACCATCGGGAACGCAATCCGCACCGCGGCACCGGCATCCGCGAGCCCGAAGCTGGCCGGGCTCGACACCATCGCGGTATTCAGGAGCAGCAGCAGGCCACCGCCCGCGTAGCCGAGCGAAAAGCCGAAGGCGGAGACGAGGTCGTATTCGCGCGGCTCGGCGACGTCGACCAGTAATGCATCGTTGAAGATCACGCCGCCCGAGAAGCCGATGCTCGCGAGCGCGTAGACCAGGAGGGCGGCGAGCCACTCGCCCTGCGCCACCCAATGGAGCGACGCGGTCGTCGCCGCGCCCAGCACCGTGAAGAAGAGGAGCAGCCGCATGCGCGCGCCGCCGCGGTCGGCCATCGCGCCAAGCAGTGGCGCGACCAGCGCGATCGCGAGGCTTCCCAGGCCGTTTGCGAGCCCGAGCCGGAAGGTGCTGACGGCCGCCTCCGCGCCAATGCTCCAGTACTGCTTGAAGAAGACCGGGAAGAATCCCGCCATCACGGTGGTCGCGAATGCGGAGTTGGCCCAGTCGTAAAGGGCCCAGGCGATGACCGGGCGGCGCGCCAGCACGGCGTTCACGCCGCGACCGCCAGGTGCTCGCGCGTCTCCCGGAAGCGAAGCTCGGGCCAGCGCTCGATCGTCAGGCCCAGATTGATCCGGCTCGGAGCCAGGTAGACGAGCTCGCCGGCATGGTCGAGCGCCAGGTGCTCGTGCGCCCGTTCACGGAATTGCTTGATCCTCGTATCATCGCTGCCGTCGATCCAGCGCGCCGTCACCACGTTGACCGGCTCGAAGATGCAGCTCACGCCGTATTCGTCCGCGAGCCGGAACGCCACCACGTCGAACTGCAGCGGCCCGATCGCACCCAGGATCAGGTCGTTGTTCCTGAGCGGCCGGAAAAGCTGCGTCGCGCCCTCCTCGCAAAGCTGGTCAAGCCCCTTCTGCAGCGCCTTCATGCGCAGCGGATCCTTGAGCACCGCGCGCCTGAACAGCTCGGGCGCGAAGTTCGGGATGCCGGTGAAGGTCAGCGGCTCGCCCTCGGTAAAAGTATCACCGATGTTGATCGTGCCGTGGTTGTGCAGTCCGATGATGTCGCCGGCCCAGGCTTCGTCGGCCTGCTGGCGGTCGGCCGCCATGAAAGTCAGCGCGTCCGCGATGCGCACTTCCTTGCCGAGGCGCACGTGATGCAACCGCATCCCGCGGCGGTAGGAGCCCGAGCAGATGCGCAGGAAGGCGATACGGTCGCGATGGCCCGGGTCCATGTTGGCCTGAATCTTGAACACGAATCCGGTCAGCGCCGGCTCGCGCGGCTCGACCTCGCGGCCGGTCGCGCGCCGCGGCCTGGGTTCCGGCGCGTGGGCGACGAACGACCGGAGCAGTTCCTCGACGCCGAAGTTCGCGAGCGCCGAGCCGAAATGCACCGGCGTCTGGCGCCCGGCCAGGTACGCGGCAGGGTCGAACGAGGGCATCGCGCCCCGCACCAGCTCGATCTCCTCGCGAAACGCCGCCGCGCCGTCGCCGAGGAGCTCCAGCGCTTCCTCGCACTCCAGCCCGTCGATCGCACGATTGACGCCGACGCGGCCGCCCTTGCCCCCGGCATAGGCGTAGATCCGATGCTCGCCGAGGTGATAGATGCCGGCGAGCTCGCGGCCCATCCCGATCGGCCAGGTAACGGGTGCGCAACTGATCCCGAGCACGCGCTCGATCTCGTCCAGGAGCTCGACCGGCGCCCTGCCATCGCGGTCGAGCTTGTTGATGAAGGTCATGATCGGCGTGTCGCGCAGCCGGCAGACTTCCATCAGCTTGATGGTGCGCTCCTCGACGCCCTTGGCGGCGTCGATGACCATCAGCGCCGAGTCGACTGCGGTCAGCGTGCGGTAGGTATCCTCCGAAAAATCCTCGTGACCGGGCGTATCCAGCAGGTTGACGACGCAGCCGGCGTACGGGAACTGCATCACCGAGGACGTCACCGAGATGCCGCGCTGCTGCTCAAGGCGCATCCAGTCGGATGTCGCGTGGCGCGCGGCCTTGCGTCCCTTGACGGCGCCGGCCATCTGGATCGCACCGCCGAACAGCAGCAGTTTCTCGGTCAGCGTGGTCTTGCCGGCGTCGGGATGCGAGATGATCGCAAAGCTGCGGCGTCGGCCGATTTCGTCGTGCGGTGGCATCATCGTTACGTCGCGCGCGGGGGCGCGATTGTAGCGGATGGATAAAGGGGACGCTCCCCTTTACCAAGTAAGCAATAACCGAGCCTGATTCCGATGGATGGTAAAGGGGAGCGTCCCCTTTATCCTAGCGCGCCGAGCTCGAGCCGGTAGACCAGCGCATCCTCGCGCCCGCCCTCCGCCTGGTAATAGCCGCGGCGCTGGCCCACGCATTCGAAGCCCGCCTCGTGATACAGCGCGATGGCCGCGCGGTTCGAGCGGCGCACCTCCAGGAAGGCGTCGCGGATGCCGCGGTCACGCGCGTGCGCGAGGATCGCGAGCAGCAGGCCGCGACCGACGCCGCGGCGGCGCAGGCCCGCCTCGACGCAGAGATTGAGCACGTGTGCTTCGCCCGCGCCCATCGACAGCACGGCGTACCCGGCCACGCCCGCCGCCGTCTCGACCACCACGCAGTGATAGCCGACGCGCAGGCAGTCGGTGAAGATCTGCTCGTTCCACGGGAAGACATACGACTCGCGCTCGAGCGCGGCGACGGCCGCGAGGTCCGCCTGCGCCATCGGCCGCTGGCGCCAGAATGGTGCCGCGAGGTCTTCACGCGCCGTTGCCATTCGCCAGTACCTCGAGCGCGAGCTTGAGGTCCTCCCAGGACTTGCGCTTCTCGCCCGGCGAGCGCAACAGGTAGGCCGGATGATAGGTCACGATCACGGGCACTGCGTCGAGCCGGTGCACGCGGCCGCGCATCCTCGCAAGCGGCTCGTCGCGGCCGAGCAGCCGCTGGGCGGCGATGCGCCCGACACAGAGAATCGCCGCGGGCCCGATCAGCTCGATCTGCCGGCGCAGGTACGGCAGGCAGCGCGCGGCTTCTTCCTGGCTGGGGTCGCGGTTGCCGGGCGGCCGGCACTTGAGCACGTTGGCGATGAACACCTCGTGGCGCTCGAACCCGGCGGCGCGCAGCATCGAGTTCAGGAGCACGCCCGCGCGCCCGACGAACGGCTCGCCCTGGCGGTCCTCCTCGGCTCCGGGCGCCTCGCCGATCACCATCAGCTTCGCGTGGCGGTCGCCGGTGCCGAAGACGGTCTGCGTGCGCGTTTCGCACAGGCCGCAAAGCCTGCAGTCGCGCACCGTCGCAGCCAGTGTCTCCCAGTCCGGCCCGGATGGCGCGAGCCGCCGTGGCAGGTAGGCGTCGATGCCGATGGCACTCAGGATCTCGAACTGCCTGGCCTGCATGCGCTCAGCCGTCGCCGGCGACGCCTGCGTCCCGCGGGCGGCGCCGGAGCTTGAGCCAGCTCCAGCCCACGGGTCCGGAAAGCGCGTAGATCGCGAACAGCACGAACAGCACCACCGGCGGATTGATCGCGATCAGCGCGATCACCAGCGGCACCAGCAGCAGCTTCGAATAGCGCACGCGCTCGCCGGCCGCGCGGTCCTTGAAGCTGCGGTACGGAAACCGGCTCACCATCAACGTCGCGGCGAGCGCGGTGATCGCAAAGGCGAGGATGAGGCCGGGCAGGCCGGCCACGTCGTATTCGTGCGCGAGCGCGACGAAGGCCGCGACGATGGCGGCGCCGGACGGGCTCGGCAGGCCCTCGAAGTAGCGCTTGTCCTGCGTCGCGGAGCGCGCATTGAAGCGCGCGAGCCGCATCGCCGTCGCAGCCGCGAAGAAGAACGCCGCAATCCAGCCGAAGCGACCCCAGGCCGAGCCGTACTCCGAGATGCGGACCACGCCCCACTGGTAGCAGACGACCGCTGGCGCGAGCCCGAATGCGACCATGTCGGCGAGGCTGTCGAACTCCTTGCCGAAAGCGGTCTCCGTGCCCATCAGCCTCGCGACGCGGCCGTCGAGCCCGTCGAAGATCATGGCCGCGAAAATCGCGATCGTGGCGCGCCCGAAGTTGCCGTCGATCGACGCGATGATCGCGTAGAAGCCGCCGAACAGGCAGCAGGTGGTCAACAGGTTCGGCAGCAGGTAGATCCCGCGGCGCATGCGAATTTCGTTGAGGTCCACTTTCATCGCGGCTGGCATGGCAAGGGCGGAAGGCAGCGCCTAAGATACCGCGCTTTGGGACCGGCGACACGATCCGTCCCATGGCTCGGGAACATCACATGCGCCTGTCCGCGAATCCGGTCCAGAACCTCAAGGAAGTGCCGTCCGAGGCCGAACTCGTCAGCCATCGGCTGATGCTGCGCGCCGGTCTCGTGCGCCGCGTCGCGGCCGGGCTCTATGCCTGGCTGCCGCTGGGGCTTCGCGTGCTGCGCAAGGTGGAGCGCGTGGTGCGCGAGGAGATGGACCGGGCCGGCGCGCTCGAGATCAACATGCCGGTGGCGCAACCCGGAGAACTGTGGCAGGAGTCCGGTCGCTGGGGAGCGTTCGGGCCGGAGCTGCTGCGCTTCAAGGACCGCCACGGCCGCGACATGGTGATCGGCCCGACGCACGAGGAAGTGATGACCGACATCGCGCGCCGCGAGCTCAAGAGCTACCGCCAGCTCCCGGTCAACTTCTACCAGATCCAGACCAAGTTCCGCGACGAGATCCGCCCGCGCTTTGGCGTGATGCGCGCGCGCGAGTTCATCATGAAGGACGCCTACAGCTTCCACGTCGACCAGGCGTCGCTGGCGGAAGGCTACCGGCTCATGTACCACGCCTATTCCGCCATCTTCACCCGTCTCGGCCTGCGCTTTCGATCGGTGGCCGCGGGTTCCGGCGCCATGGGCGGCAGCATCTCCCAGGAATTCCACGTGCTCGCCGATTCGGGCGAGGACGCGATCGCGTTCTCGGACGGCGACGACTACGCGGCCAATATCGAGCTCGCGGAGGCGCTGGCGCCAGCGGGTCCGCGCGCGCAGGCCACGGCCAGGATGGCCGAAGCAGCGACGCCGCGCGCGCGCACCATCGCCGAGGTCTCGGCCGTGCTCGAGCTGCCTGCATCGCGACTCCTCAAGACGCTGGTAGTCGAGGGCGCGGACGGCGGCCTGGTCGCGCTGGTGCTGCGCGGCGACCATGAGCTGAATGCGCAGAAGACGCAGAAGCTCGCCGCCGTCGCGCAGCCAATCCGCCTGGCCGAGGCCGCCCGCATCACCGCCGTCGCCGGCTCGACGCCCGGCTTCCTCGGGCCGGTCGGCCTGAAGATGCCGGTCATCGCCGATCACGCGGCCGCCGCGCTCGCCGACTTCGCCTGCGGCGCAAATCGCCCCGACCTGCATCTCACCGGCGTCAACTGGGGCCGCGACCTGCCGGAACCCGCGACCGCGGATCTGCGCAATGTCGTCGAAGGAGATCCGAGCCCGGGCGGCCGTGGGCGGCTCTCGATCGCGCGCGGAATCGAAGTCGGTCACATTTTCCAGCTCGGGCAGAAGTACAGCGAGGCGATGGGCGCTACCGTGCTCGACGAGCAGGGGCGCAGCATCGCGATGTACATGGGTTGTTACGGCATCGGCGTCACGCGCATCGTCGCGGCGGCGATCGAGCAGAATCACGACGAGCGCGGCATCATCTGGCCGGCGCCGCTGTCCCCGTTCGGCGTCGTGCTGGTCGCGCTCAACTGGGAGAAATCGGCGCGCGTGCGCGAGGCGGCGGAGCAGCTTTACCGCGAACTCGGCGATGCGGGCGTCGAAGTGCTGCTCGACGACCGCGACGCGCGCCCCGGAGTCAAGTTCGCCGACGCCGAGATCATCGGCATTCCGCATCGCGTCGTGGTTTCGGAGCGCGGCATCGACTCGGGGAAGCTCGAGTACCGCCACCGCCGCGCGGCCGACAACGAGGAGTTCCCGCACGCAGGGGCCTCGGACTGGATCCGCGCGCGGCTCGCCGCAGCTTCCTGAGGCGCGGAATCCCACGCATGGGCTCCTGGCTCCGGGCGGCAATCGCGGTCACCGCATTCGCGCTGGCCGGCGCGGCGCAGGCGGACCGGCAGAAGGATCCGGGACTGCGCAGCGTGATCGCGGCGGCGATCAGCGCGAAAGCGTGCTTCGAGGGCAAGTACGACGACGTGGTGTGGTTCGCCTTGATGCAGCCACGCGTCGAGGGCCGCCTGCGCCAGCAGCCGGCGGACCTGCGACTCGGCGAGGACCTCGCCGCCGCTGCGCAACGCATCCTGCGCGCGGTGCACTGCGAGTCGAGCAAACATGCGATGTTGCGCGAACGCCCCCAGCTCGTGCTGGCGGTGATCGACGTCGAAAGCGCCTTCGATCCGTTCGCCGTTTCTTCCGCGGGCGCGGTCGGGCTGATGCAGGTGATGCCATTCTGGCCCAACGAGCTCGGCCTGGCGACGCGCGACCTGATCGACGTCGAGCTGAACATCCGCATGGGCACCAGCATTCTCGCCTACTACCTCGACCGCGAGCGTGGCGACTACGTGCGTGCGCTCGGCCGCTACAACGGCAGCCTCGGCCGGCGCGCCTATCCGGACCTGGTGCTCAATCGCCTGAACGCGCGCTGGCGGCGCTGATCCGGTCAACGCTGCTGGAATCCGGCGGGCCATGCGACCGAAGCCGGATCGACCGGCTCGGCCTGCACGCCGTCCACGCGCGCCATCGGCGGGCCGATCCGCAACCAGGCGGCCAGTTTCTCGAGTGCGCCGGGATCGCCGGCCGCCATCACGAGCACGTCGCCGTCTTCGAGGTTTTCGGCGTAGCCGCGCAGCCCGAGTGCGATTGCGCGCTTTGCCGTGCTCGCGCGAAAGTACACTCCCTGCACCCGCCCGCAGATCCGGATGCGTCGCGCGGCCACGGGACCGGCACTGGAATTCACGGTAGCAACAAGCTCCAAGTCATTGAGCCAGAAGGCAGGGATTCATGAACGACATCCTGGTCCTGTATTACTCGCGCCATGGCGCCACGGCCGAGCTCGCGCGCCATGTCGCACGCGGCGTGGGCGGTGTCGCGGGCTGCCAGGCGCGATTGCGCACCGTGCCCGCGCTCGCGGCCGCGCCGGCGCCTGCGGCTCAGGAGGGCGCAGCTTACGCGAGCCACGACGATCTTCGCGAATGCGCAGGCCTCGTGCTCGGGAGCCCGGTGCGGTTCGGGAACATGGCCGCGCCGCTGATGGCGTTCTTCGACGGCACTTCGGGCCTCTGGCTGTCCGGTGCGCTCGCCGGCAAGCCGGCGGGAGCGTTCAGCTCGGGAAGCACGCCGCACGGCGGGCAGGAAACGACGCCGCTCGGGATGCTGCTGCCGCTGCTGCATCACGGCATGCTGATCGTCGGACTGCCGTTCACCGAGCGCGAGATCTCGCACACCACCGGGGGCGGCACGCCCTACGGCGCGAGCCGCATCGTGAAGGACGGCGAACGGCCGGCGCTCACCGACGCCGAGCGTACGCTCGCTCAGGCGCTCGGCCGGCGCGTCGCCGGCATCGCCGCGCGGCTTGCGGCCGCCGGCGAATGAGCGATCCGGCGCGCATCACGCGAAGCCTCGCGCTCGCGGCGTGGCTGGCGCTCGCGGTCTCCATCGCCTGCTGGCCGCTGGGTGACGGCGCGATCGGCTGGCCGACCGCACTCCTCGCGCTGCTGCCCTTGCTGCTGCCGCTGCCGGGGATCGCCCGCGGCCGGCGCCGGAGTTTCGGCTGGGCGCCGCTGACGCTCGCCCCGGCGCTCGCTTTCTCGCTGACCGAAATCCTGGTGAACGCGCCGGCACGGTGGCGCGCCGTTCTCACGCTGGGACTGATCCTCGCTGCATTCGCGACGCTGCTCGCCGCGCTTCGCGCGCGGCCGCTGGACTGATCAGGCGCCCGCGCGCGCGAGCCAGTCGCGCACGAATGGCACGGTCAGTTTCCGCTGCGCGGCCAGCGATTCGGTGTCGAGTTCGTCCAGCAGTCGGCAGAGCGCCGCGAAATCGCGCGGCGCACGCCGCGTCAGGTAGGTCAGGGTTTCGTCCGGCAGCTCGAGCCCGCGATGCCCGGCCCGGCGCCGCAGGGCTTCGGCCTGGTCAGGCTCCGCCAGCGGCTTGAGACGCTGCACCTCGGACGCCGCGAATCGCGAAGCGAGGTCCGGCAGCCGGAATCCGAGCCGGGCGGGCGCGAGCAGCGCTGCAGCGACCAAGCTGCCATTTTGCTCGGCGAGATCATTGTAGAGGGTGAACAGCACGCGTTCCCACCGGGTGTCGCCCGCCACGGCGTCGACGTCGTCGAGCGCAACCAGCCCGAGCCGCTCGTAGCCCGCGAGCATCGCCGGATCCTCCGCACGCACCGCCGCGAGTGGCAGGTAGGCAACGGCCAGTCCGTGCTCCCCGGCTTCGGCACAACTCGCCTGCAGCAGGTGACTCTTGCCGCTGCCCGGCGGGCCAAACAGCCAGATCGGCGCAGAACTGCCGCCGCCCGCGAGCCGGCGCAGGGCCGCGATGGCCGCTCCGTTGGCGCCCTCGTGGAATGTCCGGAAACGGCGCGTCAGGCCGAGCTCGACGCCCAATGCCAACTGACGCATCGGCTCAGGCAGAGTCGCGGCGCGCGCGGCTGACCGCGACCGCCTTGCGGACGTACGTCGCAATGTAGTCGAGCCCGCTCACCACGGTCGTTGCGAACACCAGCGCGCCGAGCGCGACGACCGGCCATTCCGGGAAGCTCGCGAAAGCCGCGCGCCAGACCACTGCGATGATGTAGACGAGCTGGACCAGCGTGTTGAGTTTCGAAGGCGTGGTCGGCCGGCCCTCGATCGGCCCGAACAGCCACCGGTAAACGCCGGCGCCGATTCCGATCACGAAGTCGCGCGCCACGGCGACCGCGGCCAGCCAGTCCGGAACGAGATCGATCCAGGCGAGGGTGATGAAGACGCTGACCAGCAACAGCTTGTCGGCGAGCGGATCGAGCACCTTGCCGAGCTCGCTGGTCCAGCCGAAAGTCTTGGCGAGCCAGCCGTCGAGGCCGTCCGACGCCGCGGCGATGCCGAACAGCACCAGGGTCAGGCCGTAGCGGCCTTCCACCAGCAACAGTACGACCGGCACGGTGAGCGCGATCCGCATCACGCAGATCAGGTTCGGAACCGCGGCCAGGGTCATGGCGACATCGAATAGATCAGCCGCCCGTCATCGACGGCCTGCAGGCGCCCATCACGCAGGATCGCTTCGCGCAGGGCATCCGGGTCGCCGCGCACGTTGACCAGGAAGGACACCGCATCCGGCGTCACCTCGTCCACGGCGACGCCGCGCACCGGCGCAAGCCGCGAGAGCGTGCGCATCGCGGCGGCATAGGCCTCGAGCGTGCCGATGCCGGTGACGGTGACGAGCTGCTCGGTGCGCTGGCCGGCGGAACGCGAGGCATGGACGCTGGCATAGCGGTCGGCGGCGAGCTCGGGTCCGGCCTCGAGGTCGCCGGACCCCGACCCGGCGAGGCCAGCAGCCGAAAAATTCCATTCGACCGAAACAGCATCGCCTGCCGTCACCCGCGCCTTGCCGATCAGGACGCCGTCGGCGCCATAGCGCTTCGCGGCGCCGACCAGCGGTGCGTGATCGCCCGACCAGGCCTGTTGCAATGCGCGCGTGAGGTCATCGCCGGATCCGGGCCAGACCAGCGGCAGGCCGCGGCGCTCGGCGCTCTGGTCAATGCGCGTCTTCCATTCGCTCGCCTCGTCGGCGGAAACCAGCGCGCGCCGGCCGTCGCCGCGGTCGTAGGCGAGCCAGACCAGGGTCAACGGCCGGTCGCCGCTCCAGAATGGAAGCCCCGATGCGTCGATCGCATTTTCTATGGCCGTGCCGTCGAAGGTCACCGTGAGCTGGTTGCCTGCCGCGCGGCGATAGCTGACGACATAGCGCGACGCTTCAGCCACCAGCGGCGCGAGGTTTTCGAGCTCGGCTGCGTCCCGCTTGCCGGTGACGCGCACCAGGATGCTCCGCATCGCCTCGCGGAACGCAGCCTCGTTCTGACCGGCATAGGGCACCGTCGCGGAGTAAAGGTCGCCCTGCGATTGCGCCAGCCCCGGAGTGGCCAGCAACAGCCAGGCAATCGTCGCGAGCCAGGCGCGGCCCGCCGGCGCGCGGTCGAAGTCGGGATTCGGAGTCACGCTACAATAGTACACTGCCGGCCGGACAGGCCCGCCCACCCGAGCCGATTCCCACCGATGACTGAACGTCCCTCGCTCAGCTACCGTGACACCGGCGTCGACATCGATGCCGGCGAGGAACTCGTCGAGCGCATCCGGCGTCTTGTGAAGCGCACCAGCCGGCCGGAAGTGCTGGCAGGCGTCGGCGGCTTCGGCGCGATGATCGAGCTGCCCGAGGGGCGCTGGAAACGGCCGGTGCTGGTCGCCGGCACGGACGGTGTCGGCACCAAGCTCCGCCTCGCGATCGACACCGGGCGGCACGACACGATCGGCCAGGACCTGGTCGCGATGTGCACCAACGACGTCGTCGTGCAGGGCGCGGAGCCGCTCTTCTTCCTCGATTACTACGCGACCGGCAAGCTCTCGGTCGAGGTCGCAGAGCGCGTCATCGCCGGCATCGCCGCGGGCTGCGCGCAGGCGGGCTGCGCGCTGGTCGGCGGCGAGACCGCGGAAATGCCGGGCATGTACGCCGATGCCGACTACGACCTCGCGGGCTTCTGCGTCGGCGTCGTCGAGAAGGACCGCATCATCGACGGCAGTCGCTGCCGCGCCGGTGACTCGGTCGTCGGCCTCGCCTCCTCCGGGCCGCACTCGAACGGCTATTCCCTGATCCGCCGTCTGATCGAAGGGAGCGGCGCGAATGCGGACACCCGGGTCGGCGGCGCTCGGCTGTTCGACCTGTTGCTCGCGCCGACGCGGATCTACGTCGCGGCTGCGCTTCGCCTGGCTGCGTCAGGCAAGGTTCACGCGCTTGCGCACGTCACGGGCGGCGGCCTCACGGACAATATCCCGCGCGTGTTGCCCGGCGGACTCGGCGTGCGGCTGGATCCGCGCGCCTGGCGCGCGGACCCGGTCTGGGGCTGGATCCGCGAGAGCGGCAACATCGCCGACGCTGAAATGCATCGCACTTTCAACTGCGGCATCGGCATGGTCGCGGTACTGCCGCCTGACGCGGTCGACTCGTCGCTGGACCTGCTGCGCAGCTGCGGCGAGGACGCGAGCGTGATCGGCGAGGTCGTGGCACGCGAAGGCGTGCAGATCGGCTGATGCCGGGGACACTGCCTTTCGCCGTGCTGATCTCGGGGCGCGGCAGCAACATGCTGGCGCTCGAGCGGGCCACGAAGGACGGTCGCATCGACGGCGAGATCGTCGCGGTCGTCAGCGACCGCGCGGATGCGGCGGGTCTGGCCGCGGCGCGCGGGCGGGGTCTCGCGACCGAAACGCTGGAATGCCGGCCCGGCATGGATCGTTCAGTCTATGGGCGCGAGCTTGCGGACGTCCTCGGGCGAAGCGGCGCGCGGCTCGTCGCGCTGGCCGGTTTCATGCGCATCCTGGATGCGGAATTCGTGCGGCGCTGGCAGGGCCGGCTGCTGAACATCCACCCCGCCCTGCTGCCGGCCCATCGCGGTCTGCATACGCACCGTCGCGTGCTGGAGAGCCGCGAGCGCGAGCACGGCTGCACCGTGCATTTCGTCACCGAGGCACTCGATGCCGGGCCCGCGGTCATCCAGGGGCGGTTGGCAGTATTGCCGGGGGACGACGAGAACTCGCTTTCAGCGCGCGTTCAGCGACTCGAGCACATCATCTATCCGCGCGCGGTCGGCTGGTTCGCTGCCGGGCGGCTGAACCTCAGCGATGGCGTGGCGAAGCTCGACGGCCAGCCGCTTCGTCAACCGGTGATCGAGGAGACGCCATGAGGCCGTTCGCATCCGGCCTGCTCGCTTCGCTGCTCGCGGCGCAGTCGCCGGCCCCGCAGGCCGCGGATGCCGGCTTGCAGCCCTACGTCGCCGAATACGAGGTGCGTTACGGCAACATGACGGTGGGCCGCAGCCGCACCGAGCTCGATCGCGCCGGCCAGACCGGGCATTGGGTCATCGAGTCGCAGTCGACCGCGAGCGGTTTCGCCAGGCTGATCGCGGGCGGCACGCTGAAGCAACGCTCCACGTTCGAGCTTTCCGGCGCCAGTCTGCGCCCGACCAGCTACAGCTTCGACGACGGCACGAAGCGCACGGCGCGCGACGTGACGCTCGAGTTCGACTGGCTCGCGGGGCGCGTCCGGGGCGTCGCCGAGGGCGAGCCGGTCGACGTCCAGTCGGTGCCGGGGCTGCAGGACGCTGCGTCGATACAAGCGTTCGTGCAGTCGCGGCTGGCGAATGGCGAGGAGCCGGGCACGGTGCCGATGATCGAGAAGGACCGCATCAAGCATTACCGCCACACGCTGCTGCGGCGCGAACGCCTGGCGACCGCCATTGGCGAGTACGACACCGTGGTCTATCGCAGCGCGCGCGACAAGTCCGACCGCGAGATCGTCACCTGGTACGCGCCGGCGCTCGGCTTCGCGGCGGTGCAGGCCGAGCAGCGCAGCGACGGCAAGCGCGCCTTCCAGACCTACATCAGGAGTTACCAGCCCGGGCGCTGAACCGGCTCAGGTCTTCGGCAGCGTGACGCCGAGCTGGCCCTGGTACTTGCCGCCGCGGTCGCGGTAGGACGTCTCGCAGGCCTCGTCGGACTCGAAGAACAGCATCTGCGCGACGCCTTCGTTCGCATAGATGCGCGCCGGCAGCGGCGTGGTGTTGGAAAACTCGAGCGTGACGTTTCCTTCCCATTCGGGCTCGAGGGGCGTCACATTCACGATGATTCCGCACCTGGCGTACGTCGAATTGTGAACGATGAGGTCGTTCGCCACGAAGTTGTGAAGCCGCGGCACGGAGATGTCGTAAACCAGTTCGCTGCCGGCCGGTTCGATGCTTTCCACGACGTCCCAGACCGGACCGTCGACGAGCGCGTGCATGAACGGGTCGCCTGTCGCCGTCGCGAGGCGCACGACAGACTGGCAGGGTACGGACTGTCTTCCCACCGGCCGCACGCCGATCGAGCGCAGGCTGATGCCGGCGAGTTGCGCATTGCCGCGCATGCGGGGCAGGATCTCGGTCTCGAGGCGCTGCTGCTTGACGCAGCCCGGCACGAATCCGATCGTATCGGCAAAACGTCGAATCTGATCGCGATCAGTGATCTGGATCCGGTAAGCGTTCGTGCCAATCGCCGTCACCTTCTCGCGTATGAGCGAAAAAACGCCGAAACGCAGGAGCAGGTGGTGAAGTTCCTCGATGAGGCGGCGCGACTTCGAGTAGTACTCCAGGAACAGGCTTGCCCCCGAATGGTAAAGGCCTCCATCGCCGCTGAAGAGCGCTTGCAGGAACAGACGCACCGACTCCCTGGGTGCCATGAAGATGGCCTGCGGAACGAACTTGCCCTCGGCACCGACATTGAGGCGATGGCGCTGCAGCCAGCGGTGTGACCGATTCGCTTCCGGTAGGCCGCCGCGACCTTTGCGATCGACGAGCCGATAGCCATAGAGACCGTTGCAAGTGACCGTTCCGAGCCCTGCCGCTGCGACGGCAGCCTCGAGGAGTCTCGCCAATGCGGGGTCGGCGCTCGTGAAAACAGGGCTGTATCCCGGCGTATCGCATTGACCTTCCGAGATCATCAGACCGAGCAGGGAGGCTTCCCATCCGGGGATCGGTGTCTTGCCGAATATGGGAATATGCCGCGCCACGGCGATGCGGCTGCGGCGATTGAGCTGTTCGAGAGGGACCCATCCCTGCAGCGTCAGGAATGGATGATTGGCCGTGGCACGAATCCGCAGACCGGACCGCGTGCGAAGACGGAAGACCGGCCGTTCGCCCTGGTGGCTCAGCGCGGAAACGGCTGCAGTCCTCAATTGCCACTCTTCCATCCCGAGGGTTTTCGAGCCCCATCGCATCTCTGTGATGGGTACGTATGCGCCCGTTTCGGCATTCACGACCCGCGTATCTCCAGTAACGCATTTCCCGAGGCATATGGTCATCACGTTGCGCGGGATGCGGAAATACTCGACGGTCCGCGCCAGCGCGAAGGAATTCGGCGGGACGATGCAGACGTCGGCGTTGAGGTCGACGAAGTTGTTCACATCGAACGCCTTCGGGTCGACGATGGTCGAGTTGATGTTGGTGAAGATCTTGAACTCACCCGCGCAGCGCACGTCGTAGCCGTAACTCGAGGTCCCGTACGACACGATCTTTCGTCCGTCCACGGCGCGCACCTGTTCCCCCGAGAACGGCTCGATCATCCCCTTCGCAGCCATGCGCCGGATCCAGCGGTCGGACTTGATGGTCATGACTCGGTCTCGATCCTGATCTCCGGCAGGCGGACCGCGCCGCGGATCGCGCTGGCGGCGAGCGCGCCGGCTGCGCGCCGCGCGATCCGGTGGAAGACGGCCGCGACCGGCGAATCCGGCTCCGCGACCACCGTGGGCCGGCCCGAATCGGCCTGCTCGCGGATGCGCGCATCGAGCGGCAATTGCCCCAGCAGCGTGGTCTGGTAGCGTTCCGCGAGTTCTGCGCCGCCGCCCGTGTCGAAGATGTGCGATTCGTGGCCGCAGGCCGGGCAGCGATGCAGCCCCATGTTCTCGACGATGCCGAGCACCGGCACGCCGACCTTGCGGAACATCTGCAGGCCCTTGCGCGCGTCCAGCAGCGCGATCTCCTGCGGCGTGGTCACGATGACCGCTCCGGAAACCGGCACCCGCTGCGTCAGCGTGAGCTGGATATCGCCGGTGCCGGGCGGCATGTCCACGACCAGGTAATCGAGTGCGCCCCAGTGCGTGTCCGCGAGCATCTGGGAAAGGGCCTGGGTAACCATCGGGCCACGCCAGGCCATCGGCTGGTCGCCATCGACCAGGAAGCCGATCGACATCACCGGCAGGCCGTGCCCGCGCGGCGGCTCCAGTGTCTTGCCGTCGGTCGTCGTCGGGCGCTCGCCCGCGATGCCCATCATCCGCGGCTGGCTGGGCCCGTAAATATCGGCGTCCAGCAGGCCGGTGCGGGCTCCCTGGGCCGCGAGCGCCAGTGCGAGATTGGCGGCGATCGTGGACTTGCCGACGCCGCCCTTGCCCGAGGCCACGGCGATCACGTTCGCGACCTCGGGCAGCGGCCGCTGGCGGGGGTCGGCCACGAACGGCGCGATGCGCGCAGCGATTTCGTAAGCCGGCCGCTCCGCGACTCCGGCCGCGGCCAGATGTTCGTCGAGCGCTGCGATGAGCGTCTCGCGATAGCCTTCGACCGGAAACCCCAGCACGATCCGCGCGACCGGGCCTTCGCGCCCGGTGTCGACCGACTCGAGCGCGCCCGCCTCCGCCAGCGTCATGCCGAGCTGCGGTTCCAGGTATCGCCCGAGCGCGTCGCGGAGGCTGACTTGCAGGCCGTTGCCCATGGAATCTTCCGGAAACGGGGGCGGCATTGTAGCCGATGCCGGGCCCTGCAATCGGCCGGGGCGGACCCTATGGCATACTTCCCAGTCGGCGTTTCTGGCTACAAAAAGTACAGCCGGGGTCGGATGGGAATATTCGGTGGCTACCGGGCGGATCGCCTGATTGCCGAGGTGCGGGAAAGTGGTGACCCGACCAGTGCAAGGGCGAAATCAGCGCTCACCAGGCTGCAGAGTCTCGGGACGAACGCGATCAAGCCGCTCGTCGACGCGCTCGCGACGGCGGACAAGCGCGAGACGATCGCCTTCGTCGAGACGCTGACACCGCTGATCGACAACAAGTCCTTCCCGCTGCTGGCGAAGGCGCTCGCCGAGGAGAACCCGCGCGCGGTGGCCGGCATCGCCTGGGCGATGGCCTCGTCGCGCAATTACTCGCCGTCGCTGCTGCTCGACCTGCTGTCGTCGCCGGGCGTTTCGCGGCCCGCGGTGCTTGACGTGATCGCCGCGCACAAGTCGCGCTTCCAGCTTCGCGACCTGCTGAACGCGGCCTACACGCAGGACCCCAACGAGAAGGCGGCGCTGTTTCGCATCGCGGGCGAGCTGGTCGATGCGAGCTCCGTGGACGAGCTCGTCTCGCGCGTCGAGGGCAAGGACCCCATCGCCCGCACGCATATCATCTCGCTGCTCGCGCGCTTCGACACGCCGAAGGTGCGCACGGCATTGCAGTCGACGCTGCGGGACCCGAACAAGCTGGTGCGCTCGGCGGCCCTCAGGGCGATCACCAACGGCAGCGGCCAGATCGAACCCGCGCTGGTGGTGCCGCTGCTGCGCGACCCGGAGCTCGACGTGCAGAACCCCGCGATCGAGCTCCTGTGCCGCAGCCAGCACCCCGACACGGTGAAGCACCTGGTCGAGATCCTGAAGGACGAGTCGGAGCACGCCCGACGTGCCGCGGTCGAGGTGCTGAACGTCGTCGGCGACGAGCGCTCGATCAAGTTCCTGCTGAACGCGATCCGGGATACGGACTGGTGGGTCCGGAGCCGCGCGGCGGATGCGCTCGGCAAGATCGGCGGGCCGAAGGTGATCGACGCCGCCCTCGCGCTCGTTTCCGACAAGGACGAAGAGATCCGGCGCACCGCGATCGAGATCCTGAACCAGACCCAGGACGATCGCGCGGTCGCCTACCTGCTGGAGGCGACCAAGGACGCGGACTGGTGGGTCAGCGAGCGGGCGGTCGACGCACTCGGCGCGATCGCGAGCAAGAAGTCGGTGCCGCGCCTGATCGCGATGCTGAAATCGAATCCCAAGTCGATCCCGACCGTGGTCCGGGCGCTCGGCAAGATCGGCGATTCAGCCGCGACCGAAAGCGTGCTCTCTGCCCTGGACCGGCCGGAGACCGACATTCGCATCGAGGGCATGTCGGCGCTGGTGCGCCTGGCTGACGACCGCAACATCGACGCGGTGCGCGCCAAGATCGTGCCGTTCTCCGCACTCACCGACCAGTCGGTCGCCGGCGCCGCGATCCGCGCGCTGACCGAGCTCGACACCAAGTTCGGCGGGACTTCGATCGTGGCGGCGCCGGGAACGCTGACGCCAGCGGCGGCCGCCGCGCGTGCCGACGCGCAGCGCACCCTGCTGATCGAATCCGCCGACGTCTCGGCGATCATGAAGTCGGCCGAGGCCCTGCAGCGGCTCGACATCGCGACGCTCAAGAGCGGCGACGTGATCGAAGGGCGGTACAAGTACATCGAGCGCATCGGCCGCGGCGCCTTCGGCACGGTGCTCTTGATGGAGGACACCGTCGTCGACGAGCGCCTCGTGCTCAAGTTCCTGAACCCGAGCATCTCCCAGGATGAGGAGATGATGCAGCGATTCGTGCACGAACTGCGCTACAGCCGCAAGATCACGCACCCGAATGTGATCAGGATTTACGATTTCCTGCACATCCGCGGCAACTACGCGATCTCGATGGAGTACTTCCCGTCGCACACGCTGGGCGGCGAGGTCTCGGACGGCAAGCCGCTCGCCCTTCGCCGCGCGGTGCGGCTCGGCATGGACGTGGCCAGGGGAATGGCTGTCGCGCACCAGGTCGGCATCGTGCACCGCGACCTGAAGCCGGCGAACGTGCTGATCAACGACGAAGGCATCGTCAAGATCGTGGACTTCGGCGTCGCGGCGGCGCAGCACCAGGGCGACACGCAGCTCACCAAGACGGGCTACGTCATTGGCTCGCCGAAATACATGGCCCCAGAGCAGATCCTCGGCAAGAAAGTCGACGAGCGCGCGGACATCTATTCGCTCGGCGTGATCATGTACGAGATGCTGACCGGCACGCCGCCCTACCATCGCGGCGATCACATGTCGGTCATGTACCAGCATGTCCAGGGCCGCGCCCGCCCGGCCATCGAGATGAATCCGGCGTTGCCGCAGGGCATTTCCGACCTGCTGGTGAAGTGCATGTCGGTGGACAAGGAAAAGCGTTTTGCCTCCATGGACGAGGTCCATGTGGCGCTGGAACGCTTCTTGTGATTGACTCTCGCGGCGATGCCGCGTATCGACGCATTTCTGAAGCTCGGCTCAGCCCAGGGATGCTCTGACGTCCACCTGGCGGTCGGCGTGCCGCCGATGCTGCGCATGAACGGCGACCTGGTCCCGATCCGGTTCCGCGAGCTCGCGGCTCCGGAGCTCGAGGCCTATGTGACCGAAATCCTTTCGCGCAATCTCGCGGACCGGTTCCGCGGTGGTCACGACGTCGATTTTTCCTACGTCTCGGAAGATGGCGGCCGCTTTCGCGTCAACGTGTTCCGCAAGGATTCCGGCGTCGGCGCCGTTTTCCGGACCATTCCCGCCGAAGTGCCGACGCTCGAATCGCTTGCGCTGCCGCCGCTCGTGACGAAGCTCTGCGACCATCACCAGGGCATGATTCTGGTGACCGGCTCCACCGGGACCGGAAAGTCCACGACACTCGCCGCGATGATCGACCTCTTGAACACGACCCGGAAGCTCAACATCATCAGCCTCGAGGACCCGATCGAGTTCGTCCACCGCAGTAAGCAGAGCCAGGTCGTGCAGCGCGAGCTCGGCACCCACCTGCCGTCCTTCGCCGAGGGCGTGCGCGCGGCGATGCGCGAGGACCCGGACGTGATCCTGGTCGGCGAACTCCGGGATCCCGAGACGATCTCGATGGCGATGACGGCCGCGGAGACCGGCCACCTGGTCCTCGGCACGCTGCATACGACGAGCGCGGTCAAGACGATCGACCGGATGATCGACGCGCTGCCTGCCGAGGAACGCGAACAGACCAAGAGCTTCCTCGCCCAGAGCCTGATCGCCGTCATTACCCAGGTGCTGGTCAAGCGCCCGGAGGGCCGCGGGCGCCGCGCGGTCTGCGAGATCATGTTGATGAACCGCGCGATCGCCAAGCTGATACAGACCGACCAGACGCACCAGGTCCCGGCCCAGCTCCAGACCGGCAAGGACGTCGGCATGGAATTGCTGGACCAGGCCCTGCAGCGCGCCATCAAGGCCAAGGAAGTCGATCCGGACGACGCCTATTCCTTCGCCAACGACAAGCGCCTGTTCTCCAAGTTCGTCGTCGATCGCAGCCTGTTGCCCAAGTTCGAGACCCTGGACTGACGGAGCCGCGCGTTGGCGAAGATCGACGAATACCTCGAGGAAATCCTCAAGCGCGACGGATCGGACCTGCATTTCATGGCGGGCGACCCGCCGCGCATCCGGCTCTACGGCAAGCTCTCGAACCTGCGCTCCGAGCGGCTCGCCGCGGACTTCGTGCGCGAGGCGCTCTACGAGATCATGCCGCGCAAGGCGCTCGACCGATTCGAGACCCGCGACGGCACGGACTTCGCCTACAACCTCGGCACCGTCGCGCGCTTCCGGGTCAACGTGCTGCGCCAGCTCAACGGCCTGGGCGGCGTGTTCCGCGCGATCCCCTCCAAGGCGCAGTCGCTCGAGCAGCTGAAGATGCCGGAGGCGGTCAGGAACCTCTGCAAGGTCTCGAACGGCCTGATCCTGGTGACCGGCAAGACCGGCTCGGGCAAATCCACGACGCTTGCCGCGATGATCGACGACCTCAATTCGCGCCTGAAGGGACATATCCTGACCATCGAGGACCCGATCGAGTTCGTGCACCCGCGCAAGAACTGCCTGATCAGCCAGCGCGAGGTCGGCGTCCACGCGGAATCCTTCGCGGCCGCGCTGCTCTCGGCCCTGCGCGAGGATCCCGACGTGATCCTGGTCGGCGAGCTCAGGGACCTCGAGACGATTTCGACCGCGATCACCGCGGCCGAGATGGGCATCCTGGTGATGGCCACGCTGCACACGAACGGCTCGGCGGCGACCGTCGACCGCATCGTGAATGCGTTCCCGGCCGACAAACAGAGCCATGTGCGCACCATGCTCTCGACTTCGCTGCGCGGCGTCGTGTCGCAGCAGTTGATCTCACGCAAGGGCTCGCCGGGACGGGTCGCCGCGCTCGAGGTGCTGATCAACACGCCGGCCACCGCCAACCTGATCCGCCAGGGCAAGATCGACCAGCTCGAGTCGACCATGCAGTCGGGCGCGGCCGCCGGCATGCGCACCATGGACTCCGCGATCGAGCAGTTGCTGGACCAGGGCCTGATCAGCGGCCGCGCCGCCTACGAAAAAGCCATCAGCAAGTCGAAATTCGAGCCCTTGCGCGAACAGGATTGACGCGGGCATGCCGCGCCGCATCCTGGTCACGAGCGCCCTGCCCTATGCGAACGGGCCCACCCATCTCGGCGGCATGACCGAGATGGTCCAGACCGACATCTGGGTGCGCGCGATGCGGCTCGCAGGGCACGACTGCACCTACGTCTGCGCCGACGACACGCACGGTACGCCGATCATGTTGCAGGCCGCGTCCGAAGGCATCACGCCCGAGGCGCTGATCGCCCGCGTCGGCGCCGAGCGGCGCCGCGACTACGCGGCATTCGGGATCGGCTTCGACAACTATTACACCACGCATTCGGAGGAGAACCGCCGCCTCACGGTGAAGATGTACGAGGCGCTGGCGGCGGCCGGTCACATCGTCCGCCGCAGCGTGCGGCAGGCCTACGACGAGAAAGCCGGCATCTTCCTGCCGGACCGCTACGTCAGGGGCACCTGCCCGCGCTGCGCCACGCCCGACCAGTACGGCGACAGTTGCGAGAACTGCGGAGCGACCTACTCGCCTTCCGACCTGGTCGACCCGGTTTCGGTCGTGTCCGGCACCCGGCCGGTCGAACGCGAGTCGGAGCATATCTTCTTCAGGCTCGGCAACTTCGACGCCATGCTCCGGAAGTGGACCCGCTCAGGATCGCTCCAGACGGCGGTCGCCAACAAGCTCGACGAATGGTTCGATGCGGGACTGCGCGACTGGGACGTGTCGCGCGATGCGCCCTACTTTGGCTTCGAGATTCCCGATGCTCCCGGCAAGTACTTCTACGTCTGGCTCGATGCGCCGGTCGGCTACATGGCGAGCTTCGAGAACCTCGCCGCGCGCACGGGGCAATCTTTCGACGACTACTGGCTACCCGGCTCCACGGCGGAGCTGCACCACTTCATCGGCAAGGACATCCTCTATTTCCATTCGCTGTTCTGGCCGGCCACGCTCGAAGGCGCAGGCTTCAGGAAGCCCACGGCGGTGCACGCGCACGGCTTCCTGACCGTCAACGGCGAGAAGATGTCGAAGTCGCGGGGCACCTTCGTCACGGCCGGGCGCTACCTAGGCCTGCTGCCGCCGGAATATTTCCGCTATTTCCTCGCAGCCAAGCTCGGCTCCGGTCTCGACGACATCGACATGAACCTCGACGAGTTCGCGACCCGGATCAATGCCGACCTGGTCGGCAAGCTGGTCAACATCGCGAGCCGTTGTGCGAGCTTCATCCACCGCGGCCACGGCGGCCGGCTTGCCGGGGCACTGCCGGACCCCGGCCTGTATCGCGAGTTCGTCGACGCCGGGGTCGGCATCGTCGAGGCCTGGGAGTCGCTCGAATATGCCGCGGCGGTGCGCGAGATCATGGCGCTCGCCGACCGGGCGAACCTGTACATCGACCGCCAGAAGCCCTGGCTCGCCGCCAAGGATCCGGGCCGCGCCGCCGAAGTGCAGGCCGTCTGCACCCAGGGGCTCAACCTGTTCCGGGTCCTGATGACTTACCTCAAGCCGGTGATGCCGGCGATGGCGGAGCGCGCCGAAGCATTCCTCGGGGCGCCGATCGCGCGCTGGACTGACCTGGATGCGCCGCTCACCGGCGCGAAGATCGGCGAGTACCAGCCGCTCGCGACACGTCTCGATCCTGCGCAGGTGCGAAAGCTCGTGGAGACACCGATGAATGCAGAGGAAAAGGCGGCCCCGCCCATCCAGCCGGCCGGCATCAGCGCCGAGGAATTCGCGCGGGTCGAGCTGCGCGTCGCGCGCGTCGAGACCGCGGAGCTGGTCGAGGGCGCGAACCGCCTGCTCAGGCTCACCGTCAGCCTCGGCAAGGAAACACGCACGATATTCGCCGGCATTCGCGGCGCCTACGAACCGGAGCGGCTGGTCGGCCGCCACCTGGTCGTGGTCGCCAACATGAAGCCGCGCAAGCTCCGGTTCGGCGTGTCGGAAGGGATGGCGCTTGCCGCCAGCGGCGACGACGGCTTGTTCCTGATCGCGCCTGACGACGGCGCGATCGCGGGCATGAAGGTCAGCTAGCCGACCGCGATGGACCGCGACGACATGGCCGGACTTGCCGCGCGCATCGACGCGCTGCTGCCGCAGACGCAGTGCCGCCGCTGCGGCTTCGACGGCTGCCGGCCGTATGCGGAAGCGCTGGCCCGGGGCGAAACCGGGCTCAACCGCTGTCCACCCGGCGGTCGCCATGTGATCGAACGGCTCGCAGCGCTCCTCGGCCAGGAAGCACTGCCGCTCGACCCGGCCTGCGGCCGCGAAGCGCCGCCACTGGTTGCCTGGATCGACGAGCCAGCCTGCATCGGTTGCGCGCGCTGTCTCGACGATTGCCCGACCGACGCCATCGTCGGCGCGCGCAAGCGCATGCACACGGTCATCGCGGCGGACTGCTCCGGTTGCGAATTGTGCCTGCCCTGCTGCCCGGTCGACTGCATCCACCTGGTCGCCGCGCCCGGTCTGCCGGCCCAACCCCTGTCCGCGACCGCCATCGGGCGGCGCGCGGCACATTACCGGCCACGATACGAGGCGAGGCGCGCGCGCCTCGCGCGCGATGCCGGCGAATGGCAGGCGACGCTCGCCGCGAGCCTCGCGGGCGATGGCACGGAAACCCGCTGAGCGCACGCTCGGCCCCGCTGCGCGCCGCCGGCTGTTCGAGCGGCTGCGCGCGGCGAACCCGAGCCCGGCCACCGAATTGCGCTATGCCTCTCCCTACCAGCTGCTGGTCTCGGTGATGTTGTCGGCGCAGGCGACCGACCGCAGCGTCAACCTGGCGACGGGGCCGCTGTTCCGCGAAGCCGGCTCGCCGCAGGCGATGCTCGAGCTGGGGGAATCCGGTCTTGCCGGCTTTATCCGGACCATCGGCCTGTGGCGCGTCAAGGCGCGGCATGTCATCGCGGCGAGCCGCATCCTCGTCGAGATGCACGCAGGCGAAGTGCCGCGCGATCGCGCTGCGCTCGAGGCGCTGCCCGGTGTCGGCCGCAAGACCGCGAACGTCGTGCTGAACACGGCTTTCGGCGAGGCCACGATCGCGGTCGACACGCACATCTTCCGGGTCGCGAACCGCACCGGCCTCGCGCCGGGGCGCACGGTGCGCGCGGTGGAGGACCGCCTGGTCGAGGTCGTGCCGGAGGAATTCCGCGCCAATGCCCACCACTGGCTGATCCTGCACGGCCGCTACGTCTGCATCGCCCGGCGCCCGCGCTGTCCGCAGTGCCCCATCAGCGACATCTGCCTGTTCCCGGACAAGACGGCCGCGGCGGCTACTTCTTCTTCGGAACGTACAGGTCGGTGAGCGTGCCCTCGTAGGCCTCCGCGGCAAAGGCGACGGTCTCGGACAATGTCGGGTGCGGGTGGATCGTGAGCCCGATGTCAGCGGCCTCCGCTCCCATCTCGATCGCCAGCTCGACTTCCGCGATCAGGTCGCCGGCATTGCTGCCGACGATGCCGCCCCCGACCACGCGCAGCGTTTCCTCGTCGAACAGCAGCTTGGTGAAGCCGTCGTCCCGGTTGAGCGACAGCGACCGGCCGCTCGCCATCCACGGAAACACGCCCTTGCCGAGCTTGCGTCCGTCGGATTGCGCCTCGGTTTCGGTGACGCCGGCCCAGGCGATCTCCGGGTCGGTATAAGCGACCGAGGGAATCACGCGCGCGTCGAAGGCGCGTTTCTGGCCCGCTGCGATCTCGGCTGCGATCTTGCCCTGGTGCGATGCCTTGTGCGCGAGCATCGGCTGGCCGACGATGTCGCCGATTGCGAAGATGTGCGGCACATTGGTGCGCAACTGGCGATCCACCGGGACGTAGCCGCGCTCGTCCACGCGAACGCCGGCGGCCTCCGCCCCGATCTGCTTGCCGTTCGGCACGCGCCCGACCGCGCAAAGCACGCGATCGTATTGCGCCGCCTGCACGGCCTGCTTGCTCTCGAAGACGACCTGGAGTCCGTCTCTCCGGGCTTCCACTGCCTTGACTTTCGTGCCGGTCAGGATGGATGCGTAGCGCGCGCGCAGCCGCTTCTCGAGCGGCCGCACCAGGTCGCTGTCGCAGCCCGGTATCAGCGTCTCGGTCAGCTCGACGACGCTCACCTCCGTGCCCAGCGCGTCGTAGACGCAGGCCATCTCGAGGCCGATGATCCCGCCGCCGATCACCAGCAGCCGCTTCGGCACGCCATCGGGTTCGAGCGCGCTCGTCGAGTCGAGCACGCGCGGATCCTCCGGCAGTCCCGGGATCCGCGCCGGTTCCGAGCCGGCGGCGATGATGCAGTGCTCGAAGCCGATGACCTTCGTGGTGCCGTCATCGGCGCGGATGCTGACCCGATGCGGCGAGACGAACCGGGCGACGCCCCGCACGACATTGACCTTGCGCTGCTTCGCCAGGCTCGCGAGGCCGCCGGTCAGCCTGCCGACGACCTGGTTCTTCCATTGCGTCAAGGCCCCGGTGTCGATCTCAGGCTTCGCGAACCGGATGCCGTGCGATGTCATCGACTCGGCATCCTCGATCACGCGTGCGGCATGCAGCAAGGCCTTGGAAGGAATGCAGCCGACATTCAGGCAGACGCCGCCCAGCGTCGGCCAGCGCTCGGCGAGGATGACGCCGAGACCGAGGTCGGCTGCACGAAATGCCGCCGTGTAGCCGCCCGGGCCCGCGCCGATGACGAGCAGCTGCGCCGTCAGCTCGGCGGCCGGCTCGCCGGCGGAAATCACCGGCTCGACCGCATCGGGCCGTTTCGCGGTGTCCTTCGGCGGTATCACGACGGTGGTCTGCGCGTGAGCGCCCATGACGACCGTCTCGCTCAGGGACGGCAGCCGCACCGTGTCGCCGCCGCCGGCCGCGATGAGTGCGATCAGCGAATCCTTCGACACGCGGTCACCCTTCGCGAGCTTGATTTCCTGCACGACGCCCGCGACCGTCGCCGGCACGTCCATGGTCGCCTTGTCGGTCTCGAGGGTGATCAGGGGCGTTTCCGGCTCGACCGGATCGCCGGCCTTGACGAGGACCTCGATCACTTCGACATCGTGGAAATCGCCGAGATCCGGAACGCGCTGCTCGACGACTCGCGTCACGGCACCGCCTCGGTCAGGGCCTGCGGGCTCGCGAGCTCGGCGGCGAGCGCGACGACGAAGCGCACGGCCGCCGCGCCGTCGATCACGCGGTGGTCATAGGACAGCGACAGCGGCAGGATCAGGCGCGGCTCGAACCGGCCTTCGCGCCAGACCGGGCGCTGCTGCGAGCGCGACACGCCGAGGATCGCCACCTCGGGCGCATTGATGATCGGCGTGAACGCCGTGCCGCCGATGCCGCCGAGGCTCGAGATGGTGAAGCAGCCGCCCTGCATCTCGGCGGCGGACAGCTTCCCGGCGCGCGCCTTCGCGGCCAGCTCGCCGAGATCGCGCGCCAGTTCATAGACATCCTTGCGCCCGGCGTCGCGAATCACCGGCACCACCAGCCCGTTCGGCGTATCGGCCGCGAAGCCGAGGTGCAGGTACTTCTTCAGCACCAGGTTCTGGCCCGATGCGTCGAGCGAGGCATTGAAATCCGGGAACTTCGCGATGATCCGCACGCAGGCGCGCGCGATGAATGCGAGCGGTGTCAGCTTGATGCCGAGTCCCGCCGCGCGATCCTTGAGCGATGCGCGCAGGGTCTCCAGGTCGGTGATGTCCGCTTCCTCGTGTTGCGTGACATGCGGCAGGTTGACCCAGCTCGCCTGCAGTCGCGCGCCGGCGATCTTCTGGATGCGCCCGAGCGGGCGCAGCTCGACCGGACCGAAGGCCGCGAAATCGACTTCCGGCACGCGCGGCAGCGCCGCTGCTCCCGCTGCCGCCTGCGGCGACGAGAGCGCCTTCTTGACGTAGCCCTTGATGTCGTCCTCGCTGATGCGGCCCTTGACGCCGGTGCCGGTCACGCGCGCGAGATCGACGCCGAGCTCGCGTGCCAGCCGGCGCACGGCCGGTCCCGCGTGCGCGCGCGACAGGTCCGAGTCCGTTGACGGCAGGACCGCGGAGCTCGCGCGCGTCGCTGCCGCCGCGCCCGCGGCGGCTACGG
>JBOHZL010000017.1:0-48422 GCA_050738495.1 Steroidobacteraceae bacterium | reverse complement strand
CGGCAGCGGCGCGCCTTTCGTCATCGAGGCCGACGAGTACGACACGGCGTTCTTCGACAAGCGCGCGAAGTTCATGCATTACTGGCCACGCCACCTGGCACTGACCAACCTCGAGTTCGATCACGCCGACATCTATCCGGACCTCGCATCGATCCGGCGGCAGTTCCACCACCTGGTGCGCACCGTGCCCGCGGCAGGACGGATCGCGTGGAATGTCGCCGATGCCGCGCTGGCCGAAACACTCGAAATGGGCTGCTGGACCCCACTCACCGGATTCGCGCGAGAAGCGGCGGTTGCCGAATGGCGGGTGCGGCTGCTCGAGCAGGACGGCTCGGCGTTCGAGCTCCTGCATCGCGAGCGGGACGCGGGCACCGTGCGCTGGCCGCTGATCGGGATGCACAACGTCACCAATGGCCTCGCCGCCGTGGTCTGCGCCGCCGGCATGGGCGTGCCGCCCGCGCAGTCGGCGGCCGCGCTGGCCGGCTTCATCGGCGTGCGCCGCCGTCTCGAGCTCCGCGGCGACGTGCGGGGCATCCGGGTGTACGACGATTTCGCGCATCATCCGACCGCGGTGGCCTCGACCATCGACGCGGTCCGACGCCAGGCCACGGGGCAGCGCGTGGTGGCGGTGCTCGAGCCGCGCTCGAACACCATGCGGCTCGGCGTGCATCGCGCGGAGCTGGCCGCATCGTTCGCCGCCGCCGACCGGATCTGGCTCTACCAGCCTGCCGGCCTGGACTGGAATGTCGACGGTCTCGCGACGGATCTCGGCGAGAAGGCCGCGGTCGCGCGCGACTTGCCGCGCCTGGTCGAGGCGCTGGCCTCGGAGCTGAGGGCCGGCGACCGCGTGCTGATCATGAGCAACGGCGGGTTCGGCGGCCTGCACGAACGCCTGCTGAAGGCATTGCGCGAGCGGCGGCCATGAACGCCGAGGTTCGCGAACTGCCGCTCTTTCCGCTCAACACGGTGCTGTTTCCCGGCGGTCCGCTGCCGCTGCGGATCTTCGAGCCGCGTTACCTCGACATGGTCAGCCGCTGCCTGCGCGAGCAGTCGGGATTCGCGGTCGTGCTGCTCGGCGAGGGCGACGAGGCGGATTCCGCGACGAGTTTCGCCGCGACCGGGACCGAGGCCCGGATTGTGGACTTCGACCGGCTGGAGGGCGGGCTGCTCGGCATCAGTTGCGTCGGCCGCGAGCGCGTGCGCATCGTCGAGGCCTGGCGCGAAGCCGATGGGCTGAATCGCGGGCGCGTGCTCGACATCGGCGCCGACCCGGTGGTGCCGGTGCCGCCGGAACAGGCCTGGCTCAGCGAGGTCGTGATGCAGGTACTGCCCGAGGCCGGTGACAGTTATCGCCACGTCGCGCGGCGTGACGATGCGGCCTGGGTCGGCAATCGCCTGGCCGAGATGCTGCCGCTGTCGCTGGCGGACCGGCAGACGTTGCTGGAATTGACCGACCCGCTGGAGCGCCTGGCGGCGCTCGAGCCCGCAGTCACTCGGGAACGGAGCTAGGAATCCTGGCGGTGCGCCGCTCTCGGCGCGCCGAGCCAGCCGCAGGTCCACGCGATCGCCAGCAACAGCGCCGCCCAGCCGCCCACCAGCCAGCCGGTATAGCCGTCGAAATCGCTCACCAGGAACGACCAGCGCGAATCCGCCCGCGCGTCGGTCAGGGCCCCCGTCGACTGGATGACCCAGACCCAGCCCATGTGCAAGCCGATGCCGGCGGCGATGGCGCCGCTGCGCTGACGCACGCAACCGAGCAGCAGGCCGACCAGCACGAGCGTCACGAATGAATCGACGATCGCCGCCGGCTGCGCGAAGTTCGCGAATGCGGAACCGAGCAGCGTGAGTCCGCTCGCCCAGCCGATCTCGTCCGCCGGTATCGGCGTGCGCCCGAGGAAATGCACCGCCGAATAGAGCAGGGCCGTGAACCAGAGGGCGGCGGCGAACCCGGATTCGCGCGCCACGGCGCCGAACATCAGGCCGCGAAAGAATGTCTCCTCGACGAGGGCCACCGCGAGGCCGATGGCTGCGCCCGCTGCGAGGGCGTCAAGCACCGCGGCCGCGCCGAGGCCCGGTTCCGGCCGCAGGATCCCGAATGCGAGCATCGCGAGCGACATCGGCAGCATGCTCGCGAGCCCGAGTGCCAGGCCGCTGCCGAACTGGCGCAGGAACCGGGACCGCGGCAAAGCATAGCCCCAGGCTTCGCGGCTGCGCAGGCCCAGCCGGCGCAGGGCAAGCACGAGTCCCGCGAGCAGCAGCAGTTGCCACAACCGGCTCACCACCTTGTGGAACTGCCACTCCGGCTCGAGCGCTTGGGCGAGCTGCCAGGCCGGATACGCAACGAGCGCGGCCAGCAACAGCGTGCCGAGGATCGCCGCGAGGAACCAGCGCGCGGCGCGCATCAGGATTCGGCGGCGAGCGCCGCGAAGGCGCGGCCGGCGGCATCGATCGTCGAGGCAATCTCGGCCTCGCCGTGCGCGGCCGAGACGAAGCCTGCTTCGAAGGCCGACGGCGCCAGATAGACACCGGCCTCCAGCATGTGGTGAAAGAAACGGCGGAACCGCGGCAGGTCGCAGGCCATGACCTGGCGATGGCTCGTCACCGGCGCATCGGCCGTGAAGAAAAGCCCGAACATGCCGCAGACGTGATTGGTGGCGAATGCGATGCCGGCCTTTGCCGCAGCCGCGGCGAGGCCTTCGACGAGCTGCCGGGTCCGGGCGGCGAGCCGCTGGTGAAATCCGGGGCGCGACAGCAGCTCGATGGTGGCGAGTCCCGCCGCCATCGCCAGCGGATTGCCGGACAGCGTGCCCGCCTGATACACGGGGCCGAGCGGCGCGATCCGCTCCATGATGTCGCGCCTGCCGCCAAAGGCACCGACCGGCAGCCCGCCGCCGATGATCTTGCCCAGCGTCGTGAGATCGGGCCGCAGGCCGTAGAGCGCCTGCGCGCCGCCGGCCGCCACCCGGAATCCGGTCATGACTTCGTCGAAGATCAGCAGCGCCCCATGGCGCGTGCAGAGCTCGCGCAACTGCTCGAGGAACCCAGGTGCCGGCGGCACGCAGTTCATGTTCCCGGCCACCGGCTCGACGATGACGCAGGCGATCTCGCCGCCGGCCGCGGCGAAGCATTGCTCGAGTGCGTCGAGGTCGTTGTAGGCGAGCGTCGTCGTGTGGGCCGCGACCGCCGCCGGCACGCCCGCCGAATCCGGCACGCCGAGCGTCAGTGCGCCGGAGCCGGCCTTCACCAGCAGCGCATCCGAATGACCGTGGTAGCAGCCCTCGAACTTGACGATGCGGTCGCGCCCGGTGAAGCCGCGCGCGAGGCGGATCGCGCTCATGGTCGCCTCGGTGCCGGAGCTGACCATGCGCAGCAATTCGATGGACGGCATGAGTTCCGCGACCTTGCGCGCAAGCTCGGTCTCGATGACGGTCGGTGCGCCGAACGAGAGCCCGTCCGCGGCGCGGCGCGTGACCGCGGCGACCACATCCGGATGGGCGTGACCCAGGATCATCGGTCCCCAGGAGCCGACGTAATCGATCAGCCGCCGCCCGTCCTCGGTCTCGACATGGGCGCCCTGCGCGCGGCGGATGAAGACCGGCTCGCCTCCGACGCCACGAAATGCGCGGACCGGCGAATTGACGCCGCCGGCGATGAGCTTCGACGCCTCTTCGAACAGCGACATGCGCCGCCGGCCGGCCTCAGTTCCGCTCGACGCGGTATCCGCGCTTTTCGAGCAATGCCGGCAGGCCGCGCTCGCCGACCAGATGCAGCGCGCCGACCACGACCAGCACGTCGTCGTCGCCGGTGAGAAACTCATCGAGCTGCTCGGCCCAGCGGGCGTTGCGCGCGTAGATCAGCGCCTCGGCAAGTTCCGGATACTCGCCGAATTCGTCCTCGAGCCGGGCGGAGAGGGCAGTCTCGTCGCCGGCGCGCCAGGCCGCGAGCAGCGGTGCGATCACGGCGTCGACGTCCTCCGCTTCTTCGATCGACTGCAGCAGCAATTCGCGCTGCAGTTCCGGCGCCAGGCTGTCCAGCATGCCGAGCTGCTCATCGAGCGTCTCGAGTCCGCAGCCGCCCTTGCCGGTCTCCTGGGCGGCGGCCTCGATGAACTTCTCGACGCCGTGCTCGACGTCGTAGCCCTGCTGCTGCAGGGCCATGACGGAAACCGTCAGGCCGGCGAACCAGGGCTCGAATGGCGCGAACGGCTCCAGGTCGATGCCCGCGGCGCTGGCAGTCTCCCGCGCGCGCGCGGCATCGTCGCCCAGGAGCTCGAACAGATCGCGGCCTTCGGGATCAACCGCCCGAGCAAGCGTCAGCGAGGTCGTCTGGGCCGGGGCGAGCGCGCTGGAATCGACCTCGAGACAGACCGATTCCGCGTCCTCGAGCGCTTCCGCAAGCGCGCCGTCGATCGTGAAACCGCCCTTCGGCAGAAGATGCACGGAGCCGAACAGCCAGACCGTATTGCTGCGACCGGTCACGGTCCACAGCGCAGGCTCGGCGCCGGCCTGGCCGGCCGCGAGGAAGGCGAGCGCCAGGACGACTGCGGCCGCGATGCGCCGCGTGATGGCTTCAATCATCGGCTGGTTCTACCCATTCGACGCCCGACACGATGCCACCGCCGTCCTCGAGGTCGAGCCAGCGATAGCCGGGCGGGCGCGTGTCCACCTCGAACTCGTCCGCATTCTGGGCGAACTGCATGCAGGTCGAAGGCGTGCCCATCAGCCTGACCGGGCCACGCATGCCCTCGAGCGGCTGGTGCGTGTGACCCCAGGCGATGCCGCGCACCTGCGCATGGCGCGCGAGCACCGCGAAGAATTCGTCCGGATTGTCGAGCATCAGCTCGTCCAGCCAGCGGCTGCCGTGTGGCACCGGGTGATGATGCAGGCAGACCAGCGCCCAGGCGTCGGCATTCTCCGCCAGTGCTGCGTCGAGGCGCTCGAGCTCGTCGCCGTCCAGGTGACCGTGATTCTCGCCGGCGACGTTGCTGTTGAGCATGACGACGAGCCAGCGCCCGTGGCGCCGCGCCAGCGCATGGTCGAACGGCGCGCCCGCGAGACCGCGCTTGAGTGCCTCTGCCTCGTCGTGGTTGCCCGGCAGGCAGTGAACCGGGACACCGGCGCCGCCGAAGCTGGAGCGGATCTGTGCGTAGCCGCCCGCGTCGTCGTGCGCCAGGTCGCCGGTCAGCAGGATCGCCTGCGGGGTCGGGTGATGGCGCGCGGCGTGCCGGACGCAGCGCGCGAGCGTTTCGCCGGTCGCGACGCCACGGACCTGCGTGCCCGGCGTCGCGGGCAGATGCGTGTCCGTGAACTGGAGCAGGCGCACCGTTCAGTAACGGTAATGGTCGGGTTTGAACGGACCGGCCGCCGTCAGGCCGAGATAGCGTTCCTGCTCCGGCGTCATCACCGTCAGCTTCGCGCCGATCCGGTCGAGGTGCAGCCGCGCGACTTTCTCGTCGAGTGCCTTCGGCAGGACATAGACGCGGTTCTCGTAACGGTCGCCGTGGGCGAACAGCTCGATCTGCGCCAGCACCTGGTTGGTGAACGAATTGGACATCACGAACGACGGGTGACCGGTGCCGCAGCCCAGATTCACCAGGCGCCCTTCGGCCAGCACGATGATGCGCTTGCCGTCGGGGAACACGATGTGGTCCACCTGGGGCTTGATGTTCTCCCAGCGGTACTGCCGGAGCGAGGCGATATCGATCTCGCTGTCGAAATGGCCGATGTTGCAGACGATCGCCTGGTGTTTCATCCGCTGCATGTGGCCATGATTGATCACGTTCACGTTGCCGGTGGCGCTGACGAAGATGTCGGCCGCCGCGCAGGCGTCGTCCATCGTCACGACCCGGTAACCCTCCATCGCCGCCTGCAGCGCGCAGATGGGGTCGATCTCGGTGATCCAGACGGTCGCGCCGAGGCCGCGGAACGCCTGCGCGCAGCCCTTGCCGACGTCGCCATAGCCGGCGACGAGCGCGATCTTGCCGGCGATCATCACGTCGGTCGCGCGCTTGATGCCGTCCACCAGCGACTCGCGGCAACCATAGAGGTTGTCGAACTTCGACTTGGTGACGGAATCGTTGACATTGATCGCGGGGAAGGGCAGGCGACCCTCGGCGGCCAGGCGATAAAGGCGCTTGACGCCGGTCGTGGTTTCCTCGGTGACGCCGCGGATCTCCTTGAGGCGCGCCGAATACCAGCCGGGCTGGGTCTCGAGCCGGCGCCGGATCGACGCATGCAGCGACTGTTCCTCCTCGCTGGCGGGCTTTGCGATCACCGACGCATCCCGTTCCGCCTGCGCGCCGAGCATCACGAGCAGCGTCGCGTCGCCGCCGTCGTCCAGGATCATGTTGGCGTGCCTGCCGCCCGGCCAGTCGAAGATGGCGTGCGCATAGTCCCAGTACTCGTCGAGGGTCTCGCCCTTGTGCGCGAATACCGGCAGGCCAGCGGCGGCGATCGCCGCGGCCGCGTGGTCCTGGGTCGAAAAGATGTTGCAGGAAGCCCAGCGCAGCTCGGCGCCGAGTGCCGCCAGCGTCTCGATCAGCACCGCGGTCTGGATCGTCATGTGCAGCGAACCCGCGATGCGGGCGCCGGCGAGCGGCCGAGTGCCGCCGAACTCGGCGCGCACCGCCATCAGCCCGGGCATTTCGGTCTCGGCAATCGCGATCTCGCGCCGGCCCCAGTCGGCCTGCGCGAGGTCCGCGACGCGATAGTCCTTGAATTGTGCGTTGATCACGGCATTCATGTCCCTACCTCTCCTTTGCGAGCGAGAGCGCCGTTGTCTCTCGCGGCCTTCGAGCCTGGCAGGCGAATGCCTGTTGCAACGCTCCTCGAAGGTCGCGCCCCGTCCCGGGGTCGGTCTAGACGCCTGCGGCCTGCCGGAGCGCCTCCGCGCGGTCGGTGCGTTCCCAGCTGAACGCGGTGAAGCTCGAGCGGCGCGCGGTTTTCGAACCGTTCGATTCCTCCAGCCAATCGTAGTTCATCTCGACCGGCTCGCGCCCGAAGTGACCATAAGCGGCGGTGGCCCGGTACATCGGGTGGATCAGGTCGAGCATCTGCATGATGCCCCAGGGGCTCAGGTCGAAATGTGCGCGGACCAGCTTTTCGAGCCGCTGGTCGCCCAGCCGGCCGGTGCCGAAGGTCTCCACCGAGATCGATGTAGGACGTGCGACACCGATCGCGTAGGACACCTGGATCTCGCAGCGCCGGGCGAGTCCGGCGGCGACCAGGTTCTTGGCGACATATCGTGCCGCGTACGCCGCGGAACGGTCGACCTTCGACGGGTCCTTGCCCGAGAACGCGCCGCCGCCGTGGCGCGCCATGCCGCCATAGGTGTCGACGATGATCTTGCGCCCGGTCAGGCCGCAGTCGCCCACCGGCCCGCCGATCACGAAGCGCCCGGTCGGGTTGATATGGTATTTGGTACGCCGCGTGAGCCAGCGCGCCGGCAGTACCGGCTTGATGATCTCCTCCATGACCGCCTCGCGCAGATCCTTCTGGCGGATCTCCGGCGCATGCTGGGTCGAGAGCACCACGGTTTCGATGCCGACCGGCTTGCCATTCTCGTAGGCGAAGCTCAACTGGCTCTTCGCGTCGGGCCGCAGCCAGGGCAGTCTGGCATTGCGACCCTTGCGCACTTTCGCCTGTCGTTCGACCAGCTTGTGGGCATAGTGGATCGGCGCCGGCATCAGCGCTTTCGTCTCGTCCGTCGCATAACCGAACATGAGCCCCTGGTCGCCCGCGCCCTGCAGCTTCGGATCGGCACGGTCCACGCCCTGCGCGATGTCGGACGACTGCTTGCCGATGACGTTGACGACGCCGCAGGTGCGACCGTCAAAGCCAACCAGCGACGACGTGTAGCCGATGTCGCAGATCACGCCGCGCACCAGCTCCTCCAGGTCGATCCAGGCACTGGTCGTGACTTCGCCGGCGACCACCGCCACGCCGGTCTTGACCAGAGTCTCGCAGGCCACGCGGGCCCGGACGTCGCGGGCGATCAGCGCATCGAGCACCGCGTCCGAAATCTGGTCCGCGACCTTGTCGGGGTGGCCTTCGGAAACCGACTCGGAGGTGAAAAGGAAGCGTCCTGACATCGCGAAATTATAGCGGAAACCGGAATCCGGCCCTGCCGCGCGATTGCCCGGGTCGGCCGCCATCGGAGACAATGGTGGTTTCCGCCGGAGTGACCTGATGCCCAGCCGCCGCGAGCTCGCCAACGCCATCCGCGCCCTCAGCATGGATGCCGTCCAGCGGGCCAATTCGGGGCACCCGGGCATGCCGATGGGGATGGCCGACATCGCGGAAGTCCTGTGGCGCGACTTCCTGAAGCACAATCCGGGCAATCCGCACTGGGCCGATCGCGACCGCTTCGTGCTCTCGAACGGCCACGGCTCGATGCTGCTGTATTCGGTGCTGCACCTGACCGGCTATCCGCTCGCGATCGACGAACTGCGGAACTTCCGCCAGCTCGGATCGCGCACTGCCGGACATCCCGAGCACGAGATCGAGATCGGCATCGAAACCACGACCGGTCCGCTGGGACAGGGACTCGCCAACGCGGTCGGCATGGCGCTCGCCGAGAAGATGCTGGCGGCCGAATTCAACCGGCCGGGACACGAGATCGTCGATCACCATACCTGGGTATTCCTCGGCGATGGCTGCCTGATGGAAGGCATCTCGCACGAGGCCTGCTCGCTGGCCGGGACCTGGGGCCTCGGCAAGCTCATCGGCATCTACGACGACAACGGCATCTCGATCGATGGCGAGGTCGCCGGCTGGTTCACCGACGACACGCCCAGGCGCTTCGAAGCCTACGGCTGGCAGGTGATCCGCGCGGTCGACGGACACGACGCGGACGCCGTTGCGCGCGCGATCCGCAAGGCGCGGCGCGAAAAGACGAAGCCGACGCTGATCTGCTGCAAGACCATCATCGGATTCGGCGCGCCCAACAAGCAGGGCAAGGAGGAAACCCACGGCGCCGCGCTCGGTGCGGAGGAAGTTGCCCTCGCGCGCAGGACGCTCGACTGGCCGTACGAGCCGTTCGTCGTTCCCGACGCCATTCGCGCCGGTTGGGACGCGCGCGCCGCCGGCAAGCGTGCGGAGAATCGCTGGCGCCGGCGCTTCCGGGACTACCAGCAGGCGCACGCGGAGCTCGCCGCCGAATTTCTGCGCAGGATCGAGGCGAGGCTGCCGGAGGATTTCGATGCGCTGATCGCCGCGGGCGCCGCGGCGGCGCAGGCGACGGGCCAGGCGGTGGCGACCCGGCAGAGCTCCCAGGCGGTGCTGAACGGGCTCGGCGGGCGCCTGCCGGAACTGCTCGGCGGGTCCGCCGACCTGACCGGGTCGAACAACACGCGGATCAAGGGTGTGGCCGCGTACACGCGCGACCATGCGGCCGGTCGATACCTCCATTACGGCGTGCGCGAATTCGGCATGGGCGCGATCATGAACGGCATCGCGCTGCACGGCGGCTTCGTGCCGTTCGGCGGCACCTTCCTCGTGTTCACGGATTACGCGCGCAGTTCGCTGCGCATGGCGTCCATCATCGGTACCGGCACCATCTTCGTGCTGACCCACGACTCGATCGGACTCGGCGAGGACGGACCCACGCACCAGCCGGTCGAGCACCTCGCGTCGCTCAGGATGATTCCCAACCTGGAAGTCTGGCGGCCCTGCGACACGGCCGAGACCTGGGTCGCCTGGGGGGCGGCGATCCGCCGCCGCCGCGCGCCGACCGCGCTCGTGCTGACCCGGCAGTCGCTGCCGCCGCAGGCGCGCGACCCCGCGCGACTGGAAGCAATCCGCCGCGGCGGCTATGTGCTCATCGACTGCGAAGGGACACCCGAGTGCCTCCTGATCGCGACCGGCTCGGAGGTATCGATCGCCGTCGAGGCGGCGCGGGAGCTCGGTTCCCGCGGCCGCCGCGTCCGCGTCGTGTCGATGCCCTGCACCAGCGTATTCGATGCGCAGGACGAGGCCTGGCGCGCAGCCGTCCTGCCGCGGGGCGTCGGGCGCCGCGTGGCGATCGAGGCCGGCGTCACCGATGGCTGGACCCGATACGTCGGCGAGCGCGGCCGGATCATCGGCATGACGCGCTTCGGCGCGTCCGGCGCGGGCCCCGACCTGTTCCGGCATTTCGGTTTCACTTCCGCCGCCGTCGTCGCGGCGGCGGAAGCGCTCATCAACACTGGAGAGAATTGACCATGGCGACCAAGGTAGGCATCAATGGCTATGGCCGCATCGGCCGCAATATCCTGCGCGCGCTGTACGAGTCGAAGCGCAACGGCGAGCTTCAGATCGTCGCGATCAACGATCTCGGCGACGCGAACACGAATGCGCACCTGACGCGCCACGACACCGCGCACGGGCCGTTTCCCGGCAAGGTCGCCGTCGAAGGCAGCCACATGGTCGTCAACGGCGAGCGCATCCGCGTGCTCGCCGAGCGCGACCCTGCGAAGCTGTCCTGGGGCGAGCTCGGAGCCGAGATCGTGCTGGAGTGCACCGGGCTGTTCGCGAACAAGGAGAAGGCGTCGAAGCACCTCGCCGGCGGGGCGAAGAAAGTGGTCATCTCGGCGCCCGCGGACGGCGTCGATGCGACCATCGTCTACGGGGTGAACCACGGCGTGCTGCGCCGCGACATGACCGTCATTTCGAACGCGTCCTGCACCACCAACTGCCTCGCGCCGCTGGTCAAGGCGCTGCACGACGGGCTCGGCGTCGTGAGCGGCATCATGACCACGGTGCACGCCTATACGAACGACCAGGTGCTGACCGACGTCTATCACAGCGACCTGCGCCGTGCGCGTTCCGCGACGATGTCGATGATCCCGACCAAGACCGGCGCCGCGGCGGCGGTCGGCCTCGTGCTGCCGGAACTGAAGGGCAAGCTCGACGGCTTCTCGGTGCGCGTGCCGACCATCAATGTCTCGTTCGTCGACCTGACCTTCACGGCGAAGCGCGCAACCACCGCCGAGGAAGTCAACGGCATCCTGCGCGCGGCTGCCAGCGGCGCGATGAAGGGCATCCTCGAGTACACCGAGGAGCCGCTGGTGTCGGTCGACTTCAATCACAATTCCGCCTCCGGAACCGTCGATGGACCGCTCACCAAGGTGCTGGACGGCACGCTGGTCAAGGTCTGCGCCTGGTACGACAACGAATGGGGCTTCTCGAACCGCATGCTCGACACCACGCTCGCCTGGGCGCGCGCAGGCTGAGTCGGGCCATGAAGGCGATCCGCCTGCCGGATCTCCAGCTCGCGGGCAAGCGCGTGCTGGTGCGCGAGGACTTCAATGTGCCGCTGGCGGACGGCAGGATCACGAGCGACGCGCGTATCCGCGCGGCGCTGCCGACGCTCAGGTTCGCGCTCGAGCGCGGCGCGCGCCTGATCGTCATGTCGCACCTCGGGCGGCCGAAGGAGGGCGTTCCCGACCCCGCGCTTTCGCTCGCGCCGGTGGCCGATTGCCTTTCCGGGCTGATCGGCAAGCCGGTGCGGCTGGTCGCGGACTGGCAGGGTGGCGTCGAGGCGGGCGCCGGGGAGATCGTGCTGCTCGAGAACCTGCGCTTCAACAAGGGCGAGAAGCAGGACGACGAGACGCTGGCGCGGAAGCTCGCCGCGCTTTGCGACGTGTTCGTGATGGATGCCTTCGGCACCGCGCATCGCGCGGAAGCGAGTACTCACGGCGTCGCGCTGCACGCGCCGGTCGCGTGCGCGGGATTGCTGCTGGCCGCGGAGCTCGACGCGCTCGAGCAGGCCTTGCACATGCCGGCGCGTCCGCTGGTCGCCGTGGTCGGTGGTTCCAAGGTCTCGACCAAGCTCGCCGTGCTCGAAAGCCTGATCGACAAGGTCGACCAGCTCGTGGTCGGCGGCGGCATCGCGAATACCTTCCTGGCGGCCGCCGGCCTGCCGGTTGGCCGTTCGCTGCACGAGCCCGACATGCTTGACCTGGCGCGCGAGCTGGCGGCGCGAGCGAAGCAGCGGGGCGTCGGCCTTCCGCTGCCGACCGACGTCGTGGTCGCGGCCGAGCTTTCCCCCGCGGCGCAGGCCACCATCAGGAGCGCGAAGTCAGTCGCCGACGGGGAGATGATCCTCGATGTCGGGCCGGACTCGACCGAGGTCATCGCCGCGCTGGTCGCCGGTGCGGGCACCGTGATCTGGAATGGCCCGCTCGGCGTGTTCGAGCACGATCAGTTCGGCGCCGGGACGCGCGCGCTGGCCGAGGCGATCGCGCGCAGCAAGGCATTTTCGCTCGCGGGTGGGGGCGACACGCTGGCCGCGATCGAAAAGTACGGCGTCGAGGGCGATATCTCCTATATTTCGACGGGCGGCGGCGCCTTCCTCGAGTTCGTCGAAGGCAGGACGCTGCCGGCGGTCGCGGCGCTCGAGCGGCGCGCCATGACCGCGTCATCGAACTGACGGGGGCGGCATGGCGAGACGCACCAAGATCGTCGCAACACTGGGACCGGCGACGGACTCCGAGGCGGCGATGCGCGACCTGATCGCGGCCGGGACCGACCTGGTTCGCGTCAATTTCTCGCACGGCAGTTTCGACGAGCACGCGCGGCGCATCGCGGGTGCGCGTGCCGCGGCATCGCGCGCCGGCCGCGTGGTCGGGATTCTGGGTGACTTGCGCGGGCCGAAGGTCCGCATCGAGCGTTTTGCCGCGGGCCGCGCGATGCTGACGGAAGGCGAGGGTTTCACGCTGGACCCGGCCTTCGATCCGAAGGCCGGAACCGGCCGCATCGTCGGCGTCGCCTACGAGTCGCTGCCGCGCGACGTGCGCCCCGGCGACACGCTGCTCCTGAACGACGGCCTGATCTCGCTCGAAGTCACCGGCGTCGAGGGCACGCAGGTGAAGACTCGGGTGCTTACCGGCGGCGAGCTGTCCGACCTGAAAGGTCTCAACAAGCTGGGCGGCGGACTGTCCGCGGGCGCGCTGACGGACAAGGATCGCGACGACATCCGCATGGCCGCCGAGCTCGGCGTGGACTATCTCGCCGTGTCGTTCGTGCGCGATCGCGACGACATTGTCGAGTCCTGGGACCTGTTGCGCGCTGCGGGCGGGGAGGGCCGTATCGTCGCGAAGATCGAACGCCGCGAGGCGATCGACAATCTCGAGTCGATCATCGTGGAAACCGCGGCGGTGATGGTCGCTCGCGGCGATCTCGGCATCGAGGTCGGCTACGCGGAGCTCACCGGCCTGCAAAAGCACATGATCGCGCTGGCCCGCGCCCGCAGCCGCCTGGTCATCACCGCGACGCAGATGATGGAATCGATGATCCATGCGCCGGTGCCGACGCGGGCCGAGGTCTCCGATGTCGCGAACGCGGTAATGGACGACACTGACGCGGTGATGCTGTCGGCCGAGACCGCCATCGGCCGCCATCCGAGCCGGGTGGTGCGGGCCATGTCGCAGGTGATCGAGGGCGCCGAGAAGTGGCAGCAGTCGAACCGGCCCGACCTGCGGGCGGACGGCCATTTCAACCGCACCGACGAGGCCATTGCGGCGGCGGTGATGTACACCGCCAACCACCTCGACGTGCGCGCGATCGTGGCCCTGACCGAGTCCGGGTCCACCGCGCTGTGGATGTCGCGCATGCGCTCGGACATCCCGATCTACGCGTTCACGCGCCACGCGGCGACCCAGCGCCGGGTCACGCTGTATCGTGGCGTCTACCCGGTGGACTTCGACGTGACCCAGCCCAGGCCCGAGAAGATGTATCCCGCGATCTTCGAACGCATGATCGCCGACGGACTCGCCGCCGAGGGCGACCTGATCATCGTCACCAAGGGCGAGTTCTCGGGAGTGACCGGCGGCACCAATACCCTGAAGATCGTCAAGGTACAGCGCCAGCCCGGATGAAAGAGGGGACGCACACCTTTTTCAGTACCGAAAAAGGTGTGCGTCCCCATTTTCTGCGCGTCATCGGGTTCGGGCTCGGCGTCCCGGTGGCGCTGCTGTTGCTGGCAGCGCTCGCCGCCTGGCTCGCGCTGCGCGCGAGCCTGCCGCAGCTCGAGGGCGCGGCGGCTCTTCCTGGCCTGACCGCGCCGGTGACCATCGAGCGCGATGCGCTCGGCGTCCCGGTGATCCGCGGCGAGACGCGAGACGACGTCGCGCGCGCGACCGGTTACGTGCACGCCCAGGACCGCCTGTTCCAGATGGACCTGCTGCGCCGCACCGGCGCCGGCGAACTGTCGGCGCTGCTGGGACCCGCTTTGCTCGAGCGCGACCGGCGCATCCGCCTGCACCAGTTCCGCCGGCGCGCGCAAGTCGCGGTCGCCGGACTCGCGCCGCGCGACCGTGCGCTGCTCGATGCCTATGCGGAAGGCGCCAATGCAGCGCTCGCCGCGATGCCGGTGCGCCCGTTCGAGTATTTGTTCCTGCGCGAGCGTCCTGCGCCCTGGCGGGCCGAGGACAGCCTGCTCGTCGCGTATACGCAGTGGATCGATCTGCAGGGTCTGGAAGCGAATGTCGAAAGGCGCAACGACCGGCTCGCGGCGGTGCTGCCGGAGCCGCTCTACCGGTTCATCACCGAACCGGACCCCTCCTGGGAGGCGCCGCTCGATGGCAGCCGTTTGCCGGAACCGCCCATGCCGGATGTCGGCGACATCGACCTGCGCCACCTCGGCCCAGCGTTGTTCGAGCGCGTCGAGCGGCAGAATGCATTGAAGCCCCGGACCGCGTGGCTCGACGGCGAACGCGGCGTGGCCGGCGGCAGCAACAACTGGGCACTGGCCGGCTCGCGGACCGCCGGCGGTGGCGCCATGCTCGCGAACGACATGCACTTGCGATTGCGCGTGCCGAATGTCTGGTACCGCGCGCGCCTGGTCGTCGAAGCGGACGGTCTCGATGTGGCCGGCGTAGGCATTCCCGGCGTGCCGCTGATCGTGGCCGGCAGCAACGGTCATGTCGCCTGGGGCTTCACCAACAGTTACGGCGACTTCCAGGACCTGGTGGCGCTGGAGCCGGGACCGCAAGGGACCGGCAGTTATCTGACCGCCGACGGTCCACGGCGCTTCGAGAACGACGTCGAGTGGCTGGAGGTCGCAGGCGGCGCGAGCGAGCCATTGATCGTGCGCCGGACGATCTGGGGCCCGGTGATCGCCGTGAACGGCGCCGGTCGCGAGCTCGCGCTCGCCTGGACGGCCGACCGGCCCGGCGCGAACGACCTGGCGATGTATCGGCTCGAATCCGCGCGCGGCCTCGACGGGGCGGCGGCGATCCTGCGGGGCGCCGGCATGCCGGCCCAGAACGTGCTGATCGCGGACGGCAGTGGCCGCATCGGCTGGGTGCTGTCGGGTCGGCTGCCGCTGCGTCGCGGGTTCGACCCGACGCGTCCAGCCGCATGGCACAGGCCCGGCGTCGGCTGGCACGGCTGGATTCCGCAGGCCGAATCGCCGCAGCTGCTCGATCCGCCGCGGGGCATCGCCTGGAGCGCGAATGCGCGCGTGGTCGGCGGCGAGAATTTCGCCCGGATCGGTGACGGGAATTTCGCCCCCGCCGCGCGGGCACGGCAGATCCGGGCGCGGCTCGAGACGCTCGAACGCGCGACGCCCGCGGACCTGCTCGCGATCCAGCTCGACGACCGCGCGCAATACCTGGCGCACTGGCAGCCGATCCTGCTCGCAGCCCTGGAGCGACTCGGAGAACGGGAAGCCGCGGTGCTCGTCGCGGGCTGGAGCGGGCGCGCGGCGGTAGACGATCCTGGCTATCGCGTGGTGCGCGAGTTCGAACGGCAGGTCACCGCGCGCGCCTTTGCGATGTTGACCGTCGTCGCCCAGGCTCGCTGGCCGACGTTGAACTGGCAGCCCCCCCAGCGGTTCACGGAAACCGCCTGGCGCCTGCTGCGCGAGCGCCCGGCGCACCTGCTCGACCCGCGCTTCGCTGACTGGGATGCCTGGCTGGCGGGCATCGCGGCCGAGACCCTGCGGATGCTGCCGGCCGGCTGCACCGCGCTCGCCGATTGCTCCTGGGGCAGGGTCAATACCGCGGCGATCCAGCATCCGCTCAGTCTCGCGGTGCCGCGACTCGCGCCCTGGCTCGACATGCCCGCGGATCCCTTGCCGGGGGACTGGTCGACGCCGCGCGTGCAGTCGCCGGACTTCGGCGCATCCGAGCGCTTTGTCGTGTCCCCGGGGCGCGAGGACGAGGGCATACTGCACATGCCGGGTGGGCAAAGCGGGCATCCCCTGTCGCCTTACTATCGCGCCGGGCACGCGGCCTGGGTTCGCGGGGAAGCGACGCCGTTCCTGCCGGGGGCTGCGGAGCATGTCTTGCGTTTGACGCCGGCAGCGCGCCAGTGACGGGGGATCTGCCATGGCTGTGATACTTGCGGCACTGGGCTCGATCGTCGCGATCCTGATCCTGCTGAAGGGACTCGCCGATGCCGGCATCGACCTCGGTGGTCTCAATCCCTTCCTGTGGCGCAGGCGGCGGCAATGGCGCGAAAAGATTCATGGCAACCCGATTTTCTCGGTACAGGATCCCAGGGATCTCGCGGCACTCCTGGTCGTGGGGGTCGCGAAGGTCGACGGCGACATCAGCGCCGAGGAAAAACGGGCGGTGCTGGAGGAATTCGCGAAGTCGTTCGCTCTGAAGCCCCGCGACGCCGTCGCACTGCTCGGGTCCAGCGTCTATCTGCTCGGTGACCCGCGCGTGCTCATGACGCAACTCGACGACGTGCTCCGCGGAGCGCTCGACAAATTCACTTCTGAACAGGTCATCTCGACCCTGGCCATGATGGAGCGCATTGCCGCCGCAGGCGGCGCTCCGTCGGAGCCGCAGCGGGAGCTGATCGAAGCCGTGCGCAGCCGCCTCAGCCGGATGCAGCCTGCCCAGGGTACGTGGGCATAGCGCCGGATTAGGGTGAAGGGGACGCTTCCCTTCATCCCCGGCTGGTTCATGGCCGCTTCGGCACTCGCAAGACGAAGGGAAGCGTCCCCTCTCAGGTCTTGCTCGCCAGCTGCTTGAGATCGCCGAGGACGATCTCCGAGTGTCCCTTCGGGTCGACCTTGACGTAGTGCTTTGCGACGCGCCCCTTCGGGTCGATGATGAACGTGTCGCGCCGCGCCAGCTCGGCGATGCCCAGGTACTTGGTCAGCGTGCCGTACGCAGTCGCGGCCGTCTTGTCGGAATCCGCGAGGATCGGGAACGGCAGGTTGTGCTCCTGCGAGAACGCCTTGTGCGAGGCCACGTCGTCGACGCTCACGCCCAGGATGACGGCGCCGAGCTCGCGGTACGCGAAGATGTTGTCGCGGAACTCGCAGGCCTGCGTCGTGCAGCCGGGCGTGTTGTCCTTGGGATAGAAGTACAGCACGACCCACTTGCCTTCGTAGTCGTCCAGTTCGTGCCACTTGCCGGTCTGGTCCTGGAGCTTGAAGTCCGGCGCCTTCGCGCCGACCGCCGGCGGATCGGCGGCGAGCGCGGCCGCGGCGAGCAGCAGCGAGGCACAGGCAGCGGTGGCGGCGCCTTTGAGGATACGCGTCATGTCGAAACCTCCGGTCGCGATGGTGCGGGGCCGCGTCGATTCGGATAGGAATAGCATAGTATCGCGGCCTGCCGTCGAAAGACCACGCCGGCGGAGGAGGGTTCCCGGGCATGAGGGAGGACGCGCCGATCTACCGCGGAAAACCGCGCGTCGCGCTGGTCCTGTCCGGCGGCGGCGCCCGCTCCGCCTACCAGGTCGGCGTGCTGAAGGCGATAGCCGGGTGGTGCGCCGCGGGCGCGCCGTTGCCGTTCGCGATCCTCTGCGGCACGTCGGCCGGCGCCATCAATGCGGCTGTCCTCGCCGCCCATGGCGGCGACATGCAGCGCGGCGCGGCCGCGCTGGTGCGCGTCTGGGGCGGATTCCGCACCGGCCAGGTGTTCCGCGTGGACTCGCTCGACATGCTGCGCTCCGGGCTGCACTTGCTGCTCGCGCTGCTGTCGGGCGGCTGGCTGCTGCCGGCGCCGCGGGCGTTGTTCAACAATGCTCCGCTGCGCGAGCTGCTCGCGCAGCAGGTGGATTTCGCGGCGGTCAGGCGCGCGCTCGATCGCGGCATGCCGGATGCACTCGCGATCACCGCGACCTGCATCACGCGCGGCGAGTCGGTCACGTTCGTGGATGCCTCGTGTGGTTTCATGCCTTGGGACCGCGCCGGGCGGCGCGGCAGCGCGGTCGCGATCGGTGTCGAACAGCTGATGGCGAGCTCGGCGATACCGCTCCTGTTTCCCGCGGTCGCGATGGGTGACGCGCACTTCGGCGACGGCGCGATGCGCCTGGCCGCGCCGCTCGCCCCGGCGATCCACCTCGGTGCCGAGCGCATCCTGGTGATCGGCGTGCGCAAGCAGGGCCCGACGCCGGCCAGCGACGGGCACGCACCCAACATGGCGGACCAGTTCGGGTTCATGCTCGACACGCTGTTCATGGAGGGGCTGCAAGCGGATCTCGAACGACTCGTGAGAATCAACACGCTGCTGGGGGGCCTGCCGCGCGGCCCCGCGCCGCTCGGCATGCGCCATGTCGAGGCGCTCCTGGTCGAGCCGCATCGCGATCCGAGCGAGATCGCGCTGCCGCATCGCATGGCCATGCCGGGAACCCTGCGGGCGCTGCTGCGGATCCTCGGCGCGACCCGCGCGCGGGGCGGGCGCCTGCTGTCCTACCTGCTGTTCGAGTCGCCTTATACGCGCGAACTGATCCGCCTGGGCGAATCCGACGCGAATGCGCGCCGCGGCGAGATCAGCGCGTTCCTCGGTCTCGATTGCGGGCCGGCGGCGGCCGGCCGGCACTGACGTTCACTACAGGAACAGCGCGCCGAGGCCGAGCAGGGCGGCGAATCCGACCACGTCGGTCACCGTCGTCAGGATCACGCCGCCGGCGAGCGCCGGATCGATGCGCATGCGCTTGAGCGTGAGCGGAATCATCACGCCGGCGACCGCCGCCGCGACCAGGTTGATGACGATGGCTACGAAGATCACCGCCGCGACGTCCCAGGTGCCGAACCAGGCCCAGGTCGCGAGCGCGACCGCGGCCGCCCATACCAGCCCGTTCAGCGCGCCGACCGCGAGTTCCTTGTAGAACAGCCAGCGGGCGTTGGACGGCTGCACCTGGCCGAGCGCGATGCCGCGGATGATGAGCGTCACGGTCTGAGTCCCGGCAATGCCGCCCATGCTCGCGACCACCGGCATCAGCACCGCGAGCGCGACCACCTTCTCGATGGTCGCCTCGAACAGGCCGACCACCCAGGAGGCGAACAGCGCGGTCAGGAGGTTGATGCCGAGCCAGAGCGCGCGGCGGCGCGCGCTCCGGCGCACGCCGGCGAACACGTCGTCCTCGTCCTCGAGGCCGGCGGCGGCCAGCGATGCGTGCTCCGCCTGCTCGCGCACCACGTCGACCACGTCGTCGACGGTGATGCGGCCCAGCAGACGCCCGTCCGCGGCGACGACGGCGGCGGACAGGAGATCGCGCGACTCGAACAGCCGCGCAACCTCGGCGGCGGGCGTCTCCGGCGCGATCGGCGCGACCTCCGGGTCCATGCCCGCGCTGACCGGCGTCTCGGGATCGACCGTCAGCAGCCGCGTGACCGGCAGCGCGCCGACGTAGCGGTCATGGCGATCGACGACGAACAGGCAATCGGTGCGTTCCGGCAGCTCGCCGCGCATGCGCAGGTAGCGCATCACGACGTCGATCGGCACGTCGGCGCGCACGGTCACCGTGTCGGTGTTCATCAGCCCGCCGGCCGTGTCCTCGGGAAAGGCGAGGATCGCCGACAGCCGCTCACGGTCGCGCTGGTCCATCGAACGAAGCACCTGGCGCGTGACGGCCTCGGGAAGGTCCGCCAGCAGGTCCGCGAGGTCGTCCACCGCCAGGCCCTCGGTCGCCGCGACCAGCTCCTCGGGTTGCATGTCGGCCAGCAGCTCGCTGCGCACTTCCTCGGACAGTTCCACCAGCACGTCGCCCTCGAGCTCCTGGTCGACCAGCTCCCAGACCAGCTCCCGCTGCGCGGGCGGCAGCGATTCGAGCAGCAGCGCGACCTCGGCCGGGTGCAGTGCTCCGACCATGCGGTCCGCGCCGCGCAGCCGCCCGGCGGCGAGCGCCGCGTGGACCGCGGCGAGCCGCGATTCGCGATCGCCGCGCACCGGCGCCGGCTCGTTCACTGGGGCAGTGCGTTGTGACGCACGAGGAGCTGCGGATACCGGGCCCTGAAATGCGCGGCGAGGCGCTCGACCAGGTAGACCGAACGGTGCTGGCCGCCGGTGCAGCCGATCGCGATGGTCAGGTAGCCGCGATTCGCGGCCTCGAATTCCGGCAGGCGGCTCTCGAGGAATCGGACCAGGTCTGCGACCATGCGCTCGACCTGCGGGCTCGCCTCGAGGAATGCGATCACGCGCCGGTCGAGCCCGGTGAGCGGTTGAAGGGCGGGTTCCCAGTACGGATTCGGCAGCGTGCGCGCGTCGAACACGAAGTCGGCGTCGCCCGGCGTGCCGTGCTTGAAGCCGAACGACTCGAACAGGATCGACAGCCGGCCCGGCGCCTGCGGCTCGACGCGCTTGACGATCGTGTCCCGCAGCTGGTGCACGCTCATGCGCGAGGTGTCGATCACGAGGTCGGCGCTGTCGATCAGCGGGTGCAGCAGGCGGCGTTCCTCGGCGATCGCATCGGCGAGGCTGCGGCCCGCACCGGCCAGCGGATGGCGCCGGCGCGTTTCCGCGTAGCGGCGCAGCAGCACCTCGTCCTCCGCATGCAGGTAGAGCACTTCGCAGCTCAGCCCGGCGCGTTTCAGGTCCGCGACGAGGCCCGGAATCGATGCGAGGTCGTCGGGCCGGTTGCGGGCGTCCAGACCGACCGCGAGCCGGCGGTAGATCGGCTCCTCGGTGCGCACCGAGTGCGACACCAGCGCCTGCACCAGGCCGGCGGGGATGTTGTCGATGCAGTACCAGCCGAGGTCCTCGAGCATGTTGAGCGCGACGCTCTTGCCCGAGCCCGAGAGTCCGCTGACGACGACGAGTCGGTTCATCCCGCGGCTCCCCGGTCGGCCCGGCTCAGGCCGGGCGGCCCCGCGTCACGTCGGCCGCATGATGGTCGCTCAGCTTTTCCTTGTGCTTGCGCAGCCGCCGGTCCAGCTTGTCGACGAGCGCGTCGATCGCCGCATACATGTCGCCGTCGACCGCATCCGCATGGATCACCGCTCCGCTGACCCCGAGCGTCGCCTCCGCCTTGTGCTCCAGCTTCTCGACCGTCAGCACGCAGTGCACGTCGATCACCTGTTCGAAGTGCCGTAGCACGCGGTCGATCTTCTTCCGCACGTAGCCCTTGAGGGCGGGAGTGACGTCGATGTGGTGGCCGGTCAGCGTCAATTGCATGTTGCTTCCTCCTGTGCGTATTCCTGGCGCGTGTCAGCGGGCGGCGACCCGCCGCCGGGCGCTCGACGTCGGGATTCCCATCTCTTCGCGATACTTGGCGACGGTCCGGCGCGCCACCTGGACGCCGTCGCCGGAAAGCATCCCGGCGATCTGCTGGTCGGAGAGCGGCAGCTCCGGCGCTTCCTGCGCGATCAGCTTGCGGATTTTGGCACGGATCGCGGTCGACGAGACGCCGGCGCCGTCGTCACCGGGCACCTGGCTCGAGAAGAAGAAGCGGAACTCGTAGACGCCGCGCGGCGTGTGCAGGTACTTGCCGGTCGTCACGCGCGAAATCGTCGATTCGTGCATCTGCACGGCCTCGGCCACATCGCGCAGGATCATCGGCTGCATCGACTCCTCGCCGCTGTCGAAGAAGCCCTGCTGGCGCTCGACGATCGTGCGCGCGACCTTGAGCATCGTGTCGTTGCGGATCTCGAGGCTCTTCAGCAGCCAGCGCGCTTCCTGCAACTGGGTGCGCAGCACCGCATGGTCCGGCGCGCGGGTGATCATGCCGGCGTAGCTCTCGTTCAGGCGCACGCGCGGCAGCGCCGCCGGGTTGAGCTCGACCGCCCAGCCCTGCGGCGTGCGGCGCACATAGACGTCCGGCACCACGTATTCGGTGCGCACGTCCTGGAACGCCGCGCCCGGCCGGGGATTGCAGCTGCGGACCAGCGCGAGTGCCACGTCGAGGTCGTCGCCGCTGCAGTGCATCTCGCGCTGCAGCGCCGTGAACTGCTGGTTCGCGACCAGCTCGAGGTGCCGCTGCGCCAGGGTGCGGGCGGCCGCAAGCCCGGGCGTGGCGGGATCGAGCTGCGCAAGCTGCAGCCCGATGCACTCGGCGATCGAGCGTGCGCCGACACCCGCCGGGTCGAATTGTTGAAGGACCGCCAGCACGCGTTCGACCGCGGCGACCTGCACGGGAACCTCGCTCGCGACCGCATCGGCAATCGCCTGGGTCGACTCGGTCAGGTATCCGTCGTCGTTGATCGCGTCGATCAGCGTCCGGCCGATCGCGATCGATTCCGCCGGCAGGTGCGCCAGTTCGAGCTGCCAGGCGAGATGGTCGCGGAGGCTGCGGCCCGATTCGTCCTCGAGATCCCGGTCCGCATCGCCGGATCGCGACCACGGCGACTCCGATTCGACCGCATTCGGCTCGGGCCACTCGTCGCCGATCTCGACTGCCGCATCGCCTGTGTCGGTATCGACGTCGACGTCGGCACCGGGCGGTGCCATCGCCGCTTCGTCCAGCGCAGCGGTCGCCTCGAAGTCCTCGACCGCCTCGAGCAGGACGTTGCTTTCGAGCGCCTGCTGGAGCTGGGTCTGCAGTTCGAGCGTGGGCAGCTGCAGGAGCCGGATGGCCTGCTGCAGCTGCGGCGTCATCGTCAGCTGCTGGCCCAACCTGAGCTGCAGGCCCGGTTTCATCATGCGGTAGCGGTGGCCTCGCGACCGGCCCCGCGCGCGGCGATGGCCGCGCGGTCAGAGCCGGAAATCCTGCCCCAAGTAGACCTTGCGCACCTCGGGATTGGCAAGGATCTCGTCGGCAGTTCCCGACGCCAGCACGGTGCCCTGGTTGACGATGTAGGCCCGGACGCAGATTCCCAATGTTTCCCGGACGTTATGGTCGGTGATCAGCACGCCGATGCCGCGGTCCGCGAGGTGCCGCGCGATGCGCTGGATGTCGTGGACCGACAGCGGATCGACGCCGGCGAACGGCTCGTCTAGCAGGATGAAGGCCGGGTCGGCGGCGAGCGCGCGCGCGATCTCGACGCGACGGCGCTCGCCGCCGGAAAGGCTCATGCCGAGGTGGTCGCGCAGGTGCGCGACGTGCAGTTCCTCGAGCAGGCGCTCGAGCGCTTCCTCGCGGGCTGCGTCGTCGAGGCCGCGGCGCGTCTCGAGTATCGCCATGATGTTGTCGGACACGGTCATGCGGCGGAATACCGACGCCTCCTGCGGCAGGTAGCCGACTCCGAGGCGCGCGCGAGCGTGCATCGGCAGGCGCGTGATGTCCTCGCCGTCGAGCTCGATCGTGCCGCCGTCGCAGGGCACGAGGCCGACGATCATGTAGAAAGCCGTGGTCTTGCCGGCGCCGTTCGGCCCGAGCAGGCCGACCACTTCGCCGCTTTCGATCGACAGCGACAGCGACGAGACGACCTTGCGTTTCTTGTAGCTCTTCTCGAGCCCGGTGGCCGTCAGCACGCTCATTCGGGCGGCTTCGGCGTTTCCGCCGGCTCTGCTGCTTCGTCTTCGCGCGGATTGATCGTGATCACGACCTGCTCGCGCGAGATCACGCGCTGGTTGGCCGTGCTGTAGACCAGCGTCGCGCCGGTGAGCTCGGTGCGCCCGTCGCTGAGCCAGGCGTCGCCCGCGAACTCGACGGTGCCGCGGCCGAGATCGTAGTCGATGCGGTTGGCCCGGCCCTGGGCATTCTGTTCCTGGCCGCGCTGCTCGAACTGCGCCGGCGAGCCGGTCACCGAGGCGCTCTGGACCTCGCCGGCGGCGAAGCGCACCCGGGCGGTGTCGCTCTGGAGCTCGGAATCGGGCATCGTGATGCGCACCGCGCCGGTGAATTCCCAGCCGCTGTCCTCGAAGTCGGCGCCGCTCGCGACCGCGCGCTCGGCGACGATGCGGATCTCGCCCTGGACGATCGTGACCTCGTTGTACACCAGTCGATTCGCCTGGTAGTCCAAGTCCATCGAGCGCGCCTCGACCTTGATCGGCAGCCGGCTGCGCTCCTGGGCATGGGCGGCCGCCGCCGAGATCGCGGCCAGCGCCACGATTGCCGCCGGCCTAAGGCGCGAACTCGCCACTGACGTCCGACTCGAGTTGCAGGCTGCCGGCTTTCAGGTCGGCGCGCATGCCGCGCGCCCGTATCAGGTGGCGGCCGAATGCGAGCTGCACCGGGCTCCTGGTCACGGCCCGTTCGGCCTCGGTGTCGAGCGTCATCGTCGCGGTGCGCAATTCGGCCGTCTCCGCCTGTTCGCCGGGCGCACCGACGAGGCGCACGTCGCCCGCGAATTCCACGACGCGGGCTGCGGGCGGCACGCGCGCCTCGTCGGCGGTCAGGTGCCAGCGCTGCCCGGTCGGCGCATGGTAGTCGAGCTCGACTTCGGCAAGCCGGACGATGCCGCTGTCCGGATCCTCGGTGGCGGAGACCGATTGCAGCCCGATCCGCAGCCGGCCGTCGGTGCCGTAGTCCTCGAGATCGACGCCGATCAGGTAATAGCCAGGGCGCGTCGCATCCGCCTGCGGCGCCGTCACGTCCCGGTCGAGCAGGCGCCATTGCACCAGCACGGCGATCAATGCGACCAGCGCCGCGAGCAGCAGCAGCCGCGTCACCGGCCGCCGCCCCTGGCCGACAGCAGCCAGTCCGCGAACTCGCGCACGGCGCCCATGCCGCCGGCTGCGCGCGTCACGTGCCTTGCAGCGGCCAGCACCACCGGATGCGCATCCGCCACTGCCGCCGGGAGCCCGACGGCCGCCATCAGCCCGAGGTCGGGGGTGTCGTCCACGAGGCAGGCGACGTGCCGCGCCTCGATCGCGTTGCGCTTCAGGAGCTCGCCCAGGGCGCGCGCCTTGTCGCCGACGCCCTGTGCGACGTCGCTGACGCCGAGTTCACGCATGCGCGCGGTCACCGCACCGGAACGCCGGCCGGAAATCACCGCGACGCCGATGCCGGCTGCGATCAGCTGCTTGATGCCGTGGCCGTCCCGCACGTCGAATGCCTTCAGGCTCTCGCCGTCCGCTCCGTAGTACAGGCGGCCGTCGGTCAGCACGCCGTCCACGTCGAGCACGACGAGTGTCACCTCGGACGGCAGCGTCACATCACCCCCGCGCGCAGCAGGTCGTGCACGTTCAGCGCGCCGATCAACACGCCGCGATCGTCCTGCACCAGCAGGCCGTTGATGGCGTGCTTCTCCATCATCAGCACGGCTTCGGCCGCGAGTTCCTGCGCGCCGATCGAGCGGCCGCCGCGGGTCATCACGTCGGCCATGGTGCTCTTGTGGATGTCGATCCTGCGGTCGATCGCTCGGCGCAGGTCGCCGTCGGTGAAGATGCCGACGACACGCCGGTCCGGGTCCACGACCGCCGTCAGGCCGAGGCGCTTCCTGGACATCTCGAGCAGGCCCTCCGGCAGGGGCGTGTCGGGCCGCACCATCGGCAATTCGTCGCCGCGGCGCATGACGTCCTGCACGCGCAGCAACAGGCGGCGGCCGAGCGCGCCGCCCGGGTGCGAGCGCGCGAAGTCGGCCTCGGTGAAGCCGCGATGGCCGAGGAGCGCGACTGCGAGCGCGTCGCCCATCGCGAGCGTCGCCGTGGTGCTCGCGGTCGGCGCCAGGTTGAGCGGGCAGGCCTCGGCCGGCACGCTGACATCCAGGTGGACGTCGGCCTCGCGCGCGAGCGTGGACTGCGCGTTGCCGGTCATGGCGATCAGCGGCGCGGCCATGCGCTTGATCAGCGGCAGGATCGTCAGCAGCTCGACCGTCTCGCCGGAATTGGAAATCGCGAGCACGGCATCGCCCTTGGTCAGCATGCCGAGATCGCCGTGGCTCGCTTCGGCCGGGTGCAGGAAGAACGACGGCGTGCCGGTGCTGGCGAGAGTTGCCGCGATCTTTCCGCCGACGTGCCCGGACTTGCCCATGCCCGACACCACGACACGGCCGCGACAATCGAGCAACACGCGGCAGGCGGCGGCGAATTCGACGCCGAGCCGGTCGATGAGCGCGGCGACGGCCTGGGCCTCGATCCTGAGGGCGTCGCGCCCCATGTCGATCAGGCGCCTGTTGTCGGCAGCGTCATTCATCGGGTTTGCGCGGCGATCCGGTGCGGTCAGGCATCATACACCGGCACCCTTTAAGATAACGGCGTGACTCCGCAGCAGATTCGCCAGCAGATCGAGGCCGCGCTGCCGGGGGCCTCGGTCGACGTGCAGTCGGAAGACAACGTGCATTTCGCGGCGATCGTCATCGCCGCGCAGTTCGCTGGACTGCGCAGGCTCCAGCGTCACCAGCTGGTTTATCGCGCGCTCGGCGATGCGGTCGGCGGCGAAATCCATGCCCTGTCGCTCGACACGCCGACGCCGGAGGAGTGGGCCGGGCGCGGCGCCGGCTGAAGGAGCGCGGTCCGTGGACAAGCTGCAGATCACGGGTGGCCGGCGGCTGGAAGGCGAGGTGCGCGCCTCCGGCGCGAAGAACGCCGCATTGCCGATCCTCGCCGCGGGACTGCTCGCGGACGGGCCGATGACCATCGGCAATGTCCCGCACCTGCACGACGTGACGACGATGATCGCCTTGCTCGGCCGCATGGGCGTCGGCGTGACCGTCGGCGACCGCATGCAGGTCGAGGTCGATGGACGGAGCCTGTCGACACCGGTCGCGCCGTACGAGCTCGTCAAGACCATGCGCGCATCCATCCTGGTGCTCGGGCCGCTGGTCGCGCGGCACGGTGAGGCGAAAGTGTCGCTGCCGGGCGGCTGCGCGATCGGCGCGCGCCCGGTGAACCTGCACGTGGCGGGGCTGGAAGCGATGGGCGCCGAAATTACGGTCGAGGGCGGCTACATCCACGCGAAAGCCGGCAGGCTGCGCGGCACGCGCATCGTGCTCGACGCCGTCACCGTCACCGGCACCGAGAACCTGATGATGGCGGCGACGCTAGCGAGCGGCCGCACGGTCATCGAGAACGCGGCGCGCGAGCCCGAGGTCGTCGACCTGGCCGGCTGCCTCAATGCGATGGGCGCTGACGTCGCGGGCGCCGGCACCGACCGGATCGTCGTCGAGGGCCGCGAGCGCCTCGGCGGCTGTCACTACGACGTGCTGCCCGATCGCATCGAGACCGGGACTTTCCTGGTCGCGGGCGCGATCACCGGCGGACGGGTCCGTGTCGGCAACGCGCGTCCCGACCACCTCGACGTCGTGCTCGCGAAGCTGCGCGAGGCGGGCGCCGAAGTCGCGACCGGACTCGACTGGGTCGAGGTGAACATGGAGTCGCGCCGGCCCGCGGCCGTCGATGTCCGCACGGCGCCTTACCCGGGATTCCCGACCGACATGCAGGCCCAGTTCGCCGCGCTCGATGCCGTGGCGGAAGGAGTCGGCACCATCGTCGAGACGATCTTCGAGAACCGCTTCATGCACATGCTGGAGCTGCGCCGTCTCGGCGCCGACGTGCGAATCGAGGGCCACACCGCGCTGGTCCGCGGCGTGCCGCGGCTCTCCGGCGCCCCGGTCATGGCGACCGATCTCCGCGCCTCGGCAAGCCTGGTGCTCGCGGGGCTGATCGCCGAGGGTACGACCGACGTGCAGCGTATCTATCACATCGACCGCGGCTACGAATGCATCGAGGAGAAACTGCGGCAACTCGGCGCGGGCATCCAGCGCCTCCCGGGTTCGAGGACCTGAGCCGCGATCAGAAGGAGCGCGCCGCTTTCGCTTCCTGCGGCCGTTCGATCACCTGGATGCGGACGTTGTGCTCGCTGAAGTCATTCTCGGGCGACGGGCCGCGCCATAGCCGGAGCCGGATCGCCTGCCCGGGCTTCAGCATCGCGATCCTCGCCAGCAGGTCCTGCGCGCCGCGCAACGGCCGGCCGTTGACCTGGGTGATGACGTCGCCGCGCAGCACGCCCTGCGTATTGGCCGGGCCGCGCTCGTTCACCTGCCGCACCAGCACCGAGCCTTCCGGAATGCCGAAGCGCGCGATCTCGGCCGGCGCCAGGTCGCGCGGCACGACGCCGATCCAGCCGCGCACCACGCGGCCGTCGCGCAGGATCGCATCGACCACCCCGCGCACCAGGTCGACCGGGATCGCGAAGCCGATTCCCTCGATGCCGGCCTGACGGCCGGCAATCGCGCTGTTCAGGCCGACCAGCTTCCCGGAAGCATCGACCAGGGCGCCACCGGAATTGCCGAGGTTGATCGCGGCGTCGGTCTGGATGAAGTTCTCGAAGGTCGTGACGCCGATGTTGCCGCGGCCGGTCGCGCTGACGATGCCCTGGGTCACCGTGTGCCCGAGCCCCACGGGATTGCCGATCGCGAGCACCGGCTCGCCGACCCGCAAGCGGTCGGAGCGGCCGAGCGGCATGATCGGTAGCGTGCCGAGCCCGATCTTGAGCACCGCGAGGTCGGTATCGCGGTCGACCCCGACCATCGTCGCCGGCGCCTCGCGGCCGTCCTTCAGCTGCACCTTGATCTGCGCGGCGCGCTCGATCACGTGGAAGCTGGTGACGATGTGGCCGCGCACGTCGTAGATGATGCCGGAGCCCAGGCTGCGCTCGACGCGCTCGCGATACTCGGGCCAGACTTCGCCGAACAGCTGTCCGAACTGCGGCGGCAGTGCCGGCAGGTTCGGGACCACGACGCGACGCTCCGTATAGATGTTGACCACCGCCGGTGCAGTCGCATCGACTGCGTCGGCGAAGCTGAATGCCAGGGATTGCGCGACCGCGTCGGACTTCTCCGGATTCAATGCCGGCGACGCGGCCTCCGGTTCCGCCGTGGGCGGCGGCGATGCTGCAGCCGCCGGATCGCCTTCGTCCTGCGCGGGCCGCAGCAGCACGAATGCCAGCGCGGCCGCGAGACCGATCGCGATCCACGGGGAAATCCAGCGCAACCATGCGGGGAGCCGCATCATGCTCGACGCGTGCCCGGATTTGCGCGCTTGCCCACGTGTATAATGTTAATCGCCGTGAAGGCCGGATATGGCGCAATTTTCCCGCTCCCGGCGGCGGCGTCCGGACCCGGGGGCGGGGCTGGAAATTCGAGGAATCGTCCTGATGAGCGAAGCAGTTGACCGGGGCCGGCGGCAGTTGTTGACGGTTGCCACGACCCTGACCGGCGCGGTCGGCGTCGGCTTCATGGCCGTTCCGTTCCTGGCCTCGTGGAAGCCGAGCGCGCGCGCCAAGGCGCTCGGCGCGCCGGTCGAGATCGACATCAGCAAGCTCGAGCCCGGCTCGATGCTGAAGATCGAATGGCGCGGCACGCCGGTGCTGGTGGTCCGGCGCACGCCCGAAATGATCGAGTCGCTCGGCGGCAACGACGCGCTGCTCGCGGATTCCGGGTCGGAGCAGTCGAAGCAGCCCGACTACGCGAAGAATCCCGCGCGGGCGATCAGGCCCGAATTCCTGGTCCTGCTCGGCGTCTGCACGCATCTCGGCTGCCTGCCGCAGAACCGCTTCAGCCCCGGCGCGAGCGCCGACGGCGTGCTGACGGCGGACTGGCCGGGCGGCTTCTTCTGTCCCTGCCACGGCTCCAAGTTCGACCTGGCGGGGCGCGTATTCCGCGGCGTGCCGGCGCCGACCAATCTCGAGGTGCCGCCGTACTCCTTCGCGAGCGCCGGCCAGATCGTGATCGGGCTCGACCCGGAGTCGGAGGCCTGATGGCGGATCCGGTGAAAATGACGTCCGCCGGCCGCTTCACGGCGCTCGGCGCGTGGATCGACCAGCGCTTCCCGATGACGTCGCTCTGGAACGAGCACGTGGCGGAGTACTACGCGCCGAAGAACTTCAACTTCTGGTACTACTTCGGATCGATTGCGCTGTTCGTGCTGGCGCTGCAGATCGTCACCGGCATCTTCCTGACGATGAGCTACAAGCCGTCCGCGACCGAGGCCTTCGGCTCGGTCGAGTACATCATGCGCGACGTCGAATGGGGCTGGCTGATCCGCTACCTGCATTCGACCGGCGCCTCCGCGTTCTTCATCGTCGTCTACCTGCACATGTTCCGCGCGATGCTTTACGGCTCGCACCGCCGGCCGCGCGAGCTGCTGTGGATCTTCGGCGTGCTGATCTACCTTGCGCTGATGGCCGAGGCCTTCTTCGGCTATCTGCTGCCCTGGGGCAACATGTCCTACTGGGGCGCGCAGGTGATCGTCTCGCTGTTTGGCTCCTTCCCGCTGGTCGGGGATTCGCTGGTCGAGTGGATCCGCGGCGATTATTTCATCTCGGACATCACGCTGAACCGGTTCTTCGCACTGCACGTGATTGCGTTGCCGCTGGTGCTGATCTTCCTGGTGGTTGCGCATGTCCTGGCGCTGCACGAGGTAGGCTCCAACAACCCGGACGGCATTGAGATCAAGAAGACGCCCGGGCCGGATGGCCACCCGCTGGACGGGATCCCGTTTCATCCCTACTTCACGGTCAAGGACCTGTTCGGCCTCAGCGTGTTCCTGGTGCTGTTCGCAGCGGTCGTGTTCTTCGCGCCGGAAATGGGCGGTTTGTTCCTGGAAGCGCCGAACTTCGAGCCGGCCAACCCGCTGCTGACTCCCGAGCACATCGCGCCGGTCTGGTACTTCACCCCGTACTACGCGATGTTGCGCGCCGTGCCGGCCTTCGCGGGCACGCAGTTCTGGGGCGTGCTGGTGCTGTTCGCGGCGATCCTCGTGCTGTTTTTCGTGCCCTGGCTCGACCGCTCGCCGGTCCGGTCCATCCGTTACCGCGGCCCGATCTACAAGGTCGCGCTCATGCTGTTCGCCGCCAACTTCATCATGCTCGGCTACTGCGGCCTGAAGCCGGCGGTGCAGCCGTTCACGACCCTGTCGGTCATCGGCACGATCTACTACTTCGTCTTCTTCCTGCTGCTGCCCTGGTACTCGCGCATCGACAGCCACAAGGCGGAGCCTGCACGGGTGACGAAATGAGGCGCGGCCTGGCGGCCCTCGTGCTGGCATTCGGCTGTTTGCCGCTCGCCCACGGCGCGAGCGAAGGCTATCCGCTCCAGACGGCCGGTACCGACCTGTCGAACCTGGGCTCGCTGCAGCGCGGCGCGCGGAACTTCGTCAATTACTGCCTCGGCTGCCATTCGCTGAAGTACATGCGCTACAGCCAGATCGCGACCGACCTGGCCCTGACCGAAGACGAAGTTCAGGAAAACCTGATGTTCACCGGCAGCCGCATCTACGACGCGATGACGACGGCGATGCCCGCGGAGCAGGCGCGCAGGTGGTTCGGCAACGCGCCGCCGGATCTCTCGCTGATCGCGAGGAGCCGCGGCGTGGACTATGTCTATACCTTCCTGCAGTCGTTCTATGACGACGCGTCGCGGCCGACCGGCGCCAACAACGCGGTGCTGCCGCAGACGGCGATGCCCGACGTGCTGGTCGAGCTGCAGGGTGAGCAGGCGGCAAGCCTGGAAAAGCACACCGACAGCGACGGCCACGCCACCGAGCGGCTGGTGTTGAAACCCGCGGCGTCCGGGTCGCTGAGCGCCGGGGACTTCGACGACTTCGTGCGCGACACCGTGGCCTTCCTCGAATATGTCTCCGAACCGGCCAAGGCCCAGCGCATGTCGCTCGGCGTCTGGGTGATCCTGTTCCTCCTGATGTTCACGGCCTTCAGTTATTTCCTCTACAAGGAATACTGGAAGGACGTGAAGTGACCGACGCGCCGCGGCGATGAGGAACTGAGGTCATGGCGGCGCCGCAGACGTCGCGACGGCCCTACCTGGTGCGGGCCATGCACGAATGGATGACGGCCAACAAGCAGACGCCGCACCTGGTCGTGGACGCGAGCGTCGCCGGTACCGACATACCCAGGAACTACGTGCGCAATGGCCGGATCACGCTGAACGTGAGCTGGCAGGCGACCGAGGGACTCAAGCTCGGCAACGACTGGGTCGAGTTTTCCGCGCGTTTCGGCGGCGTGCCGCAACAAGTCCGGGTGCCGGTCGCCGCGGTGCTCGGGATCTACGCGCGGGAAACCGGGCAGGGCATGCTGTTCCAGGACGACGGCGATCTTCCGCCGCCCGCGCCGGGCCCCGAAGACACCGGCACGCGACCGAAACTTCGCGTCGTCAAATAGCGCCACTTCCAGGGTGGTACGGATTCCTAGAGGCTGAAGGCTCCGCGGATCAGCTTGCAGTCGAGCGCGTCGGCGGGCCCGGCGACTTCGACGACGTCGAAGCGCGCCGGCAGGCGGGCCAGGAACGGCTGGGTCGCAAGCAGCGCGCGCGGCACGGACGATGCGACCGCGCTTGCCTGCGGTGATGCTGGCCGCGCCGCCGCCGAAGCGGTCGCTCGCGCGGTAGCGCACCTCGACGATGGCGAGCGCCGCGCCGTCCAACGCGACGATGTCGAGTTCGCCGCCTTTCGCGCGAAAGTTCCTCTGGAGAATCCGGTAGCCCGCGCGCTCGAGCACCCGCGCCGCGGCCTGTTCGGCCGCGCGGCCGATCTCGAGGTGTGGCGCGCCATTCATGCCCGGTGCCTGCCTCGGCGAGCGGACGCCGCTCAGGGCGAGCCGATGGCTCCCGGCGAGGGCAGCGGAACGGGCTTGCCGTCGATGATCTGCGCCCAGTCGAGTTCGCGGTGCAGGCGACCGGCATCGTCGAGCGTGAGCCGGCCGGTCAGGCCCGGCAACGGTGTCGATCCGCCGCCGCGCAGGCGCCGCAATTCGCTGACGATACGGAACGCGTCGTAGCCGAAGGCATGCAGCCGCCCGAGCTGTCGCGAGCGTCCCGGCCAGGCGCGCTCGGCGGCCTCGCGCGCGGTGGCGGACGGGCCTTCGGGGTCGAGCACCCAGGGCATGTCGGGAAATATCACGCCATTCAGGTCGACGGCCCCCGGGCCCGACATGTCGAAAATGTCCGACGTCGCGTACATCGGCAGCGAGCTCGCGTAGTTGAAGCGCAGTTGCGTGCGGATCAGCCGGCCGTGGACCGGCTGGGCCGCGACGAAGATGAATTGCGCGTCGCGGCGCGGGACGCTGCCGCGCTGGCCGGTGGTTTGCAGCAGGCGGCGCAACAGCTCGTTGAAATCGGCGGTCGACGGCGGGTAGTCGGCGCGATCGACCACCTGCCCGCCGCCCGCGGCGAATTCCTCGGCGAATGCCGCCTGGATCCGCCGGCCCCAGTCGGTCTGCAAGGTGAGCGTCACGCCGCTGGTGCGGCCCTCGGCGACGAGGCGCCGGGCCACGAGCCGCGCCTCGTCCTCGGGCGACAGCGCGTACTGGAAGAAGCCATCCGGCACGATCGCGCCGTCGGGCAGGAAATTGAGCGCGAGCGTCGTCGCGCGCCCGTCGGCCAGCGTCGCGAGCGAAGCCACTTCCTCGCGCGTCAGCGGCCCGACCACGAAATCGCTGCCATCCGCGATCGCCTGCAGATAGCTGGAGGGCGCATCGTGGGCCGCGACATCGTAAATGCGCAGCCGCGGCCGCGACGCGCTGCCATCGTCGTAATAGGCGCCGAGGAATCCGTCGCGCACCGCGAGTCCGGCGGATGCCGAGCGGCCCGACAGCGGCAGCAGCAGCGCGATCTGCTGGGGCAGGTCGCCGGCCGGAACCGGCCGATCCGGAAGCTTCTTCCACAGCGACTCGTGTGCAGGATGACCGGGATAGCGTTCGCGCCAGAATTGCAGGCGGCGTTGCGACCCGAGCGCTCCGGAGCGGGCGTCGGAAATGATCCGCCCGAGCTCCATCCAGCCGGCGACCACCGACTCGGTTCCGGCGGGCACGCGCCCATCGGCGCCGCGCGCCAGCGCCGAGCCGATGCCGTCCACGATCAGGCGCTGGTTCTGTTGCTGTTCCGCGCTGCCCGAGAGCAGGCGCTCCCGCGCCACCAGGCTCATCACCGCATCTGCGACGCGGAGCGTGGCGAATTGCATGCGCGCCCGCGTCGCGAGCAGCGCCGGGTTGTTGCCGACTGGCAAGTCGCGCAGCAGCGCCTCCGCGCGCTTCGCGTCGCCGCGCAGCAGCGCAAGCTCCGCCTGCAGCCGCTGGCGCTCCTGCACATCCGCCGCGGTCAGCGGCGCAGCCAGGTTGGCGAGCGCCGTTTCGGCCGCCGCGGGTTCTCCGGCCGCGATCCACGCCCCGCCGGCGGCGAGCCAGTAGCCATTGCGATCGGCCGGCTCCGCGCTCCTCGCCGCCGACTCGTAATTGCGCGCGGCTGCGGCATGATCGCCCTGCCGTGACTGGCGCGCGGCGCGCTCCGCCGCGGCGTCGGCGCCTCCCGGCTGTTCCAGCCCCGCCATCTGGCAGGCGGCTGCAAGCGCCGCGAGCAGGGCTGCGGCAATCAGATTCCTGGCGAGCCGGACATTCGCTTGCATTGACGGCGGCCCTTGGCGACGATCGCCCGGCCGCGCGGTGCGGTCGGGGAGGGGACATTATAGTGGCGCAGCCGGGCGTGCTTTACGTCGTTGCGACCCCGATCGGCAACATGGGTGACATTTCTGCGCGAGCGCGCGAAATTCTCGCGGCGGTCGGCACGGTCGCGGCCGAGGACACGCGCCACACCGGGCTCCTGCTCCGCGAGCTCGGTCTCGAGCGACCGCTGGTCTCGCTGCACGAGCACAACGAGGGCGCGCGGGCGGCGGAACTGGTCGGACGACTGCGCGCCGGCGAAAGCGTAGCGCTGGTCAGCGACGCGGGAACGCCACTGGTCAGCGATCCCGGTTACCGGCTGCTCCGCGCCGCGCTCGAGGCGGGCATCGTGGTCTCGCCGGTGCCAGGCCCCTGCGCAGCGATCGCGGCGCTGTCGGCGGCGGGCCTGCCGGCCGAGCGCTTCTGCTTCGAGGGTTTCCTGCCGTCGCGGGCGATCGCCCGCCGGCGCAGGCTCGGCGAACTCGCAGCCGAGACTCGCACGCTGGTGATCTACGAGGCGCCGCATCGCATCGCCGCCTGCCTTGCGGACCTGGCCGCGGCCTGCGGCGGCTCCCGCAGTGCTTGTGTGGCGCGCGAGCTCACCAAGCATTTCGAGACGTTCTACCGCGGCAGCCTCGGCGAACTCGCTGCGCTCGCCGAGGGAGACGCGAACCTGCGCCGCGGCGAAGCGGTGATCCTCGTCGAAGGGGCGGTGGAGCAGGCGCGGGGCGCCGCGCATATCGAGGAGACGCTTGCCGTGCTGCTCCGCTACCTGCCGCCGTCCGCGGCGGCCGCGGCCGCAGCCGAACTGACCGGCGCGCGGCGCAACGACGCCTATGCCCGCGCGCTGGAGATGGCGGAAAAGCCGCCGCGCGATGCCACTTGAGTCCGGTTGCCCGACACACTATGTTGTGGGCGGGAGTCGGCCAGGCAATCGCCGTTTTCGCAGGAAAGCGGAGGAAAGTCCGGGCTCCACATGGCGCGGCGCCAGGTAACGCCTGGGGGGCGCGAGCCCACGGAAAGTGCAACAGAAAACATACCGCCCAAGCGTGCGCGAGCACGACGGCAAGGTTGAAATGGTGCGGTAAGAGCGCACCGCGTCGACGGTAACGCCGACGGCAAGGCAAACCCCGCCGGGAGCAAGGCCAAATAGGGAAACAAGCGGCGCAAGCCGCAGCGCGCGGCCCGCGCGTGTTTCCGGGTAGGCCGCTCGAGGTGCGCGGCGACGCGCATCCCAGAGGAATGATTGTCCACGACAGAACCCGGCTTATCGGCCGACTCCCTTTTCTGTTATCAGAATCCGGAACAAGACCCGTCAGAAACGGGCGGAGCTGATAAGTCGCGCTAACAGCGACTTGTAAGTCGCTGATTTCCGTGTCCCCGAAGTGACTTGAGCACGGGCCGATGCAATCAGCCGTAAGTGATTGACGCGTCACAATTTTTTTTGAGCGGAACCGTTGACCACCCCGCATGGGCTGCCTATAGTGGCGGCGAGTGGGAAAAAGTGGGGGGGAATGGGACAACGTCCCGTTTTGACTCGTGTTCCGCGGCGCTACCAAAGTCACCCTCGACGCCAAAGGCCGGATGGTCATGCCGACCCGCTATCGCGAACGCCTGCAGGAACGCGGCTCGGCGCAGCTCGTGGTCACGATCGATCGTGATCAGTGCCTGCTGATCTACCCGCTCGCCGACTGGGAAGAAATCGAACGCAAGTTGATGCGCCTGCCGACGCTCAACGATCACGCGCGCCGCTTGCAGCGACTGATGGTCGGTCACGCGACCGACGTCGAGCTCGACGGTCATGGCCGGCTGCTGCTGCCGCCGACGCTGCGCGGATTCGCTCATCTGGAACACGCGGCGATGCTGATCGGGCAGGGCAACCGCTTCGAATTGTGGGACGAGCGGCGTTGGGACGAGCGCCGCGAGCAGTGGCTCAACGGCGAGGAATCGTCGATGTCGCTGCCGGCGGAACTGGGTTCGCTGTCGTTGTGACGGGCGCGTCGTGACGAACGGCGCGCCGGGATTCGAGCCGGTCGGCGGCACGCATGCGCCGGTCCTGCTCGAGGCGGTGGTCGAGGCGCTCGCGATCCGCGGCGACGGCTGCTACGTGGACGCGACCTTCGGTCGCGGCGGTCATGCGGGGGCGATCCTCGCGCGGCTCGGAAATGGGGGAAAGCTGATTGCATTCGATCGTGACCCGGAGGCCGGCGCGGCGGCGGCAGCACTGTTCGCTGCGGACCCGCGCGCAAGCTTCGTCCGGGCACGATTCTCCGAGCTCCAGGATCACGTCGCGTCCGGCAGCGCCGACGGTATCCTGTTCGACCTCGGCGTCTCGTCGCCGCAGCTCGACGCAGCGCGGCGCGGCTTCAGTTTCCTGCACGACGGACCGCTCGACATGCGCATGGATCCGGACGCGGGCGAGTCCGCGGCCGCATTCCTTGCCCGTGCCAGCGAGCGCGACATCGCCATGGTGATTGCGCGCCTCGGAGAAGAGCGGCATGCGCGGCGCATCGCGCGCGCAGTAATCGAGGCGCGCGCCAGCGCGCCGATCGAGACCACCGGCCGGCTCGCGGGAATCGTCGCCGCGGCGGTGCCCGGAAGGGAGCCGGGGCGCCATCCCGCGACGCGCACATTCCAGGCGCTGCGCATTCACGTCAATGACGAGCTCGGCGAGGTCGAGCGCGCGCTGCCGCAGGCGGTCGAGGCGCTCGCGCCCGCCGGGCGCGTGGTCGTGATCAGCTTTCATTCGCTCGAGGACCGCATCGTCAAGCGCTTCCTGCGCAACGCTTCGCGCGAGCACGCGGCCTGGGCGGGCCTGCCCGAGTTGCCGCCGGCCGCTCGCCCGCGCCTCAAGCTGGTCGGCCGCGCGGTGTTTCCGGACGAGGCCGAGCTGGCGCGCAACCCGCGCGCGCGCAGCGCCGTGCTGCGCGCGGCCGAAAGGCTGGCGGCATGAGCCGGCGCTGGTTGCTGGCCGGGTTGCCGCTCCTCTGGCTCGCGGTGCTCGCGTCCGCGATCGCGGTGGTGCGCGCGCGGCACGAGGCGCGGGCCCTGTTCGTCGAGCTCGAGCAGCTTTCCGCCGAGCGCGACCGCCTCAACATCGAGTGGGGCCAGCTCCAGCTGGAGCAGAGCGCCTGGTCCAACCACGGCTTCGTCGAGGGCGTCGCCGTGCAGCGGCTCCACATGACGACCCCGAAGCCGGACGAAATCCGGATTGTCGCGCCATGAGGCGCCGCGACGGCGAGATCGAGTTCGACCCCGGGCAGTTCCGCCTGCGCGCGCGCATCCTGACGGCGCTGCTCGCCATCGCCGCGATTGCGTTGCTGGGGCGCTCGGTGCAGCTTCAGGTCCTGGACCGGCAGTTCCTCGCCGCGCAGGGCGACATGCGCTATGCGCGCATCGCGCAGATGCCGGCCAACCGCGGCGCGATCGTCGACCGGCTCGGCGAGCCGCTCGCGGTCAGCTCGCCGGTGGACACGATCTGGGTCAATCCGCCCGAGTTCGCGAAGGCCGCTGACGGCATCGGCCGGCTCGCGAGCGCGTTGAAGCGCAACAAGCAGTGGCTTGCGCAGCGCGTCACCAGCAATCTCGACCGGCAGTTCCTGTATGTCGCGCGTCACGTCGACCCGGCCGAGGCCGCGAGGATCAAGGCGCTCGACATACCGGGCGTGTATCTGTTGCGCGAGTACCGTCGCTACTACCCGAACGGCGAAGTCACGGGCCATCTGCTCGGATTCACCAACCTCGACGAGGCCGGCCAGGAGGGGCTCGAGCTGGCCTACGACAAGTCGCTCGCCGGCATCGACGGCCAGAAGCGCGTGATCCAGGACGGCCACGGCCGCATCGTGCAGAACGTCGAGAGCATCCAGGCGCCGCGCCCCGGCGAGGACCTGTTCACCAGCATCGACCTGCGCATCCAGTACCTCGCGTATCGGGAGCTGAAGGCGGCGGTGCGCAAGCACCGCGCGCTGGCGGGCTCGGTGATCGTGATCGACGTGACGACCGGCGAAGTGCTGGCGATGGTCAACCAGCCGGCATTCAACCCGAATGACCGCGACGAGTACGAGGTCGCGCGCTATCGCAACCGGGCGGCGACCGACATCTTCGAGCCGGGCTCGAGCATCAAGCCGTTCGTGATGGCGGCGGCGCTCGCTTCCGGCCGCTATCGCACCGACTCGATGGTCAACGCGATGCCGTTCAAGGTCGCCAACCACGTCATCCGCGACAAGCACGACCTCGGCATCATCGACCTTGGCGACGTGCTGGCGCGCTCGAGCAATGTCGGCATGGCCAAGATCGCGCTGTCGCTCGAACCCGTCCACATGCACGGCACGCTGAGCGCGCTCGGATTCGGCGAGGTCACGGCGAGCGGTTTTCCCGGCGAGTCCGCCGGCCTGCTGACCGGCGCTTCGAACTGGCGCCCGATCGGCATCGCGACCATGTCCTACGGCTACGGCCTGTCGGTGACGCCGCTGCAGCTCGCGCAGGCCTACGCGACGATCGGCGCCGAGGGAATCCACCGCCCGATCACCTTCCAGCGCGTGGAAGCCGCGCCACTGGGCAAGCGTGTGTTGCCGGAGCAGGTCGCGCGCGACCTGGTCGGTCTGCTCGAGGGAGCGGTGCTGCCGACCGGCACCGGCGTCAAGGCGGCGGTGCCCGGCTACCGCGTCGCGGGCAAGACCGGCACGGCCTGGAAGGCGATCCCCGGCGGCTATTCGCGGGACCACTATCTTTCGGTGTTCGCGGGCCTGGTGCCGGCATCGCGGCCGCGACTCGCGGTAATCGTCATGATCGACGATCCGCGCGGCGCCCTGTATTACGGCGGCGACGTGTCGGCGCCGGTCTTCTCGGCGGTCATGTCCGGCGCGCTCAGGCTGATGTCGGTCGCGCCGGACGACCTCGAACGTGTCGAGCCGCTGACGCTCGCCGGGGCCGCTCCTTGAGCGCGCCGATGAAGCTCGACGCGCTCCTCGACGGCATCGCCGCCGCGCCCGCGGTGCCGATCACCGGCCTCGCGCTCGATTCGCGCGCGGTCGGAGAAGGCGCGGCCTTCGTTGCGCTGCAGGGCAGGAGCCGGCACGGTCGCGATTTCGCGGCTGAAGCGACGGCGCGCGGCGCGCACGCGATCCTGTGGGATCCGGCGGAGGGTGCTCCGCCCGCGGGCGCCGGCGGCGCCGTCGCCCAGGTCGCGGTGCGGCAATTGCGCGACCGGCTCGGCGGCATCGCCGACCGTTTCTACGGCGCTCCCTCTTCGCGTCTTGCCGTCGCGGGTGTCACCGGCACCAACGGCAAGACCACCTGCGCCTGGTTGCTGGCCTCGGCCATCGGCCGGCTCGCGCACCGCGGCGCCTACCTCGGCACGCTCGGCTCCGGCTTTCCTCCGCGGGTCGATAGCGGCGCGCTGACCACACCGGACGTCATTTCGCTGCACCGCCAGCTCCGCGCGCTCGCCGACGCCGGTGCGAGTCACGTTGCGATGGAAGTCTCGTCGCATGCACTCGACCAGGGGCGCGTGGACAGCGTGCGCATGCGGGTCGCGGGGTTCTGCAACCTGACCCGCGACCACCTCGATTACCACGGCACGATGGAGCGCTACGCGCGCGCCAAGGAGCAGCTGTTCCGGCTGCCCGGGCTCGAACACGCGGTCATCAATACCGGCGACCCGGCCGGTGCAGGATTCGCTGCGCGTCTCGCGCCCGGCGTCGTGCTGACGGCGGTCGCGGTCGGCGGCGTGGCGCCGGCGGCGTCCCGATTCATACACGTGCTGCAGGTGCGCGCCGCGGAACGCGGCCTCGAGCTCGATGTCGCCGGTCATTTCGGCGCCCGGCGGCTCCGATCGCGGCTGATCGGCAGCTTCAATGCGGAGAATCTGGCGGTCACGCTCGGCATGCTGCTCGCCTGGGACTTCGACCTGGATCAGGCGCTCGCCGCGCTCGGCGACTGCGACGCGCCGCCCGGGCGCATGGAAGGCCATTGCCTCGCCAATGGCGCGCTCGCGGTGGTCGACTATGCGCACACGCCGGACGCGCTCGCAAAGGCCCTTGCGGCGCTGCGCTCGCACGCCCGTGGCCGCCTGCTGGTCGTGTTCGGCTGCGGCGGGGAGCGCGACCCGGGCAAGCGGCCATTGATGGGCGAGACGGCGGAACGCCTGGCCGATCGCGTGATCGTCACCGACGACAATCCGCGCGGCGAGGATGCGGACCGGATCGTCGCGATGATCCTCGGCGGGCTGCGTTCGCCGGCGCGCGCGCTGGTGCAGCGTGACCGTGCGCTCGCGATCGCGGCCGCGCTCGACGAGGCGCGTGCCGGCGACGTCGTGCTGATCGCCGGCAAGGGGCACGAGGACTACCAGATCGTCGGCGCGGAACGGCGCCCGTTCAGCGATCGCGATTGCCTGCTCGCCCATGCCGGGGCGGCGCGATGAAGGGCCGGCTGTCCGAGGCCGCGGCGGCGATGGGCGGGCGCCTGGCGGGCGCCGACGCGGAGTTCGCCGGCGTGTCGATCGATTCCCGTACGGTGGAGCGCGGCCAGTTGTTCGTGGCATTGCGCGGCGAGCGCTTCGATGGCCACGGCTTCGTCGCTGCCGCCGCACAGAAAGGTGCGGCCGCGGCGGTGGTCGAGGCCTCGAGCGGGCACGAGTCGCCCCAGATCGTGGTGCGCGACGCACAGGCCGCGCTGACGGCGCTCGCGCGCGAGTGGCGCAGGCGCAGCAACGTGGTCGTGATCGGCGTCGGCGGCAGCAATGGCAAAACGACCACCAAGGAATTGCTCGCCGGAATCCTGGCAGGCGCGGGCCCGACGCTGGCGACGCGCGGCAATCTCAACAACCACATCGGCGTGCCGCTCACGCTGCTGCGCCTCGCGCCGGCGCACCGCTTTGCGATCATCGAGATGGGCGCCAACCATCCCGGCGAGATCGCCGCGCTGGCGGAGCTGGCCGGCCCCTCCATCGGGCTGGTGACCAACGCCGGCGACGAGCACCTGGAGGGATTCGGCGACCTGGCGGGCGTCGCGCGCGCCGAAGGCGAGATGTACGCCGCGCTGCCTGCGGACGGCATCGCGATCATCAATGCGGACGACCCGTTCCACGAGCTCTGGCGCACGATGTCGAGCGGCGGCGGCGTGCTCCATTTCGGCATCGACGCGCCTGCCGAGGCGCGGGCCTCTTCGATCCACAGTTGCATCGAGAAGGGCGCATTCGTCACCCACTTCCAGCTCGGCCTCGCGGGCGGTCAGGCGCGCGTGCGACTGGCGCTCGCCGGGCGTCACAACGTCGCAAACGCGCTCGGTGCCGCCGCCGCCGCGCACGCGGCAGGCGTCGGCATCGAGGCGATCGCCGCGGGACTCGAGCGGGCGAAGCCGGTGCCGGGCCGGCTGCAGCTCAAGCCGGGCCCGCGCGGATCCTGGCTGATCGACGATTCCTACAACGCCAACCCGAGCTCGGTGCGCGCCGGCATCGACGTGCTCTGCAGCCTGCCCGGCGAGCACTGGCTGGTGCTCGGCGAGATGGCCGAGCTCGGCAATGAGACCGAATCGAGCCATGTCGGCGTCGGCGACTACGCCTGCCGCGCGGGCATCACGCGGCTGTTCGGGCTCGGCGATGCGACCCGCCACGCGGTGGCCGCGTTCGGCGCACGCGCCGCCCGCTACGACGACGCCTTCGCGCTCGCCGACGCCCTCGCTGCGGGACTCGACGCAGGCGTGACCGTGCTGGTCAAGGGTTCGCGCGTCAATCGGCTGGAACGCGTCGTCGAGCGGCTGTCGCAGCCGCTGCCGGCGGCCGGCAACGGCAACTGAGGCCTTTCGATGCTGCTGGACCTGTTCGAATGGATGACTGGTTACTACGGCGGTTTCCGCGTATTCGGCTACCTGACCCTGCGCGCCATTTTCGGTGCGTTGACGGCGCTCACGATCGCGCTGCTGATCGGTCCGTGGATGATCCGGTTGCTGGCGGCGCGGCAGATCGGCCAGGTCGTGCGCGCCGACGGCCCCGACACGCACATCGCCAAGAAAGGCACGCCGACGATGGGCGGCGCGCTGATCCTGGTCGCGGTCACCGCCGGCACGATCCTGTGGGCGGACCTTTCGAACCGCTTCGTCTGGATCACGCTCTCGGTCACGCTCGCGTTCGGCCTGATCGGCTTCTACGACGACTACCTGAAGCTCGTGGTGCGCGACCCGCGCGGCCTCGCGGCGCGCTGGAAGTACTTCTGGCAGTCGCTCGCGGGCCTGGCCGCCGCGCTCGCGCTGTGGTTCACGGCCGAGGACGCGACCCAGACCTCGCTCTACCTGCCGTTCTTCAAGGACGTCGCACTGCCGATGGGCGCGGTGGCCTTCGTCGCGTTCACCTATTTCGTGATCGTCGGCTCGAGCAATGCCGTCAACCTGACCGACGGCCTCGATGGCCTGGCCATCATGCCCTGCGTGATGGTCGCAGGCGCGCTCGGCGTCTTCGCCTATGCCACGGGCAACGTCAACTTCTCGTCCTACCTGCAGATCCCGTACGTCGACGGCGCCGGCGAGGTGCTGATCTTCGTCGCAACCATCGTCGGCGCGGGGCTCGGCTTCCTGTGGTTCAACACCTATCCGGCGCAGGTGTTCATGGGCGACATCGGCGCGCTCGCGCTCGGCGCGGCGCTCGGCGTCGTGGCCGTGATCGTGCGGCAGGAAATCGTGCTCGCGATCATGGGCGGCATCTTCGTGCTGGAGACGGTTTCGGTGATCCTGCAGGTCGCCTCGTTCCGGCTGCGCGGCAAGCGCATCTTCCGGATGGCGCCGATCCATCACCACTACGAGCTGAAGGGCTGGGCGGAGCCGAAGGTCATCGTCCGCTTCTGGATCATCTCCTTCATGCTGGTCCTGATCGGGCTGGCCACGCTGAAGCTTCGCTGATGCAGCAGGCAGCCACCCGACCGCAAAGCGTGATCGTGGGCCTGGGCCGCACCGGTGTGTCCTGCGCGCGCCATCTCGCGGCCCGCGGCCACCGCCTCGTCGTCACCGACTCGCGCGCCGCGCCGCCGGGCCTCGACGAGCTCAGGCGCCTGGTGCCGGACGCAGTCATGGCGCTCGGCGGGTTCGATGCGTCCGTGCTCGCGGGCGCCGACCAGGTGGTGGTGTCTCCGGGCGTCTCGCTGCGCGAGCCGTTCCTGCAACGGGCGGCGTCGCTCGGGCTCGACCTGCTGGGAGACATCGAGCTGTTCGCGCGCGAGGCCGGCGGGCGCATCGTCGGGATCACCGGCACCAACGGCAAGAGCACGGTGACGACGCTGGTCGGCGAGATGGCGAAGGCCGCCGGCATCGAAGTCCGCGTCGGCGGCAATCTCGGCGAGCCCGCGCTCGACCTGCTCGCCGGGCCGCCGGCGGCGATGTACGTGCTCGAGCTCTCGTCGTACCAGCTCGAGACCACGCACTCGCTGCAGCTCGAGGCCGCTGCGGTGCTGAACGTCACGCCGGACCACTTCGACCGCTATCGCGATCTGGCGGAGTACGCGGCCGCCAAGGCGCGCATCTTCGAGCGCTGCGCGACCGCCGTCGTGAATCTCGACGACGAGGTCGTGGTGCGCATGCCGCGCCCGGGGCAGCGCCGCGTCGGTTTCAGCCTGAAGCGCGCGGACGCCGAATTCCACCTGCTCACCCGCAACGGCGAGGACTGGCTCGCGGCCGGCGCCGAGCCGCTGCTGCCGCTCGGTGCGCTGCGTCTGCCGGGCCGGCACAACGCCGCCAATGCGCTGGCGGCGCTCGCCGTCGGCAGCGTCTGCGGCCTGCCGCGCGCCGCGATGACCGGCGTGCTGGAGCGCTTCACGGGCCTGCCGCATCGCGCGGAGCGAGTCGCCGACTGGCGCGGCATCGCCTGGATCGACGACTCGAAGGGCACGAATGTCGGCGCCGCACGGGCCGCCATCGAGGGACTCGACGGGCCGCTCATCCTGATCGCGGGCGGGGAGGGCAAGGGCCAGGACTTCGCGCCGCTCGCCGCCGCCTGCCGCGGCAAGGTCAGCCACGTCGTGCTGATCGGCCGCGATGCGCATCTGATTGCAAGGGCGCTTGCTGGCAGCAGCGCCGTCTCGATCGCCGACTCGATGGAAAACGCAGTCGCGGTCGCGGCGTCGCTCGCGCGGCCGGGCGACACCGTGCTGCTGTCGCCGGCCTGCGCGAGCTTCGACATGTTCCGCGACTACGCGCATCGCGGCGAAGTCTTCGCCGCCGCCGTGCGGGGGCTGCCGCAATGAGCACCGGCGTCGCCCTGCAGTACTCGCGCTCCGCGGGCCGGCAGCAGCGCCTGGTCGTGGACCCGGTGATCGTCGCCGCGGTCTTTGCGTTGCTGCTGATCGGGCTCGTGATGGTGACCTCGGCATCGCTCAATGTCGCGGAGCGGATGAGCGGCGACGCGTTCTTCCACTTCGAGCGGCAATTGTTGTCGACGCTCCTGGGGATGACCTTTGCCGGCGGGCTCCTGTTCGTGCCGCTCACGGCCTGGCAGCGATTTGCGCCGGGCCTGCTGGTCGCGAGCTTCGGGCTGCTGCTCCTGGTGCTGATCCCGGGCATCGGCTACGAGGTCAATGGCAGCCGGCGCTGGATCCGCATCGGGCTGCTGAACTTCCAGCCGTCGGAACTGGCGCGCTGGCTGCTCCTGACCTACATCGCGATCTTCGCGGTGCGCCACCAGACCGAATTGCGCAGCTCCGCGCAGGGCTTTTTCAAGCCGCTCGCCGTGCTGCTCGCCGCCGCGGTGCTGTTGCTGGCGGAGCCGGACTTCGGCGCCGCGGTCGTGCTCTGCGTGACCGGCACGGCGGTGCTGTTCGTCGCCGGCGCCAGGCTTCGCGATTTCCTGCTGGCCTGCGGCGCCGGGGCCGCCGCGATCGCGTTCCTCGCGCTGGCCAGCGGCTATCGCCTGCAGCGCCTGACCGGTTTCCTGGATCCCTGGGCCGACCCCTTCGACAGCGGCTTCCAGCTGACCCAGTCCCTGATCGCCATCGGCCGCGGCGAGTGGTTCGGCGTCGGGCTCGGCTCGAGCATCCAGAAACTCTTCTACCTGCCGGAGGCGCACACCGATTTCGTGTTCGCCGTGCTTGCCGAGGAATTCGGGCTGCTCGGCGTCGCGGTCGTCGTGGTCGCCTTCCTGACGCTGGTGCTGCGGAGCCTGCGCCTGGCGCGCATCGCCGCCGACGCCGGCATGCCGCTGCATGCCTGCATTGCCGCGGGCTTCGGCGTGTGGCTCGGCCTGCAGGCCTTCATCAACATCGGCGTGAACATGGGGCTGCTGCCGACCAAGGGCCTGACGCTGCCGTTCCTCTCCTATGGCCGCTCGAGCATGCTGGTGACGCTCGCCTGGGTCGGCGTGCTGCTGCGTGTGCATCACGAGGTCGCGGCCTCCGGCAAGAGCGCGCTGCCGTCGGAGGCGCGGAGATCATGAAGCAGCCGGTCATGATCATGGCGGGCGGCACCGGCGGGCACGTGTTCCCTGCGCTCGCAGTCGCGGGCCTTTTGCGTACGCGGCGCGAGGTCGTCTGGCTCGGCACGCAGCGCGGCATCGAAGCGCGCCTCGTGCCCGCGGCGGGCTATGCGATCGAGTGGATCGACATCGAGGGCCTGCGCGGCAAGGGCTTGGCCGGCTGGGTGGCGCTGCCGTTGCGGCTCGCCCGCGCCATCGGCCAGGCGCGTGCCATCCTGAGCCGGCGTCGTCCCGGCGTCGTGCTCGGGCTCGGCGGCTTCGCATCGGGCCCCGGCGGGATCGCCGCCTGGCTGCTGGGCGCGCCGTTGGTGATCCACGAGCAGAACGCCGTCGCCGGGCTCACCAATCGCTGGCTCGCGCATTTCGCGTCGCGCATCGCGGAAGGGTTCCCCGGCAGCTTTCCGCAGCGCCAGCGCGCGCTGTATGTCGGTAACCCGGTGCGCGCGGACATCGCCTCGGTGCCGCCGCCCCGCGAGCGCTTCGCCGGACGCGAGGGCCGCATGCGCCTGTTCGTGTTCGGCGGCAGCCAGGGCGCGGCGGCCCTGAATCGCCTGCTGCCCGAGGCGATCGCGCTGATGCCCGAGGCCCGCCGGCCGGCCGTGCTGCATCAGTGCGGAACGCGCGACCTCGATGCGACCGTGTCGGCCTATCGCGCCGCCGGCATCGACGCGGACGTGCGCGCATTCATCGACGACATGGCCGCGGCCTATGCCGAGGCTGACCTGGTCGTGGCGCGCGCGGGCGCGCTCACCATCGCCGAGCTCGCCGCGGTGGGCGTCGCGGCGATCCTGGTGCCGTTTCCGGCTGCGGTCGACGACCACCAGACCCGGAATGCCAACTGGCTCGCGCAGGTGAGCGCCGCGCAGATCGTGTCCGAAATCGGCCTGACCGCCGCCGAGCTCGCCAACCGTCTGGCGACCTTGATGTCGAACGGGCGCGACAAGCTGCTGGCGATGGCGGAAGCGGGACGTGGTCGCAGGATTGTGGACGCGGCGGAGCGGGTCGCCGCACTCTGCCTCGACGCGGAGGTGCTCCGCGCATGACCGACCGGATGCGCCGCATCGGACTGATTCACCTGATCGGCATCGGTGGCGCCGGCATGGGCGGCATCGCCGAAGTGCTGGTCAATCTCGGTTACCAGGTGCAGGGCTCGGATCTGCGCGCCAATGCGGTCACCGCGCGCCTGCAGCAGATGGGGGTGCGCATCTTCATCGGCCACGCTGCCGCGCAGGTCGCAGGCGCCGGCGTGGTCGTCGTTTCCTCGGCAGTGGCCGCGTCGAACCCGGAACTGGCGGCCGCGCAGGAGGCCCGCATCCCGGTCGTCCGCCGCGCGGAGATGCTGGCCGAGCTGATGCGCTTTCGCCAGGGCATCGCGGTGGCGGGAACGCACGGCAAGACCACGACCACGAGCCTGGTTGCGAGCGTGCTGGCCGAGGGCGGGCTCGACCCGACTTTCGTGATCGGCGGCCAGCTCAAGAGCGCCGGCAGCAATGCCAAACTCGGCACCAGCCGTTACCTGGTCGCCGAGGCGGACGAAAGCGACGCCTCGTTCCTGCACCTGCAGCCGCTGATCGCGATCGTCACCAACATCGACAACGACCATCTCGGCGCGCATGGCGGCGATTTCGAGAAGCTCAAGCAGAGCTTCGTCGAGTTTCTGCACAATCTGCCGTTCTACGGCCTGGCCGTGCTCTGCAGCGACGACGCCGTCGTCGGCGAACTGCTGCCGCAGGTGGGCCGCCCGACGATCCGCTACGGGCTCGGCGAAGACGCCGACCTGCGCGCCGTCTCGCTCGAGCGCCAGGGCGGCAGGACCCGCTTCGAGGCGCTGAGTGCCGGCAGGCCGCCGCTCGCCGTCACGCTCAATCTGCCCGGCCTGCACAATGTCCGCAACGCGCTCGCGGCAATCGCCGTCGCCGGCGAGCTCGAGGTCGGGGACGCGGCGATCCAGCGCGCGCTCGCCGGCTTCGAGGGCATCGGCCGGCGCCTCGAGACGCTCGGCGAGGTCGCGACGCGCGCCGGGCGCATCACGATCGTCGACGACTACGGCCATCACCCGACCGAGATCGAGGCGACCTTCGACGCGGCGCGCCAGGCCTGGCCGGAACGGCGCCTGGTGGTCGTATTCCAGCCGCATCGCTACACGCGCACCCGCGACCTGATCGACGACTTCGGCCGCGTGCTGTCGCTGGCGGACGCGCTGATCGTGACCGAGGTCTATGCGGCCGGCGAAGAGCCGATCGCGAATGCCGACGGACGCGCGATCTGCCGCGCGGTGCGAAGCCGCGGCCGCATCGAGCCGGTGTTCGTCGAGGACCTGCGCGAGCTGCCGGCGGCGCTCGCCGGCATGATCGCCGACCGCGACGTGGTCCTGACCATGGGGGCGGGCAGCATCGGTGCGCTGGCCCACGAGTTGCCGACGGCGCTCGGCGTCAGCGCCGGTCCCGGCGCGAGGGCGGGCCGGTGAGCGCGGTCGCGGTCGGCAACGGATTCGAGAGCCGGGTGCTCAGGGACGAGCCGATGTCGCGGCACACGTCCTGGCGCGG
>JBOHZL010000016.1:0-48725 GCA_050738495.1 Steroidobacteraceae bacterium | reverse complement strand
GCACCGGCCGCTGCGGCGGCTCCCGCGCAGGCGGGGCGGCGCGGCACGGACGTCAAGCTGGTGGCGGCGAGGAACCGCGCGGCGGCGCCGGATTACTCGCACCTCGAGCGGCCCGCGATCCAGCGCCATCCGCAGCGCGCGGTGGGTGACGGCCTGCGCGGCAGCTATGGCTCGGAGGACGTGCTCGACATCCCGGCTTTCCTGCGGCGCCAGGCCGACTGAAGGCAGGCTGCGATGACGCGAAACATCGCCGACCGTAACGGCCTGCGCGCCGCGTGCATGCGCCTGCGCGCCCGCCGTCGCGCGACCGGCCGCCGCGCCGAGCGACAGCGCGAGCGGTCCGGGAGCGATCCACCACGATGATGCAGGGAAGACGGCCGCCTGCCTGCCTCCGCTGGCACGCGGCCGGTCGACCCCGCATTGTGTTAACTTATTCCTCCGGATTTTCATGGCCCAGCAACGCACAATCGGCAATTCGATCAGGGCGACCGGCATCGGCCTGCACACGGGCCGCAAGGTCCTCATGGTGCTCCGGCCCGCGCCGCCGAATACGGGCATCGTGTTCCGCCGCGTGGACCTCGAGCCGCCGGTCGACATCCCCGCGCGCGCGACCAATGTCACCGAGACCACGCTCGGGACGACGCTTTCGTCGCAAGGCGCGGGAGTCTCCACGGTCGAGCACCTGCTCTCCGCGCTGGCGGGGCTCGGCATCGACAATGCTTTCGTCGAACTGACCGCCGGCGAGGTGCCGATCATGGACGGCAGCGCCGGGCCGTTCGTATTCCTGGTGCAATCGGCCGGCATCACGGAACAGGCTCAGCCGAAGCGCTTCGTGCGCGTGCGACGTCGCGTCGAGGTCCACGAGGGCGACAAGTGGGCACGCTTCGATCCGCACGAGGGCTTCCGCGTTAACTTCGAGATCGAGTTCGACCACCCGGTGTTCCACCGCCATGCCCAGCGTGCCTCGATGGATTTCTCGACCACCTCGTTTCTGCGCGAGGTGAGCCGCGCGCGCACCTTCGGCTTCATGCGTGATCTCGAATACCTGCGCGGGCGCAACCTGGCGCTCGGCGGCACGCTCGACAATGCGATCGTGCTCGACGACTACCGCATCCTGAACGAGGACGGCCTGCGCTTCGAAGACGAGTTCGTGCGCCACAAGATGCTGGACGCGATCGGCGACCTGTACCTGCTCGGCCATTCGCTGATCGGGGAGTTCACCGGCTTCAAGTCCGGCCACGGGCTCAACAACCGCCTGCTGCGCGCGCTGCTCGCGGATGCCGAGGCCTGGGAGGAAGTCACGTTCCGCGAGGAGGGCGCGGCACCGATTTCCTATACGACCGCCGGCGCCACCGCCTGATCAGCTGCGCGCCGTGCGCACCTTCACCTTGACACCGTCGATCGCGACGCCGAGCTCGGCGGCCAGGGCGTCGATCACTTCGGGTGCAACATAACGGAGCCGCGTGCCCCAGGCCGCGGAGCGAACCAGGATCGTCAGCCTGCCGTCCCGAACGGTCGCGCTCCAGACCTGGGCCGCCACTTCCGGCGGCAACGAGCGTCTGAGTGCCGCCAGCGTGCGTTCCGCGTCGCGCGTGCCCTCGCGCAGCCGCTGAAGCATTCCCTGACCATGCTCCAGCAAGTCACTGACCGGTGTCGGTTTTTTCATTTTTGCGAGAAAGTGCCCGCATCCGCATGCTGAAAGTACTTGAGTCTTAAGGCTTTTTTCGGCACTGTAACCGGGTTTTGAACGGCCCGGACGAGGCCCAGTCCCATCATTATGACCTTGAGACGCCTGCTCGCGTATTCAGCGGCCGCGATCGCGGTTTGCGCGCTCACCACCGGCGCCTGGTTCGCCGGCGGCAAATGGGGTGCGTCCAGCCCGCTCGGCGAGTTCACGCTGGCGCGCTGGAACCAGGACCTTTCGTCGCAGCGCGAGGAGCTTGCGCGCATGCAGCGCAATATCGACGACCAGGTCGCGACGCTCGCGACCCGCGTGGGCCGCATGCAGGCGCAACTGATCCGCCTCGATGCGCTCGGCCGCCACCTGACCGAGGTCGCGAAACTCAAGCGCGGCGAGTTCGACTTCGACCAGCCGCCCGCGCTCGGCGGCCCGAAGACCGGCGCGGGCGAGGGGCCGGCGGTCCCGACGCTCGACACGATGCTCGACACGATGGACGCGCAGATCGACGACCGCCGCCGGCAGCTCACGGCGCTGCAGAACCTGATCCTGACGCGCGAGCTCGCGCAGCAGATCGTGCCGGGCGGCCGCCCGGTCGAGTCGGGATACATCTCGTCGCTGTACGGCAAGCGCACCGACCCGTTCGACGGCAACCAGGCGCATCACGGCGGCCTCGATTTCGCGGGCGTCGCCGGCACGCGCGTGCTCGCGGTGGCCGACGGCATCGTGAGTCACGCGGGGACCGACGGCGGCTACGGCCGGCTCATCGAAGTCACGCACGGCAACGGCTACGTGACGCGCTACGCGCACAACGCGAAGCTTCTCGTCAAGCCCGGCCAGACCGTCAAGCGCGGCGATGCGATCGCGCTGATGGGATCGACCGGGCGCTCGACCGGCCCGCACATGCACTTCGAGGTGCTGCGCGACGGCCGCACGATGAATCCCCTGTCTTTCGTGCGTCGCTGAACCGCTCCCGAACGCCGAAGCCCGCTTCGTGTCGTAGTAAACTACCGGTTTTTCGACCGGTGCCAGCCGCGGCGACACGCCGCTGCCGGGAACACCGGTCCGAGGATCCAGGCGCGTGGTGAACATCTTCAAGCTGATCTTGGGCAGCCGCAACCAGCGGCTGCTGCGCCAGTATGCGGATCGCGTGAAGCGGGCCAACGGATTTGCCGATGCGCTGGCCGCCGCCGGCGACGACGAGCTCCGCGCCCGGACTGCCCGGTTCCGCGAGCGCCTCGCGGCCGGAGAGAAACTCGACGAGCTGCTGCCCGAGGCGTTCGCGACCGCGCGCGAGGCCGCGACCAGAAGCGTCGGCATGCGACCCTTCGACGTGCAGCTGATCGGCGGCATGGTGCTGCACGAGGGCAAGATCTCCGAGATGCGCACCGGCGAGGGCAAGACGCTGGTCGCGACGCTGCCCGTGTACCTGAACGCGCTCGCCGGAAAGGGCGTGCACGTCGTGACGGTCAATGAGTACCTCGCCCAGCGCGACGCCGAGTGGATGGGGCCGATCTACAGTGCGCTCGGCCTCAGCGTCGGCGTCATCGGGAGCGGCCAGCCGCCCGCCGAGAAGCGCGCCGCCTATGCCTGCGACGTGACCTACGGCACCAACAACGAGTTCGGGTTCGATTACCTGCGCGACAATCTCGCGGCCCGGCTCGAGGACCGGGTCCAGCGCGGCCAGCATTTCGCGATCGTCGACGAGGTCGACTCGATCCTGATCGACGAGGCGCGCACGCCGCTCATCATCTCCGGCCCGGCGGAGGAGAGCACCGAGCTGTACGCGAAGATCAACGAGCTGGTGCCGAAGTTCAGGCGCCAGCAGGCGGAGGAGGGCGAGGGCGATTACTTCCCCGACGAGAAGACCCGGCAGGTGCACCTGTCGGAGGCCGGGTTCGAGAAGGCCGAGGAATTGATGCAGCAATCGGGTCTGCTGCGCGAGGGCGAGAGCCTCTACGACCCGGCCAGCATCCGCCTGATGCACCACCTGAACGCGGCGCTGCGCGCGCACGCGATGTACCACAAGGACGTCGAGTACATCGTCCGTAACGGCGAGGTGATCATCGTCGACGAGTTCACCGGCCGCACCATGCCGGGCCGGCGCTGGTCCGACGGCCTGCACCAGGCGGTCGAGGCGAAGGAAGGCGTGCGGATCCGCGAGGAAAACCAGACCATCGCCTCGATCACTTTCCAGAACTACTTCCGCCTCTACCAGAAGCTCGCCGGCATGACCGGCACGGCCGACACCGAGGCCTTCGAGTTCCAGCAGATCTACGGCCTCGAGGTCGTGGTCGTCCCGACCCACAAGCCGATGGTCCGCAAGGACATGGCGGACCTCGTGTACCTGAACCAGAAGGACAAGTTCGAGGCGATCATCGAGGACATCCGCGACTGCGCCAAGCGCGGCCAGCCGGCGCTGGTCGGCACCACTTCGATCGAGACTTCGGAGAAGCTCTCCGCGCTCCTCAAGCAGGGCGGCATCGCGCACCAGGTGCTGAACGCCAAGCAGCACGAGCGCGAGGCGATGATCATCGCCCAGGCCGGGCGCCCAGGGAACGTGACGATCGCCACCAACATGGCCGGCCGCGGCACGGACATCGTGCTCGGCGGCAACGTGCCGCGCCAGGTCGATCAGCTGCGCAAAGACGGCGTCATGAGCGAAGAGCAGCTCACCGGCCGGGCGCGCGAGCTCGAGAACGAGTGGCAGCGGCTGCATGAGCAGGTGATCGGGGCCGGCGGCCTGCACATCGTCGGCACCGAGCGACACGAGTCGCGGCGCATCGACAACCAGCTGCGCGGTCGCTCCGGCCGCCAGGGCGATCCGGGCTCCAGCCGATTCTATCTTTCGCTCGAAGACAATCTGATGCGCATATTCGGCGATCCCGAGCGCACCAAGTCGCTGTTGCGCACCGTCGGCATGCGCGAGGGCGAGGCGATCGAGAGCGGCATGCTGACGCGCCAGATCGAGCGGGCGCAGCGCAAGGTCGAGTCGCACAACTTCGACGCACGCAAGAACCTGCTGGAATACGACGACGTCGCCAACGACCAGCGCAAGGTGATCTACCGGCAGCGCACCGAGATCATGTCGACCGAGGACATCGCGGGCGTGATCCAGGACGTGCGCGCGGAAGTCGTGCAGAACATGGTCGCGCAGTACATCCCGGCGGAGAGCGTCGAGGAACAGTGGGACGTGGCCGCGCTCGAGCAGGCGTTCGCGCGCGACTTCGGCGTGCAGACCGGTCTCGCCGCGTGGCTCGCCGAGGACCCGAACCGGCACGGCGAGAAGGCGGCAGCGCGCCTGCGCGAGGCGATAGAAGCTGCGTATGCCGAGAAAGTCCGGCAGGTCGGCGAGCCGGTCATGCGCCATCTCGAGCGCGCGGTGATGCTCCAGCAGCTCGACATGCACTGGCGCGAGCACCTGGCCGCGATGGACTACCTGCGCCAGGGCATTTATCTGCGCGCCTATGCGCAGAAGAACCCCAAGCAGGAGTACAAGCGCGAGGCCTTCGCGCTGTTCACCGCCATGCTCGACCGGATCCGCAGCGACACCGTGATGCTGCTGCAACGCCTCCAGGTCCGCACCGAGGAGGAGATCGAGCGCGAGGAAGCGGAACGAAGCCGCCGGCTGCAGAGCCGGATGCAGCTACAGCACGAGCCGCCGCCGGAACTTGCGGCGGGAGCGGTGGCCGCGTCGGCGGCTGCCGGGACGGGCCGTGCCGCCGAGACGCCTGCGCCGGAGCCGGAGCCGGCCGCGCCATTCGTGCGCGGCGAGCGTAAGATCGGACGCAACGAAGCTTGCCCTTGCGGCTCGGGTCGGAAATACAAGCATTGCCACGGCGTGCTCCAGCGCGCCGGCAGTTAACTATTTAACGCGGAGGAGCGGGCGGTCCAGGGATGGCCAGTCCAGCGGAAGTTCACGTCATTGCCGGCGCCATTTCGGACGCCAGCGGGCGCGTGCTGATCGCGCAGCGCCCGCGTGGGCGGCACATGGCCGGCCGCTGGGAATTCCCGGGCGGCAAGCTCGATCTCGGCGAGGACGCTTACGCCGGCCTCAAGCGCGAGTTGCAGGAGGAGCTGGGCGTCGTGGTGCGCGAGGCGCGACCGCTGATCCGCCTGCGTCACGCCTATACCGATCGCAGCGTCCTGCTCGACGTCTGGCAGGTGACCGCCTACGAAGGCGAGCCCCAGGCCCTCGAGTCGCAGGCGCTCGCCTGGGCACGGCCCGACGAACTGCCGAAGCACGACCTGCTCGAGGCCGATCGCGCGATCGTCACGGCGCTGCGACTGCCGCGGCTCGCGCGCGTGATCGCAACCGCGATCGAGCTCGCGAAGATCAGGGGCAGCGCCGCCCAGACCATCCTCTGGCCGATGCCGGAGGGCGGCGAAGTCGCGCTCGATGCCGACATGATCGCCGCCGCGCGCGCCGTCGGTCATCGCGTGTTCGTCCTCGGCCCGGACATCGACGCCGTGCGCACGGCCGCGATCGCCGGCTGCGACGGCGCCGTGCTGGAATGGAACGGCCAGAGCCTGCACGTCGACCGCAGCGGCGCGTTCCTGATCGGCGTGCAATGCGGCGACATCGCCGGCGCGCGGCGTGCGGTCAAGGAGGGCGCGCACTTCCTGGTCGCCGCGCCGGAAGAAGGTCCCCTGCAAGCGCCGGAACTCGAGGCGCTGTGCGATGCGGTCGGGCTGCCGGTATTCGCCGGCTGGTATCCGGATGCGCGCCGCCTCGAGCGGGTGCAGCTCGCCGGCGCGCACGGCTGCGCAATCCGCCGCTAAATGGTGCCGGGTCAAACATTCGAACTTATCGCCGCGACTCGGCACCCATGTAGCGGTCGAAGAAGTCGAGGATCGTCTTCCAGCCGTGGATGCCGGTGTCGCGGAAGCTGAGTGCGGCGTGGCGGCTGCCGGGATAGGGCACGAGCTCGAATGGCCGGCCATTGGCGACCAGCACCGGGATCAGCAGCGTCGTGTTGGTGAACAACACATTGTCGTCCGCCATGCCGTGCATCAGCAGCAGGCGGTCGCGCAGTGCGCCTGCGTGGGTCAGCACGTTCGATAGCCGGTAGCCCTCGGGATTCTCCTGCGGCGTGCCGAGATAACGCTCGGTGTAATGCGTGTCGTACAGGCGGAAATCGGTGACCGGTGCGCCAGCCACGCCGGCGGCGAAAGTGCCGGGCGACTGCGACAGCAGCATCAGCGTCATGTAGCCGCCATAGCTCCAGCCATAGACGCCGATGCGCGCCGGGTCCACGAACGGCTGCCGTTTCAGCCACTCGACGCCCGCGAGCTGGTCGATGACTTCGACGCCCCCCAGGCGGCGGTAGAGCGCCTCGGTGAATTTCTGGCCGCGGCCGCCGGCGCCGCGATTGTCGATCGCGAACACCACATAGCCGCGCTGGGCCAGTAGCTGCGGCGTCAGGCTGCCGCGCCGCTCGCCCCAGCGCCGCTGCACCGTCTGCACCGTCGGACCGCCATAGACCACGAGCACCGCCGGATAGCGCTTGCCGGCCTGGAAGCCGGCGGGCTTGTAAAGCTGCCAGTGGAGCGGCGTGCCGTCGGCCGCCGGCAGCGTGCCGAATTCCGGCGCCACATGCCGGTCGAGGTAGGGCGCATAGGGATGATTCGCGTCGAGCGGGTTCTCGACCAGCCAGGCGAGACGCTTGCCGTTCGCCTCATGCAACGAGACCTGCGGCGGCTGCGCCGGGTCGCTGTAGCTCGTCAGGAAGCGCCGCATGTCGCGCGACATCGTGACGTTGTGCCAGCCGTCTCCGCCGGTCAGGACATGCGGCGCGACTTTTGCCCCATCATCGAGATCGGCCACGTACAGGTGACGCTCCAGCGGCGTCTTCAACGTCGCCATGAAGCAGACCCGGCCGCGGCGCTCGTCGATGCCGCGCACGGCGGGCGCCTGCCACTCGCCGGCGACATCCCAATCACCCGCGGTCACGGCGCCCTTCAGGTAACCGCCGTAATCGTAGAGGTACAGGTGATTGTGGCCGGTCCGTTCCGAGGCCCAGAGGAACTCGCGCCGCTCGGGCAGGAAATACAGGTCGTCATGCAGCGACACCCAGGTGTCGCTGCGCTCGGAAAAGAGCTGGCGCCCTGCGCCGCCGGTGACGGGAAACGACAGCAGGTCGAGGCGCTTCTGGTCGCGCGATTGCCGCTGGACCAGCAGGCGGTCGCCTTCCGGAAACCAGGCGACGCGCGCGAGGTAGTAGTCCTTGTCGCCGAGCTCGACCCAGGCCGGCTCACCGCCGGCCAGCGCCAGGATCGCGAGCCGGACCTCGGCATTGGCACCGCCGGTCGCCGGGTAACGCTGCCGGAGCACGCGGATGCCCCCGGCACCGATCTCGAATCGCTCGACCTCGGCCACCGGCGACTCGTCGACGCGCGTGTAGGCGACATGGCGCTCGTCCGGCGACCACCAGTAGCCGGTGTCGCGGTTCATTTCTTCCTGCGCAATGAACTCCGCCATGCCGTGGCTGACGAGCCCGCCGCCACCGCTGGTGAGCCGCCGCTCGGCCCCGGTCGCGACCTCGATCGCGTAAAGGTCCTGCTCGCGGATGAAGCTGACGTAGCGCCCGCGCGGCGAGAAACGCGGGTCTGTCTCGAAGGCCTCCGTCGTGGTCAGCCGGCGCACCGCCTGCGTCGCCGGTCGTCCGAGGTCGTAGATAAAGAGGTCGCCGTTGAGCGGAAACAGCAGCGATTTCCCGTCGGGCGACCAGTGGTAGTCGACGATGCCGCGCAGCGCCGCGATGCGCTGGCGCTCGCGGCGCGCCTCTTCCGCCGCGGAAAGGCCGACTTCCGCCGGCGCGAGCGAGCGTGACTCGACCAGCAGCCGGTGGCGGCCGTCCGCGATGTCGTAAGCCCACAGGTCGAAGATCTCCGGCGCATCGTCGCGGGCGCGCAGGTAGCTGACGAGTTTGCCGTCCGGGGAGAAACGCATCAGGCGCAGGGAAGTTCCCTGCAGATCCGGCGCGTCGAACAGCCGTTCGACGGTCAGATCCTTCGCCAGCGCCGGGGCCATGGCAAGGCAGGCGGTGATGCCAGTCACGAATGAACGCATCGTCGCTCCGTCCTGTCGCAGCTTCGGAGGACCCGGCGGCAGGTTTGTTAGACTGCGCGCCTCGGTCCAATCCGGAGTGTAAGCACGGTGTCCCGTCATGTCATTCCCGGCCTTGCAATGGCCGCACTTGCGGCGAGCTCGCCCATGAGCGCTGCAGACGATTCAACCGCCGCCGCCCGGGTGCTGCATTACCCCGCCAGCGAGCGCGGCACGACCGTCGATACCTACCACGGCATCGAGGTCGCCGACCCCTACCGCTGGATGGAAACGGAATCCACGGGTCTGGCCGGCTGGGTGACGGCCCAGAACGGATTGTCGCAGCCCTATCTCGACGCGATCCCTGCGCGCGAGCCGATCCGCAAGCGGCTCACCGAGCTGTGGGACTACGAGCAGTACGGCTATTCGTGGATGGATGAAAAGTCGCGCATGCCGGTCAAGCGCGGCGGCCGCTACTTCTTCGTCGAGAAGTCCGGCACCCAGAATCAGGGCGTGCTCTACTGGACCACCGCGCTCGACGCGAAGCCACGCGTGCTGGTCGATCCGAACACGCTGTCGAAAGACGCGACCGCGTCGCTCGCGGATTTCTCGATCAGTCCCGACGGCCGCTACCTGGCCTGGGCGGTTTCCGACGGCGGCACCGACTGGGACACGTGGCGAGTGCGTGAAGTCGAGTCCGGCCGCGACCTGCCGGACCTGATCGGCGACACCAAGTTCACCGGCGTCTCCTGGTTGCCGGATGCGAGTGCCTTCTACTACTCCCGTTATCCGAAGGGCGCGAACGGCAAGGCGGACGATCAGCAGCAGGTCAGCGTCTATCGGCACCGGCTCGGGACCGAGCAGTCGGCGGACGAGATGGTCTACGCGGTTCCCGAAAACCCGCGCCACAATCCGTACGCCACCGTATCGGAAGACGGGCGCTGGCTGGTGTTCGGCATCTTCTTCGGGTTCGACAAGAATGCGATCCACCTCCGCGACCTGTCGAAACCCGACGCGCCCGTCGTGCGGCTGCTCGACAAATGGGACGGCCTCTATGATTTTCTCGGCGCGATGGATGGGCGGCTCTATTTCAAGACGACCCAGGGCGCAGCGCGCGGGCGGGTGATCGCGATCGAGCCGGCGAGCCCGGCGACGCCGGTCGAAGTCGTGCCCGAAGCGGCAGCGACGCTGCACGCGGCGAGCCTGGTCGGCGGCTACGTGATCGCCAACTATCTCGCCGACGCCCGCTCACGCCTGGTGGTCCACGCGAAGGACGGTGCCCGGCGCGGCGAGGTCGAGCTCCCGGGCCAGGGCACGGTCGTCGGTTTTCCGGATTCCACCAAAGAGATCGAGACCTTCTTCTCCTACACCGACTACCTGACGCCGCTCGCGCTGTATCGCTACGACGTGGTCAAGAACCAGGTGCAGCCGTTCCGCAAGCCGACCGTATCGTTCGACGCCGCGCCATTCGTGACCGAGCAGGTGTTCTTCAACAGCAAGGATGGCACGCGCATCCCGATGTTCATCACCCGCCGCCGCGACGCGAAGCTGGACGGCAGCAATGCCACCCTGTTGTACGGCTACGGCGGATTCGACGTCTCACTGACGCCGGCCTACAGTCCCGTGATCGCTGCCTGGCTCGAGCGCGGCGGGATCTACGCGGTCGCCAATTTGCGCGGCGGCGGCGAGTACGGCGCGGGCTGGCACGATGCCGGCACCAGGACCCAGAAGCAGAACGTGTTCGATGATTTCATCGGCGCGGCGGAATGGCTCATTGCGAAGCGCTACACCTCACCCGCGAAGCTCGCGATCCATGGCCGCAGCAACGGCGGGCTCCTGGTCGGCGCGGTGATGGCGCAGCGACCGGAGCTATTCGGTGCGGCGCTGCCCGGTGTCGGCGTCATGGACATGCTGCGTTACCACACGACAAGCGCCAATGCCTATGCCTGGTCGAGCGACTATGGCACGGTCGAGGACGCAGGCCAGTTCCGCGCCCTGTCAGCGTATTCGCCGGTCCACAACCTGAAGTCCGGCCGCTGTTACCCGCCGACCCTGGTGACGACCGCCGACCACGACGACCGCGTCGTGCCCTGGCATAGCTTCAAGTTCACCGCGGCGCTGCAGCACGCCCAGGCCTGCGCGAATCCCGTCATCGTCCGCATCGAGACCCGCGCCGGTCACGGCGCAGGCAAACCGACCTGGATGCTGGTCGAGGACTGGGCCAACCAATGGGCATTTCTGGCCAGGCATCTCGACATGCCGGGCGGCAAGTAGAGGGGACGCTTCCCTTCAGCGCTCTCCTGGAAACGCACTGAAGGGAAGCGTCCCCTCTAGTGCTTCGGGGAATCGGCGTCCGGAATTTCGGCAGCTTCGCCCGGAATCGCGTTGCGTTCTTCCAGCCAGCCGCCGAGGTCGATGAGCTTGCAGCGCTCGCTGCAGAACGGGCGGTACGGATTGCCTTCCCATTCGTGGCGACGGCCGCAACGCGGGCAGGGAACCTCGCGCGCCATGGGCGTCAGTAGCAGGTGCCCAGCAGGAAAGTGACGTCCTCGGTCGCCTGCACCGGGCGGCTGTGCACGTTGTTCCAGCGCAGGAAGCGCAGCGAGCAGCGATGGTGGCTGCCGCTGACTTCCGGAAACAGGCGCGACGAGCCCGGCAGCGTGATCCTCAGGAGCTGCACCGGCCGGTCACGCTCGAACACGATCTGGAAATTGCCGGCTGCCGCCGTCTCCTCGGTCGGGTGGGCATTCTCGCGCGTGATCCACAGGAGCTCGGAGACGGATTCGCAAAGGGGCCTGATGGTCGCGAGCCAGGCAGCCAGGTCGCTCTCGCGCGTGTCCGCGTCGAGATTGAGCCAGTGATAGAAGTCCGGCAGGTCGAATTCGCAGGTGCCCCCGGGAATCGCGCTGCGGTGCTTGATGGCGTTCAGGAATTCCGATTCGCGCAGCTTCTGCAGGAAATTCGCGCCAGCCGCGTTCAGTTCCTCGCGCCTGCGCATCAGCGCCGACAGCACCGCGCGCAGGCGCGTCGCGTCCACGCCGGGCCGGTTCTGGTAATCCTTCAGCGCCGACATCTGCCGCTCGAGTTCCTTCAGCACGTCGCCGCGCGCATCGCCGCGCGAGGTGATCGCGAGGATCTCGAGGAGCCCGCCGACCGCGGATCGGCTCGACCAGGCATTGGGCAGCCCCGCATGGTACGAAAGCTGCTGCCAGAGGAATTCGAGGCGCATGAAGGCGCGCATCCGCTCGTTGAGCGGCTGCTCGTAGACGATGGGCTCCGTCTCGGCCCGCGGCTCGGGGGCGGCCTCGAACATGCTCGTATTCTGCGACAAGCCTTCTTGCTCCGTAAACCTTGGCGGCTGTGACGCCCGGCACGCTGCCGCGACGGGATCTCAGTGTTTCGCCGCCAGCTCGCGATATCGGCGGTCAAGCTCCACGACCCGTCCCAGGAGCTCTCCCGGCGGCCCATCGTTGACGACGATGTCGTCGGCCGCCGCGAGGCGCTCTGCGCGCGAGACCTGTGCCCGAAGCATGCGCAATGCCTCCTCGCGGCTCTCGCCGTCGCGACGCATCAGGCGCTCGAGCTGCAGCTCCTCGGGACAATCCACGACCAGTACCCGGTCGACGAGGTCCTGGCGCTCGCCCTCGACCAGGAGCGGTATGACGAACACCTGGTAGGGGCCGGCTGCGGTCGCGGACTGCCTGCTGAGCTCGCTCAGTATTTCAGGATGCAGGATCCCCTCAACCGTGCGCCGTGCTTCGTCGTCCGCGAACAGCCGCTTGCGTAGCCGCCCGCGATCGAGCCGTCCGTCGCGATCGAGGATGTCGTCGCCGAGCGCGCGCGCGAGCGCCGCGAGCGCCGGCATTCCCGGCTCGACGACTTCGCGCGCGATCCGGTCGGTGTCGATCACGGTAGCGCCACGGCCCGCGAACAATTCGGCGACCGTGGACTTGCCGCTCGCGATGCCGCCGGTGAGCCCGATGCGCAGCATCGCGAGCGGTTCAGCGCAGGCCCGCGATGCCGAGATAGCGCTCGACGATCCCGGGACCCCAGAGGAGCGCGATCCAGGCCGCGCCCGCGAGGTAAGGTCCGAAGGGTATCGGCACGCCGCGGCCGTGACGCCGCGCGACGATCAGCACGATGCCCACGATCGTGCCGACGACCGCCGCGAGCAGCAGCACGAGCGGCAGCATCTGCCAGCCGAGCCAGGCGCCGATCGCGGCGAACAGCTTGAAGTCGCCGTAGCCCATGCCTTCCTTGCCGGTGATCAGCTTGAAGAGCTGGAACACCGTCCACAGCGTCAGGTAACCGGCCGCGGCGCCGATCAGCGCATCGCGCGGCGCGACCGGCAAGGCCATGCCCTCCGCATGCCACAGGCTCGCCAGCAGTCCGATCCACAGGAGCGGCAGCGTCAGGACGTCGGGCAGGAGCTGCCGGTCGACGTCGATGCCGGTCAGGGCAACCAGGTACCCGCTGAAGACCATCGCGAGCGCAGCCTGCGGGCCAAAGCCGAAATGCCAGGCGACGGCCGCGGTCACGGCGGCCGTCACAGCCTCGACCAGCGGGTAACGCAGCCCGATCGGCGCGCGGCAGGACGCACAGCGACCGCCGAGCGCCAGATAGCTCAGCACCGGGACATTGTGAATGGCGCGCACCGGTGCGCCGCAGGAGGGGCAGCGCGAGCACGGCCGCACGAGGTTGAATGTCTCGCCCTCCTGCGTGGCCGGCTGGCCGGTGATGTCCGCGCACTGGGCACGCCACTGCCGCTCGAGCATGCGCGGCAGGCGGTGAATCACGACATTCAGGAAGCTGCCGATCAGCAGGCCGAACAGGGCAGAGATCGCCGCGAATGCGGCCGGGCTCGCCGCCAGCAGCGCCAGGGGCGGGGGCTCGGTCAGATCACGGCGCCCAGCTTGAAGATCGGCAGGTACATCGCGATGACCAGACCGCCGACCAGCACGCCGAGGATCGCCATGATGAGCGGCTCGAGCAGCGACGACAGGCCGTCGACCGCGGTGTCCACCTCGAGTTCGTAGAAATCCGCGACCTTGGAGGCCATCGCGTCGAGCGAGCCGGATTCCTCGCCGACGGCGATCATCTGCACCACCATGTTCGGGAACAATCCCGTGTTCTCCATCGCGCGCTGCAGGCGCTGGCCGGTTGCGACCTCGTCGCGCATGCGCAGCACCGCCTGCTCATAGACAATGTTGCCGGTCGCTCCCGCGACGGAATCCATCGCCTCGACCAGCGGCACGCCGGCCGAAAACATCGTGGCGAGCGTGCGCGCATAGCGCGCAATGGCGGCCTTGACCAGGATCGGGCCGATGATCGGGATCTTGAGCATCGTGCGATCGATCAACTGGCGCAGGGCCAGCGAACGCTTCTTGAAATAGATGAAGACGAAGACGCCGGCGGCGATCAGCATGCCCATCCACCAGCCCTGTTCCTGCACGAACTTGGACAGGTCGATGACCATGCGCGTAAAGGCCGGCAGGTCGGCGCCGAAGCCCTTGAACAGGGCTTCGAACTGCGGGATCACGAACAGCAGCAGGATCAGCGTGACGATCACGGCGACGGCGAGCACCGCGGCCGGGTAGAAGAGCGCCTTCTTGATCTTCTTCTTGAGGGCCTCGGTCTTTTCCTTGTAGGTCGCGACCTTGTCGAGCAGGGATTCGAGCGCGCCCGCCTGCTCGCCGGCCTCGACCAGGTTGGTGTAGAGGTCGTCAAAGTAGATCGGGTGCTTCTTGAGCGATTCGTGCAGCGAGCTGCCGCCCTCGATGTTCACCTTGATGTCGAGGATCAGCTTCTGCATGGCCGGCTTTTCGTGGCCGACGCCGACGATCTCGAAAGCCTGCACCAGCGGAATGCCGGCCCCGAGCATGGTCGCGAGCTGGCGGCTGAACACCGCGATGTCCATCGGCGAGATCTTGCCGCCGGAGCGGAACAGGCCCGACTGCTTGCGGACTTTCGTAGGGACGATATTCTGGCGACGCAGGTCGGCGCGCACGTCCTGTTCGCTGACCGCGAGGATGCGACCGCGGATCTTGTTGCCCTTGCGGTCCTTGCCCTCCCAGGTGAAGGGGGTGTCCTTGGCGATGACGGCGCTCGGCGGCATGGTGTCGGTCGTCCTTACCCTGACTGTCGGATGTTAACGCCCGGCCAGATCATTCAACTGTGACGCGGTTGACTTCTTCGAGGCCGGTGAGCCCGTCCCGGACCTTTTTGAGACCTGCGGACCGCAGATCCCAGACCCCTTCCTTGCGGGCCTCGTCCCGGATGTTCGGGGCGCTGCCGCCGCCCAGGATGATCCGGCCGATCGGTTCCGTGACCGGCAGCACTTCGTAGATGCCGACTCGGCCCTTGTAGCCGTCAGTGCACTGACCGCAGCCCACCGGCTTGTAGATCTTGAAGTCGGTCTTGGCAATCTGCTCCTCGGTGAATCCCTCTTTCAACAGGGCATCGTGCGGCAGGTCGAGCGGCACCTTGCAATTCGGGCAGAGCCGTCGTGCCAGGCGTTGGGCGATGATGAGGCTGACCGAAGTCGCAATCGCATACGGCTTGACGCCCATGTCGACCAGGCGAGTCAGGGTTTGGGGCGCATCGTTGGTGTGCAGCGTCGAGAGCACGAGGTGGCCGGTCTGCGCCGCCTTGATCGCGATCTCCGCGGTCTCGAGGTCGCGGACCTCGCCGACCATGATCACGTCCGGATCCTGGCGCAGGAAGGCGCGCAGCGCCGAGGCGAAGGTGAGCCCCACCTTGGGATTCACGTTCACCTGGTTCACGCCGGGCAGCACGATTTCCGCCGGATCCTCGGCGGTCGAGATATTGGTGTCCTCGACGTTCAGGATCGCGAGCCCGGTATACAGCGATACGGTCTTGCCGCTGCCCGTGGGGCCGGTCACCAGGATCATGCCCTGCGGCCGCGCCAGCGTCTTGAGGTAGAGCTCCTTCTGGAACAATTCATAACCGAGCGCGTCAATGCCCATCATCGCCGTGCTGGCATCGAGGATACGCAGCACGATCTTCTCGCCGAAGAGGGTGGGGCAGCTCGACACGCGGAAATCGATCGAGCGGTTCTTCGACAGCCGCATCTTGATGCGGCCGTCCTGCGGCACGCGGCGCTCGGCGATGTCGAGCCGCGACATCACCTTGAGGCGCGCGGCGAGCTTGGTCGCGAGCTGCACCGGCGGCTGGGCGATTTCGCGCAGCACGCCGTCGATGCGGAGCCGGATGCGGTAATACTTCTCGTAGGGTTCGAAGTGGATGTCGGAGGCGCTTTTGCGGATCGCGTCCAGCATGATCTTGTTGACGAAGCGGACGATCGGCGCGTCCTCGATGTCGTCGCGGCCGACCTCCGAATCCTGATCGTCGCCGCCCTGTGAGACATCCAGGTTCTCGAGGTCGAAGTCCTCGTCGCCGCCGCCCATGGACGGCATCTGCGTGTCGACCTGTTCGATCGCTTTCTGCACCGCGCGCTGGAGCTTGTCGTCCTCGACCACCACCGCTTCGATCGCGAGCCCGGTCTGGAACTTGATCTCGTCTACCGCGTGCAGAATGGTCGGATCCGAGACGGCAACATGCAGGCGCTTGCCGCGCTTGACCAGCGGCAATATGCGGTGCTTGGCAAGGAGCTTGTCGCTGACCAGCCGTACCGTTTCGAGGTCGAACGCGACCGCATCGAGATCCAGAATCGGCATGCCGAATTCCTGGGCCGCCGCGATCGCGATGTCGCGGGCGGCAGCCATGTCGTGCGAGACGAGCCAGCTCACCAAGTGGGTCTTGCGCTCGCGCGCGCTCGCAATGGCGTCCAGCATCGCCGCGGAATCCACCAGGCCGTCGAGCACGAGCCGTTGCGGCAGGCCGGTCAGGACTGCCCGCACCGAACCGGTCGCTGCGGCGTTATCGTTCAAGCATCCGCTCCAGGCACGGAACTACCCCATCCCCGAGTCGCCCCGGTGACCCGATCTTGCAGCCTAACCCACTGGGCCAGCAATTGTTAAATACGCCGGAATGCTCCCATAGAGCGCGGGGCCCGCCGCTGACGGGGTTCACATTCAAGGGAGTCGGCGAGCGGCCGGAAGCTCGCCCGGGAAGCGGGTGTGGAGGGCGTCCCAGAGGCGGCCAGCCTCGGCATCCTCCATCGGGTCCGGACGGCTTGCCAGCGGGCGCGGGAGCGGACTATGGCGGTCCGTATACAGGTATCGAACGAGACCGTCGCGAGGGTCTGGAATTGCGGCCAGTAACGCATCCGAGGTCAGCGCCGCGCGCTGCTTTCGTGCCATCAGCTCGGGCAGGCGGTCGGCCCGGAACTGGATCCAGCCGGTGGCCGGCTCGAGCTCGTAATAGGCCGCGGCTTCGTCGATGATGCTCGAAGCCTCATAACGGCCGGCGAGCGTGGACCGCGTGTTGAAATCGGTTTCGGTAAAGCGCACACGGGTCGAAAGACGCTCCGCTCGTTCGGGATCCGCGAGGAACGGCAACAACGAAATGCCGTCCACATCCGAAGGCGCCTTGCCGATCACGTAATGTTCGAGCGTCGGCCGTAGGTCTTCGAGCGATACCGGCCAGTCGTAGCTGCCCGGTTCCCCCGGCAGTTTTGCGCGGCCATACGGCCGTAGCGCCAGCAGCACGCCATACTGTTGCGGGCTCATGACGCTCGTACCGTGACCCCAGAGCGAATGCCAGATCTCGAGGTCCGTGCCGGTCTTGCGCAGCATTGAATCGCTGTCCGCACCGAGTGCCTCGCCGTGATCGGACAGGAGCACGACGATTGCATTGTCGAGCACGCGCTTGTCTGCGAGCAATCGCATGACTGCTTCGAATTGGTGATCCACTTCCTCGATGGCACGCTTGTAGGCGGACCGATAGTCAGGCGGTGTGCGAGGCGCCGGAGACCCTGCCCAGTTGTACGGCCAGTGCCCCAGCGTCAGATGAATCGTCAATAGCGTGGGCCCGTCGATCTCGATCTCGTTCTTGAGGCGCCTGACGAAATTGGCCGGTCGATAGACCACATTCGCCGCCCGATTCGCGTGGTTGGAGGGAAACAACCAGGCGCCGAAAATGGTCGGCGCGATCAGGTTGACAAGCGGCATGTCACCCGCATGGACCAGCAGGAAATCCGCGGCCCCGATCGGAGGCGTGATCAACTGGCCGAAGCCGTAGGACCGGTCAATGTTTGCAAAACGCGCCTCGTCGGTGGCGTAGATCGATCGATACCCCCGTGCACCGAGTGCATCGGCGAGCGTCGCGCCTTCCTGCACGAGCCGGCGCGGCATCAGGTTGACACGGGCATTGGTGACGACAGGGTGACGCCCGGTCAGGATCGAGATCCAGGAACCGAATGTGCGGGCAAGTGGGGTCGTTGCATCGCTGAAGCTCCGGGCTTCCGAAAGGAATGCCCTGACATGGGGAATCGCCGCATCCCCAAGACGCGGCAATGACAGGTCGTTGCGCAACGAGTCGATGCCGATGATCACAACGTGCGGAAGAGCCGGTGACAGCGGCGCCGTCGCAGTATGCGCCGTGGGCAGTATCAGGCCCGCTGCGAGCGCCAGGCAGATCGTTCCTGTGACTGCGACTGCCGCGCGCCGGTCCCCGGCGCGTGTTCGTTTGTAGGCAAGCGTCGCAAGCAAGAGCAGGACGAGGCCGACCGCTGCTGCCGCAATCTGCACCGGATAGAGACCGAGCACCTTGCTGCGCCACCAGGAGGCGTCGTCCGAAAAAATCGATGCAGAATGAAACGTGGTGTTGGCAGCGAATACGAACGCCGCAAGCAGCACGAACCAGCCGGTGATTAACCAGCCGCGCCACGCCGGCGTGCCCGCGGCAAACGCGGTCTCGGTCATCCGGGCGAGCGCGAATGCCAATAGGCCAAGCACGGCATGGCTCAGCAGCAGGGCGCCGCCGAACGCAGCCAGTCGCCATCCAAGCGCCGACATGAGTACTTGTTCGACGGTCAGGAAACCCGCGACAGGATCGTTCGGCAGCAGAAATTCGAGTTCACGCCACACCCACCACGATGAGGCGGCCAGCAGCAGAAGCGCCAGCAGTTGCGCCAGACCGAGGCTGCTCCAATGAATACTCGAGCGATTGAGTACGATGGTCATGGGTGCGGGATCAGAATCTTCAGCCGCAGAAAAGGCAAGGCCCCTGTAAACAGGGGCCTTGCCGGGTCCGGCTCGAAAGCCGGATCTATCAGGACAGCGACTTAGTTGCCGCCGAAGCCACTGCGGCAGGAAGCCGGCATGTGCTTGTCGGACAAATCGGTGAGCGTGTCGCTCGCAGCCGACGTCGTAGTACCCAAGACGTTAGTTGCAGGCGTTATCGGAGCAACGGAATCTCCGCAACGCCAGACGATGTCGCCATTGAGGTTAACGTACGGCTGGATCGCCAGCACCTGTCCGTTGATCTTCGTGTTGGCGTCACGGCCATACGTAATGATCATCGTACCACCAGCCGTGTCGATGTCGAGGGATTCGACGTAGCGCCCCTGCTTGTCCGTGAGGGCCGCCGAACCAAGTCCGGCTTCAGCAAGTGTCACGGGCCAATCGCCAACCTGCGCTGCGTACTCCGCGATGCCGGCTTTGACGTCCGACGCGAGCGTCAGGCCTTCCGAGACCTGCGCGCGAATCGTGTAGTCCTGGTACGCGGGGATCGCGATCGCGGCCAGGATGCCGATAATGGCCACCACGATCATCAGTTCGATGAGCGTGAAGCCCTTCTGGAGAGTCTTCATTTCCAATAACTCCTTTGAGAACCGAGGGCGGCGCTGATGCGCCGATGCACTGTAGGTACAGCAAGGATCATGCCAATCGACCCGGCCCTCGTAAGTGACCGACTTATCAGTATTTTTTGCGGCTTGTCAGAAGATCGTCGGGGTTTGACGACGGCCCGGCCGACACGCCGCGTCACAATGTGACGCGATGCGTCACTCGATGCCGAGTTTCTTGATGCGGTAGCGCAATGCCCGGAAGCTGATACCGAGTGCACGGGCAGCCGCGGTCTTGTTGTAACGGGCTTCCTCCAGCGCACGCACGATCGACGCGCGTTCGATGTCCTCGAGCTTGTCAGACAGCGTTCCCGGCCGATGCGGCGGCAGGGTGTCCTCGCCCTGGCCCGGCGAACCGCGGAGCTCGATGTCGCCCGGCCGGATGCTGCCCCCGTCACAGAGGGTCAGGGCCCGCTCGATGACATTCTCGAGTTCGCGCACATTGCCAGGGTAGTCGTGGGTCGCGAGCAGCTCCATGGCTTCATCCGATATGGCAGGCGGGGCAGCCATGCCGAGACGGGTGGCGAATCGCTCGGTGATCGCGCCGGTCAGCTCCGGCACGTCCGTCAGCCTTTCGCGCAGGCTGGGCACGCGCATCTCGATCACATTGATGCGATAGAAGAGGTCTTCGCGAAACTTGCCGGAGGCGACCAGCTCCGCAAGGTCGCGATGGGTCGCAGAAAGGATTCGCACGTCGACCGGCTGCTCGCGCTGGTCGCCGACCGGGCGCGCAGTCTTCTCCTGAATCAGGCGTAGCAGCTTGACCTGCATCACGAAGGGCAGATCCGCGACTTCGTCCAGGAACAGCGTGCCGCCTTCTGCGGCCTGCACCAGGCCCATCTTGTCCGCCACCGCGCCGGTGAAGCTGCCGCGGCGGTGGCCGAACAGCTCGCTCTCCATCAGCTCGGAGGGAATCGCGCCGCAGCTCACCGGCACGAAGGGGGCGTCCTTGCGCGGGCCGCTCTCGTGGATCAGGCGTGCGACCAGCTCCTTGCCGGTGCCGGATTCGCCGGTAATGTGCACCGGCGCCTGGCTGCGCGCGACGCGGCCGATCAGGGAACGCAGCTTCTGCATCGGCTCGGATTCGCCGATGAGCCGCCGGCCGCCCTCGGCGCCACGCCGGCTGTCGGAAAGCTTCAGCGCCTGGTTGACCAGCTTGCGCAGGTCCGAGATGTCGAGCGGCTTGCTGACGAAATCGAAGGCGCCGAGCTTGAGCGCGCGCACCGCGACCTCGACGTGGCCATGCGCGGTGATCACGGCGACCGGCAATTCAGGCGCCCGCGCCTGGATCCATTCCAGGAGCTCGATGCCATCGCCGTCGGGCAGGCGGAGATCGGTCATGCAGAGGGCGTATTCCTGCGCGCCCTGCAATTCGCGGCGCGCGCCGGCCAGGTCGTGCACGGCGCTCGAATCGACGCCCATGCGCGCAAGCGTCAGCGACAGCAATTCGCACAGATCCGGTTCATCGTCGACGATCAGCGCGCGGGGGTTCGCCATGGCGCCCAGCTCAGGATTGCTGCCAGCGCTGCGGATCGGCGAACACGATACGGAATACGCTGCCGCCGCCGGTGCGCGGTTCGAAGACCAGTAGCGCGCGATTGCACTGCGCGAGCTCGCGGGCGATGAACAGCCCAAGCCCGGTGCCGCTGGCCCGCGACGTGAAGAACGGCTCGAATATCCGGTCGCTCATGGTCGAGTCGATGCCGGGTCCACGGTCGAGTACTTCGAGAAACGGGCGGTTGCTGCCGACCAGGCGGCCGATGCGCAGCTCGACTCTGTCGTCGGGCGTGCGCACCGAGTAACGGAACGCGTTCTCGCACAGGTTCCACAGGATCTGGCGCAGATGCGAGGGATCGACCCGGACCTCGAGTTCCGGTTCCGGCAGCTCTGCGGCCAGTTGCCCCGTCTCGTAGCCCCCGGTGTCGATGAACTCGCCGACGAAATCATCGATCCACTCGCCAAGCGGCATGCGCTCCGGGCGCGTGGTCTCGCGGCGCGCGAGCTGCTGCACGTTGCCGATGATGGTGCTGACGCGCTCGGCATTGGCGCGGATGATCTCGGTCATGCGCCGGTTCGGCTCGGAGAGCTTCGGGTCCTCCGCGAACAGTTGTGCCGCATGGCTGATCGCGCCGACCGGGTTCCTGATCTCGTGCGCGATCGAGGCCGACAGCCGCCCGAGGGCGGCGAGACGCGTCTGCTGGATGCGATCGTCGAGCGCGGTGAGGTCCTCGAGAAATACCAGCACCGGCGGCGGGCGGCCCTGCCCGAGCGGCGCAAAATGCGGGCGGACCTCGCGCAGGCCATCGGCGGCCAGCAGGTTACCGCCGGCCGTGTCGGCGCCCGGCTCGCTCTGGCGCCACATCGTCAGCAGGTACAGGAGCCGCGGCGACACTTCGCCGAGGAGCGCGTTCGCGAGCGCGTCGCCGCCGAGAATCTGGCGGGCCGATTCGTTGATCAGCCGGATGCGGTCCTGCTCGTCGACGACCACCAGGCTCTCGCGCAGGCGCTCGACGATGTACTGCGAAAGTTCTGCCAGGTTCGCGAGGTCGAGGTCGCGCTGCCGTACCAGCGCCTCGCTCTCGCGCAGCCGGCGCGCCAGCGGCGCCACCGCGAGCGCGGCGACGAAGATGACACTGCCCAGCAGTCCCGCCTGGGTGAGGTCCGACGAGTCGGTGATGCCCGCGAACCAGAGTGCGAGCTGCTGGCCGAGGACGAAGAGGGCCGCGATCGCGGCGATGGTCGTCGCCGTCCGCTGCGGCAACAGGATGCTGACGGCCGCGACCGGCATGATCAGCAGGAGTCCGGCGCCGCTCGCGGCGCCCGCGCTGGTCAGCAGGAGTGCCGTGACCGCGAGGACATCGAAGGCGATGTGGATATAGGCCTGCGCCTGAAGGCTCGGCCATTGCCGTTTCAGCAGGCCGATGCAGACGACGCCGGTCGCGAACCAGGTCGCGAGCGTGTAGAAAAACAGCGTCGGAAATGCCGCGCCGAGCTGTTGCGGTCTGGACGCCAGCAGCGAAAGCGCAAACAGGACCGAGGGGATTGCGAGCCGGTAGAGATTGAGCAGGCCGAGGACGCGCCACGCGAGCTCCGGATCGCCGCTGCTGCGCTCGAGTTCTGCCGGGTTTTTCACGGGCGGCACTTTATCACGCAGCATGGCCTGGAGCCGCGACGCGGCCCGCGTTTGCGACGCGGTTCAAGGCAGCCGCTACAATGCTGTGATGAATCTTCACGAATATCAGGCGAAGCGCGTTTTTTCGGACTACGGAGTGCCCGTTCCCGCCGGGCGCGTGGCCGCGAGCGAGCCCGAAGCGGTCGCCGCGACGCGCGAGCTTGCCGGCCCGCCCTGGGTGGTCAAGGCTCAAGTGCATGCGGGCGGGCGCGGCAAGGCCGGCGGCGTCAAGCTGTGCCGCACGCGTGACGAGGTCGGCCGTGCTGCCGCGGCAATGCTCGGCCAGCGGCTCGTCACCAAGCAGACCGGGGCCGCCGGACTTCCGATCAACCTGGTCTACGTCGAGTCTGGCAGCGCGATCGAGCGCGAACTCTACTTGAGCCTGCTCCTCAATCGCGAGACTGGCCGGATCGCCTTCGTCGCCTCGGCCGCCGGCGGCATGGACATCGAGGAAGTGGCCGCCAGGGAACCGCGCCGGATTCTGCGCGCCGACATCGATCCGGCGGCCGGCTTGCAGTCTTACCAGTGCCGGCGGCTCGCGTTCGGCATCGGCCTGAAGGGAAAACAGGTCGCGGAATTCGAGCGCATCGCACGCGCGCTCTACTGGCTCTATCTCGAGCGCGACCTGAGCCTGGTGGAGGTCAACCCGCTGATCGTGACCAAGGACGGGGCGATCGTCGCGCTCGACGCCAAGATCAACGTCGAGGCGAACGCTCTCTATCGCCAGCCGACGATGGTCGAGTTGCGCGACCCCACGCAGGAGGACCCGATGGAGCGGGACGCTTCCGAGCACGAGCTCAACTACGTCTCGCTCGACGGCAACATCGCCTGCATGGTGAATGGCGCGGGCCTCGCGATGGCGACCATGGACCTGATCAAGCTGCACGGCGGCGAGCCGGCGAACTTCCTCGACGTCGGCGGCACCGCGACGGCGGAACGCGTGACCGCGGCTTTCCGGCTGATCCTGTCGAACGAGCGCGTGCGCGCGGTGCTGGTCAACATCTTTGGCGGCATCGTGCGCTGCGACGTCATTGCCGAGGGCATCGTGCAGGCCGTGCGCCAGGTCGGCGTCTCGGTGCCCGTGATCGTGCGTCTCGAAGGCACCAACGCGGACCAGGCGCGCAAGATACTCGCGTCGAGCAAGCTCGCGATCACCGCGGCGAAGGACCTGACGGATGCGGCTACCAAGTCGGTGCGGCTCGCGCGGAGCAAGGCGCGGCGATGAGCATCCTGGTCGACCGCAGGAGCCGCGTGATCTGCCAGGGCTTCACCGGCAAGCAGGGCACCTTCCATTCCGAGCAGGCGATTGCCTATGGCACCCGGCTGGTCGGCGGCGTGACACCGGGCCGCGGCGGCAGCCGGCACCTCGACCGGCCGGTGTTCGACACGGTGCACGATGCGGTCGCCGAGACCGGCGCCGACGTCAGCATGATCTACGTGCCGGCGCCGTACGCGGCCGACGCAATACTGGAGGCGGCCGACGCCGGCATCCGCCTGGTCGTCTGCATCACCGAGGGCATCCCGGTGAACGACATGGTGCGGGTCAAGGCCGCACTCGCCGGTCGCAAATGTCGGCTGGTCGGGCCGAACTGCCCGGGTGTCATCACGCCCGGCGAGTGCAAGGTCGGCATCATGCCGGGATTCATCCACAAGCCGGGTCGCGTCGGCATCATTTCGCGCTCGGGCACGCTCACCTACGAAGCCGTGTTCGAGACCACCAGCCTCGGTCTCGGGCAGTCGAGTTGCGTCGGCATCGGCGGCGATCCGGTGCGTGGGATGAACTTCATCGACGTCCTGGCGCTCTTCGAGAAGGACGAAGATACGGCCGGCATCGTCATGGTCGGCGAGATCGGCGGCAGCGACGAGGAGAATGCCGCGGCGTACATCCGCCGCCGTGTGAGCAAGCCGGTCGTCGCCTACATTGCGGGCGTCACTGCGCCCGCCGGCAAACGCATGGGCCATGCGGGAGCCGTCATTGCCGGCGGCAAGGGCACGGCGGCCGACAAGTATGCGGCGCTGGAGGAGGCGGGCGTGCGAACCGTTCGATCCCCGGCCGAGCTCGGCAGTGCCATGAAGTCGGCGCTCGCGACGCGGCGCCGCAAGAAGAAGCGCTGACGGCGCCATGACCATGGGCGGCGGCCTACGCATCGCGCTGGCGCAGATCAACCCGACCGTGGGCGACCCGCCGGGCAATGCCGATCGAATCATCCAGCGAATGCGCGAGGCCGCGAAAGGCGGCGCGGCGCTGGTGGTGACGCCGGAGCTTGCCCTATCGGGCTACCCGCCGGAGGACCTGCTGTTTCACCGCGGATTCCGCCGCCGCATCGAGGGGGCGCTGGCGCGGCTTGCCGATGCGGCGCGCGGCATCGACCTCCTGGTCGGCTATCCGGAGTACGCGGACGGCACCATCTACAACGGCGCGGCCTGGCTGCGCGCCGGCGCCTGCATCGCGCGCTATCGCAAGCATTGCCTGCCGAACTACCAGGTCTTCGACGAAGTGCGCTATTTCACCGCCGGCAGCGCGCCGGTCGTGGTCGAAGTCACAGGCGTTCCGGTCGCTCCGCTGATCTGCGAGGACATCTGGCACCAGGCGCCGGCCGCGGAGGCGCGCGCGGCGGGCGCGGGTCTGTGCATCGCGCTGAATGCTTCGCCCTACCAGCAGCGCAAGCAGGCGGAGCGCGAGCTCGTGATCGCGGAGCTCGCGCGGACGACCGCCATGCCGTTCCTGTACCTCAACCTCGTCGGCGGCCAGGACGAGCTGGTGTTCGACGGCTGCTCGTTCGCGACCGACGCGAAGGGTGCGCTGGTGCACCGGGCGCCGGCATTCGACGAGTCCCTTACTTTCATCGACGCCGAGCGGGGACCGGACGGGGTGCGGCTTTCGGGCGGCAGCATCGCGGTGCTTCCGCAGGCGGAGGAGAGCGTCTGGCAGGCGATCACCAACGGCGTGCGCGACTATGTCGGCAAGAACGGCTTCGACGGCGTCGTGATCGGGCTATCGGGCGGCGTCGATTCCGCGCTGGTGCTCGCGCTCGCCTGCGATGCCCTCGGCCGCGAACGGGTGCACGCCGTGATGATGCCGTCGCGATTCACCTCGCGCATGTCGCAGGACGACGCGGAGGCGATGGCGCTGGGCGTCGGCGTCAAGTACTCGGTGATCCCGATCGAGGGCGTGTACCAGGCGGCTCTGGCCTCGCTCCAGGAAGAATTCGCGGGTCGCGCCACCGACACGACCGAGGAGAATATCCAGGCGCGTTGCCGCGGAATGCTCCTGATGGCCATTTCGAACAAGACCCAGCGCATGGTCCTGACGACCGGCAACAAGAGCGAGATGTCGGTCGGCTATGCGACGCTCTACGGCGACATGGCGGGCGGCTATGCGCCGATCAAGGACTGCAGCAAGACGCTGGTCTGGAAGCTCGCGCGCTGGCGCAATGCGCAGTCGCCTAAACCGGTGGTACCCGAGCGCATCATCGAGCGCCCGCCGACCGCGGAGCTCCGCGACAACCAGCTCGACTCTGACAGCCTGCCGCCCTACGAGGTGCTCGACCCGATCCTCGAGGCATTCATCGAGGACGACCGTTCGGTGGACGAGATCGTCGAACTGGGCTCCGACCGCGCGACGGTCACGCGCGTGCTGGAGATGGTCAAGCGCAGCGAGTACAAGCGGCGCCAGGCGCCGCCCGGCGTGCGTATCAGCGGCCGGGCCTTCGGCCGCGACTGGCGCTATCCGATCACGTCGGGTTACAGGCCGGGAGATTCTTAAGAGGGGACAGTCCCCTTTACCAGAGCGTAAAGGGGACAGTCCCCTACCAGAACGGCCACCAGTCGCGGTCGTCGCGCCCTTCCGGTCGCCCGCCCGGATAGTTGAGGGCGTAGACCTCCTGCGAGCGCTCGGCGAGGTCTTTCATGCCGAGGCCGTCGTAGGCCGAGACCATGATCTCGAGTGCGTCCTGGACCGCCGGGGCGCCGTCGAAGTTCTCGATGCAGAAACGCGCGCGCGCGATCGCCGCGACGTAGGCCTGGCGTCGCAGGTAATGGTCGGCGACGTGCACCTCGTATTCGGCCAGGCGATTGCGCAGGAAGACCATGCGCTGGCGCGCGTCGCGCGAGTACTCGCTGTTCGGATGGCGCTGGATCAGCGTCTCGAAGGCGTCGAAAGAGCGGCGCACGTCCTGCGGCGGACGCTCGGTGAGGTCGGTGCCGAACCAGCGCTCGAGGAAATTCGGCGAACGCTCGAAGTAGACCAGCCCCTTGACGTACATCGCGTAATCGACGCGCGGATGCGTCGGGTTCTCGCGGATGAACTGGTCCGCGGCGTCGATTGCCGACTCGGTCTCGCGGCTCCTGTAGTACGCATAGATGATGTCGATCCGTCCCTGACGGGCCTGCTCGCTGAATGGAAAGCGCGCCTCCAGCGCCTCGTAGTAGCGCACTGCGCCCCGATAGTCGCCGCCCAGCAGCAGGTTGTTCGCGCGCTCGTAGAGCTTTTCCGGCTGCATCTGCTCGGCAGTGCGCAGGCTGCCGCCGCATGCGGCGAGAATCAGCGTGCAGAACGTCACCGCCAGCGCGCGCGCCGTCGTTTTTCCTGGCTGCAAAGGACTGGACCCCGGCTGTTGAACCAACGCAGTATAGCGGCAAAGACCGTATTCGCCCCCATGAGTTCCGAAAGACACCAGCGTGAGTTGCGGTTGCCGCCGCAGGCCGCCGGCCGGCGCCTCGACCAGGCACTGGCCGATGCGCTGCCTGAGTTTTCCCGTTCGCGACTGAAACGCTGGATCGACGCCGGGCAATTGCAGGTTGACGGCCGGATCGCGCGGCCACGCGACATCGTGGCGGGTGGCGAGCGCATCGCGCTCGACGCGCCTGACGAGGACGCGGTCGCTCCCGCCGCGCAGGCCATGCCGCTCGCGATCGCCTGGGAGGACGCGGATCTGCTGGTCGTCAACAAGCCCGCCGGCCTGGTCGTGCATCCGGGCGCGGGCAATCCCGATCAGACCCTGCAGAACGCCCTGCTCGCGCACGATCCGCGCCTGTCGAAACTGCCGCGTGCCGGGATCGTGCACCGGCTCGACAAGGACACGACCGGACTCCTGGTGATCGCGCGGAACGAAGCCGCCCGGATGTCCCTGGCGGAGGCGCTGGTCGCGCGGGCGATTCACCGCGAGTACCAGGCGGTCTGCGTCGGCGTGATGACCGCGGGCGGAACGGTCGATGCGCCGATCGACCGCCATCCGGTCGACCGGGTGCGCATGAGCGTGCGCAGCGGCGGGCGCGACGCCGTGACGCACTACCGCGTGATCGAGCGCTTTCGCCGCCATACCTGGGTGCGCGTGATGCTGGAAACCGGCCGCACGCACCAGATCCGGCTGCACCTGTCACACGCGGGGTACCCGCTGGTCGGCGACCCGGTATACGGGCGACGGCTCGTGATACCGCGCGGCGCGACGCAGGCGCTGGAGAATGCGCTGCGCGCATTCCGGCGCCAGGCCCTGCATGCGGCGAGCCTCGCATTTCCTCATCCGCGGGACGGCCGCAGCATCGAGGTATCGGCGCAGCCGCCGGCCGATTTCCTCGCGCTGGTTGCGGCGCTTCGCAAGGATGCGACGGCGGAGCGCCGCGCGTGAATCGATCCGATGTCCTGGTCCCCGACTGGCCCGTGGCGCCGTCGGTGCGCGCCGTCATGACGACGCGCGCGGGCGGGGTCAGCAGCGGCCCTTTTGCGTCGCTGAATCTCGCCGGCCATGTGGGTGACGATCCGGCGTCGGTGGCAGAAAACCGCCGTCGATTGCGGCAGGTGCTCGACCTGCCTTCGGATCCTTCGTGGCTCACCCAGGTGCATGGTCGCGACGTCGCGCGTCTGCCGCAGAATCTGCCGCCGGGCGCGGATGCCGCCGTCGCGTTCTCGCCCGGCCCGGTTTGTGTGGTGCTGGTCGCCGACTGCCTGCCGGTTTTTCTCGCCGCGCCGGGCGGCGACCGTGTCGGGATTGCGCATGCCGGCTGGCGCGGACTCGCCGGCGGCGTCATCGAGGCGACCATCGCCGCGCTCGACTGCGACCCGGCGCGACTCATCGCGTGGCTGGGTCCCGCCATCGGCCCGCGGCATTTCGAGGTCGGCCCGGAAGTGCGCGATGCCTGCCTGACCGGTCGACCGGATGCGGCCGCGGAGTTTCGTCCGGGCCGCGACGGCCGCTGGCTCGCCGATCTGCCGGGACTCGCACGCCGGCGGCTGGCCGCCTGTGGTGTGAGCAGCATTCACGGCGGCGGGCATTGCACTGTCGCCGATCCGGCACGCTTTTATTCTTATCGGCGTGACGGGGCGACCGGCCGCATGGCCGCGCTCGCCTGGCTCGCTTGAGTGTAGGCTGCCGATCATGGGGACATTGACTCCGATCCTGCTGCTGACCGCAGCCTGCGGCGCGCTGTCGGCGATGATCGCGGCCGGCTTCATGCTGCTGCCGGCCGCGCGCCGGCAGGCACTGCTTCCGCATCTCGTCAGCTTTGCCACCGGCGCGCTGCTGGGCGCGGCGCTGATCGCGCTCCTGCCGCATGCGGTCGAAGCCGGCGGCGGCATGCACGGCATCGGCATCGCGCTCGCCGGCGGCATCGTCGCGTTCTTCGTGCTCGAGAAGGCGGTGCTCTGGCGTCATTGCCACGTCGACCATTGCGAGGCGCATGGGCCGCAGGATCACCATCGGGACCGTGCCTCGGCCACGCTGATCCTCTGGGGTGACGCCTTCCACAACGTGCTGGACGGCATCCTGATCGCGGCGGCATTCCTGACCGATCCGCACCTCGGCGTGGTCACGACCGTCGCCGTGTTCGCGCACGAGATCCCGCAGGAAGTGGGCGACCTCGCGATCCTCCTGAACGGCGGCATGACACGCCGGCGCGCGCTCGCGCTCAATGTCGCGGTCAGCCTCGCCTCGGTCGCGGGGGCCTTCGTCGCCTGGTTCCTGCTGGCGCAGGCGCTCGAAGTGCTGCCGTATGCGCTTGCGGTCGCCGCGGCGAGCTTCCTCTATGTCGCGGTCGCGGACCTGATTCCCGGCCTGCACCGCCGCGTCGATGTCCGCACCTCGATCCAGCAGGTCGTCCTGATCGCGGTCGGCGTGCTGCTGATCGGCTTCACGCACGAACTCGCGCACTGACTGCCCGCGCGGACCAGGCGCCCGGAAACCCCGAGCGAGCGAATTTTCCGAATCCGTTGAGCGAGCGAGGGCTGTTTCCGGGCGCCAAGGTTCGCGCGATGGCTACCGTTTCAACTATTGAGACGGAGGGCTTCCCGGAGCCCGAGCAGGACGAGTTCCGGCACGTGTGCGTCGAAGAGTTTCTCGTCTTCGAACAGGCGGGCGAAGCCGCCGGTGCCGACCAGGACCGTCGGCCGCCCCGCGAAATAGGTCTCGCGGACTTCCGCGCAGAGATGCTTGAGGATTGCGATGTTGCCGAAGTACAGGCCCGCCTGGATGCTCTCGACCGTGGAACGGCCAAGGAGCTCGGGGGGCTTGCGGATCTCGACCTTCGGCAAGCGCGCCGTGCGGGCATCGAGGCTTTCCATGGTGAGCCGCAGGCCCGGCAGGATCACGCCGCCGAGATAGTCGTGCTCGTCGGTCAGCGCGTCGATCGTCGTCGCGGTGCCGAAGTCGACGATGATGGCGTTCTTCCCGGGATAGAGCCTGGCGGCCGCGATGGCGCCGGCGATGCGGTCGCTGCCGACCTCGAGCGGATTCCGGTAGCGGATCTTGAGGCCCGTCCGTACGCCGGGCTCGAGGATGAACGGGCGCACTCCGAAGTACTTCATGCTGGCGTTGCGCACCGAGTGGACCATGTCTGGCACGACCGAGCAGATCGCGACCGCGGTGACGCTCGCCGGGTCGATCTCGTTCTCGCGCAGCACCTGCCGCAGGAACAAGCCCACCTCGTCGGAGGTGTTCTCGGCGCGGGTGGCGCGGCGGAACTGCAGGCACAGCCGCTCGTCGTCGAAGACGCCGCCGAAAATCTGACTGTTGCCGATGTCCAGAACCAGGATCATCCCGCGCTCCTGGCTTGCTGGCGCTCCAGCAGCGTTGCCAGCGCGGAGGCGAGCTGCTGGCGGCCGACGCACTTGTGCGTGGGCTTGTTGCCGCGGCTGTGGATGTAGAACACGTGGCCCGCGCCGGCGGAAAGCGTCGAGACATCGTTCTGCACGACGTAATCGGCCCCGCAGCGATTCAGGAGATCGCGCGCCGCACGCGCCCGGGCCTCGGCCTTCGGATCGTGGGTCAGCTTGAAGCCGACCAGGGTCAGTTCCCGGCCGCCGGCATACTCCCGTATCTGGTCGATGATCTTGGAGTTCGGCTTCAGCCGCAGCACCAGCTCCGTGCCGGACGGAATCTTTCCGTCGGGAAACGGATCCGTCACCGAATAATCGCCGACCGCCGCCACGTGGATCACCGCGGCGTACTCGCGGTCCGTGAGCAGCCGTCGCAGCAATGCATCGAGCGACGCGTGGTCGGTGAAGGCCTCTCGATGGGCGACGCCCGCCGCCTCGATCGAGTCCACGCCGCGGACCTGGGTGACCGAAAAGCCGCGCGACGCGAGCGACTCGCAGATGATCGCGCCGGTGCGCCCGGTGCTCAGGTTGGAAATGAATCGCACGCTGTCGATCGGCTCGCGCGTCGAGCCGGAGGTCACCAGCACCCTCATCGCGGCGTTTCCAGCGCCTTCGCCAGCGCTTCGTCGAGCTCGCCGACCTCCAGCAACCGGCCTTCGCCGGTTTCGCCGCAGGCGAGGTTCCCGGCGCCGACCGGCAGCAGGCGGACGCCGTAGCTTGCGAGGCGCTCGCGCGAGGCGCGGGTCGCGGGATGCTCCCACATGGTCGCGTTCATGGCCGGCGCGACGAGGTAGGGTTTCTTCGCGATCTCCCAAGCCAGGAACAAGGCGCCGATCGCGTCATCGGCCAAGCCGGCCGCGAGCCGGTTCAGGCTGTTGGCGGTCGCCGGGCAGACGATGGCGGCATCCGCCCAGCGCGCGAGATGGATGTGATCCATCGCGCGACCCGGTTCATACAGGTCGGTGAACGGCGGCCGGCCGGTCAGGCCCTCGAGCGTGGCGGCGCCGACGAAACGCAGTGCCCCGGCGCTCGCGACCGTCTGCACGGCGACGCCGCGCTTGGCCAGCCGCGAGATCAGCTCGCAGGCCTTGAAGCAGGCGATCGAGCCGGTGAGCTGGAACAGGATCTTGTGCTCAGGCGTGTTCGACATTGTCGATGAGCCTCACCTTGCCGAGCCGCACCGCCGCCAGGCGGCGGCCCTCGTGATCCGCGACGTATTCGACCTCGAATCCTTCCCGGGCGAGACCGGCTGCGGCGTCCCCGGCGGACTGACGCTGCGCCACGCTCTGCGCGAGCAGGCGATGCAGCGCCGGCGCGCGTTCGCGCTCCGCCGCGCTGAGCAGGCGGTTGCGCGAGCTCATCGCCAGGCCATCGGGCTCACGCAGCAATTCGCAGCGCACGATCTCGCTGTCGAGGAAGAAGGCCTGCGCCAGGCCCTCGACCAGCCGGAGCTGCTGGTAGTCCTTTTCGCCGAAGTAGGCGCGTTCCGGCCGCACCAGCAACAGCAGCTTCAGCACGACCGTCAGCACGCCGTCGAAATGCCCGGGCCGGCCGACACCATCGAGCTTCCGGCTCAGGTCATTCTCGCTCACGCGATAACGATACCCGTCGGGATAGATCTCGCGCTCGCGCGGCAGGAACACGAGATCGCAACCCGCGGCGCGGAGCATCTCGAGGTCCCGTTCGAGCGGCCTCGGGTAGCTCGCGAGATCGCGCGCGTCGTTGAACTGCGCCGGATTGACGAACACGCTCACCCAGGTGCGCGCGTTGTCGGCGCGCGAACGGCGGATCAGCGACAGGTGCGCCTCGTGCAATGCGCCCATCGTCGGCACGAAACCGGTGTCGCCGGCGCCACGCGAGCGCCGCTCCGCGAGGAGCTCCGCGACCGATTCGGCGACCTTCACGGCTCGTAGCTTTCCGCTGCGCTCGGGAAGGCGCCCTGCTTCACGTCGCGATCGAAGCGGTCGAGCGCGTCCCGCACCTGGTCGAAGCCGTCCAGGTAGTTCCTGACGAATTTCGGCCGATGGCCGTTGGAAAGTCCCAGCAGGTCCTGCAGCACCAGCACCTGGCCGTCGCAGCCGGCGCCGGCGCCGATGCCGATGGTCGGAATGCGAAGTGCCCCGGTGATCTCCGCGGCGAGCGGGGCAGGCACGCATTCGAGCACGAGGGCGAAGCAGCCGAGCTCCTCGAGCCGCCGCGAATCGGCGAGGATGCGCGCGGCGTCACCGTCCTTCCTGCCCTGCACGCGATAACCCGCCAGCGCATGCACCGACTGCGGCGTGAGCCCGAGGTGGCCCATGACCGGCACGCCCGATCCCGTGATCGCGGTGATGACATCCTCGTGGCCGGCGACGCCCTCGAGCTTGACCGCCTGGGCGCCGGCGCGCATCAGCGAGGCGACGGCGTCGAGTGCCGCCGGCACGCCCTTGCGAAACGACAGGAACGGCAGGTCGCCGATCAGGAAGCGGGTCGGCGCGCCGCGGCGCACCGCGGCCGTGTGCAGCGCCATCAGCTCGACGTTGGCCGCCAGCGTGTCGGGATAGCCGTGCATGACCATGGCGGCACTGTCGCCCACCAGGACGCTGTCGACCGCGGAAGCTTCCAGCACGCGCGCGAAAGCGGCGTCGTAGCAGGTGGCCATCGAGATCTTGCGGCCGGCGGCCTTGGCGGCGGCGAATTCGAGCACCGATTTCATGCGTGTTCCCTCCCGGCCGCGGCGATGAACGCCTGGTAGACCTCGGCGAGCGCGCTGCCGTCGAGCGCCGCGAGATGACTGCGGATCATCGCCGTGTCGCCGCGCGCGACGGGCCCGGTCAAGGCACTGTCGGCGGAGGCGATGACGTTCTCGACGATGCGACGAGGATAGGCCGCAAGCGCCGCGCGTGGCGCGTCGAAGCGCTTTTCCATCGTCTCGAAGAACTCGCGCCACAATACCGCAGTGAATCCGCCGGCCAGCGCACAGATTGCGTGATAGTAGGCCTTGTCCTCGATGCGCAGCTTGAAGCAGGGATTGGGCAGGCGTGGAAACAGGCCCTGGAAATACGCGACCGGATCGGGATGGTCCGGGCCGTCATCGACGAAGACCGGGATGTCCCGGTAGAACGCCGCGTCGTAAAGCGTCGACCCGAAGCTCATCAGCGGATGCGCGCCGAAAGCGCCCGCGATGCTGCGTCCGCCGCAAAAATGCACGAAGGTCCGGTCATCCAGTCCCTCCGCGCGCAACCGGGCGAGCACCGGTGCGATGGCATCGTCGGCAACCGCAAGCAGCACCACCGGGCATTCCGCGAGCGCCACGGCCGCGTTCGTGCCGGCGACGCCATTGGCGCGCGCGAGCCGCCGCGACCAGAGCTTCCACGGAATACCGAGGCTCGTGAAGTAATGGCGCCAGTGCCGCGACAGACGGCCATCGCCGACAAATCCGAAAGGCGTGCGCCCGGGCGCCGGGCTGCTGGCGGGTACCTGTCCCATGGATCAAGTCCCTTTCTGAAGTCCAAATTCCGTCAAACACCGGTCGCGGCCATCCGCAGACGGTCCGCGCCTGCTGTTTTGTATCAAATCCCGCGCCGCGGCACTACCCGGGACGACGCCGAAGCGCCGAAAACCGGTTAAATTCACCATGTTACGGCTTGAATCGGCCTGCGAATGGCCTCATGGACGACCCGGCAGGCAATCCCGCGGAGCCAGCGATGCGCATGGACCGGCTGACATCGAAATTCCAGCTCGCGCTCGCCGACGCGCAGTCGCTCGCGGTCGGCCGCGACCATCAGTTCATCGAGCCCGCCCACCTGATGCTGGCGCTGCTCGACCAGGAAAGCGGCAGCGCGCGGCCCTTGCTCGATCGCGCCGGCGTCAACGTGAACCTGCTGCGCTCGCAATTGCTCGCGCTGCTCGGCAGAACCGCGACGGTCGAGGGCACGCACGGCGACGTGCATCCGTCGAACGACCTGGTGCGGCTCCTGAACGTCACCGACAAGCTCGCGCAGAAGCGCGGCGATCAGTACATCTCGAGCGAGCTCTTCGTGCTCGCCGCCTGCGAGGATCGCGGCGCGCTCGGCACGATCATGAAGGACACCGGCGCGGTCAAGGGCGCGATCGACAAGGCCATCGCCGACCTGCGCGGCGGCGAGAAGGTGGATGACCCGAATGCCGAGGAGCAGCGCGGCGCGCTGGAGAAATACACGCTCGACCTCACCGCGCGCGCGACCCAGGGCAAGCTCGACCCGGTCATCGGCCGCGATGACGAGATCCGCCGCACGATCCAGGTGCTGCAGCGGCGCACCAAGAACAACCCGGTGCTGATCGGCGAGCCGGGTGTCGGCAAGACTGCGATCGTCGAGGGGCTCGCGCAGCGCATCGTCAATGCCGAGGTGCCGGAAGGGCTGAAGAACAAGCGCATCCTCGCACTCGACATGGGCGCGCTGATCGCCGGCACCAAGTTCCGCGGCGAGTTCGAGGAGCGTCTCAAGGGCGTGCTGAACGACCTCGCGAAGCAGGAAGGCCAGGTGATCCTGTTCATCGACGAGCTGCATACCATGGTCGGCGCCGGCAAGGCCGAGGGATCCATGGACGCCGGCAACATGCTGAAGCCCGCGCTCGCCCGCGGCGAGCTGCACTGCGTCGGCGCGACCACGCTCGACGAGTACCGCAAGCACGTCGAGAAGGACGCCGCGCTCGAGCGCCGCTTCCAGAAGGTGCTGGTGGACGAGCCCTCGGTCGAGGACACGATCGCGATCCTGCGCGGCCTCAAGGAACGCTATGAGGTCCATCACGGCGTCGACATCACCGATCCGGCGATCGTCGCCGCCGCGACGCTTTCGCACCGCTACATCAGCGACCGCCAGCTCCCGGACAAAGCCATCGACCTGATCGACGAGGCGGCTTCGCGCATCCGCATGGAGATCGATTCCAAGCCCGAAGCGCTCGACCGTCTCGAGCGCCGCATCATCCAGCTCAAGATCGAGCGCGAGGCACTGAACAAGGAGGATGACGAGAGCTCGCGCAAGCGGCTTGGGCAGCTCGAGACGACCTTGCAGGGGCTCGAGCGTGAATTCGCGGACCTCGAGGAGGTCTGGCGGGCGGAGAAGGCGGCGCAGCAGGGCGCCGCGCATATCAAGGAGGAGCTGGAGCGCGCGAAGCTCGACTTCGAGGCGGCGCGCAGGGCGGGCGACCTCGCGCGCATGGCGGAGCTCCAGCACGGAACCATACCGAAGCTCGAGAAGCGCCTCTCGGACTCCCAGCGTGCCGAGAACAAGGCGCCGCAACTGGTGCGCAACGAAGTCGGCGAAGAGGAGATTGCCGAGATCGTCTCGAAGTGGACCGGCATCCCGGTCGCGAAGATGCTGGAAGGCGAGCGCGAACGGCTCCTCAAGATGGAGCAGGCGATCGCCGCGCGCGTGGTCGGCCAGGAAGAAGCCGTGCGCACGGTTGCCGACGCGATTCGTCGCGCACGTGCCGGTCTCGCCGATCCCAACCGGCCGAATGGTTCGTTCCTGTTCCTCGGGCCGACCGGCGTCGGCAAGACCGAGCTCTGCAAGGCGCTCGCGGAATTCCTGTTCGACACCGAACAGGCGCTGATTCGCGTCGACATGTCCGAGTTCATGGAAAGGCACTCGGTCGCGCGGCTGATCGGCGCGCCCCCGGGTTACGTCGGCTACGAGGAGGGCGGTTACCTGACCGAGGCCGTGCGGCGGCGACCCTACTCCGTCATCCTGCTCGATGAAATCGAAAAGGCTCACGCGGATGTGTTCAACGTGCTGCTGCAGGTGCTGGACGACGGCCGCCTGACCGACGGCCATGGCCGAACGGTCGACTTTCGCAATACCGTCGTGATCATGACTTCGAACCTCGGCTCGCAGGTGATCCAGGAGCTGGCGGGCGAGGAAAACTACGCGCGCATGAAATCCGCCGTGCTCGAGATCGTCGGGCAGCATTTCCGGCCCGAGTTCGTCAATCGCATCGACGACATCGTCGTGTTTCACCCGCTCGCCCGCGAGCACATCCGCCGGATCGTCGAGATCCAGACCGGTTACCTGCGCCGCCGGCTGGCCGAGCGCGATATCTCGATCGAGCTTGACGGCAAGGCACAGGACCTGCTCGGCGCAGCCGGTTTCGATCCGGTCTACGGCGCGCGGCCGCTGAAACGCGCCATCCAGCAGCAGCTCGAGAATCCGCTGGCGCAGCGCATACTCGCCGGCGAGTTCCTGCCGGGCGACACGATAAGGGTCGCGGTGAAGGACGGCGCGCTGGTTATGCGAAAATAGCGGGAGACGGGGGGCGGGGATGCCATTCTACGAATATCAGTGCTCGGCTTGCGGGCACCACCGCGAGGAACTTCAGAAGGTCACCGACCGCACGCTGCGCAAGTGCCCGGCCTGCGGCAAGAGCGCGCTCAGACGTCTGGTCTCGGCGCCCGTTTTCCGGCTGAAGGGCGGCGGCTGGTACGAAACCGACTTCAAGGCCGACAAGGAGCAGCAGCGCAACCTGGCAGGGGACAAAGAGCCTGCAGCCGCCGATGCGGCGCCGGCCGGGAAGCCGAAGGACGACAAGGCAGCAGGCCCGGAGAAATCCGCGGCGCCGGCAACGGAAGCGAAGCCAGCCGCCGCGAAACCGGATGCAGCACCCGCCAAGCCCGCGCCAAAGCCGGCAACCGCACGCAGGCGTCGCCTGCAGCGTCGCCCGAGCCGCTAGCATCCAGTTGCCAGATTCGAGGCCGCGACCGTAACATCGCGCGCCTTGTCCATGCGCACACACTACTGCGGCGAAGTCGGCGAATCCCTGGCGGGCCGCACCATCGAGGCGGCCGGCTGGGTGCATCGCCGTCGCGATCACGGCGGCGTGATCTTCGTCGACCTGCGAGACCGCTCAGGACTGCTGCAGGTCGTGTTCGATCCCGACACCGCCGAAGCCTTCAAGCAGGCCGAGCATCTCGGCCGCGAGTTCTGCATCCAGGTGCTGGGCAAGCTGCGGCCGCGGCCTGAAGGCACGGTCAACCCGAACCTGCCGTCGGGCCAGGTGGAACTGCTGGCGCAGAAGCTCGTCGTGCTCAATCCCTCGCTGACGCCGCCATTCACGCTCGAGGAAGAGGCCGGTGAGGAGCTGCGGCTCAAGTACCGCTACATCGACCTGCGCCGCGACGTGATGCAGGAACGGCTGCGCCGGCGCCATGCAATCACGCAGGCGATGCGTGAGTATCTCGACGGCCACCAGTTCGTGGACATCGAGACGCCGATGCTGACCAAGGCGACACCGGAGGGCGCGCGCGACTACCTGGTGCCGTCGCGCACGCATCCCGGCAAGTTCTTCGCGCTGCCGCAGTCGCCGCAGATCTTCAAGCAGCTTCTGATGATGAGCGGCTTCGATCGCTACTACCAGATCGTGCGCTGTTTCCGCGACGAGGACCTGCGCGCCGACCGCCAGCCGGAATTCACGCAGCTCGACGTCGAGACCTCGTTCCTCGAGCAGGACCAGGTTATGGCGCTGATGGAGGGACTGATCCGTCACGTGTTTTCGCGCGTGCTGAAGGAGCAGCTGCCGGATCCGTTTCCGCGCCTCGCCTATGCCGAGGCCATGCGCCGTTACGGATCCGACAAACCGGACCTGCGCGTGCCGCTCGAGTTCGTGGACGTTGCCGACCTCGTGGCTGGCTCCGAGTTCAAGGTGTTCGCGGGACCGGCCGCCGATCCCGACGGTCGGGTGGCCGCACTGCGGGTGACACGCGGGGGCGAGCTCACGCGCAAGCAGATCGACGAGTACACCGCCTTTGTCGGTCGCCACGGGGCCCGCGGGCTCGCCTATATAAAGGTGAACGACCCGGCCAGGGGGCGGGATGGCCTGCAATCGCCGATCCTGAAGTTCCTCTCCGAGGAGGCGGTTGCCGGGATTCTCACGCGGACCCTGGCGGAAGCGGGAGACCTCGTCTTCTTCGGCGCCGACAAGACCAAGGTCGTCAATGACGCGCTCGGTGCGCTGCGGCTTCAGCTCGGCCGCGATCTCGGCCTGGCGGAAGAAGGCTGGCGCCCGCTCTGGGTCGTGGACTTCCCGATGTTCGAATGGGACGCGGAATCGAAGCGCTGGATGGCGATGCACCATCCGTTCACGTCTCCCGTCGATCCGGATCCTGCCGCGCTCGCTGCGGACCCGCAGCATGCCCAGGCGCGCGCCTACGACATGGTCCTGAATGGCTCCGAGATCGGCGGCGGCTCGATCCGCATCCACCGCGAGGACCTGCAGAGCGCGGTATTCAGCCTGCTCGGCATCGCGCCGGAACAGGCGACTAAGAAGTTCGGGTTCCTGCTGGAGGCGCTGCGCTACGGCGCGCCGCCCCATGGGGGCATTGCCTTCGGCCTCGACCGGCTGGCGATGCTGATGTCGGGCGCCGACAGCATCCGCGACGTCATTGCCTTCCCGAAGACGCAGTCGGCCTGGGACCCGCTGACCGACGCCCCGTCCGAGCCCGAGGAGGCCCAGCTCGCGGAGCTGCACATCCGCGTCAGGAAGCCGGCTCCGCCGGCGGGCTGAGCCGCTGGCCGCCGGTGGCGTCCCCGTCGTTTTCGTCCACGGCCTGTGGCTCAGCGGGCTGGAATCGTACTTCCTGCGCGAGCGGGTGCGAGGCGCCGGATTCGTGCCTTCGCCGTTTCGTTATCCGTCACTGCACACGTCTCTGGCCGAAGTCAGGCAGAAGCTCGCCGATTGCCTGCGATCTTTCGGCGGTGTGGTGCACATCGTCGCCCACAGCCTGGGCGGCTTGATCGCCCTCGACACGCTCGAGCAGGAGCCCGGCCTGCCGCCGGGGCGCGTCGTGCTGCTCGGCGCGCCGGTACAGGGTTCCCGGGCGGCGAGCGCGATTGCAAAGTGGTCGATCGGGCCGCAACTGCTCGGGCCGCTTGCGCTCGCCGAGCTCGCACGCGCCAGGAATTGCCGCTGGCAGGCGTCGCGGGAGGTCGGGCTGATCGCAGGGTCGCGCTCGATCGGTCTCGGGCGCGTATTCGCTTCGCTCCCGGAGCCGAACGACGGCACGGTCTGCGTGGACGAAACCCGGCTTCCAGGCGCCGCCGCGCATCTCGTCCTGGATGTCAGTCACATCGGCATGCTGCTGAACAGGACGGTTGCCGATGCAGTTTGCGACTTCATCCGCCGTGGCGCGTTCGCGAAGTGAGAATCCTGGCTCAATTCCTGTCGCACGCGGTTGCTAGGGTCGTAGCGTCGGAATCAGCCCATCCAGGTCCATGAAGCGTATCGCTCAATCACTACGGGTATTGCCTTCCGGCGATCGTGTATCGGCGGTGCCCAGCGATCTCGGCGTTTCGGCCTGGCGGATGGTCAGCCTCGGAATCATCTTCTTGTCGCTCCTGGGCGGCGCCTGGATTCAGAGCAAAGTGACGCTCGGCGCCGATATCGGCTGGCTGATACGGTCGGTCCGACTGATGTTCGAAGGCCAGCGTTTCGGCGTCGACATCTTCGAGCCGAATCTGCCGGTCACGTGGTATCTGTGCATGCCGGCCGCCTGGATGGTCGAGTATCTCGGCCTGGGTGAAGTGTCCGCCATTCGACTGTGGATCTGGATCGTCGCCGGCATATCGCTGCTCGTGGCGCGCGCCTGCATCATCCGAAGCGGTGATCGGAGCTACGTACTGCTGGCCGAATTTTCTGCGGCTGCGGTGGCCGCCTGTATCCTGGTGGGCGCGAGTTTCGGCCAGCGGGAACATCTGGCGTTTCTGCTGGCCGCGCCCTACCTGTTCGTCGTCCGACTCAAATCCGGCGGAACGACCGTGGAATCGCGGAATGCGGCGGTTGCCGGAGTGTTGGCGGGGATCGCATTCTCGATCAAGCCGGTCTTCGCGGCGATTCCGCTGATCGTCGAGCTTGCGCTATTCGTATTTCGACGGGTTCAGATGCGACTTATCCGGCCGGAAACACTTGCAATGGCCGTCGCGGGTTGCGTCAGCTTTTTTGGCACCATCTTCCTGGCTCCTGGCTACCTGGCACATGTCGTCCCGGCGACCTACGCAACTTACTGGGCATACGACAGTCCCGCGCACCTGCTCCTGGCCGGGTACCCGGTCGCCGTGGCGGTGATGTTGGCGTGGCTGGTCGCGGCGATCGCCGATTCCCGGATGCTCCATGCGCTCCTGGTCTGGCTCGCGGCGTTCGGAGCATGGACCGTGAGTTACTTCTTTCAGCGAAGGGGATTCGACTACCACGGGTTTCCCGCAGTGGCATGCGCTTTCGTGATTTCGGTTTCGATGCTGGCGATGCTCGTCTATTACATGCGCACCACGCCGGGCCAGCTCACGTCGACGACCGCAGTCGCGTGGAAGCGGATCAAGATCGTTGCCGGTGCGGCGCTGATACTGATTACCTCGCCGTCCCTTGCGGATGGCGCCTATTACTGGTTCCGGGGGTCGCGGGAGAACTGGCAGTTTTCGCGAACGGCCATGCGCGAGGAGATGATCGGTTTCTTCGGGTCGCTCGGCGTGATGCAGGGGAGATCGGTTTTCGTGTTTTCGACCAATCCGTTTCCGGCCTTTCCGACGCTCAACTATCTCGACGCGGATTGGGTGGGACCCGACATCGCACAGTATCTATTGCCCGCTTGGCTGAGGAAGAAGGAAGTACGCGATCCGGAGCGCGTCCAGGCCATCGATGCGGCCATGGTGATTCAGCGCGAGCATGTCCGGCAGTCCATCGTGGAGGGCAAGCCTGATGTCATCCTGGTCAGCAGTCGAAGTCGAAGCGGCAGCATTCATGGAACCGGCACTGCGCGCATCGACTACTTTTCCATTTTCGGCGCGGACCCGGCGGTCGCGAACGCACTTGGTCGATACCGAAAGGTCGCCGAGCAGCGTGGATTCGCAGTCTATCTGCGGCAGGATTGAACGGCGCGGAGTCGGCGCGACGGTCAGTTGATGACGCCTCCAGCAAAGCATTTCGTGGTGCCGGGATCGGTTGCGACGGCGGCGTTACTGCTGGCCTGCCTGTCGATCGTGCTCCTGGGCGTCCATCTCCAGTCGCAGGTTCACATCAATCACGATGTCGGCTGGATCGCGCACTCGGCAGCCTGGCTGCTGGATGGCCGGAAATTCGGCACCGACATCCTCGACCCGAATCCACCGATGGCCTGGTTCCTGATGCTGCCGGTGGCGATGGTTGTACGCGCGGGGCTCGCGCCGGAGATACTTGCAATTCAGGTCTGGTCGTGGCTGCTTGTATGCGCCGGGCTTGCGCTGGCATTCCGGATTCTGCTGCCGCTCTCCGCTCGACTGGGCCGCCCGGAAGTTGCTGTCATGCTGATTGCCGCAACGGCCGCGGTTTCGATCCTGCCGGTCGGCAATTTCGGGCAACGCGAAATAATCGCTTTCAGCTTGCTCCTTCCGTACCAGTTCCTGCTGACAGGCCGCCTGCTTGAATTGCCGCTGCCGCGCCGGCGCCTGCTGATCCTGGTCGGTCTCGTCGCGGGATGCGGTCTCTGTCTCAAGCCATTCCTCGTGGCTGTACCGCTCGTGACGGAGCTGTTGCACGCGCTGCTGACGCGCAAGTTGCGGGTAGTCCTGCGCGCCGAGACAGTCGCGATGGGTGCCGTGGTCCTTGCCTACATGCTATCAGTCCTGGCACTGGCGCCGGGCTACTTCGACTATGCCTTGCCGCTCATCCGCGCGGTCTACTGGGCGTATGACGATTCCGGCTACCTGATCCTCTCACGCTTCAAGGCCGCCGCCTGGCCGGCCGTCTATGCCATTGCAATTGCGATTGCCTGCCTGTCCGTCACTCGCGTGCATGCCGTGCTGCTTGCCGCATTCACCGGTTTTTCGGTCAGCTATTGGGCACAAGACAAGGGTTTTCCGTATCACGCCTACCCGATCCTCGGGACGAGCTGCATTCTGTTCGCCTATTCAGTCACTCACGCGATGCGTTCGATCCTGGTCAAGCCGTTGATTGCGGCCGCGCCGATTCGCATGCTGATCGCGATTCTCGTGCTGCTGATTGCGGTTCCGGTTCTTCGCGACCCCTTCCGCCAGGCCCTCGCCTGGTACGAGGCCGGTCATCGCAGTGATGGCGAGTTTGGCCTGATGCGACAGGGTCCGATTGACCGCTTGCGGTCGCTTGGAATCCAGCCGGCGGATTACATCTATGCATTCTCGACTCACCCGAATCCGGGATTTCCGACCGTCAACTATCTCGGTGTGCATTGGGCCGGCCGCGCAGTCGCTCAATTCGTGATACCAGCCCACGTCCGCAAGTCGGAGCTGACAGATCCTGAGGTTCGTGAGGCGATCGATCGAGCCACAGGATTGCAGGTCGAGCAGGTCATCGCCGATCTCGCCCGATACATGCCTGCGTATGTCATGGTAGAAGCAAGGCAGCGGCGACTCGGCCTGGCATATCGCCGTTTCGACGACCTCGCTTTCTATGGCAAGTACCCGGAATTCTCGCGTCTCTGGAGTTGCTATGAGGAAATCAAACCGGTGGGTCAAGTTCGCCTGTTCAGGCGGCGGGACGTTTGCGCCGCCGGGACGCTGCAGAAAGCGGCGAACTGAGAGGGACTGAGCCATGCCAGCCGCCACGCCGGTGCAGCTCGAGGATCTGCCGAAGTCCGCGATCGTCTGCGACGATGGCCGGAACTACTCGCAATTCAGATTGTCGCTGAGTCCGCGATGGCTCGTTGTCGCGCGCGACCTCGTGCTCGGGTACGTCATGCTTGCGGCCAGTGCCGGCCTGGTCGTCACAAGCATTGAAGCGGCGCCCGCTTGGCGTCTCGCATGGATCGTCGGTGGTGCCGTGCTGCTGGGATTCTCGATGGCGTATATCCAGTTGTTCCTGCATGAAGCGGCGCACTTCAATCTATGGCCGGGCCGCCGTGTGAATGACCTGATCGCCAATCTCCTGATCGGAATCTGGGTAGCCACTGACATCGGCGAATACCGCCGGATTCACTGGGATCATCACCGCTTTCTCGGTCTGCCGGGAGACACCGAGCGGAGCTATTTCTCCTCGCTCGATGCGCGGTTCCTGCTCGAGTCCCTGTTCCTCGTGAGCGCGATCCGCGTGCTCCTGCACCGCCGCAGCCGGATCGCCCGCAATACCCGGGTGGGTGCCGGAAAGCTCACGCCAGGACTCCGCATGTCTGCTGCCGCGGTCATCGTGCATTCTGCGGTGCTCGCCATTTGCATCTGGTTGGCCCAGCCCGGGCTGGCAGCAGCCTGGCTGGCGGGGAACCTGCTCTTCTATCCGCTGTTCGGAGCGCTTCGTCAGCTGCTGGAACATCGTGACTCGAAAGCTTCGGCGGCAATCGACTATTCGACAGTTCCTCACGGCAAGTCGACGCGGTCATTCAAGGCTGGGCCGTTCGGCACGTTCTTCGGTGGTGCTGGATTCCGGCTGCACGATATACATCATTTCGATCCGGAGCTGTCGTACACGAATCTGCCGGCCGTCGATAGCTTCCTGCGTGGCTGTGACGTCGCGATGCCGTTGCGCAGCGCGCGGAAATCGTACGCCGCGGTCGCGGCGGAATTGTGGCGGCGATGAGCAAGTGCACCTGCACCGTCTGTAATTCGAGCGACCTTGAGTCCTTCGGGAGTTTCAGCGACGAGGAATACTTCACGCGCGGCGCGACGCACACCTACTGGCGCTGCAAAGCGTGCGGGTGCGTGTTCCTTCATCCGCTGCCGATCGCGAGGCTGGCAGAAATCTATCCCGCCAACTACTACTCCTACGACGGCGGCGGGCGAGGCTTTCTCGACCGGATCAAGGGACATCTCGACGCCGGTCGCCTGAGGCGCTGCCTACGGCGCATCAATGCCGGGCGACTCAGTGTACTCGACGTTGGCGGCGGCAGCGGCTGGATGCTCGATCTGGTGCGCCGAATGGACCCGCGTGTCGCATATTCGGAAGTTGTCGATCTCGACGCCGCTGCCAGCGAAGCGGCTCGGTCGCGCGGGCACGTGTACTCTCGCGTGCGGATCGAAGAATTCGAGTCGCCACGCCGCTTCGATTTCATCCTGCTTTTGAACCTGATCGAGCACGTGGAATCGCCGCATCGCGTGCTGAAGCGCCTGGGAGGCATGCTCGCGCCGGGCGGGCTGATACTGGTCAAGACGCCGAATCACGATTCCTGGGATGCACGACTGTTTGGGCGATCTTACTGGGCGGGATTGCACGTGCCGCGCCACTGGACCGTATTTCACAGGCAATCGTTCGAGCGCGTTCTCGAGAGAACGGGCCTGGCGGTGGACGAGTTTTCCTACACGCAAGGCGGGGCGTTCTGGGCTGCGAGCATACTTGCGGCGCTTAACCGGCGTGGCTGGGTCCGGCTTTCGGACACGCGGCCCGCGGTCAGCCATCCTGCATTTCCAGTCCTTGCCGGCCTCACGGCGGCGCTAGACTATCTCAGACTGCCGTTTGCTCCGACGTCGCAGATGTTCATCACGCTGCGCAAGACGTCTTAGCGGCTGCGCGCAAAGACAATCTTCCAGCATAGCAGGTAAAAGACCAGCGAGTAACCCGCAAGAGCGGCTGCCTGCGCCACGATCGGGTCGACGGGTTCCGCCGACAGCAGGATCGACAGGATTGCCAGGTTGGCAGCATAGGAAACGAGGAAGGCGAATGCATAACGTAATCCTGTCCTCGCGACCCCATCGTCGCTGCCAAAGGTCCAGAGCCGATTCAGCAGGTAGCCCACCACCATGCCGGCGGCGAACCCGATGCCGTTCGCGAGGTAGTCGTTCAGTCCGAGCGCGCGAGTCGCAACGACCACCGCAGCGAGTCCCACGATCGTATTGACCGCGCCGACGGCAGCAAACCGCATCAGTGTCTTCGGTTCCCCCAAGCTCACTTTCTCGCGGATACGCAGTACTGGGCGCCGAGCGGCAGCCACGCCAGCAGCGGTTCCAACCAGCGCAGGAATCGGAGGAAACCGGGGAAGAACACGATGAAGTGGGTCGCGGCGTCCCGGAAGCCGGCACGCAGGATCGCGGTCTTCAATGGTCTGGCAGCGATCATCTCGGCTGATTCGTCGAATTTGCAGGTGCGGACCGCGTGCGCGGTCAACGGATTCCACGGATTGTGCTCGTAGACCGTCAGCAGCCCGTCCGGAGCCAGGACCCGGCGGATCTCCCGCAGCACGTTGTCATGCTCTGCACGAGGAACGTGGTGCAGGACGCAGGAAACGAGTACAAGGCCGAAATAGCCGTCATCAAACGGGATCCGGTCGCCATCGACGGAGCGGAAGCTGACTCCGTCTCCCGTTCTTTCTCGCGCGACGTCGAGGCAGGCCGACGAGACGTCAACTCCGACGATCTCGCAGCCTGGAAAGTAATGTGGAAGGAAGACCGTCGAATTGCCAGTTCCACAGCCGAAGTCGAGAACTCGGCCTACGGGGAGCGTGGTTCCGGCGAGGCGTGCGGCGTGCCGCACCTTGTAACGTGCAAAGTAATCAGGTTCCTCGCCGGTGATGCGGATGTTATCGCGATGGAGCTCGGCATAGGACTCCGCGTACCGGTCGAATTCCGGCCGGGTCATTCCGTGAATCCTGGAATCGCTTGCGGTCCGTGATCGACGCTCTCGAGCCTGGCGGTCCGGACCACCTCCTGTATGACGTACAGTGGCCGTCGTTTGGCTTCCAGGTACAAGCGTCCCAGGTACTCGCCGAGAATGCCGACGACGAAGAGCTGGATGCCGCCGAGGAGCAGGATGACCACGATCACGCTGGTCCAGCCCGGCAGGGTTTGTCCCGTGGCCCAGCCGAAAATTGCATACGCGACGCCGACGAAGCCAAGTGCGCTGAAACCGAGACCTATGAGCGACGCGATGCGAAGCGGGCGAGTCGAGAAGCTCGTCACCGCATCGAGGGCCAAGCGCAACATCCTTCTCGCTGAGTAGCTTGTCGTCCCATGCACGCGTTCGTCGCGATCATAAATTACCGATTCCTGGCGCAAGCCAATCCAGCTGACCATTCCGCGGATGAATCGATGCTGTTCGGGCATTTCAGCAAGCAAGATGACGACCCGGCGCGTCACCAGGCGAAAGTCACCGGCGTCCATCGGAATCTCGACATCGGTGAGGAGGCGCAACCCGCGGTAGAAGAGCGCGGCCGTTGCCCGTTTGAACCAGGTTTCGCCCTGCCGGGTCTTTCGCCGGCCGTAAACGACATCGTTGCCACGGTCCATCGCCTCCATCATCCGCGGCAGCAGTTCCGGCGGGTCCTGCAGGTCGGCATCGACGATGAGCACCCGGTCGCCGCAGCTCAATTGCAGTCCCGCCGACAGTGCAAGCTGGTGACCGAAATTCCGCGACAGGCGCGCCGCGACGACGTGGCCATCGACGGCGGCGAGCGACTGCATCAGTTGCCAGGTTGAGTCGCGCGAGCCATCGTCCACGAGGATCAGCTCATACGAATTGCCCGCGACAGACCGGGCGACCGCGGTGCACCGACCATGAAGGTTCGGGAGATTCCTGCTCTCGTTGAAGCAGGGGACGACGATGCTGAGCTTGGGAGACTCTGCGTCGGCTTCGGTTGCATCCGCCGCGCCCTGAATCGTTGTCATTGGTCGCTCAAGCGTCGAACTCCGGCAAGTTGCCTATTGGAACACCTCCGTCCCGCGCATGCCACATTGCGGATACGGGCAATCGGCCTATGACCGCGCCGGGATCTCGCGATCGTGTTGCCGCTCCAGCCTCTCAAGGTACTCCCTCGCGCCCTGGATCACCTCGCGCGGCACGCCCGCTTTCTGCGCGACCTGCAGGCCGTAGCTCCTGCTCGCCGGACCGGGACGAACCGCGTGCAGGAACACGATGTCGTCCTGGTGCTCGGTCGCATCAAGGTGGACGTTCGCTACCTCGGGCAATTGGCCCGCAAGTTCGGTCAGCTCGAAGTAATGTGTCGCGAACAGCGTGAAGGCCCGAAGCCGCCGGCTGATGTGGCTCGCGCAGGCGAAGGCGAGCGACAGCCCGTCATAGGTGCTCGTGCCGCGACCGATCTCGTCCATCAGCACCAGACTCTGCCCGGTCGCCGCGTTCAGGATCACGGCGGTCTCGGTCATCTCGACCATGAAGGTCGAACGCCCGCCGGCGAGGTCGTCGGAGGCGCCGATGCGGGTGAAGATGCGGTCGAAAGGCCCGATCACGGCGCGCTCGGCCGGCACGAAGCTGCCGATGGAGGCGAGCACCAGGATCAGCGCCGCCTGGCGCATGTAGGTCGACTTGCCGCCCATGTTGGGGCCGGTGATCACCAGCATGCGGTGCACGTCGGAAAGCTCGAGGTCGTTCGGGACGAATGGCCCCTCGATCACGCGCTCGACCACGGGATGGCGGCCGCCCATTATCCGGAGGCCTGGCTCGTCGGACAACTCCGGCTCGACATAGCGCAAGGTCACCGCGCGCTCGGCGAGATTCGCCAGGACGTCGACGAGCGCGAGTGCCGCAGCAGCGCCCTTGAGCGTCGCCAACTCCTCGATCAGCCGGTCGAGCAGCGACTCAAACAGCTCGCGCTCGCGCGCCAGCGCGCGGTCGCGAGCGCCCAGGACGCGATCCTCGAACTGCTTGAGCTCGGGCGTGATGTAGCGCTCGGCGTTCTTGACGGTTTGCCGTCGGTGATAGTCCGCGGGCGCGCGACCCGCGTGACTGCGCGGCAACTCGATGTAATAGCCGTGCACGCGGTTGTAGCCGAGCCGGAGCTGCGAGATGCCGGTGCGGCGCCGTTCACGCTCCTCGAACTCCAGCAGATTCCGGTCGGTGCCGGTCGCAATCGAGCGGAGCTCGTCGAGCGCCGTATCGTAACCGGCGGCGATCACGCCGCCGTCTCGCAGGAGATGCGGCGGCGCCGGCACAACGGCGCGCGAGAGCAGGTCGTGCAGATCGGACCGCACGGTCAGATCGGCTGCGACGCCCTCGAGCAGCGGCGACGCCAGGCCGTCGAGCTTGGCGCGGAGCGCCGGCAGCAGCTCGAGCGCCTCGCGCAGCATCGCGAGGTCGCGC
>JBOHZL010000015.1:0-51617 GCA_050738495.1 Steroidobacteraceae bacterium | reverse complement strand
GCCGACTGTAGGTCCGCGGCAGCCCGGACGATCGATCGTTACGACGAGCCGCCGGCCGGCTGCGACCGGCCGTGCGGCGTTCAATCCTCGCCGCCTCCCGGCACGCCGCGGCGGTAATCGAGGGCTGGCGCACGATCGCCGAGGAGCGGCCGGTACGCGAAGTCCGCGCCGCGCTGCTTCTCGAATGCTTCGCGCGCATTCTTCAGGATCTCCGGGCGCGTGAACAGCTCACGGCCCGTCAGCGCGAGCGTCTGCGATGCGACCTGCATGCCCTTGAAGCCGATGCTCATGCCGCCCGCCGCGGTCGCCTGCCAGCTATGCGACGGCGTCCCGGGCACCCAGGTGGCGACCCGCAGGCCGACCGTCGGCACCATCCAGCTCACGTCCGCGACGTCGGTCGAGCCGACTCCCGGCCGCTCGAATTCGAACGCCTGGACCTGGCGCTCGGATCCGAGCGGCATGCTCGGCTTATCCAGGTTTGCATACAGCTTTTCGGCGAACGCCTGTTCCTCGGGCGTGTACTCGATTCCGCCGACTTCCGACAGCTTCGAAAACATGACGCGCGCGAGCGGCTCGTTGGGCAGCAGGTTGTACACGCCGCCGATGATCTCGTATTCCATGCGTGTGCCCGTGCCAAGTGCCGCTCCTTCGGCGGTCTTCACCAGCCGGTCGAAGACCTCCTCGACCAGTTTGGGGTCGGCATGGCGGACGTAGTGGTAGGACTCCGCGAAGTCCGGCACGACATTCGGCGCCGAGCCGCCGCTGGTGATCACGTAGTGCATGCGCGCGTCAGACGGCACGTGTTCGCGCAGCAGGTTCGCCATATGATTCATCGCCTCGATGGCGTCCAGTGCCGAGCGTCCGCGCTCCGGCGCGCCGGAAGCGTGGGCGGACTGCCCGTAGAAGCGGAACTTGGCGGTCTTGTTCGCAAGCGAGCGATCGAGTCCGGCGGAATTCACGTCGGACGCGTGCCAGTGCATCACGGCGTCGACGTCGTTGAAAAGACCCGCCCGCACCATGTACACCTTTCCCGAGCCGCCTTCTTCCGCAGGCGTGCCGTAGAGGCGGATCGTGCCGGAGGTTCCGCTCGATTTCAGCCAGTCGGCGAGCGCGATCGCCGCGGAAACCGAAGCCGTGCCGAACAGGTGATGACCGCAGGCATGGCCGGAGAGCTTGCCGGGCATGGGCTTGCGTTCCGGCACCGCATCCTGCGAGATGCCGGGCAGCGCATCGTATTCCGCGAGGATGCCGATCACGGGCTTGCCCGTGCCTGCGCTTGCGACGAACGCCGTCGGGATGCCGGCGACGCCGGCCTCGACCTCGAACCCGGCCTTCGACAATTCCTGCTGGAGCAGCGCAGTGCTCTTCGTTTCCTGGTAACCGACCTCGGCAAAACCCCAGATCGAGCGCGCAATCTCGGTGTCGCGCTCCGCGCGGGCGGCAATGAACTCGCGCAGGCCCTTGCCGGAATCGGCGGCGAGCGCAGCCGGGGCGGCCAGGACGAAAGCGGCAAACAGTGCAGCGGGCTTCATGGCAGCCGTCCCAAAGCGCATTGCGGGGAGGCGGTCAGCTTAGCGTTCGCGCCGGCCCGCATCCACCCCCGATCGGCTAGGATGCGGCGCAGCATGACCGCGAACCGCTTGCTGGTGATCGGGCATCGATTCCGCGGCCCACCGCAGTCCGGGAACGGCGGCTACACCAGCGGCATGCTTGCCGCCGCCGCGGCCACGCCGGTGGAAGTGCGTCTGATGCGGCCGCCTCCGCTCGACCGGCCGCTTGAGATCCGCGAGGACGCTGCGAATGCGTGCCTGCTGCTGTTCGACGGCGAAGAAACAGTCGCGAGCGCGAGCCCGAAGACCTTCGACCTCGTGGTGCCGCAGCCGCCCGCCTATGCAGAGGCGCTCGCGGCCGTGCATGGCTACGAAGGCTTCCGCGAGCACACCTATCCGGGCTGCTTCGTCTGCGGACCGGAACGCGGCCGTGGCGACGGCCTGAGGATATTCGCATCGCCGATCGAAGGCCGCGGTCTCTGTGCTGCGGCCTGGCTGCCGGATTCCTCGCTCGCCGGCGCCGGCGGCAAGGTACGGCCGGAATTCATGTGGGCGGCGCTCGACTGCCCCGGCTTCTTCGCGAGCGGATCCGCGGCGCGCGGCGTACTGCTCGGCCTCTACGCCGCACGCATCGATCGCTGCGTCCGAGTCGGCGAGGCCTGCATCGTCATCGGTTGGCCGCTCGGCCACGACGGGCGCAAGCACCACACGGGCACGGCGGTGTTCGACGTGGCCGGTGAACTTTGCGGCCGCGCGATCGCGACCTGGATCGAGCCGCGCCAGCCGTTGTAGCGGCAAGGCCTGTCCGGGTTGTCCTTTTCAGGACCGCTGTGAATACATCCCTGTACGCTTCGGGCGCGACATCCCTGTCGCGCACGATCCTGAAAAGGACAACCCGGACAGGCCTTGCTACCGCAGCGGCAGCGGCCTGGCTAGCGGCGCAGGCGCGCGGCGAGCCAGATGACGCCGCCGACGAGCAGAAGCCAGCCGACCCAGGCAGGTCGGGTCGCGAGCGCGAGCCAGACGACGCCGCCCAGGAAGACCGTGGCGGCGGCGATGATCGTGTCGCTGCGGCGCCGGTCGCGGCGAAGCTCCGAGCGGAGCTTCTCGAGCGAAGCGGATTCGGTGCGCACGACGATTTCGTCGTCGTAGGCACGGCGGATTGCGCGGCGCGCAATCACCGGCAGCACCTTGAAGGCCTCGGCGACATCCGGCCAGTGCTCGCGCAGGCTCGCGACCACCGCGCGCGGGTGGCTGCGCTCGCGCATCCAGTCGCGCAGGATCGGCAGCGCCGTCTTCCACAGGTCGAGCTCCGGGTAGAGCTGGCGGCCGAGCCCCTCAATGTTCAACAGGGTTTTCTGCAGCAGGATGAGCTGCGGCTGGATCTGCATCTGGAACTGGCGTGCGATGTCAAAGAGGTGCAGCAAGACGAGGCCGAAGGAGATGTCCTTCAGCGGCTTGTCGAAGATCGGCTCGCAGACGGTGCGGACGGCGGATTCCAGCTCGTCGACCCGCGTGCCCGCCGGCACCCAGCCGCTCTCCAGGTGCAGCACCGCAACCTTGCGGTAATCGCGCTCGAAGAAGGCCAGGAAGTTGCCCGCGAGGTAGAGCTGATCGCGCGGCTCGAGCGTACCGACAATGCCGAAATCGACCGCCGCGTAGCGTGGGTTTGCCGGATCGGAGACATCCACGAAGATATTGCCGGGGTGCATGTCGGCGTGGAAGAAATTGTGCCGGAACACCTGGGTAAAGAAGATCGTCACGCCGTTCTCGGCGAGCTTGGCGATGTCGGTGCCGAGCGAGCGGAGTCGCGCGACGTCCGAGATCGGCACGCCGTGGACGCGCTCCATCACCATGACCTCGCGCCGGCACAGCTCCCAGTGCACTTCCGGCACGTGCAATAGCGGCGAGCCCGCGAAATTGCGCTTGAGCTGCGAGGCATTGCCGGCCTCGCGCATCAGGTCCAGCTCGTTGAGAATGGTCTTCTCGTATTCGACCACGACATCGCGCGGACGCAGCCGCCGCGAGTCCGGCCAGTACTCCTCGGCGAGCCCGGCGAGCGCGTGCAACACCTCGAGGTCGCGGCCGATCACCGCGCGCATGCCCGGGCGCAGCACCTTGACCACCACTTCACGGCCGTCCGGCAGCGTCGCCATGTGTACTTGCGCGATCGAGGCGGCGGCAAGCGGCGCAACGTCGAAGTTGCGGAACAATGCCGTCACCGGCTGGCCGAGCGCTGCCTCGATGCGCGCCTTGGCCGCCTCGCCGGGAAATGGCGGCACGCGGTCCTGGAGCTTCGCGAGTTCGTCCGCGATGTCGGGCGGCAACAGGTCGCGTCGCGTCGAGACGACCTGGCCGAATTTGACGAACACCGGGCCGAGATCTTCGAGCGCGCGACGCAGCCGTTCGCCGCGCGTGCCGCGCCGGCGCCTGAACCAGGTCCAGGGAGAGAGCCAGAAGACGAATCGCAACGGCCGATAGAGATGGGTCGCCCGGACGAAGTCGTCGAGTCCGTAGCGGACCAGCACGCGATGGATCGTGAGCAGGCGGCCGGCGACGCGCGCGGTGATCAACGGTCGCTCCGGCCACGCTCGAGGGCAGCGACGCGTGCGTCCAGGCGGTCGGTCGCTTCGCGCAGGCGGTCCACGCCGTCGAGGAATTCTTCGGTCTCGATGCGCGTCGGCAGATCGCGGCTCTCCTCGGTCAGGTACTCGGCGACATTCTCGGCCAGCGTGTCGCGCACGCGCCGGCCGAAGCCGAAGGCGTCGCGCGCCAGGTTCGCGAGCCGGTGTGCGGCCACGTCGCCGGTGAGGCGCGACAACTCCTCCTCAAAATCCGGCTGCGCGGCGGCGAACAGCCGCTGGAACCCCTGGGCGATCTCGGCGTCGCCGGTCAACTGCGCGCCACGGTCCCGGATCGGTTGTGCCGGATCGCCGAGCGCGAGCCGGGCGAAGGAGACGGGCGTGCCCTCGACGACCGCGTCGGCCGGGCTTTCATCCGCGGCACGGATCGTGATGCCGGCGGTATCGGCGACGATGCGAAGCCTCAGTGGCGTCGCGGCGAGCCTGAACTCGATCGAGCGGCCCGCGATCTGCGCGAGCAAGCCGCGGGCGCGTGCCGAGCCGGCGATGTTGCGATTGACCAGCGACTCGAGCGGCCGCAGCAGTTCGGGCGTCATCGGGAGCTCAATAGACGTAGCCGATGTGCAGCGCGACGATGCCGCCCGCCAGGTTGTGCCAGCGGCAGTCCTCGAGCCCGGCATCCCGCATCATCGCGGCGAGCGTCTCCTGGTCGGGATGCATGCGGATCGATTCCGCGAGGTAGCGGTAGCTCGTCTCGTCCTCGGCGACGATGCTGCCGAGCCGCGGCAGGACCTTGAATGACCACGCGTCGTACAGTGGCGCGAGCGCGGACAACTTGAGTTTCGAGAACTCGAGTACCAGCAGGCGCCCTCCGGGCCTGAGCACCCGGCGCATCGAGGCGAGGGCAGCGGGCTTGTCGGTGACATTGCGCAGCCCGAAGCCGATCGTCACGCAATCGAAGCTGCGGTCGGGGAAGGGAAGGTGCTCGGCATCGGCGAGCGCGAACTCGACGTTTCCGCACAGCCCCCGGTCGAGCAGCCGGTCCCGGCCGCGCACCAGCATCTCCCGGTTGATGTCGGTCAGGACCGCGAGCCCGCCCGGCACGACCTGGCGCGCGAGGCCGGCGCCGAGATCGCCGGTGCCCGAGGCGACATCGAGCGCCCGCTGGCCGGGCCGCAGCCCGGTCTGCGCGAGCGTGAATCGCTTCCAGAGCCGGTGCAGGCCGCCGGACATCAGGTCGTTCATCAGGTCGTACTCGCCCGCGACCGAGTCGAACACGCCGCGCACGCGCGCCGATTTTGCCGCGGCGGCCACACGCTGGTAGCCGAAGTCCACGGTATCATTGGCGGGTCGCGGGGAGTCTGGTTTCACTGGCATAGGGAGAAGGGCCGCCCGGCCGATTCTAAGGCTTCGGACTCCGCTCCGCTTAAACTACGCCATGCCCAACACGCGACTGACGCTGCGCCGCCTCGCGCTTGCCATGCCCTTCGTATTCCTGGTGCATATGGCGGAGGATTCATCGGGACTGGTCGAATGGTTCAATGCGCGCGTCGAGCCTGACGTGACCATGCGCCTGTTCCTGGTGGCGAACGGCGCGTCTTTTCTGATCACGACGGTGATTGCGATCCAGCTTGCGATCGTGCGCGAACGCGTTGCGGCGGTGATTGCGCTCGCCTGGATCGGATTTGCGATGCTGGCGAACGCCGTATATCACATCATCGCGGCGTTCGCGGACCGCGCCTGGGTGCCGGGCCTGGCGACGTCGTTGCTGCTCTACCTGCCGTTCAGCATCGCCTTGATCGGCGCATCTGCGGTCGAGCGCCGCATTACGAGGGCCACGGCCGTGTCAGTCATGCTCGCGGGCGGCATCCCGATGTACGTGCACGGCTGGCTGGTCGTGTTCGAGGGGACGCGCCTGTTCTGACGAGTGCTCAAGCGGTCGGCGCCGCGGCCGTCACCAGACAAAACTGCCAGTGATTCGCTGGGGCTGAGGCGTGAGGATGAAGGGTGCCGAGAGACTCGTTGCGGTCGTAAGGTTCTGCCAGAAGTTGTCGGATTGCCGGTAAGCGAAGAGCAGGCAATTGTAGAATGCCTGTTTTCCGGAAGGGTTGTCGAGATCCCTGCTGGTCAGCGGAATCACGACCTGCACGGTCTCGGCAACCTCGCCCTGCACGATCGGGACTTCCGATTGCGCGTCCCGCCGGTAGGCGGGCAATACCGAAGCGGGATGCTGGATGATCGCATTGCTGTGGAGCTCGCACGTTACCTTGATCTTGGTCAGAGCGCTGGGGAGGCGCGTCAAGTTCACCGGTACATTGAATGTGACGTCGGCCGGGTCTTGCTGAGCTGTCGCGGGTCCGCCCGCAAATACGGCAGCGAGACAGATTAGTGCGGTGCTTGTGGTTCGTGTGGACATAGCCGACTCCTCAGGGTGCGGAACCGACGCCGATCCAAGGCGGCGTCTGAATGGTTTGCGGGCCGATGGATGTATTCCCGGGCGCCGAGCCCACGGCAGCAAAGCCGGCGAGCGCAAGGGCTCGCGGCGCGATCGGGCCCGGTTGACTTGCGGATCCCATGGCCGTGAAGCCGGCAAGGGCGATAGTTCGAAGGGGTGGCGCGCTCGGTGGCGGAGGCGGTGGCGCACTCGACCCAACATCCGGCTGCGTCGCGGCCGTGACAGCGAAGCCATCCGGCTGCGCGCCCCACCTTTTCGACGAGACCCTGAAGCGATCGGTCCCTGCGAACTCGCGCTGAGGCCCGGGCACTCTCTTGATCGCCACGACCCCGCCCTTGTCCACGGAAATTACGCCGGCGTGGACCGCCGCGACGCAGACCCCGGAGTCTCGCTGGTAGAAATCGGTGCCCCAGATCGGATTGTCGGTGTTGCCCTCCGGAGGACATGTAACGGCGACCGGTGCGGTGAACTTTGCTGGAATCTGGCTCCATGGATCCCAGGTAGTCTGCCAGTTGATCGTACCGGGCTCGCCGTCGCGCGCGAAGGTGTAGGAATAGCCCCAGGCCCCGTATTCGTGGCTCACGACGCCATTGCGCTCGGATCCGCGGAACGACTTGGCGCCCGACCCCATGAGAATCGTGACGGCGCCGGCCCGACGGGATCTGAGCACGCCGGCATGAATGGCGGCTGCGCAGATCGGGGAATAGGAGGCGTACGTGTCGGTGCCGTACACGTTCGCCTTCGCACCGTCGGTCGCCGGACAGACGAAGGTCAACAGCTTGCCGATCTCCTGCCGGAAGTCCTCGGCACTCTGCGTGACAGTGATCCCGAGCGACTTCTGAGCAAAGGTCGGTAGCGCCGAGAGCAGTAGCACACCGGCGATCAAGCTCGAAAATCCGCCGCGGAGCATTCTCATGGCCAGGTACGTCCTGTCGCCCTTTCTCGCCGGTCAATTGGCCTTGATGCGTTTGCCCTGGCTGGTGGATCCACCAAACATCACCGACGGCGGCGCGTCGGGATCCGGACCGAAGATGAAATCGACGTTGGAATCCGCAAGCTCGTTCGAAAACTGATTGCCGCTGATTTTCGCCCTCACCGTGATTCGGATGAATCCGAGGAACTGGTGAGTTTGATCGAAGACCTGTTTCAGCACCTTGAATTCGATTCGGCAATTTGCCCGGCGTTTCCAGGCACCTTGACCCGGACTGCCGTTGATTCCAAAAAAAGTGTCTTGGCTGTTGGCGTGCAATATTGAGTTGGTTTCGATCACGACCCCGCCCGGCAGGAGGCTCAGCAGCTCGTGGAATGGCGGGAAGCCGGACTCAGGCGGAAACGTGACGTTGACCGACCAGGTCCCGGCCGGATTACACATTTCGCTATTGGAAGTACCGCCCGTCGCCATCGCGGCAACCGGCAACAGACTCGCGATCAAAGCCGTTGACCAGACTTTTGAAATGTTCATCGAAATGTCCCCCTGGTGTGACGCACTCAACGCGCGAAGAAACGCGCGATTCATGCGGGTGTTGCTACTTTGCAAGCGCCGCCTCGACGGCGATCGTCGCAACCTGCTCGACGAGCGGGCGCAGGAGGTCCTCGCCGTTCTCCTTGGCCTTGGCTTTCAGCGTCTCCTCGAGCACCGGCTTGCCGCCGACGACGGCGACGAACTGGTAGGTGAGGGAAATCTCGTCGCGCGCCTTCACGCTGCCTGCCTGCGCCTGGGTGAGGCTCGCGATCGCGTCCTCCTGCGCGGACTGCATCGCCGCCGCGGAGATCGCCTGAGTGGCGACGCCCGCGATCATGGCGCTGCTCGCGCCGCCCATCGCGCCGAGGCCGGGCAACATGCTGGCCGCGGGGCCCAGCATGCTGAGCATGCCGCCCATGCCCTTGCCACCCTTCTTCTGCTCGACGCTGGTGAAGAGCACGTGCGTGCAGTTCTGCTGCAGGGCCTCGGCGTTCACCTGGGCCGATATCTTCGCCTGCAGGGGGACCAGCTCGAGCATCGGTCCTGCCATGTAGCTCATGATGAGCTGGCGGACCGGCTCGCCGACGTCCTGGCCGGAGTTGCCCTGGCCGAGTTGGGCCTCGGGCAGGACGATGCCGATCCGCACCGCGGCGGCGGGGGCGGGCGGGGCGTCCTGGGCCAGGGCCGGCGCGCCGGCCAGGGCCGCCAGCCCGATGAACGAAAGTAGAACTTGCTGCCGTGCCATGGAATGCGCTCCTGTGAGAGTGGTCCCCGAGCAATAACGCGCATACGGCGGCCAAACTGGCTCAAGCCGCGGGTCAGGGAATGGTCACCGTCAGGGTTTCCCGGAACAGCGGCCCGCTCGGCGTGAAGGTCTGCCGGGTACCGCTGCGGGACGGCATGGTCAGTGGCGTTTCCATGAGCCTGAGCGCGCTCCTGGCCGGTGAGGTGACCTCGGATTGCTGCCCATCGCAGATCCAGTACGCAGTCAGGTCATCGCCGAACATGGCAAGTCCAAGCTTCATCGTTCCGCTCGCTGCATCGACCGTCGCGTTGACGCGCCAGGTCTCGGTCTGGCTGCCCTGGCCGGTGCATCGCGGCGTGATGTGTGCGACGGCGAATTGCCGCACGACCGTCGTCTCGCCGCGGAATTCCCCAGGCAAGGTCGGAAACGGCTCCAGCTTCAGCTCGAAGCGGACCGTGCCGTCGTAGAGCGGCCGGCCGGCGAGGGCATGCGGTGTATCCCTGCGCGACAGCAGGCGATGCTCGATCACGAGCTTGACGCCGTCCAGGGCGCGCCACTCGCCGGTGGCGGTGCCGGCACGGGACAAGCCGACGACATCGAATCCCCGGGGCGGACGCCGCTCCAGCGGCGCCGTGTACTTGAACGTCACCACGCCGTCGTCAGGCGCCTGCGTCTTACGCGGCGATACCTGCGCCCCGTTCAGGCCGCTGGCCTCCAGTGTCGCCTCGCCGACGGCAGACTGGTCGAGAAAAGTCCGCAGCCAGGTGCGCACCTCGACGGCCTCGCCAGGCGCGACTTCACGCGTGTTGCTCGGCGGGTCGAAGGCGAATTCGACGCACTGGTTGGGCTCGAGCCACCCGAGCTCCGCTTCCACGTAGGTCACGCTGGCAAGCAGGATTGCGACTGCGGTAGCCAGATCGCCTGTCGCCAGGACCGCTCGCCGGATCGCTTCCCACTCGGGCACGCCAGAGCGGTTTACCGGGATGCGTTGAGGCGTCGGCAGGCGTATGCGCTCCGTCGGTGCACCATCGCGCTCCCGCGTGATCTCGCCATCGACGATATCGATGTGCCGGAGAATCCCGTCGTCTCCCACCTCTCCCTCGAGCTTTGCCACGTAGCGATTGCTGATGTGCGTGCGGCGCGTTTCGCCCTCGTCGGAATTGACTTCGTCAACGGTCATGCTGTGCTCAAACGTGCCTGCAGCCTTCCCCGCGGCCGTCGGGCATTTTTTCGCAGTCGACCCGACCACCATGACGAAAGTCCGCGAGTTGCCATCGGTCTCGGGCGTGATGCCGACGCGCGTCTCGTAGTCCGTCGTCTTGAAGCCGACCGAGCTGCCCGACGCCATCGTCTTCACCTGCCAGCGCTTGATCTCGTAGCCGCCCTCGCGCGTCGTGGTCACGGCCTGGGCGTGGGCCGAGCAGCTGACGACGGCCAAACTGGCCGCGAGGAGGAATTTCAGGGATGTGTCGTGGACGAGGTTCATGCAGACGGGCGCCTGATCGCCGCAAAAGGCGGCTCCCGTCAGCTAGCGCGCAGGACGCGCGAAAACCGGCTCAGCCGGCGGGGGCGCCGGACGTCAGCCTCGCGATCTCCGCCTGGCTGCGGGCGAGGCCGTCCCGCGCGGCATTGACGGAGCGCATGTCCATATAGTCGAGTGTCGCGACCGCGGTGATGCGCCCGAAGTCCGGGACGGCCGACTGGAAAAGGTCCCGGGCGCGGTTCCAGTGCTGCAGCCGGGCTTCGCGGCCGAGACCGGAGCGGGTCGCGCGCGTGGTTTCGAGGAGTCCGAGTTGGGTTTCGCTGGCTGCGCGCAGGAAGACGACTTGCAGGTTGTCGTCCTCGAGGCGGAGCTTGCGGATGGTCTCGACATTGTCGGTCAGGACCGACTCCGCTTCCTTCTCCTCGCCCAGCTCGCGCAAGTACCGGCCCTCGTTCCACGCGGCCAGCACGGCGTCGAGACGCACCTGTGCGTCGTCGGGATCCGCCGCCCGCTCATCGAGCAGGCTCTTCGCATCGCGCACCATCTCGAGTGCGCCACGCACGTCGCCCGTCTCGTACAGGTGCGTGGCGATATTCTGCCGGTCGGCATAGAGACTGCGCAGGTAATCCACGTTTTTGCCACCGGAATCCGCGACCAGCCGTTCGTCGATGACGAGTGCCTTGCGGAGCAGCGCGAGCGATTCTTCGATGGCGGCCCGGTCCGGCTCGGACCCGGCAAGGGCCGATGCCAGCGTGCTGTAGGCAGCCCCCAGGTTCTGGGCGATCTCGAGGTCTTCCGGATCGGCACTTGCCAGCCCTTCCAGGATCGCGATCGCCCGGCGCGCGTAGGCCTGCCGCTCCGCTTGCGAAGAGCCGCCGTAGAAGATGTTGACGACGTGAACCTGCAGTGCGCCCGCGAGTTCGGACTGCGTTTCGGGCCCGGGATGCGACTTCACGATGGGCTCGAGCAGGCCGATCGCCCGCTGCGATCCGGCGACCGCCGCCTTCGCGTTGCCCTGGAGCAGCAGCAGGCGGCTCTGCAACAGGCTGAGGTTCGCGAGGGCGCGCACGGCCTGCACGTTGCCGGGCTCGGCCGCGACGATCGGCTCGAGCAACCCGATCGCCTTGCCATAGCTTGCGAGAGCGGCCGGTGCGTCGCCCTTGCTGGCGGCATAAGCCTGGCCCTGCATGCTCGCAACTTTCTCGTAAGCCGTTGCCAGCTCGAGCCGAAGCCCGGTGTCACCTCCGGCCTCGTTCGACAGGGTGTCCAGGTACTTGAGCGCGTTGCTGACGAGGATCTCCCTGGCGCGCGTCGCGCCGGGCAGCTGCTGGATGGCGTCGTTGACGTCGAACAGGAGCGTGTTCGCGAGCCCGCGCACGCTCGCGAAGTGCCGCTCGGCCCGGGCGCGCTGTTCGTCGGCGATGCGCGCCTCGCGCAGCGAAAAGACCGTGGCGGCGACGAGCGTGACGACGAGCAGTGCAGCGGCCGTCACTTCGAGGCGATGGCGCCGGACTAACCTGCCGGCGCGGTAGGAAAAATCCTCGCCGCGCGCGAGCACGGGCCGTCCCTCCAGGTGGCGTTGAATGTCCTCGGCCAGCTGCGCGACCGAGGCGTAGCGCCGTTCGGGTTCCTTGCGCAGCGCCTGCAGGATGATGGCGTCGAGGTCCCGGCCGGGTTTCTCGAGTTCCGTGGCGGCCACCTCGGCGGCCGCGACGCTCGGGCGGACCGGTTCCGTGTCGCAAACCTCGCGAATGGCGTCCTCCGCGCTGTCGGGCGCGCGGCGGTAGGGGCTGCGGCCGGTCAGCAGGACGTAAAGCACGACGCCGAGCGAGTACACGTCGCTCGCGGTCGTGACCGGCTTGCCGAGGATCTGCTCGGGGCTCGCGAAGCCGGGCGTCAGCGTGCGCATGAGCGTCACGGTGGGGGCGGTCGTCGTCTCACTGCCTGCCGGCTGAAGAAGCTTCGCGATGCCGAAATCCAGCAGCTTCACCGTGCCGTCGGCCGCAACGAGGATGTTGCCGGGCTTGAGGTCGCGATGGACGACCAGGCGCTGGTGCGCATAGCTGACGGAGGCGCAGACGTCCAGGAAGAGCGAGAGGCGCTCACGAATGCGCAGCGCGTGCACGGCTGCGTAGCGGTCGAGCGGCTCGCCCTCGACCAGCTCCATGACGAGGTAGGGCGTGTCGTCCTCGGTCACGCCGCCGTCGATCAGGCGCGCGATGTTGGGATGGTCGAGGCTCGCGAGGATCTGCCGTTCCGCGCGGAATCGCTGCAGCATGTAGGCCGCGTGGAACCCGCCCGGCACCAGCTTGATCGCGACTTCCTTGTCGTACTCGGCGTCGACGCGACGCGCGCGGTATACGTCGCCCATGCCGCCATGGCCGATGAGCGCGGTGATCTCGTACGCACCGATGCGCCGGCCAAGCCAGCGGTCCTCGCCGGTCCCCAGGAGGTCGCGCGCGACGTAGGCGGCGGCCGGACGATCGACGATGGCTTCGTCCGCCATATGCGCGTTGAGCAGGGAGTCGACCTCGGTGCGCAGCTCGGCGTCGTCGCCGCATGCCTCGTCGAGATAGGTTCCGGCAGCAACGGGATCGAGCTCGCTGGCCGCGGAGAAGATGTCCTTGACCCGCTGCCAGCGTTCGGGCGTCACGCCGGGCCACCGGCCGACAGTTCGCGTTGCAGGAACGCCCGCGCGATCGCCCACTCCCGCTTGGCCGTTGCAGGTGATACTTCCATCACCGCGGCGGCCTCCTGGATGCTGAGGCCGCCGAAGAATCGCAGTTCGACGAGCCGCCCCTGCGCCGGATCGAGCGCCTCGAGCCGCTCGAGCGCCTGGTGAACCGACTCGAAGTCCACGTCCGCCGTGTCGTCGTCCATCGCTTCGAGGGCGGCCTCGAAGTCGACTCGTTCGGGATCGCTGCCCCGCTTCGCGGCGCCGCGCCGGCGCGCATGATCCACCAGCACACGGCGCATCATCTGCGAGGCGACGCCGAGGAACTGGCTCCGGCACTTCCAGTCCACCTGCGTCTGGTCGACCATTCGCAGGAACGCCTCGTGCACGAGTGCGGTCCGCTGCAGCGTGTGGGAGCCGCGCTCGCGACTGAGGTGGCGCCGTGCGAGCGCGCGCAACTCGTCATAGACGAGGGGCATCAGCGACGTCAGCGCGCTCTCGTCTCCCGCGCGCCATCGCTGCAGTAGCTGAGTGACCTCCCCGGCAGGGGTCTCGCTCGTCATGGCGGCCCTTTAGTCGGGGCCATGATACGCGCTCGCCGGCCGGGTCAGGCGGCCGCCTGCAATCCCGGCCTGACCGCATTTCTTTCAGCGGTCCGCCCTCAGGGGGCGGGGTTGTTGTCGGTCTTGGTACAGCCTGCGCGAGACTCGCTTATGTCCATCGCGTCATTGAATTGCGCCATATTTCCGACGATGTTGCTGGGGCATTCGACGTCCAACCCGATGCCGGCATTGCGAGTCGCGCTGTTCCCGCTGACCAGTGAGCCTGCGCCGACGACTATGCCGAACCCGTTGTTCCCCGATGCGACGCTTCCGCTGACCACTGAAGTGGAACCGAGCCATATGCCGAACCCATTGTCGAATGCACGCACCTGGTGATCGACAGTCCTGACCGACATGTGGAGATTGATGGCGATGCCGAAGTTCGCAATCGTTCCATTGCGAATCATGACCCCGTCAGGGAAAGGAGGGATCAATTCAGGTCCCGGCGCCGGCCCGATACCGTTTCCGGTCGACCCACTCCCCTTGATCTTGAAGCCGTTGAGATCGATCGTGACATCATCAGCCGCGATCTGAATGCCGGACTTGTCGCGGGGTACCGTGAGGTTGCCCGAAAGAACATAGCTGCCCGACCGGCTGATGGTCACCGGGAATCCGGCTGCATCGCCGGGCGTAACCTTCCCCTCCAGGGACTTGCTCTGGCTGATCACGATCTGCCCGTCGGTCGCCGATGCCGGGCCGGCTGATCCCAGCAGACATGCCAACAGAACGAGATTCCCGCCAAACATCGAAGAACTTCTGATTTTCATCATGGAGAATTCCCCTGTGTTCGATGCATCGAACTTCCTACCCTGATAGCGCGCAAGGCGGCCGGAAAGTGGCTCGGCGAGCGCGCTGAACCGGGCAGCCGCGCGCGAGGATCGCGCGGTATCGTGGCTCGCCGCCTGACCGCCTTATTGCGCGGCAGGCTTGATGCGAAGACGCCGGAAGAACTTGACCGCGAGCACGGCGAGCAGTCCCGCGACGACGCCGACGAGAGCGTTGGCCAGCATCGACGTCAATGCGCCGAGCACCGCGCCGACGCCCGGAATCTGCGCCGCATCGACGGCCGCGTGCTCGATCCATGCGCCGACGGCGTGAACGCCATGGGTGAGGATGCCGCCACCGACCAGGAACATCGCCGCCGTCCCGGCAACCGACAGGATCTTCATGAGCCACGGCGCCGCGCGCAGGATGCCGCGTCCCGTCGCTGCGAGCGCCGCGCTCGCCATGCGGCTCAGCCGCAGGCCGAGATCGTCGAGCTTCACGATGCCGGCGACGAGCCCGTAGACGCCGACTGTCATCAGCGCGGCGATGCCGACCAGCACGCCGAGCTGCACGGCGAAATCGCGGTCGGCCACGGTGCCCAGCGCGATGACGATGATCTCGGCGGACAGGATGAAGTCGGTGCGGATCGCACCCTTGACCTTGTCCTTCTCGACGGCGAGCACCGCTTCGCGGGATTGGGCGAGCGCCGCGCGGTGCGCGGCCTGGTGCGCCTGGTTCTCATCTGGATCGTGCAGCAGCTTGTGCGCGACCTTCTCGAAGCCCTCATAGCACAGGAACAAGCCGCCGATCATCAGCATCGGCGTGACCGCCCAGGGCAGAACCGCGCTGAGCGCGAGCGCAGCGGGCACCAGGATCAGCTTGTTGCGCGCAGAGCCTTTCATCACCGCCCACACCACGGGCAGCTCGCGATCGGTACGCACACCGCTGACCTGCTCTGCGTTCAGCGCGAGATCGTCGCCGAGCACGCCGGCAGTCTTCTTGGCGGCAACCTTGGTCATCACCGACACGTCGTCCAGGACGGTGGCGATGTCGTCTAGCAGTACGAGCAGGCTGGAGGCCATGGGCCGTCAGGCGGGGCGCTTGCGCTCGTAGCCGAGCTTCTCGCAGCGTTCCAGATAGCGCGCCCACTTGCGGTCGTATTGCGTGCCGAGCTCGCGCAGGTAATCCCAGCTATAGAGACCCGTGTTGTGGCCGTCGTCGAAGTGCAGGCGCACGGCGTAGACACCGACCGGCTCGACCCGTGTCACCTGCACCGATTCCTTGGCCAGCTCGAGCTTGCCCTCGCCGCCGCCGTGGCCGCGGACCTCGGCGGAGGGCGAATAAACGCGCAGGTACTCGAATGGCAGCTCGAAATGAGCGCCGTCAGGCCAGGCCACTTCGAGCACCCGCGACTTCTTCCTGACCGTGATCGCGGAAGGCGCCTGCATCAGAGGATGTAGCGCGACAGGTCTTCGTTCTTGGCGAGATCCGCGATGTGCCGGTCGACGAATGCCGCGTCCACGTCGATGGTGATGCCGCTCTTGTCCGCCGCATCGAACGACGCCTGCTCGAGCATGCGTTCCATGACCGTGTGCAGCCGCCGCGCGCCGATGTTCTCGGTGCGCTCGTTGACCGACCAGGCGATCTCCGCGATGCGGCGCACGCCGTCGGGCGTGAAGCGGATGCCGACGCCCTCTGTCGCGAGCAAGGCCGTGTACTGCGCGCAGAGCGACGCGTCCGGCTCCGCCAGGATCCGTTCGAAGTCGCCGACCGACAGCGCGTTCAGCTCGACACGGATCGGCAGGCGGCCCTGAAGCTCCGGAATCAGGTCCGAGGGCTTTGCCATGTGGAACGCGCCCGAGGCGATGAACAGGATGTGGTCGGTCTTGACCATGCCGTGCTTGGTGCTGACGGTGCAGCCCTCGACCAGCGGCAGCAGGTCGCGCTGCACGCCCTCGCGTGAGACGTCGGCGCCCATGGTCTCGGTGCGCCGGCAGATCTTGTCGATCTCGTCGATGAAGACGATGCCGTTCTGCTCGGCATTGGAAAGCGCCCGCGTACGAAGCTCCTCCTCGTTAACCATCTTCGCGGCTTCCTCGTCGGTGAGGGCTTTCAACGCCTCGCGTATGCGCAGCTTGCGGGTCTTGGTCCGGCCCGCACCCATGCCCTGGAACACCTGCTGAAGCTGCTGCATCATTTCCTCCATGCCGGGCGGGCCCATGATCTCGAGCCCGATCGGCACCGCGCGCATCTCGACCTCGATCTCGCGCTCGTCGAGCTGGCCCTCGCGCAGCATCTTGCGAAACTTCTGCCGTGTCTCGTCACCGTGGGCGGGCTCGGTTCCACCCGGGCCGCGCGGGCGCGGCAGGAGCGTGTCGAGGATCCGCTCCTCCGCCGCATCGGTCGCGCGCGGGCGGACCTTCGCCACTTCCTCCTCGCGCGTCAGCTTGACCGACACGTCCACCAGTTCCTTGACGATCGAGTCCACCTCGCGGCCGACATAGCCGACCTCGGTGAACTTGGTCGCCTCGACCTTGATAAAGGGCGCGCGGGCGAGGCGGGCGAGGCGGCGCGCGATCTCGGTCTTGCCGACGCCGGTCGGCCCGATCATCAGGATGTTTTTCGGGGTGATTTCCTGGCGCAGCGGCCCCTCGACCTGCATGCGGCGCCAGCGGTTCCTGAGCGCGATCGCGACCGAGCGCTTGGCGGCATTCTGGCCGACGATGTGCTTGTCCAGTTCCTGGACGATCTCGCGGGGCGTCATCGTTTCCATGTCAGGAGGCCTGGTCCGTCGCGAGTTCGTCGATGACGAGATTGCGGTTGGTGTAGATGCAGATGTCGGCGGCGATGCCGAGCGAGCGCTCGACGATCTCGCGCGCGGGCAGTTCCGTGTTGGTGATGAGCGCGCGCGCCGCGGCCAGCGCGAACGGGCCGCCCGAGCCGATCGCCATGACCGACTGTTCGGGCTCGATCACGTCGCCGTTGCCGGAGATCATGAACGAGGATTCCTTGTCGGCGACGCAGAGCAGGGCCTCGAGGCGGCGCAGTGCCCGGTCGGTGCGCCAGTCCTTGGCGAGCTCGATCGCCGCGCGCGTCAGGTTGCCGTACTTCTCGAGCTTGCCCTCGAAGCGCTCGAACAGCGTGAAGGCATCGGCCGTGCCCCCGGCGAACCCGGCCAGCACCTTGTCGTCATAGAGGCGGCGCACCTTGCGCGCATTGCCCTTCATCACCGTGTTGCCGACCGTCACCTGGCCGTCGCCGCCCATCGCGACGAAGCCGGCCCGCCGCACCGAGAGAATCGTCGTGCCGTGCGGATCGAAGGTGGTTTTGCTCATGGGGATCAGTTACTTGCGTCGTCTCGCCCGCGGATGGGCTTCGTCGTAGATGCGGGCGAGGTGCTGGAAGTCAAGGTGCGTGTACACCTGTGTCGTACTGATGTCCGCATGGCCGAGAAGTTCCTGCACGCCGCGCAGGTCGCGGCTCGATTCGAGCAAGTGCGTCGCGAACGAATGCCGCAATAAATGCGGATGCAGCGGCACGCCGAGCCCGGTAGCGATGGCCCAGCGGCCGATGCGGCGCTGGATCGCGCGCGCACCGAGGCGGCGGCCACCCTGTCCGACGAACAGCGCCCCTGCGCCATCCCTTGCGAGCGACTGCCGATCCGCGAGCCAGGCGCGCAGCGCCGCGATCGCCTGCCTGCCGACCGGCAGGATGCGCGTCTTCGAGCCCTTGCCGAGCACGCGCACGGTGCGGTCGGCGAGATCGAGGTCGACGACGTCGAGCCCGGCCAGCTCGGCGAGCCGCAGGCCGGAGGAGTAGAGCAGCTCCAGCATCGCGAGGTCGCGGCGCTGCAATGGATCGGTCGCGGGCCGGCTCATCAGGCTTGCAACCTGGTCGACGTCCAGCGTCTTCGGTAGCCGTTTCGCCGCCTTCGGCGCACGGATGTCCGCGGCCGGGTTGGCCTCGATGACGCGTTCGCGGATCAGGTAGTTGAAGAAGCCGCGCAATGCCGACAGGCGGCGCTGGATGCTGCGCGGCCCGAGGCCGTCGCGGTGCTCGCGTGCGGCAAACGTGCGGACGTGGAAATTGTCGAGCTGCTTCCAGCCGGTGATCTGCTGGCCCGTGCACCAGGCCGCGAGTGCGTCGAGGTCGCGGCGATACGCGGACTCGGTATGCGGCGAAAGCCTCCGCTCGGTTCGCAGGTGGGCCAGGTAGCGCCCGATCCAGGCGGCTGCCTTGCCCTGCACGGGACTCCTCAGTCCCGCGCGAGCGCCGCGGCGATCAATTCCCCGATGTGCGCCAGGAAGTCCGTGCTCATGGTCGGATTGAAGCGCTGGCTGTCGTTCGAGCCGCAGGCGAGCAGGCCGATGGCGCCCTTGGCGCCGAGCGGCACGAGGGCCACCGACCCGACTTCCTGGGCATCGCCGCCGAACAGGAAATCCCGCTGCGAATCGCGCAACTGGCCGCAGCGCGGCTTGCCTGCGCTGAACAGGGTCTCGAAAGAACGCAGGTCCGGCGCATCGGCCGGCACGACTCGCAGGAAACGCGACTCGATGAGGGCCCCGGTTGAGGGGGACGCGATCAGGACCAGCACCGACTGGCCGGCATCGAAATCCTCGCGCAAAACCCGCTCGATCGCGGCGATCGCTCCGGCGCGGTCCGGCGCCGAGATGAGGCGCCGCGCCATCGCCAGCACGCGCGTGCCGAGCGCGTCGTTCTCGCGCGCGACGTCGACGAAGTCCTTGACCTTGCGCTCGAGCTGCCGGTTGCGCTCGCGCAGCACCTCGACCTGGCGCTCGAGCAGCGATACGGTGGTCGCGCCGCCGCGCGCATCGGGCAGCCGGATCTTTGCGAGCAACTGGGCGTGCCGGTCGAAGAACTCGGGTGTCGCCGCCAGGTAGGAGGCGACGGACGCCTCGTCGACTTCGGCGATTTCGACGCCGCGCACCGGACGTGTCGTCATATGGTCGCTTCCCCCTCGAAGGCCCGTTCCGCCGGTCCTGTCATCCAGATCGGCTCGCCGGGTCCCCGCCATTGTATGTCGAGACGGCCGCCTGGTAAGTCGACTCGCACAAATTCTTCGAGCAGGCCATGACGCCGGCCGACCGCGACCGCGGCGCAGGCGCCGGTGCCGCAGGCGCGGGTCTCGCCGGTGCCGCGCTCATGCACGCGCAGCCGGATGTGCCCGCGGTCCACGACTTCCATGAAGCCGACGTTGGTGCGCTTCGGGAAGCGCGGATGGTGCTCGATCGCAGGTCCCAGCCGGGCTACGGCCGCGTCGGCGACCGAAGGCACGCGGATGATGGCATGCGGGTTGCCGACCGAGACCGCGCCGATCTCGACCTCGCTCGCGCCCACCGCGAGCGGGTAAACATAAGCTTCCCCGCTGGCCTCGAATGGCAGCGAGGCCGGGTCGAAATTCGGGACGCCCATGGTCACGGATACCCGGTCGCCCTGCATCTTCGTCTGCACCAGCCCGCCCGGGCTGTCGAGCACCAGCTCCTTGGCTGGCGCTGCGTTGCGCTCGCTCAGGAACCGGGCGATGCAGCGGGCGCCATTGCCGCATTGCTCGACCTCGCGGCCGTCGGCATTGAAGATCCGGTAATAGACCGCGGTTCCTGGCCGGCGCGGCGGCTCGAGCATCAGAGCCTGGTCGAAGCCGATGCCGGTATAGCGGTCGGCCAGGCGGCGGATGGCATCCGGCTCCGGTGCACCGCCGGCGGGGGCGTCGAAGATGATGAAATCGTTGCCTAGGCCATGCATCTTCGTGAAGCGCATACCCCGGATTCTACCGGTAAAATATGCCGTGACCAGCAGATCGCCCCGCGTCGGTTTCGTCAGCCTCGGCTGCCCGAAAGCGCTCGTCGACTCCGAGCGCATCCTGACGCAGCTTCGCGCCGAGGGCTATGAAGTGGCGCCGACCTACCAGTCGGCGGATCTCGTCGTCGTCAACACCTGCGGCTTCATCGACGACGCGGTGCACGAATCGCTGGACGCGATCGGCGAAGCGCTTGCGCAGAATGGCCGGGTGATCGTCACCGGTTGTCTCGGCGCGAAACCGGAGAAGGTCACCGAGCGCCACCCGGCGGTGCTGCGCGTGACCGGCCCGCAGGCCTACGAAGAAGTGGTCAGTGCGGTGCACGAGCACCTGCCGCCGAAGCACGACCCGTTTCTCGACCTGGTGCCGCTGCAGGGCGTGCGCCTGACGCCGCGGCATTATGCGTATCTCAAGATCTCCGAGGGCTGCAATCACCATTGCCGGTTCTGCATCATCCCTTCGATGCGCGGCAGGCTCGCCAGCCGGCCCATTTCCCAGGTGCTGAACGAGGCCGTGCGGCTCAGGAACGCGGGCGTGCGCGAGCTGCTGGTGATCTCCCAGGACACCAGCGCCTACGGCGCCGATCTCGGCTATCGCGCTGAACCGTGGGGCAGCCGCGAGATCCGGTCGTGCTTCATCGACCTGGCGCGGGAGCTCGCGGAGGTCGGTCCCTGGGTGCGGCTGCACTATGTCTATCCCTATCCGCACGTGGACGAGGTCATTCCGCTGATGGCCGACGGCAGGCTGCTGCCGTATCTCGACATCCCGTTCCAGCACGGCAGCCCACGGATCCTGAAGCTGATGCGCCGGCCCGCGCACGCGGAAAACACGCTGGCTCGCATCCGCCGCTGGCGCGGGGAGCTGCCGCAGCTCGTCATCCGAAGCACTTTCATCGTCGGATTTCCGGGCGAGACCGAGGGGGACTTCCAGATCCTGCTCGACTGGCTGGAGGAGGCAGAGCTTGACCGCGTCGGCTGCTTCCGCTACTCACCGGTCGAAGGCGCGGCGGCGAACGAGCTTCCGGACCCGGTGCCGGACGAGGTCAGGGAAGAACGCTGGCACCGTTTCATGCAGGCGCAGCAGGCGATCAGCGCGCGCCGCCTGGCGAAGCGCGTCGGACAGCGGATTCGCGTGCTGGTGGACAGGATCGACGGCGCCACGGCGGTCGCGCGCAGCGAAGCGGATGCGCCGGAAATCGACGGCGTCGTGCATGTCACCGGCCGGGGCGCGGCGAAGCTGCCGGTCGGCGAGTTCGCCGACGTGCGCGTGACCGCTGCCTCCGAATACGACCTGGAAGCGAGGCTCGCCTGAGCGATGAGCACGTCGCCGCACGTTCGTGCAATCCAGGGTGACATTACCGCGCTCGTGGTCGACGCCATCGTCAACGCGGCGAACGAATCGCTGCTGGGCGGCGGCGGCGTGGACGGTGCGATTCACCGGGCGGCCGGACCGGAGCTCCTGGCCGAATGTCGCCGGCTCGGCGGCTGTTCGACGGGCGATGCGAAGATCACCGCGGGTTACCGGCTGCCGGCGCGGCACGTGATACATACGGTCGGACCGGTATGGAAGGGCGGCGGGTCCGACGAGCAGGCGTTGCTCGCATCCTGTTACCGCCGCTCGCTCGAGATCGCGGACCAGCACGCTTGCGCATCGATCGCGTTTCCGTGCATCAGCACGGGCGCCTACGAATACCCGCGTCAGGCCGCGGCGCTCGTCGCCGTGACGACCGTCTGGGAAACCATCCCGCGCGCCACGAGCCTGCGCGAGGTCGTCTTCTGTTGCTTCTCGGCCGGCGACCTCGCGACCTACGAAGAGTTGTTGCAGTCATGATCGATGGCGACCGGTTGCCGGCCATCGATGCGCCGCGCGTGAATCTGCGCTGGCTTGCCGGCCAGGATGTCGATTCGCTGTTCGAGATATTTTCCGACCGCGCGATGATGCGCTACTGGTCGACGCCCGCGATGACCGATCGCGCGGAGGCGGAGGATCTCCTGAGGCGCATTCACGCGGGATTCCGCGACAAGACGCTGTTCCAGTGGGCGGTCGAGCGGAACGCCGACCGGCGCGTGCTCGGCACCTGCACGCTGTTTCATCTCGACGCCCGCAACGCCCGTGCCGAGCTCGGCTATTGCCTGGCGAGCGAGTACTGGCGCAAGGGCTATATGAAGGAAGCGCTGAGCGCACTGCTCGACTTCTCGTTCGGTGCGCTCCGGCTTCGCCGGCTCGAGGCCGACGTGGATCCACGCAATACCGGCTCCGAGCGGATCCTCAGCAGGCTCGGCTTCAAGCGCGAGGGCCTTCTGCGCGAGCGCTGGAACGTGGACGGAGAAATCCAGGACACTGCCTTCTTCGGATTGCTGGCCAGGGAATGGGCAGGGGTGGCCAAGCTTTGAGCCGGATCGCGATCGTGCCGTTCGTGCCGCAACACGCCGCGGCTTTCCGGCGTCTCAACCTGGCCTGGATCGAGCGCCTGTTCACGGTCGAGGCTGCGGATCGCCGGGTGCTCGACGACCCGCAGGGCTCGATCATCGCGACCGGCGGACAGGTCTTCCTCGCGATGGATGGCGACCAGGCGGTCGGCACGGTGGCGATGTTGCATGTCGGCCCGGCGCGGTACGAACTGGCGAAAATGGCGGTCGCGGATTCGCACCAGCGACGCGGCATCGGCGAGCTGCTGGGCGCGGCCGCGATCGACTGGGCACGGATGGTGGGCGCCGAGCTCGTCTGTCTCGAGACCAACCGCAAGCTGGGCGGGGCAATCCGCTTGTATGAACGCCTCGGGTTCCGCCGGAAAGCCGATCCCCACGCCAGTGAGTTCGCGCGCTGCGACGTCTACATGGAATTGCCAATCATGGGCGCAGAGGTCAGGTAGTCATGCACAAGAGCAAGCTTGCCGGATTCATCATCGATTGCAGGACCAAGGACCTGCAGCAGGCCGCTGAATTCTGGTCGGCCGCGCTCGGCATGGAGATGCGCGCGCTGCCGGGAGAGGAGGGCGAAACCTACATTGCCCTCGACGACCCGGAAAAGCGCATGGTCATCGAAGTGCAGACCGTCGATCACGAAAGCCGCGCGCATCTCGATATCGCGGCCGACGACATCGAGGCCGAGGTGCAGCGGCTCGAGAAACTGGGCGCGAAGCGGATTTCGAATGTCAAGCAATGGGTCGTCATGGAAGCGCCGACCGGCCAGCGATTCTGCGTCGTGCCTGGCAGGAGCGAGAACTTCAAAAAAACGGCGAGAACCTGGAAGTAACGGTGACCAAGGCAGCAGCGGGGCTTGCGCACCGGAGGCGCCTGTTCGTCAAGGTGTGCTGCATTGCGGATCTGGACGAGGCGTGGCTCGCGATCTCCGCGGGCGCTTCCGCGATCGGCCTCGTCTCCGCGATGCCGAGTGGCCCAGGCCCGATACCGGAGGAGATGATTGCGGAGATCGCCTCCCAGGTGCCGGCTCCGACGGAGACATTTCTCCTGACTGCGCTTCAGGACGCGGAGGCGATCGCGGAACAACAACGGCGCTGCGGCACCACGGCCATTCAACTCGTCGACGAGGTCGCCGCGCCCGAACTCAGGCGGCTTCGCCGGCTGGTCCCGGGCGTGCGGCTGGTGCAGGTGATCCATGTGAGCGGGCCGGAATCGGTGGACGAGGCGCGTAGCGCCGCGGCGCTGGTCGATACGCTGCTGCTCGATTCGGGCAATCCGCGCCTGGCCGTGAAGGAACTGGGCGGCACGGGCCGCGTGCATGACTGGGCTCACAGCCGGCGCATCTGCGAGACCACCGGCATTCCGGTGCTGCTGGCGGGTGGCCTGCACCCGGGCAATGTCCGCGAGGCGATCGAGCGCGTCCGGCCTTCGGGTGTCGACGTTTGCAGTAGCCTGCGAATCGAGGGCGGGCTCGACGCGGAAAAACTGCGATCATTCATCGATGCGGTCCACTGACCCCACCGGAGGGCGACCATGATCGGATACGTGACGCTCGGGACGAATGACATCAAGCGAGCGGCAAAATACTACGACGAGTTGCTCGGCTCCCTGGGTGCGAAACGATTGATGAATTACGACACCTTCATCGTCTGGGGCACGGTTCATGCCATGCACCGGAAGGCATTGGCTCTCGGCAGCAAGGACGAAGGCGCGCCGGGCCCGCGCGGCGACGGCTGGTATTGCGCCTATTTCCGCGACCCTGACGGCAACAAGCTCAACTTCTACTGCATCACGTGAGCGCAGGCGCTTTTTCCATCTCGACCATCGCCGGCTGGGCCGACATGGACGCGAACGGGCACATGGCTAATGTCGCGTATCTCGACAAGTGCGTGGATGCGCGCATGAGCTACTTCAAGCAGAACGGCTTTCCGGTGACCGAGTTCGCGAAGCGCCGGATCGGCCCGGTCGTGCGCCGCGACGAGCTCGAGTACTTCCGCGAGATCGGCTTGCTCGAACCGATCGCGGTCACGCTGGCGCTCGCCGGCATCTCGGCGGACGGTTCGCGCTTTCGCCTGGTCAACGAGATCCTGGCCGGCGACGGAAAGCGGGCGGCGCGCATCCGGAGCGAAGGCGGCTGGCTCGACTTGGCGGCGCGCAAGCTGATCGCACCGCCCGCGGACCTGCATGCGGCGCTCGCCGCGATGCCGCACGCCGCGAAGTTCGAGGAACTGCCGTCGAGCCTGCGCAAATGAGCGCCTACCGCGGGCAATGCCATTGCGGCGCCGTCGGATTCGAATTCCGCACGGCGGTCGCGCCGGCCGCCTGGTCGGTGCGCGCCTGCCAGTGCTCGTTCTGCCTGAAGCACGGCGGGATCTACACCTCCGACCCCGCGGGCTCGCTGCGCTTCGTTCATCGCGAGCCGCAGCTGCTGGCGCGCTATCGCTTCGGCCACAAGACCGCGGACTTCATTTTCTGCGTGCATTGCGGGGGTTACCTCGGCGCATTGACCGAGGAGGACGGCCGGCCGCTGTTCGTCCTGAACTTGCGCTCGATGGATCCGCAGCCGGAAGGACTGCCGGCAGCACAACCTATGTCCTACGAAGGGGAAACCAGCAGCAATCGCAATACGCGCCGCGCGGCACGCTGGACGCCGGTCGAGGACTGAGCGGTTTCAGCCCGCTGACGCAGCGGTCGGAAAGGGCGGCTCGTCGACCAGGCCCTGCCAGCGCAGATCGCCGTGCAGCGATTTCAGGAATGGAGACACCCACAGCTCCACCTGCCACGACCAGATCTGGGACACTATCGACGGATGGTTCCATTCGATCGCGTCCTGGAGGCCCTGCAGCGCCTCGAAGGCTTCCTCATTCTGACCGTGGAATGCGTAGACCTCCGCGAGTCGGATGTCGGGCGTCATCGTCGATTGTTCGACCAGGCGCTCGAGCGCGGCGTCGGCTTCTGCCCGGCGGCCTTCTGCATGGGTTAGCAGGGCGTTGCCGTGATCGCGCAACCCGGCTTCCGGCAGGCGGGCAATCGCGGCACGGGCCTCGTCGAACCGGCCCTGAAGGACGAGGATGCGGGCGACCGCGAGATCGACCCCCGGGCCGAGATCAGGATTCAGTTCCAGCGCCTTCCTGAACTCGTTCTTCGCCTCTTCGAGCTTGCCGGCGGCCTGCAGGTAGGTGCCCAGGTTCGCGCGCGGGCCGGCCGAGATCGGATCCTGCGCCAGCAGCCGGCGCTGGTACTTGATGGCCAGGCTTGCATCGCCGTCGCGCATGGCGAGGCCGGCGGAGAAATTCAGCACCAGCGGGTCGTCCGGATCCAGCGCCCGCGCCTTGTCCCAGATCTTGTAGCCGGTCCCGGGATCGCCGATGTCCCAGTGGTATTGCGAGAGCCTCGCATAGCCCATGGCAAGATTCGGATCGAGTTCGACGGCCTTGCGCGCGGCCTCGCCCTGCTTCGCGAGGGCGACATCCCGTGGGATGGCGCCCTGGTAGGCGAGCAGGGAATACGCGCCCGCGAGCGAGGCCCAGGCCTGGGCGTAGGCGGGCTCGATTTCCAGTGCCTCGTGGTAATGCTTCGCGGCGCGCTCGATGTCGCCGGGCGCGCGGCGGTTGTAGAAGTATTGTCCCCGATAGAAAAGGTCCCGGGCTGCCGCGCTTTCCGGAGTCGGGCCCCGCGGCGCCGCGCCTTCGAGCGTGGTGCGAAGCGCCGTGGCAACGGAAGCGGCGATCTCGTCCTGGACGGCGAACAGGTCGCCGGCCGCCCGGTCGAAGGTCTCCGACCACTGCTGCGAATTGCTGGACGCCTCGACCAGGCGGGCGGTGATCCGGATCCGGTCGCCCGACCGGCGCACGCTGCCCTCGAGCACATGCGTGACACCGAGCTTCTCGGCGATCTCGGGAATGCTGATCGCCTGTTGCCTGAATGCGAATGACGAGGTGCGCGCGCTCACCGTCAGGTCCGGCGCCTTGTTCAGCAGGTTGAGGATCTCCTCGGAGACGCCGTCCGAAAAATACCCCTGGTCCTGGCCGCTGCTCATGTCGACGAATGGCAGGACGGCGATGGAAGCGGCGGCGCGCGGGCCGAGCGTGAACCACAAGCCGGCGGCAGCGAGGATTGCGCCGGCCACCGCAACCGCCGCCCATTTGCGACCGGGCTGGCGCGGAGCGGCGGCCGCAGCCGGCAACGGCGTGATCTCGGCGTTCAGCCGGTAGCCGCGCTTCGGCACGGTCTCCAGCATCGCCTTGAAGCTCTCGTCGCCCCCGGCCTGGCTCAGTTGCCGGCGCAGCTCGTAAATGCAACGCGACAGCGCATCGTCGGTCACGACCGCGTTCGGCCACAGCCGCGACAGCAGGTCTTCGCGCAGCACAACCTGCCCCGCGTGCTCGGCGAGCGCCACCAGCACGTCCATGACCTTGGGGTCGAGCTTCTCGGCGCCGCCCGGACCGGTCACCTCGCCCGCGCGCGGGTCGATCCGGAACTCACCGAGCTGGAAGCCCTTCTCGAGCGGCCAGCCGCCTTGCGGATGCGTCGGTGCGTTCATTCCAGTTCTGCAATCAGTGGGGCCCAGCGTGGATCGGAGTGCAGCGGAGCGAGGTGGTAGGAAGTGCGCAGGTTTTGCGCCAGCCTCCAGATCCGGCTCGCCGCGTCGTCTTTTTCGCGGGCGAGTGCGGTCCTGTGCGACTGCAGCAACGTCAAGGCCTCATCCTTCCGTCCGCGAAACGCATAGGTCTCGGCGAGCCTGACCGTTTCTTCCGTGTCGCCTGGATCCGCGGTCAGTCGCTGCAGCGCGCGGTTCGCCTCCGTCCGGCGGCCAGGCGCATCGTGCAGCCATGCCAGCCCGTGGTCGCGCAAATTGCCTTCCGGCAGCCCTGCAACGATCGAATATGCCTCATCGTAGCGCTGCTGCACCGCGAGAATGCGCGCCATGTCCGTTCCCGTTTCCCATGCATCGTCCGGATTCAGTTCCAGCGCCCTGCGAAATTCCCGCAAGGCCTCGTCCAGGCGACCGGTGGCAAGCAGGAAGTGCGCGAGGTTGTTGCGCTGCGCAAATGACATGGGATCCAGCTCGACGACCCGGCGCTGCGCCGACACGGCTCCCGCCATGTCGCCACGCCAAATGGCTTGCATGGCGCTGAATCCGAGCACCAGCGGATCGTCAGGATCGAGCGCAAGCGCCTGTTGCGAATGTGCCCGACCTCGCTCGAGATCTCCGGTCTGGTAGTAATACCGGCCCAGGCGCGCATGGGCGGTGGCGAGGCGCGGGTCGAGGTCGACGGCCGTGTGCGCGGCTTCGCCCTGTCGGCGGCGCCAATCCTCGCGAGCCTGGCCGCCCTGCGGCGCCAGCAGGCTGTAGGCGCCGGAAAGGGCTGCCCAAGCCCGCGCGTACCGCGGATCGATGGCAGTTGCTTCCTCGAAATGGCGGGCGGAACGCTCGATGTCGCCGGGTGCGCGGCGGTTGTAATGGAAATGCCCTTCCAGGTACCGCTCGTATGCCTCGACGCTGGCCGGCATCCGCCGGTGTGGCGCGCGTCCGTCCAGCGTCACCTGCAGCGCGGTCGCGACCGAGGCCGCGATGCCGTCCTGGACCGCGAACAGCTCCCCGAGGTCCCAGTCGATGGATTCCGACCAGACGTGCGAATGATCGGATGCAGCGATGAGTTGCGCCGTGATCCGGATGCTGGCGCCGGAGCGGCGAATGCTTCCCTCGAGCACATGACTGACGTTCAGCTTGGCGGCAATGTCGCGGATGTCTGCAGGCTTGCCGCGAAAGGCGAAGGACGAGGTTCGTGCGATCACCCGGAGATTGCCGGCTTCGGCCAGGCGGGTGAGGATCTCCTCCGCAATGCCATCCGCCAGGTACGCCTGGTCCTGCGTCGGGCTCAGGTCGAGGAATGGCAGCACGGCAATCGAGTGCTCGGGAGCATTCGCGGGCGGGGGCTGCGGCCCCGTTCCCGGATCGATTGCCTGGCGGCCAATTGCAAACCACGTCACGGCAATCACGGCCATCGCCGCAAGTACCGGGAAAAGCCAATCCATGCGCCTTCGCGATTGCGCGGCGGCATGCGAATCGAGGGGAGTGACTTCGCCCGCCAGGCGATAGCCGCGCTTCGGCACGGTCTCGAGCAGCGCCCTGAACCGGTCGCTGCCGCCCGCCCGCGCGAGTTGCCGGCGCAGGTCGTAGATACACCGGGACAGTGCATCGTCCGTCACGACCGAGTTCGGCCATAGCCGCGCCAGCAGATCCTCGCGCAGCACGACCTGCCCGGCGTGCTGCGCCAGCACCAAGAGAACGTCCATGACCCTGGGATCGAGTTGCGCCTGTCCGCCGGGGCCGCTGACCTCGCCCGCGCGTGGATCGACCCTGAGCTCGCCGAGCCGAAAGCCCTGCCCAAGCGCCTGCCCATCCCTGAAGGCTGCGTTCATTTGCGGCCGGAGAACGATATCAGATCGATATCAGGGCGATATCGGGGAATCGTCAGGACGGCGACTCGCGCCCGCGGCAGCGTGAGCGTCCTTGAAAAACCTTCGGGAGGACTGTCATGAAAAGCTTTACGTCAATGCGTTTCGTCGCCGCGGCTGCGGCGCTTCCGGCGCTCCTGCTGCCGGTCATCGCAGGCTCCACCGATAACAAGCCGCAAGGGCCGGGGCGCCCGAAAGTGACTGTCAGCGACATGGCCGTGTTTCCGATCGGTCCGGCCGTGGTCGGGGCTTCGGTCCTGACGCGCTATAACACCTCCGTCGAGGCCACCATCAGCACCACCGGCCTGGCCGCGAACGGCGCGTATTCCTGGTGGTGGGTCGTGTTCAACCGTCCCCAGTTCTGCGTGGATGGCTGCGGACTCGACGACCTGCCGGTCGGCGCGACGCCGATCTCGGTCGGAGATCCCCGCGTCCTGGCCTCGCTCCTCTGGGGCGGCGGCTTCGTGGCGAACGGCACCGGCGCGGCCCAGGTGGAGGCGACACTCGAGACCGGCAAGCCGCCCGGTGAAGTCCGGTTCGGTCCGGGCCTCCGGCGGGCCAGGGGAGCCGAGATTCACATCGTGCTGCGCAGTCACGGGCCAGCAGCGGCCGGCGAGGTCGCCGGGCAGATTGCGAGCTTCAATGGCGGCTGCACGCCCGAGGAGATCGCCGCGGCGACGTGCCCGAACGCCAACGTCCAGTTCGCGGCTCATTCGCTGCCGTAAGGGAATGGGGAAGTCCAGGCCGTCGATTTCGGCGGCCTGGCTCACCCGCGTCTCAGCAAACTTTTGACATTGCGAAGTGATGACCATGACGAAAATCAAGACTGCCCTGATTCTCGGAACGCTCCTCGCGATGCTGGGAGCGCCGGCAGGGGCCGAGACATCGCGCACGGGGCGCGAATTCCTCGGACCCCGGTTCGAGTCGCGCCCGTTGCCCGTGCAGATGCCGCAGACCCGGCGGCCGCGGCGCCATGCTGCGGCCGCCGATACGCTGCGTTACTGGAACCAGGTCGCCGTCGATGCGAGCGGCCTCGACCACACGCCGCCCGCGGCCGGCGAAGACCGCGAGTTCGGCGAGCAGCTCGGCCCGGGCCGGGCGAGCCGCGCAATGGCGATCGTCCACATCGCGATGTTCGACGCGGTCAATGCCATCGTCAGTGGGTACCAGAGCTATACGGGCATACGGCCCGCGTCCCGCAGCGCATCCATCGACACGGCGATAGCAAAGGCAGCGCACGACACGCTGGTCGGCGTGTTCCCGGCGCAGCGCAAGAGGTTCGACAAGCTCCTCGCCGAAGACCTCAGGCAGATCCGCGGCGACTGGCGCGCACGGCAGGAAGGCATTCGCATCGGACGGCGTGCCGCCGCTGCCATTCTCGCGATGCGTAAACACGACGGCGCGAAGGGCTCCGATCCGCAGATGGGAACGGAGTGGATCACAAGCGACGAGTCCGGCCACTGGCGCCAGGACCCGGTCAGCCTTGCGCCGATCGCGCTCGGCGCAAAATGGGGCAAGGTGCGGCCGTTCGTGCTGCACTCGGGCAAGCAGTTTCGCACGCCGTCACCGCCGTCGCTGGGAAGCGAGGCCTACACCCGCGCTTTCAACGAGGCGAAGGCGCTCGGCGGCGACGGGGCGATCACGCCGACCGAGCGCACGGACGAGCAGACGCAGATCGGCATCTACTGGGCCTATGACGGCACGCCGAGCCTGTGCGCGCCACCCCGGCTCTACAACCAGATCGTGGCCACCGTCAGCGAGCGCAGCGACAACGTCATCAAGCTCGCGCGCCTGTTCGCGCTCGTGAACGTGGCGATGGCCGACGCCGGGATAGCGAGCTGGGAATCGAAGTTCCACTACGACTTCTGGCGGCCGGTCACCGGCATTCGCGAAGCGGACGAGGACACCGGGCCAACCGGCACCGGCGACGGCAATCCCGCGACTTTCGGCGACCCGGACTTCATGCCGCTCGGCGCGCCCGCGAGCAATCTTGCCGGCCCGAACTTCACGCCGCCATTCCCCGCCTATCCTTCCGGCCACGCCACCTTCGGCGGCGCGTTGTTCCAGATCCTGCGCCGCTTCTACGGCACGGACCGCGTGGCGTTCACCTTTGTCTCGGATGAGCTGAACGGCGTAACCGTGGGCAACGACGGCCAGGTGCGTCCATTCGTGCCACGGAACTTCAAGTCGTTCAGCGAGGCCGAGGAGGAAAACGGTCAAAGCCGCATCTACCTCGGCATTCACTGGGAGTTCGACAAGACCGCCGGCATCGCGCAGGGGCGCCGAGTCGCGAACTACGTGTTCAACCACGCGTTCCAGAAGACCAAGAAATAACCGGTGTTAGTTGAGCGTGTTCGAGGCCTCGGGGTCGAATGGTCCCGAGGCCTTGTTCAGGAGCCTGCATCGCCACCAGGACGATAAGTTCAGCGCTGCCTGACGTACTCTCCCGGTGCGTCCGCCTGCGGCGCATAACTGGCTTCAGGTGCGCCCATGGCCGGCGGCGGCACGCGCTCGGGGGATGAATGCGTCTTGAGCCAGTCTGCAAAGGCCGGCCACCAGGACCCGGGCAGCGGCGCAGTCGTCTCGAACCACTCGTCGGCGCCGATCCGCGGCTCGCCTTCGCGCACGGTGCGCGCGCGGTGGCGGCGCTTCGGATTGACCGGGCCGCTGACGATGCCGGCATTGTGGCCGCCACTGGTCAGCAGGAAGGTGAACTCGGGCGAGCCCGTGAGCCCGCTCACCTTGTAGACCGACTTCCACGGTGCGACGTGGTCGGTCTCGGTGCCGACCACGAACATGGGCACGCGGATGTCGGCGAGCTTGACGGTCTCGCCCTCGACCTTGAAGCGGCCCTCGGCGAGATCGTTGCGCAGGTACAGCCCGACCAGATATTCCGTGTGCATCTTCCAGGGCATGCGCGTGCCATCGGCATTCCAGGCCATCAGGTCGATCATGCCGTCGCGTTCGCCCTTCAGGTATGACTTGACGGCGGGCTGCCACAGCAGGTCGTGGGCGCGCAGCATGGTGAAGGCGCCGCCCATCTGCTTCGCGTCTAATACGCCTTCCTTGTACATCAGCGCCTCCAGCATCTCGACCTGGGCCGGGCTGATGTAGAGCGAAAGCTCGCCCGGCTCGCTGAAGTCAGTCTGTGCGGCGAACAGGGTCACGTCCTGGATGCGCGTGTCTCCCCATTCCGCAAGCGCCGCGGCCGCGATCGAAAGCAGCGTGCCGCCGATGCAGTAGCCGACGGCGTGGATCCCGCGGTCCGGCACCACGGCGGCGACGGCATCGAGCGCGGCGTAAACGCCGGTCCGGATGTAGTCGTCCATGCCGAGCTCGCGGTCGGCGGCGGTCGGGTTCTTCCACGACATCATGAATACCGTGTATCCCTGGTCCACCAGCCAGGCGACCAGCGAGTTCTTCGGCGACAGATCGAGGATGTAGTACTTCATGATCCAGGCCGGCACGATCAGCACCGGCTCGGCGTGGACATCCGGCGTCGTCGGCTCGTACTGGATCAGCTCGATCAGGTCGTTCTTCAGGATGACCTTGCCCTCCGTCACGGCGACGGTCTCGCCGACGCGGAAGTCCTCGGTTCCCGGCGTCGCTCCGCCGTTCAGCGTACGCTCGATGTCGTCCAGGAAATTCTTGTAGCCGCGGGCGAGGTTCTGGCCGCGTTCCGCGACCGTGCGTTGCAGCACCTCCGGGTTGGTCAGCGGATTGTTGGCCGGCGACAGCGGCTCGGCGGCCTGGCGCGCGGCGAATTCCACGAGCTGCGCATTGCGCGGCTCGACGCCCTCGACGCCGCGCGCCGACTGCTGTAACAGCGACATTCCGTTCTGGAAGGCCTGCGCGAACACATTGAATGGATACTGCTGCCAGGCGGGATTCGAGAAGCGGCGATCGCCGGTCTCGGTCGGCGCGAGCGGCTTGCCCTGCGCGGCCTCGGCGTGAAAGCGCCACAGGTCCATGGCCTGCTTGATCGCCGTCTGCTGGAGCTCCGCCTGCTTGGCGGGCGATTTCGCCAGGTTCAGCCACCAGTCCCAGAATGCGGCGCCGTAGTCCTGTGGCGCGAGTCCGCCGGTCATCTTTGCGAGCATCGCGCGGAATTCACGCTCGACGTTGTCCAGCCTGGTGTCCTCTTCGTTCATGCCCGCATTATCCCGCTTGCCGGCCCCGGAAAGAAGCGTGTCGGCGCGAAGGATCGCACCGTGACGCGCGTCTCATTGATTGGTGGCAATACCCGGAGGCTTCAAGATGAATAGCACACGGAAAATCAGGGCGCTGGTGTCGCTTGCGCTCGGCGGCACGGTGATGGCACTGACGGCCCAGGCCGGCTTCGGCCAGGAAGCGGAAGAAATACCCTTCGAGGAGGCGCAGCTCTACTTCGAGCTGAACGATACGGACGGCGACCTCGGCATCCATGGTCTGATCGACGGCGATGCCTGGAAGAGCCTCGAAATCGAGGGCCCGGACGAACAGTTGCTGATGAACGTCTGGATCCGCGGCAACCTGCGCAAGCAGGGCATGACCGAGATTTTCTTCGAGAGCGACGAACCCTCGTTTGACGAGCTGTCGCCGGCTGCGTTCCTGAAGCGCTTCCCGCAGGGCATCTATGAGATCGAGGGCATCACGCTCGAGGGCGAGGAGCTCGAAGCCGAGCTCAGGCTTTCGCATATGATCGCGCGCCGCCCCGGAAACATCCGGGTCAACAACAAGCCCGCCGCGGCGAACTGCGACGCGACGCTGCCGGTCGTCAGCGAGCCGGTGACGCTCGACTGGAACGCCGTGACGCAATCGCACCAGAGCATCGGCAAGACCGGCGTTGCCGTGAAAGTGCAACAGTACGAGGTGATCGGGGAGATCGAGCGCGAAGGGCAGAATCCGGCGGTGCTCGTTTTCTCCGCACTCCTGCCTGCGAACGTGACGGCATTCGAGTTTCCCGAGGATTTCACCGGGCTGGCGGACGGCGAGATGAAATTCGAGATCGTGACCAAGCTCGACAACGGCAACCAGACCGCGGCCGAGAGCTGCTTCGAGATCGAATGAAGCGGGCGGAAGGCAACACGGGTCTGATCGTCGTGCTGCTGATGGTGTCGGGGTGCTTCCAGTCGGAAGCGCCCCGACCCGTTTCGCAGCCGGCGAGTGTGGCCGAGGGCAATGCTCCCCAGGCGCCCGCGCAGCCGGCGCCGGATCCGGACGAGCAGGAGGCTTCGCCGGCATTGGTTGACCTGGCCGCAGTCCTCCGCGATGACGCCCATCCGGCGTCCCGGCACGAGGCGGTCTACGGTCTCGCGGACGCGGGCGTCGAGGCCGACGCGGGATTCGTCGGACAGGCGTTGGCGGACCCCGATCCGGAGGTGCGCCGCGCGGCGATCGAGGCGCTGACAGGCTTCGAGCCGGCGGCATCGGTGAGCTATCTGGCGCTTGCCCTGAACGATACCGATCCACGCGTGCGCCAGGACGCGGTCGAGGCGCTCGGCAATGTCGGCACGGCCGAGGCGCGCCAGGTGCTGCAGCAGGGTGCGATCGACATGGACCCGAAAGTACGGGCAGCGGCGGAGCAGATGCTGGACGAGCCGGAGCGCCGGCAGCGCTGATTCAGGCCACGGTCTCCTTGAGCGCGATTGCATCGTCCGCGAGTCGCGCCGGATCCGGGCGCACGCGCTCGGCGATCAGCTTACGCGCCGCCATGAAATCCTTGCCGTGGTTCACGGCGTCGAGTGCGATCAGCTCGCCACCGCGCAGGTAGCAGCAACTGAACGAGCGGCTGGCCGGGTCGCCGCGCAGCACCACCTGGTCGTAATGCTGGCTCAGGCCCACGATCTGGAGCTTGAGTTCGTACTGGTCGGACCAGAACCACGGCGTCTTGTCGTGCACTACGGTCTTTCCGCAGATATTCGCCGCCGCGGTCTTCGCCTGCTCGAAGGCATTGTCCACGGATTCGAGGCGGATGCGGCGGCCGTAGCGCGGGCTGGGATGGCTGCAGCAGTCGCCGATCGCGTAGATGTCCGGGTCGCTGGTGCGGCAATGCGCATCCACCGCGATGCCGTTGTCGCAGCGGATGCCCGCCGCCTCGGCAAGCCCGGTGTTCGGGACCATGCCGATACCGACGATCGCGAGATCGGCGGGCACCCGGGTGCCATCCGTGCATTCGACCGCGGCGACGCGGCCATTGCCCGAGAAAGCGCGGACCTGCTTGCGGGTCAGGACCTGCACGCCGTGCGACAGGTGCTCGTCGTGATAGAAACGGCACATCTCGGGCGCGACCACGCGGTTCATCACGCGCTCCAGCATCTCGATCACCGTCACCTCGAGCCCCAGCTTGCGCAGCGTCGCCGCGCACTCGAGGCCGATATAGCCGGCGCCCACGATCGCGACGCGGACGCCCGGCGAAATGCGTGCGCGGATCGCGTCGACGTCGGCGAGCGTGCGCAGCACATGCACGCCCGCGAGATCGGCGCCGGGAACCAACAGCGGACGCGCGTGGCCGCCGATCGCGAGCACGAGCCGGTCATAGTCGAGCGTGCCGCCGTCAGCGAGCTTGAGCTTGCGCGCCGCCGCGTCGATCCCGGTCAGCGGATTTCCCAGCATCAATTCGCAGTGGATGCCCTCGTAATAGGCCGCGTGACGGAATGGCAGTCGATCGCGCTCCAGCTCGCCTGCCAGGTATTTCTTGGACAACGGCGGACGCTGGTAGGGCAGCACGGGCTCGGCGGCCACCATCACCAGGCGTCCGCCGAAGCCGTCGCGCCGCAGGCTGTCCACGGCCTGCGCGGCGGCATGGCCGCTTCCGGCGACGACGATCGTATCCAGCATGCAGGGGCACTCCGATAAAACTTCGTCACTCTATACTGACGCGCCCCGACGCGGCAGGGAGCGGAAATGAACGGCGGAAGCGGCAGGACCGTGGCGCAGAACCTGGGCCTCGTGCTCGGCGCCGCAGCACTCCTGGCGACACTCGCGATCGAGCCACCGGCCGGCCTGACGCCGGCAGGCTGGCAGGTCGCCGGCGTGATGGCGCTGATGGCGACCTGGTGGGCGAGCGAAGCGCTGCCGTTTGCCGTGACTGCGCTGGTGCCGCTCGCGGTGCTGCCGCCGCTCGGTGCGGCATCCGCAGCGGATCTCGCGGGCGGCTATGGCAATACGACGCTGTTCCTGATTCTCGGCGGATTCCTGCTCGGGCTCGCGATGGAACGCAGCAACCTGCACCGGCGCATCGCCTATGCGATCGTCGCGCGCGCCGGCGGCCATCCGCTCGGCCTCGTGCTCGGCATGATGTGCGCGACCGGATTCGTGAGCCTCTGGGTGCAGAACACCTCGACCACCTTGATGATGCTGCCGGTTGCGATGTCGGTGGCGGCGATCGTCGCTCCGGATGCGGCCACCGAGGACCGCAACGCCAAGAACTTCGCCGCCGCTATCGTGCTCTGCGTCGCCTACGCAGCGACCATCGGTGGGCTCGGCACGCCGGTCGGCACCGCGACCAATGCGCTGGTGATCGGCTTCATGCAGCAGAACTACGGCGAGACCATCAGCTTCGCGCAGTGGCTCGTATTCGGCGTCCCGACGGTGCTGCTCCTGATGCCCATCGCCTGGCTGGTGCTGGTCAAGGTCGCATTCCCGTTCAAGCTCGGCTCGCAGGCGACCGCGCGGGACCGGCTGATCGAGGCGCGCACGGCCCTCGGGCCGATGTCGATCGCCGAGCGGCGCGTGACCGCAGTTTTCATCGTGACCGCCGCGGCCTGGATCGCGGGCCCGCTGTTGCGCGAGCTGCCAGGGCTGGCGGAATTCAACGACACGACCATCGCGCTGCTGGCGGGGCTGCTGCTCTTTGCCTTGCCCGACGGGACGAAGCAGGGCGGCACGCTCATCATCGGCGCGGACTTGCGCCGCATCCCCTGGGAAGTGCTGCTGCTGTTCGGCGGCGGACTGGCGCTCGCCGAGGCGATCCAGGGCAGCGGCCTTTCCGATGCGATGGGCGAGGCGCTCGCCGGGATCGGCGCCTGGCCGCTGATCGCGCTGATCGCGACGATGGTGACGCTCCTGGTGTTCTGGACCGAGCTGAACTCGAACGTGGCGACGGCGGCCACCTTCATGCCGATCCTGGCGGCGATTGCTTCGACCTCCGACTACCCGGTGATCCAGCTCGTGGCGCCTGCGGCGATCGCGGCGTCCTGCGGATTCATGCTGCCGGTCGGCACGCCGCCGAATGCGATCGTGTTCGGCACCGGGCGGCTCACGATGCAGGACATGCTGCGCGCCGGCTGGCGGATCAATCTCGCCGCGATCGTGGTCGTGACGCTGGTTTCGACGCTGATCCTGCCGCTGATCGCCTGATCAGCCGTCGGCGAGGGCACCATACCTGGCGCGCGCCGCGTCGGCCGCGATCAGCACCAGACGTGGCGGACCACCGCCGGGTAGCTGCGATTGCGGCCAGGTCCGCTCCCACAGCTTGCCGGTCTCCGGGTCGCGGTAGAGCTCGCTTTCGCCGGAGGCATTCGATCCGAGCGGAACCAGCCGCTCGTTGACCAGCCATTCGATCCGCACGCAGGTGGGGTCGGGAGCGATCTTGCGCTTGCCCGCCAGCCATTGCCCGATGAGCTCGGCCTCGTCCGGCGAGAGCAGCGCCGACGCTTTCACTTCAAGGACTTCTTGCCGAGAATCCGGCCGCTGTGCAGGTCGATGTCGCAGCGGAAGGCAGAGAAGGAGAGCGCGACCAGCGGTTGGTGGCTCTCAATAATGTAGTAGTGATCGTCCACTTCCGGCTGCTCAGCCTGCCAGAGCAACTCGCCGGAGGGCGCGTAGGCGCGCAGGTTTTGCACCGGGTCGCGAGCGCGGCGCCGGGCCTCGCCGTAGGCCAGATCGTCGAGATAGGCGTTGGGATCCAGCAGCACGATCGCGCGGCCATCGGCCCAGAATGCGTCGCGCACCATGAAATCCATGCGCGTCGGCTTGCCGTCGATCCTGACGATGTCGCCGTCGTGGGTGACGGCGCGCGCCTTGTCATTTGGCATAGCTGACGATTATCTCACTCACGCAGCCCTTTGGGTCGTAATCAGATGTTACTGTTCCCCAAGCGTACTCGTAAGGAGGCTGGCCGAGTTTCGCGCGCAGCCACGCATCGTGTTTCGCCTTTCTCTGAAGTTCCAGTTCCTCGGACCATTGATCTGAGTCGTCGGAAGGAATCAACATCAGAAGAAAGACGCGATCGAGTTTATCGCCTTTGAAGAGGAGCGTACCTGCCAAGCCGTCCTCGGGCCGAACATCCAGGTGAGTCCAATCTTCATTGACGAGCGCAATCTTTGCCGTGCTACCCATGCGGCTGCCCAGGAATTCGCCCTTTCCCTGATTTCGCTTGATCTCATCACCAATGAACGAGATCGTTCCATCGGTTAGATCGATTTTCATGTCATGGACCCAGTGGAATCACTTCAAGCAGTCGTAACGATTGCTGATATGACGGTACTACGACCTGTGGCAACCATCCAATGCCATGATCTGTGTTGGCAATCGCGAGTCCGAATGCTGCCTGAGTATCTGCAGTGACTTCGTAAGCAGCAACTCGGCCCCAATAGCCCTTGATGGCATGGCGTCTCGCCTGCAATCCCTGGAATAGTGCTTGCCGGCTATGCCCAGAACGGCGCAACGCGCTGGCCGTTGTGTAGAAGGCAGTCTGACCTGGATGTGCGCTATAGAGGACGGTTCCCTTCTTGAGCGTGATGTCCTTGAACCTGTCGATTCCGGGATACTTCGTATTGCCTTGCATCGATCGAGCGATCTGGCTGGGCGCGTTCTCGACGAGCTCCACCCCCGCCTTGCGCACGATCCCGACCGCACCGCCGACGAAATAGCCGACATTGCCAAGGGTCGCGCCGGTTTGGCCTTCGGCGCTGTCGGGTTCGCCAAACCATTCATAATCGGGGTCGGCGCCGAACAGCATGGCAACCGGCGACGAGCTGATGGCCAGGTTGCCGAGCCGCGCGGCGAATCCCTGGAGCTGGTCGACGATCCTGCTGCGCGACAGGTTCGAGTCGGCCTTGGTGCCGGCGGTCAGCACGATGCTCGCCGGCGAGACGAGTCGTCCGCCTTGGAGCGCGCAGGCCAGCGCGCTGCCTTCCTGCCCGCAGGGATCGCGTTCCAGCGCGGACGCGATCTGCCCGATGCCAGGTCCGCCCATGTAGCGGATGTATTCCGCCCAGGTGACGCCGATGACCGTGATCTGCGCGCAAATGCCTGACGAGGCTTCAACGCAACTCGGATCGAATCCGCTGGGGTCGACGAACCCGAGCGGGTTGTTCCAGACATAGGAGTAGCGGTTGAGGCCCTGGCCGTCGTATGGCGTCGTCACGTAGGGATCGGCGCTGAGAAATCGCCCGAGTCCCGGGTCGTACACGCGGCCATTCATGTGAATCAGGCCGAGGTTGTCGAGATGCTCGTGACCGGTGAAGCCGTCGCGCGTCAACGCGCCGATAGTCGTGAGGTCCGCGGCGGCCGGTGATCCGGCCCAGTTCGGACCGCGGCGCTCCCCAAACGCATTGAAGCTCTCGGCTACGACGACCCTGCCTGCGGTATCGAGGATCTTGTCCGTGCTGCCGAGGTGATCGTGCGTCAGGTAGCGCGTCGCAGGCGACGTTCCATTGCCGTAGTGCAGACGCAGGGCAGCCGTTCCGGTCGGCGCCATCACGTAGTGGCGCCAGGTAGTCACGCTGCCGCGCGTGATCTTTTCCATCGACTCGCCGGCGTAGATCGTGGTTTCGGTCGTGCCGGAGGCGCGAGCAAGCTGTTTCCAGCGGTTACCTGCCGGTCCGTACCAGAACTGGCTGTTGTCGCCGCCAGCTTCCGTGATCGAGGCCGGATAGTTGTCGCTGGTCCAGGCAATCGCCGCGCCGGCGCGGCTCGTCATGTTGCCGTTCGCGTCGTACGCGTAGGACTTGCCGCCGGCGGAAATCACCGCATGCTTGCGGGTCGCGTGATAGGTATAGCAGGGGGCCGCCCCGGCGCAGACGCCGGATTTGCGCCGGATGTTTCCGATTGCGTCGTAGTCGAGCGCCAGGTTGACGGTGCCATTGCGGCGCGATTCCACCAGGCGATCGAGCGGGTCGTAACGAAAGTCCTCGGTCAGGCTGCGGTTCAGGTCCTGGCGACGGAGCAGGTTGTCGTTGGCATCCCAGGCATATGCAAGGTCCTGGGCCTCGGACGTCCCTGCGGTGCCGCCCTGCCGGTACTCCATCGCGCCCGTGACCGGACTGAATCCGGTGATCACGCGAATCTCCGTACCCAGCGACTCGTCGACGACATTCCCGGCGGCGTCTTGCGCATTCAGCCGCCAGATGGCTCCCGCAGGCGCGGCCACGTCGAATATTCCGGACAGGCGACCCGCGTCGTACTGATACCGGATTTTCAGCCGATCGGTGGTACCGGCAGCGGGATACGTCATCGAGTCAAGCAGGCCGAGCGGGTTGTACGCGTAGTCGTAACGGTAGGTCGCATCCGTGACGATGGTGCGCGCGGCTGGCCTGCCCGAAGAATCGTAGGCCAGCGTCTCCGAATATCCGGGGCCCGATTGCTGGATCAACCGGCCGATGTTCCGCTGTGCGGCGGCGTTGCCCCAGAGCCAGTTGCTCGTCCCGTCCGGAGACTTGCGGCTCGTCGTCCGCCCGAGGCGGTCGTAGGTGAATTCGAGAATCTGCGATTTTGCGTCTCGCAGCGCGGTGACTTCGCCGAGCGCGTTGCGGGTCCAGTGCCACGTACTCATGTCCATGTCGGCCTGCGAAAGTTTCATGCCGCGCGCGTTGTAGGTCATCGCCGCGACCTGATTGTTCAGCGCGTCACGGACCCGCAGCAGGTTGCCGAATGCGTCGTACTCGTAGCGCGTGCTGTTGCCGGCGGCATCTTCGACCTGCGTGAGCTTGCCCCAGGCCGTGCGCGTGCCGGTCGTCGCGTGACCGAGCGCATCAGCCTGCGTGACGACGAATCCCTCCCGGCGCAAGGCCAGCGATTTTGCGACGCCGCCGGCTGCAAGCAGTTTCGAGTCGATCAACCGGCCCAGCGTGTCGTAGCCGAATTGCCAGTAACCGGGAGGTTGATCGCCTTTCCAGAACGGCAGGTATTGCCTGGAAATCTGTCCGCGCTCATTCACGTGCAGGGCGCTTACCGACAGGCCGCCACCGGGGCGCTGCATCTCGGACCGGAATGCACGGCCATTCTGGTCGAATTCGTGGTAATTCGTGACGCGGACCGATCCGGCCTGATCGACCTCGCGCTCTATGACCTGATATCGGGTTCGCTGGTCACAAGGGATCATGCACGCAGCAGTCATCCAGGTAGTCCGGGTTCCGTCCGGACGTGTTTCCGACGCGAGATCGCCGAATGCGTCGTAGTTCCAGCTGGTGGCCAGGCCGTTCGGATCGGCGATCGCGAGCAACCGGCCCGAGCCGGGATCCCAGGTGGCACGCGTCGTCTGAGCCAGCGGATTCTTGATGCTGACCGGCAGCCGCCCCCGGCTGTCCCAGTCGATGCTGGTGATGCGCGTGGTGAATCCCGTTCCGCTGGTGTGCCGGCTTGCCAGGTTGCCGAATGCGTCGTAACCGAGCTGGTGATTGAGCTGCCATGGCGTGTTGCCGGGCTCCACCCGCAACCATGTGGGCCGGCACTTCACGCTGTCCCAGGTCTGGCTGAAGCTTCGGGTGACCGCACTTCCGCCGGGCAGCGTATGAGCCGCTGTCAGCTGCACGCCGTCCGGCCTGCCCAGGCACCAGTTGGCGGTGTCGTTCAGGACGCCCGTATGGAGAATCCGCAAGCTGGAGGAGGAGCCCGCATTGCCGCCGCCCGCGACCTCGGTCACGGTGATCGTCTCGTCGATAACCAGCGCCGAGGTTTCGTCGATCGAGTCGGTTTGTCGCACTTCGGTTGCAATTTCGGTGCCGTCCAGCGTGCCGCCTGTCGCGTAGCGTCGGGTCGTCACCTTCTTCGCGTAGGGAAACTGGCGCAGCCTCGGCATCCCGCTGAATCTCAATACGGACCATTGGTAGTCGGAGGCCGTGACGGGGCTGCCCGACTCCTGGCGCAATACGACGGACTGCGGGAGTCCCGTGTACGGGAAGTCCTGGCGCCGCGTCTCCTCGACACTCAATGGTTGCGTGGATGACAGATCGGTGCGTGTCTGCCTGGCGAATCCGAGCAAGCCGCGCCCGAGCAGGTGGCGACGCAGGCCCTCGTACTTGTATGCAGTGGCCAATCTCGAACCGCGGCCGCTGCCGTCGGTGACCGAAAGCCGCGACACTACGTGGGCAGCCGTTTGCATGTCCTGCTCGGGGTAGACAGCGCCAGATCCTCGCTTATAGATGTTGGCGTCGGTCAGCGGGCCGTACCTGAATTCGGCGACGACGCCGAAGCCGTCAGTCGCCTTGAGCATCAGATCCGGCTTGGGACCAGCCTGGTGCCGGACGTGCAGGCGGCCGGCTCCAAAGGCGACGAGGTCGTCGAGACCATCGCCAGTCGGGTCCGCGACCAGTGCGATGGTGGCGCCGCCGTGCGCGATCCCGGTGTCCGCAACTGCCGCAAACGAATCGCCATGCGAGATGGCGACGTGCCAGGTGCTTGTGCCGGCCATCAGCAGGTCTTCACGGGTATCGCCGTTCCAGTCGATCGCGATCAGTTGCGCGGTGCCGCTCCAGGCGGGTCCCTGAAGCTCGTTGCTGGAGCCGCTGACGCCGCAACGGAGCAGCCGGATACGCAAGGCATTCGTGAAGTGCTTGTATGCGTAGTCGGCGCAACCATCGCCATTGAAGTCGACCGGGACGCCGCCGCGGAAGAAGCTGTCGAATCGCCAGCTTGCGCTCGCGCCGGCGGTGATCTGCGCAATGGAGAAATTCTCGCTCATCAGCAGATCGTCGGCACCGTCGCCATTGAAGTCGATGTGCCGGCCGGGCGGGCCGATGAACTTGCCGCCATCCGGCAGGTCGATCGCTGCCGGATCGGTCTGCTCGTACAGGGTTACCGGCTGCGCTGCGAAACCGCCTGAGGGCAGTGCATATCGCACGCGCACGAGGAGCCAGTTGTAGTTGTTGTCGGCAATCTCCGACCAGGCGATGTCGCCGAGGCCGTCGCCATTGAGGTCGGCGGCGCGATAGTCCCGCATGATCTGCGGCAGGGCGATGCCGGTCGAAACAGGCGCGCCCAGCCCGGCGCCGGTGCCGGGCACGATCGCCCACTGCCGTGGGGAGGAAATCATCAGAAGGTCGTCGCGTCCATCGCCATTGCGGTCGAACACGATTCCGACGCCATTCGGAGAGGCGATGCCTGAGTTGACTTCCGGCCCGAACGATCCGTCAGCCTGGGCCAGCCGGTAGCGGATCGTTGCAGAGGCGGTCGAGCTTCCGTTGGACCAGGCATAGTCGCTCCGCCCGTCGCCGTTGAAGTCCGCGACCGCCCAGCGCCTGGTTGCGGGGAAGGGCGAAGTGCCGGGAATTGCCGCGGCAAACGAAGCAGCCGCTCCGAGGCCTGGATTGCCGTCCTGCCAATCGAATGTCGTGGGATCGAGGCAATTGGTGCCGGGGCCGAGGCATTCGCGAAGCGATGCAAGACGGCTACGCCCGGATATCGAAAGCGCGGGCTCGTATGCGAATTCATACCGGCGCAGCACTGCGCCGTTGTAGTTGACGTCGATTCGTGAAAGCCGCACGACCTGCCGGATCGGCGTACCGGCAACGTAATCGGTGTCGATTTCGCTGTTCGGGCGGTTCTGGTACGTGAATGCGACCTGGTGTGACGACGCGACGCCGGCGGCCGGATTCGAGTTGTAGCGGATGCTCGCGATGCGAAAACTGCCATTCGAGAGATCCTCGGCATAGGTGTAGTCGATGACGTTGCCCGAGCGATCACGAATGCGGTTGAGCGCCCAGACCCGCGCGTGATTCGAAGGCGAGCCCGCGCCCTTGCCGTCGATGCGCGAATCAGCGGTAGCGCCGTACTCGAAGATCCGGCCGTCGGCGGCCTCAACCACGAAGCGCCAGGGTCCGATGCCGCCACCGCCGACGGAGCGGATGCGTGCGAACGACTCGATCTCCGTGCGGTACTCGGCGCCGTCCTCGCCGTAAGTGATGCCGCTTGCCAGCACGAGACGTTGCCCGTCGAGGCAGAACCGATCCTGGGAGCTCAGGTTGAGCGGTGACGCGACGCCATCCTGGACGATGGTGCGCGGACAGAGTGCGATCTGCGAAAGTCCGCCGATCGACCAGCCGACTCCCATCAGGCCGCCCTGCGTGCGATGCCGGTAATCGAGCGAGAGGGTCGGGGTCATGCCGTTGGTTCCGGCTGGCATCGCGAGCGGAATCGTGTAGCCCGCTTCGCCGTCGTGCGAGACGCTTGCTGCACCGGGCGTGCGCCCGATGGAGGCGCCCGCCTGATGCGCGGCGAGCAGGCAGAGGGTGAAAAGCAGGATGACGCCGTAGCGCAGGTCGTTCGGCCATTCCATTGCCGTTTCTCCGAAACAGAGCCGGCTTCCTGCCGGCCATCGCAACGCTAGCTGCGACCGCTCACCGTCGCCCCTCGGTTAACTGAGCGGAACACCGGCATTCTTCGAACGGCTGGATCGGCATAGAATCGACGGTCACAGGAGCGCGCCAATGAAACTCGTCACCGCCATCATCAAGCCGTTCAAGCTCGACGACGTGCGCGCGGCGCTCTCCGAGATCGGCATATCCGGCATGACGGTGACCGAGGTGAAAGGCTTCGGCCGCCAGCGCGGCCACACCGAGCTCTACCGCGGCGCGGAGTACGTGGTGGACTTCGTGCCGAAGACCCGCATCGAGGTCGCGATCCGGGACGACCTCGTGGAGCAGGTGACGGAAGCGATCATCGCCGCCGCCCGCACCGGCAAGGTCGGCGACGGCAAGATTTTTGTCACCACGATCGAACGCGTGCTGCGTATCCGCACCAGCGAGACCGACGAGGCGGCGCTTTGACCGACATCGGCGAAAACCCGAAGTCGGCGACAGTCGAATCCGCCGCCGCGAAGATCCAGCTCGGCAGCGCGCGCCGGCATGTGTTCCTGTGCATTCATGGCGATTGCGCGCCGTCGGAAGTCGCCGAGGCCTCGTGGAAGTTCCTGAAGCGCCGCCTGCGCGAAGTCGACCTCGCGGATGTCGAGAACGGCGTGCTGCGCACGCGGGTGGATTGCCTGCGGATCTGCCGCGAGGGGCCGATCATGGTCGTCTATCCCGACGGCACCTGGTACCGGCAGGCGACGCCTGAGAATATCGAGCGGATCATCCAGGAGCACCTGATCGGCGGCCGGCCAGTTGCGGAATTGGTCTTTGCAAACAACTCATTAATGAGCGTGTAGGCGGCCGCAAACGGCAAAACTGAAGCGCGTAACACGCGCTGCCTCGCACTGCAAAAGATTCCCGATTGAACTTAATGCGACTGATTCGCAGTTGTAATCGACCGGGTTCTCTTGTAAACAGCATCAGGGGGATTTGGGGAAGCGGTAGAAGCACAAAGACGAGTGCCGTGTCCGACCTATCTGCGTTGATCTTTCCGGCGCGCCGCCTTGCGGTGCTTTCGCGCTTTTCCGCTGAATTCCGCCGTATTGAGCCCGTCCGGGCAGGGATTCGCCCAGTTTCATAGAGGGGAGAGAACGTCATGCGTTCAGTTTTTGTCGTCCTGGCCGCCATTGCGGCGACCGTTGTGGCCGGCGCGCCGGCGTCAGCGCAGAACATGCGCAAGCCGCCTTCTGCCGACCGTGCTTCTGCGCTACGCCTCGACCAGGCGCAGGCGACGGAAAGCCGCAGCACCAAGGTTTACGTGGTGCAGATGGCCGCGAAGCCCGGCATCAGCTACTCCGGTGGCGTCGCAGGTTTCGCAAAGACCGCGCCTGACGCCGGCGGCAAGTACAACGCCCGCTCGAGCGAAGCCCAGATGTACGCCCAGCATCTCGTGGCGCAGCAGGATTCCCTGCTGGCCACGATCGGTGCCGGCAGCCGCAAGATCTACAGCTATCGCCATGCCCTCAATGGCTTTGCTGCACGACTGACGGCTGCGGAAGCCGCGAAGCTTCGCAAGAACAAGTCGGTGCTGAACGTCTGGGAAGACCGCAGGATGTCGGTCGATACCAACAACACGCCCGCATTCCTCAGGATTCTCGACAAGAAAGCGGGCCTGCGCGGCAAGCACAAGCTGCGCGGCAAGGGCATCATCGTCGGTGTGCTCGACACGGGCGCGGTGCAGGAACATCCGAGTTTCGACGACCAGGGCTTCCAGTCCCCCACGGACTGGAACGGTATCTGCCAGGCCGGCGAAGGCTGGGATGCCGATGATTGCAACAACAAGTTGATCGGCGCGCGCTATTTCGTCGATGGCTTCCTGGGTGGAGAGCCATTCGACGACGTCATGGTACCCGGTGAATTCGAATCGCCGCGCGACTCCGACGGCCACGGCACGCATACGGCCACCACGGCCGCCGGTCGCGAGGTACAGGCAACGCTCGCCGGCACCCCGGTCGCCAAGGTCAGCGGCATGGCGCCTGATGCGTATGTCGCGGTCTACAAGGTCTGCTGGCAGGAGTCGGGTGCGTCTTCCGCCGGTTGTGCCTTCTCCGACAGTGCGGCGGGCACCGACGCGGCCGTCGCGGACGGCGTGGATCTTCTCAGCTTCTCGGTCGGCACGGCCGCTGCCTTCACGGACCCGCAGGACCTCGCCTTCCTGGATGCGATCAATGCGGGTGTGTTCGTTTCCCGCTCGGCCGGTAACGAAGGCCCGGGACCGGGATCGACCGCGGCCGGCGAGCCGTGGGTCACGACGGTCGGCGCCTCGACGCACAAGGGCACCGCTTTTGCCCTGGCTGCGCGCATCAATTCGCCGGCCTCCGTTGCCGGAGACTATCCGGCGCTCGAGGGTGCGATCACGCAACCCCTGGCGGTTTCGGGCCCGATTACGAATGACGTCGTAGCGGCGAACCCGATCGATGCCTGCGCGCCGATCGCGGACGTGACCGGCAGGATCGTGCTGATTCAGCGCGGCGCCATTCCGCCCGGTGCAGCCTGCTCATTTGTCATCAAGCTCGAGAATGCGGCCAATGCCGGCGCAATCGCTGCCATTGTGTACTCCTTCCCGGCCGGAAATCCCAAGAGCGTCATGGGCGGTGTGGCCACGCCGCTGACGCAGAGCATCCCGGGCGTGATGATCGACCACGAGGCGGGTGTCGAGCTGCTGGCGGCACTGACGGGCGGCGCGACCGTCAATGCGACGTTGTCGGCAGGCACTTTCATCACCGAGCAGCTGGTCGGCAACATCATGGCCGGCTTCTCATCGCGGGGTCCGTTCAATACGGAAACCGACTGGCTCAAGCCGGACGTCACGGCGCCGGGCGTGCGCATCCTCGCGGCTGCCACACCTGAGCCGAATGACGGCTCGGTCGGCGACTTCTTCCAGTACCTGCAGGGCACCTCGATGTCGACGCCGCACGTCACGGGCATCGCGGCGCTCCTGATCGAGGCGCACCCGGACTGGACTCCGGCAATGGTCAAGTCGGCCCTGATGACGACCTCGCGGCAGAATGTCGTCAAGGAAGACGGCGTGACGCCGGCCGATCCGTTCGACTTCGGCGCGGGTCACATCAATCCGAACAAGGCGATCGATCCGGGCCTGGTCTATGACGCGGGCTACCTGGATTACCTGGCCGCGAGCTGCGGCACGGCGACGCCGATCGTGGTGCCGGATGATTGCGCCTTGCTCGAGGCCAACGGCTTCTCGCTCGATCCGGCGGACCTCAATCTGCCGTCCATCGGCATAGGCCAGCTGACCGGCGTCAAGACGGTTCACCGTACCGTGACCAACGTGAGTTCGCGTGCCGAGACCTATTCCGCGAAATACACGGCCCCTCCGGGCTTCAAGGTCAAGATCGAGCCCAAGACGTTCACCGTCGCCAAGGGCGCGAGCAAGTCCTTCACGGTCACGATCACGAACGTCAGCGCGCCTCCGGGCGAATGGCGCTTCGGCCACATGCGGCTGGTGGGCAACAAGGGCCATCTCGTGCGCAGCCCGATCGCAGTCAATGCGGTCGGATTCGTGGCGCCGGAAGAGATCGCCGGGACGGGCGCCGCCGGCGCAACGGCCTTCGACGTCACCTTCGGCTACAACGGCGAGTATGTCGTCGGGGCGCATGGCGCGGTGAATGCGCTCCTGACCGGGCCGATTCCGGTAACGGATGACCCGGTGAACTCGTTCGACTTCAACTTCGGCACGGACGAGCCGCTGGTGTTCCTGGACGAGTTCCCGGCGGGCACGACCTACGCGGAGTTCTCGTTGTTCGACGTGTACAACGATCAGGCCGGGCATGACTTGGACATGTACTTGTTCTATTGCCCTGACCTGCTCTGCACGCAGATCGACCAGAGCTTCAATGCGACGTCGGACGAGCGTGTCAGGGTCCAGTTGCCGTTCAACGACCCGGCAATCGACGACCCGTACGCCGTGTTCATCCATGGCTTCAATACCGTGGGTGGCGCGCCGGCATCGGCCATCATGTTCGACTGGACCGTCGCAGGTCCGGCAGGGAACCTGACCGCATCCGATCCGGGAAGCGCGGTGCTTGGACAGTCCGCCACCGTCAACGTCAACTGGAACGGCCTGTTGACGGGTCCCGGCCGGAAGCAGAGGGGCGCGGTCTCGCACAGTGATGGCGTGGCCATCCGCGGCTTGACCATCGTCAACATCGCGAACGACGCGGGCGGGGGCTACTGCGACTTCGTCGCCTGTCCCTGAACCGCGGGCACTGAACTGAGTGCGAAGGGCCGTCCGGTGGTGACCGGACGGCCCTTTTTCTTGTCGCCGGGCCTCCCGACTTATTCGGCCGTGATCGACGGGCAGGGGATCGAGCGCTGCAAGTCGGTGTGGTAGCTGTAGTCGCGGCTGCCGTGGCGCAGCTTCATCACCCAGCCGTTCACCTTGCCGGGCGGATAGGCAACGCCCGATTCCGGACATCCGAGTCCGGCATCCTCCCAGGTGTGCTGCTCGGCGGATTGCGGCTTGATCTCGCTCTCCGCAACGCCCAGGAGCGCCGCCAGATCCTTGCGGGCGTCCATCATCTGCTTCCCGAACACCAGCTCCCGCTGCGGGTTCAGCCCGGCGAATGCCTTGGTGTTGCGGCAGACCTGGGCCCGGCCATTGGCTTCGTGCACCACATGGATGCGGTCTTCCGCGCGCAAGGTGATCTTGTGGCCGGGCGTAATGACCTGGAGATAGGCCTGGCCGGGCTTCGGGCAGCCGACGCTGCTGTCCGGCCATTCGACGGCGCGGACCGTATCGACCGAGATCCTGTCCCTGGCGATGCCGAGGTCCGCCGCCAGCGCGTCGATCGCGAGCGTCGCGATATCGCGTTGCGCCGGCGACAGCTTTTCGACTGAATTCTCCACGGGGATTCCTCCCGGAACTGCGGTCGAGCCCGTTTGCTCCTCGGACATGCTGGTGCAGGCGGCCAGGACCGCAGCAATCGTCAGCGCGAGCGGCAGGAAACGCTGTCTCATTTGTGCCTCCGTCGGGTTTGGTGAATAGTACCAACATGCCGCAGGCGATCTGCATCCACGCGCACGGCGGCCCCGAAGTGCTGCGGCTGGAACCGCTCGATCCGGGCGCGCCCGGCGCGAAGCAGGTACGGATCCGCCAGATCGCGATCGGCGTCAATTTCATCGACACTTACGATCGCTCCGGCCTCTATCAGGTGCCGTTGCCGGCCGTGCTCGGCCGCGAAGCCGCGGGTGTCGTGACCGAGGTCGGACGCGGCGTCAAGGCGCTCAAGCCCGGCGATCGCGTTGCCTATGCGAGCAGTTCGCCTGGCGCCTATGCCGAGGAGCGCATACTCGATGCCGCCCGGGTTGTGCCGTTGCTGGCCGCCATCTCGGACCGCCAGGCCGCGGCGATGATGCTGAAGGGCCTGACCGCCTGGTTCCTGCTGCGGCGCTGCCATCGCGTGCGTCGCAATGAATGGATCCTGCTGCATGCCGCCGCCGGTGGCGTGGGCCTGATCGCCCTGCAATGGGCGGCGGCACTCGGCGCGAAAGTGATCGCGGTCGTCGGCAGCGACGCGAAAGCCGACATCGTGCGCGCGCACGGCGCGGCTGAAGTCATCGTCGGCGGTCGGGAAGACGTGGTCGCACGCGTGCGCGCGATCACGAAAGCTCGCGGCGTGCCGGTCGTCTACGACGGGGTCGGCAAAGACACATTCTATATGTCACTCGATTGCCTGGAACCGCGCGGCCTGATGGTCAGCTACGGCAATGCCTCGGGCGCCGTGCCGTCGATTGCGCCGCTGGAGCTGTCGAAGCGCGGGTCGCTGTTCCTGACGCGGCCGGTGCTGTTCCACTACATCGCGAAGTCGACCGAACTGTCGCGCGCGGCGCGTGAGCTGTTCGCGGTCGTCGGCAGCGGCAAGGTCAAGGTGCACATCGGCCAGACCTACGCGCTCGCCGACGCGGCCAAGGCGCACCGCGATCTCGAAGCACGCCGCACGACCGGCAGCACGCTGCTGATCCCCTAGAATCTGCAGCCTGTCGACCTCGCAAGGCCTGACGCCCTACGGCCCCATAATGTCGTAGTGAAAGTCAGGGTGCAGCCCTCGGGCCGGGAATTCCATGCGCGGGCCGGTGAGCCGGTGCTTACCGGCGCGCTGCGCGAACACCTGAATCTGCCGCACAGCTGCAAGGTCGGTTCCTGCGGCGTCTGCCGCGTGCGCGTGCTGAAGGGGCGTTTCGAGTACCCCCAGGGCCGGCCGATCGGCATCAGCGCGGGGGAGGAATCCGCCGGCTACGCACTGATCTGCCAGGCGCGCGCGCTCGAGGATCTCGTGGTCGAGATCCGCGAGATCCGCCATGTCACCGACGTGGAAATCCGCGAGCTGCCCTGCCGCGTCGAGCGGATCCGCAAGCTCGCGCCGGACGTGATGGGCATGTGGCTCCGCCTTCCGTCCATCGAGCCCTTCACCTGGCAGTGCGGACAGTACGTGGATGTCATGCTGCCCGGGGAGCGGCGCCGCAGCTTCTCGCTCGCCAATCCGCCGCATGACGCGGCCCTGCTCGAGCTGCATGTGCGTCGCGCCCCGGGCGGCGAGTTCAGCGAACAGGTTTTCGGCGGCCTGGGCGCCGGTTCATTGTTGCGGATCGAGGGTCCGCTCGGGCAGTTCATCTATCGGCCGGGCGATCGGCCCTTGCTGCTGATCGGCGGCGGCACCGGCTATGCGCCGCTCAAGGCGATGATCCGCGAAGTGCTCGAAACCGGGACGAAACGCGACATCGTCCTGTTCTGGGGAGCGCGCACCGAGGTGGATCTCTACGAGCATGCATGGCTCCGCTCGCTTGCCGCCGCGAGTCCTCGGTTCCGCTACTTCCCGGTGCTGTCGGAGCAGGTAGCAGCAGCGGCTCACGAAACCGGCCTGGTGCACGAGGCGGTGTTGCGAAAAATCGCGGGTCTTGTGGGTTACGACATCTATGCCGCCGGGCCTCCGGCAATGATCGACGCCATTCGCGCTGCGCTCCCGGCGCAGGGCGCGGACCCGGATCGCATCCATATCGATTCCTTCGACTACGCTCCGGCATAAAG
>JBOHZL010000014.1:0-54725 GCA_050738495.1 Steroidobacteraceae bacterium | reverse complement strand
ACAGCAGTATCCTTGCCATCTCGACGGTGTCCGCGGCGCGCTCCGGGTGCGTCACCGAGCCCATGAAGGCCTTGTCGCTGTACTTCATATGGCTGTAGACCATGTCGAAGTGGCGCTTGTTGACCGGCAGGTCCACGGGCTCGCAAATCGTCCCGCCGGAATGGTGCAGCGATCTCGACAGGTAGGCGAGCTTCACGAAGTTGCGAAAATCCTCGATGCGTGCATAGCGCCGCCCCTCGTCCAGGTTCTGGATGAACGGAGAGCCGTAGGCGGGGGCGAACACCGTGTTCGGGCCGCCAATCTGCACGCTGCGTGCAGGGTTGCGCGCGCGCTGCGTGAACTCGCGCGGCGCGGTCGACTGGATCAGCTTCCGGCACATGCCGCGCGGTATTCGCACCCTTTCGCCCTGCACGTCCGCGCCCGCAACTTTCCAGATCGCCAATGCCTCGGGATCCTCGCGGAATTCGATGCCGATCTCCTCGAGGATCGTGTCCGCGTTGTGCTCGATCAGGGCCAGCCCCTCTTCGCCGAGCACCTCGTAGAAAGGAATCTTGCGCGTGATGTACGGCACCGACTGGCCGGCCTGCGCGGCGCGTGCGATCCGCTTGGCATCGCGGGCACTGGGGCGTCGACCACGCGCGGATTGCACCTGCTGCTCGTCCATGGTCTCGCTCCTGTCGCCGCCTGGCCTGGCCGGGCGTATGGTGTTCAGTATGGTGACCGGGGTTTACGTGCAGTGACCAGTTTGCGACATTGGCTTGCTTTTGTGCGCCGGTTCGTACGCCGCCAAGGACGGGAGGCCATCTCATGACACTCAAGGCAATACTGACAGTCTCGGCGACTTACGTGGCAATCCTCGGCATCTCCTTCATGCTTGCCCCACAACAAGCGGGCATCGATGCCGTGCCGATCGATGCCTTGCGGTCTTCCACGGGTCCATCCAGTACGGCAGCTCCCGGATCTCGACCACGAGCACGCGCATGGACGAGTTCGTGCAACAGGTCGAGCAGGGCTGGCGCGCCGCGGGCGGCGAACTCAATGTCGCGCAGGTGGTCGTGACCGGGTCGTACGGACATGTGAACCCGGTGGTCGCCGCGTTGCTCGACTCGCTGGTGCTCGGCGAGCGGCTCTCGTGGATCCAGATTGCGGGGATGGTGGTGACCCTGATCGGCACGACCATCATGACCGGGTACTGGCGGCCATTGCCGACGCGGCAGACAGCGAATTAAGCCGGTCCTGGTCAGTCAGCACAACTGGTCATGTCTGATTCTGTGTAGCGTACTCAAGGGATTACGGCAGCTCAGGATGCTAAACGGCCAGAAATGACGTAGAACATCACGTCACTCTCATACCCAATAGTAGTTGGGCGTCGGAACTAACAGGGTGTTGAAAAGCGTAGAGGTTGATTTCCGACGTCGCGAGGCACTCCATGCGCCCCACACCGATAGTTGCCGTTAGTGCCATATTGGGAGTCGCATTGGCAGCGAGCGTCTATCTCCGATTCGCTGATTACGAAGATGGGCCGGGCGCAGTTGCCTCTGACAGCAGGACGGACAGCTTTTCTAACCAGTACGATGCTCCGAGTGACATCAAGTTGTCACACGCGGAGAACGGCCTGTCCGAGCCCCGAACCATTACAGCGAATCGCATCGCGACCGCAACGGAAGGAGTTTCAGTGCCACTCGTTGCGGATGTGCCCGCCGGAAAGGCCGAGGCGCAGGCCGTCGCAACATTTCCCGAGGACGCAGAGTCGAAGATCTGGCAGACACTTGCCGCGAACCAGCGCATGGGATTCACTAGCATCGATCGTGTCGTATGCCGTCCAACGATCTGCGAAATCCGCTTTACGGGCGGACCCGATCTGACGACTAGCGAAGGGCTGTCCAGCCTGTTGCTGCCAATTGCGAAGGCTCTGCCGATGTACAAGAGTGGAATGATGTCGAGCCGCGTCGAACTTTCGCCCGGTGTATTTACTTCAGTCTTTGTGATCAGGAGCTACATTGGGAGCGAACTCTTGGAGGATGTTCCAATTCGTGCGCAATGACCGCAGGTCTCGATGCAATGTGCTCTAACTATGCGATGCAGCGGTCGTCGAGCGTCGGCACGCCGCTTGCACGGACAGGCGCCGGCGAGGACAGGATTCGATCAGCAAGCGGCGCGCGCTCGGCGCGCCGCCGCTGATCGCGGACGTTAGGCCCTGTTTGCTCGTCTACAGCATCAGTTGACATTTGTAGCCCATAGGCTACACTCTGTCGATGCGCATCGAGGCTACCGCTGAATTCCGGCGTTGGATCGATGCTCTCAAGGACCGAGCGGGTCGAGCTCGAATCCTAGTCCGGATCGATCGATTGGCCCACGGTAATCCAGGGCAGCACCGGAATCTGGCAGGCGGCATTTCGGAATTGAAGATCGATTTTGGCCCAGGTTATCGGGTCTATTGCATGCAGCGCGGCCCGATGTTCTTGTTGCTGTTGGCGGGTGGCGACAAGTCATCACAACAGAAAGACATCGCAGTGGCCGCGAGACTTGCAAAGTCCTTTAAGGAGTAACGTCGTGCCCAAGGCATCTGCAAAAAAGGCTAGAAAGGCCAAGACCACACCATTTGACGTGGCGGAGTATCTGCGCACGCCCGAAGATGTGGCGGCATATCTCGACGCATGGCTCGACGAAGCTCCGGATGATGCAGCTGGAATCGCTCGAGCTCTCGGTGACATCGCGCGTGCCCAGGGAATGGGTCAGGTCGCAAAGAAGGCTGGGGTCAGCCGGGAAAGCCTGTATCGCGCCCTCAGCACGAAGGGAAATCCCAGTCTCGCCACAGTTCTGAAGGTCACAAGAGCTCTTGGGGTTAGGCTGCACATCGCAGCGGCCTAAGGCAACGCCAATTAGCGAGAACGGGCCTAACTATGCGTTGGAGCGGTCCGTGACAGGGTTGAGCGAGCGCGCCGCAGGCGCGCGGACCATTGTCGCGCCTGCGGCGCACAGGCCGCGCACCGCGCGGTCCGCTCAACGTGGACGGCAACACATGCACCGCATTACCTCACTGTGGCTTGCGATCATTGCCGGTGTTGGTACTGCTGCGAGTCAAGAGATTCCAAAGCGCGAATCCGGCGACTATAACTTTGACGGCCACATGGACTATCGTGACCCGGCAGCGACGCCGGGAAATCGGTGCGGTTGGTGGAATTACTTCATTTATGACGCCTCCTCAGGACAGCATCGCGCGGTTGAGACTGCTTTTTGCGGGGAAGTGTTCGACCCGGTCGACAAGCTGGTCAAGACCTATGTCAGTGGTGGCATGGCCGGCTACATTTATTCAATCCGCCATTTTCGATGGGAAGGCCTGAAGCTTATCGCCGTATCGGCAGAAGCCCAGGACTACGATGAAGACCGGGATCTGTTCATTCGCACCAGGATATGGAACCTGGATGGGCTCGCAGGCCACTCGATGTCATCCAAACTGCTGACTCAAGAAGAAGTGACAGCCGAATTCGAGAGACAAAAGTAGTCAGTGCGGTGTTTCAGGCACAGTTTGGCCATTTCTCGAGCGTCTATGAGAGGTCGCCAGTGACGCCTTCAATCCCTTCGGAAGCCTACGCCAGCGAGGCTGTGCGCTATCCACCGCTGGTGGTGGTGGATCGCGCAAGTGAAGCGGCTGCGGTAACCGGCGAGTACCGAAACCGGGTCCTCAGCCAGGTAAACACCAGCTGTCTGCGCCTCGCCGTGCTGACCGGGGAGTATCCGTGGCACCAGCATTCCCGCTCCGATGAACTCTTTCTGGTTGTGGAGGGCAGACTCGAAATCGGGTCAGTATTCATTGAACGCGCCACCTGACAATACGATGCAGCTACCGCGGCCCGCTTGACGCGAACATCAGGCGACACGCGCATGCAAGATGGCCGCGTGCTGCTATTTGACCTCGGCGGCGTGCTTGTCGAATCAGTAGGTCAAGCGGCTCTCAAGCGGCTTTTGCCACACCTGGCGGAAACGGAAATACTTGCCCGCTGGCTCGACTCCTCGGCTGTCGGGCAGTTTGAGCGGGGCGCAGTTTCTGCAAACGAGTTTGCGCATTTGTTTCTCGCGGAGTGGCAACTACATCTCGAACCGTCGCAGTTCTTGAGTGAGTTCTCGTCGTGGGTAAAAGGATTCTTTCCAGGCGCCAGTCGATTGCTTTCGCACTTGAGGGCGCGCCATGTGGTTGGCTGCCTGAGCAATACAAATGCCGTTCATTGGATTCAACTTGACGATGTCCGCGCTGCCTTCGATGTATGCATTGCCTCACATCTGACCGGCCACATGAAGCCCGACCGCGCCGCCTTTGAGCACGCATTGCAATCCCTCGGCATTGAGGCGGGGCGCGTCTACTACTTTGACGACTTGTTATCCAACGTAGTGGCCGCGCGTGGCCTGGGTATCAATGCATTTCATGTCCGCGGCTTGGATGAAACCGAGAACACCCTGCAACGACTCGACTTCGCTACATGATGTCGCCTGACTCTACAATGCTCACACTCGGGTGCGCGTGAATCATGTCGAACCGCCGCCCACAGGTCTGCGTTCTGGGAAGTGCCGATCCCGGATCACCTGCCTATGAGGCGGCCGCTGAAGCCGGAGCATTGCTGGCGCGACTCGGCGTCACGCTGATCAGTGGATGCGGCAGTCCCGCGACCAGAGTCGCGGCCGAGCGAGCCGGCGCGGCGGGCGGACTGGTGGCCAGCATCATCCCGGCAGATCAGATGCCATCGGCAGACTGGCCCGCCACGGTCGTCATCCCCTGCGGAATGGGCGATGCGCGCAACCTGCTGATGGCGCTTGCCGGCGACGCCTGCATCGTCATCGGCGGACGAGCCGGAACAATCTCCGAGGTCTGCCTGGCATGGCTGCACAAACGCCCTTTGTTGCCACTCGTGGGCTGCGGCGGCTGGTCTCACGACCTACCGTCGAATCCGCCCGACGAGCGGCAGAACTCGCCCATACTGCCCTGGAGCTCGATCACGGAACTGGAATCCCAGCTACGCGCCTTGAACCTGGTTCGGCAGCCATGCAATCGATGACGCTGCGCGAGGGAAACATCTGTTTTAGCAGGTCGACATGCTGAAGACCTACCAGGGAAGTTGTCACTGCGGCGCGGTCAGGTTCGAAGCCGACCTGGGCTTCAGCCAAGGCACCTATCGTTGCAACTGCACCATCTGCAGGCGAAACCGCTTCTGGATGGCCATTGCCATGCCCGAGGGTTTCCGCCTGCGCCAGGGCGAACAGGACTTGACCGAGTACCTGTTCAACACCCGCAAGAATCAGCATTTCTTCTGCAGGCACTGCGGTGTCCGTGCCTTCGGGGTGGGAAACGATACACCGATCGGAAAAATGTACGGCGTCAACATCGGCTGCCTGGAGGGTGTGAGCGAAGAAGAGCTTTCCCGGCTGCCCATCAACTATGTCGACGGCCTGCATGACCGCTGGCAAAACGCGCCCGACTTCTTCATCCACCTTTGAATGACGCCCGGCCGATGCATCCGACCCTGCAAGCCGCCTTCGACACCGAGACCCGCTCTGCCGAGTCCGCACTCGCCGCCGGCAACCTGGCTACCGCCTTTAGGCACTTCGAGCGCGCCCATGTCCTGGGCCAGTGGTACGTCGAGCCACATGTGCGAACCCACCTGGGCATGCTGCGCATCGGTTGGCGGCGACGCGACCTGCGCGAGATCATCGGGCAACTGATTCGGATCCCCGGAGGAATGATCGGCTCCGCCATCGGCCGGGTGCCGCGTGGCAATACCGGAGGTGCGAACGTGAGCGCATTTCAGTCGCTGCCGATCCCGGCCGAGCTGGCCGAGCTCCTGAAGCTCGACAGCCGTTCGCGCCTGACCTGAGTGATTAGAATAGGCGCTGACTCATGAACATCCGCCGACCCAACCGCGTGACGCGCACTTACACGCAGCGCCTCCTGGCGTCCCCATCGAAGGTGTTCCCGCTGCTCTGCCCGGTGCGCGAGGCGGATTGGATCGACGGCTGGACTCCCCTGCTGGTCATCAGCAAGTCGGGCGTGGCGGAGCCGGATTGCGTGTTCATCACCGATGCCAATCCCGAGGACGCGATCTGGTACGTCACGCGCCACGACGCTGGGCGCGGGGTCGTCGAGATGATCAAGATCACGCCCGAGGTCACTGCCTGCAAACTGACCATCCGGGTCCGCTCGGCGAGACCGGGCAGCGAGGCGGAAGTCACCTATTCCCACACCAGTCTCGGGCCGCTGGGCGACACCTTCATCGCCTCTTTCACCGAGGAGTACTACATTCAGTTCATGCGCGAATGGGAAGAGCGGATGAATCACTACCTGAAGCATGGCACCGTGCGGCGTGCCGGCGATCCAGTGGAACCACAAGAAGTCAGGCGTGAAAAATAGCTGGGCGGCTCCGGCGCCACGCTTGCCGAGTAACGCGGTTGCGAACTGACCGCGACTATTTTCTCGGCACCCACGACGAGGAACTGAAGCGCCTCGGCCTGCAGCATCGGGTCTGGCGCACGACCGTCCTGGGCTGCTGGCGCCGGGCCGGCATCCGCACCGGCAGCCGCGTGCTGGATATCGGTGCAGGCCCGGGCTATGCCGCGGCGGATCTTGCGGAAATCGTCGCGCCTGAAGGCGCTGTCGTCGCGGTGGAGCGCTCGACGCGCTTCGTCGAGGCCGGCCGCGCCATGCTCGCGAGGCACGGCTTCGCGAACGTGAGCTATCACGAGCTCGACCTGATGGCGGATCCGCTTCCGGTCGGGGAATTCGATGCGAGCTGGTGCCGGTGGGTGGCCTGCTTCGTCTCTTCGCCGCCCCTGCTGCTGGACAAGATTGCCGCCGCGATTCGCCCGGGCGGCATCGCGCTATTCCACGAGTATGTCCAGTACGACAGCTTCCGGATCTCGACCGCCGGCCCGCGCATGGACGAATTCGTGAAACAGGTCGAGCAGGGCTGGCGCGCCGCGGGCGGCGAACCGAATGTCGCGCAGGCGGTCGTGGCGCTCCTTCTGGACCGTGGTTTCACGATCCGCGAAGCGAACCCGCGCGTGTTCTGCATTCGCCCGGGCGACGAGATGTGGCAATGGCCCGCCACTTTCGTGAAGATCCACCTGACGCACCAGCTCGAGCTCGGCGCCATCGAGAAGGACTGGGCCGACGCGGTGCTCGGCGAGTTCGCGGCCGCCGAGGCGAACCGCGCGACGCTGATGATCACGCCGATGGTGCTGGAGATCGTCGCAGAAAAACGGCGCTGATCGCGGATTCAGTGGGCAGGAGCGGTGGCGGCCGCCGCCGCGGCAGGATCGTGCCGGTACCGGAACAGGAACGGGAACACGAGACCGAGCGCCAGCGCATAGCCCGCGAACGTGAACCAGATGCTCGACCAGTCCTTCACGCCGCCAACCGTGAAATGATCGACGACCATCCCCGCGGCCATGCTGCCGAGGAAGGCTCCCAGTCCGTTGGTCATGACCATGTACAGGCCCTGCGCGCTCGCGCGGATCGTGCCGTTGGCCTCACGGTCGACGTACAGCGAGCCGGAGATGTTGAAAAAATCGAATGCCATTCCGTACATGATCATCGACAGCACCAGCATCCACAGCCCGGCGCCGGGATCGCCGACCGCGAACAGGCCGAAGCGGAATACCCAGGCGAAGATGCTGATCAGCATCACGATCTTGATGCCGAAGCGCTGCAGGAAGAAGGGAATCGTCAGGATGAACAGCGTCTCGGAGATCTGCGAGATCGAGATCAGCAGGTTCGGGTGCTCCACCGCAAACGACCCCGGATAGTCGCTCTTGAAGTCATCGAGGAAGGCGCCGCCGAATGCGTTGGTGATTTGCAGCGCCGCCCCGAGCATCATCGCGAACAGGAAGAACACCAGCATCTGCGGGCGCCTGAACAGCACGAACGCGTCGAGACCGAGTGCCGCGGCGATGCTCCTCTTCGCCACGTCGCGCGCGGGCGGGCACTTGGGCATCGTGAAGCCGTACAGACCGAGGAAAACGGCCGCCCCGGCGCTGATGTAGAGCTGGAGCGCGCTCTTCGTCCATCCGGCGAAGTCCACCATCCACATCGCGACGATGAAGCCGATCGTTCCCCAGACGCGGATCGGCGGAAAGTAGCGGATGACGTTCAGGCCGCGCTGTTCGAGCACCTTGTAGGAGATGGCGTTGTTCAGCGCGATCGTCGGCATGTAGACCATCGCGTTCAACAACATGATGGCGTAGAGCGTGTCGAAGTCCTCGACGGTCGAGGCCCACAGCAGCAGGCCGGCGCCCGTCAGGTGCAGGATGCCGTACAGCCGCTCGGCATTCAGCCAGCGATCCGCGACGATGCCCATGAGGCCCGGCATGAACAGCGAGGCGACGCCCATGGTCGCGTAGACGCTGCCGACCTGCCCGCCGGTGAACCCGAGCGTGACGATCATGTAGGCGCCGAGCGAGATGAGCCACGCGCCCCAGACGAAGAACTGCATGAAGTTCATCACCGTGAGGCGCAGCTTGAGCCCGGTCATGGCGGGATCCTGTTGGTCGCCGGTCAGTCGTCACGCCCGGAATTGCCGGGCTTGAACAGGGCGTTGCCGATGAAGCTCACGACGCTGACGACGATCGCGGCCAGGAATGCCGGCCAGAATCCGGCGATGTCCATGCCGGGCAGGAATGCCGCCACCAGCCCGAGCATCGCCGCATTGATCACCAGCAGGAAAAGCCCGAGCGTCACCAGCGTGAACGGCAAGGTCAGCAGCACGACGATCGGCTTGATGATCGCATTGACGATGCCGAGCAGGAGCGCTGCCAGGATCAGCATGGCCGCGCTGTCGACGGTGATCCCATCCACCCATTCCGTCGCCAGCCAGAGCCCGAGGGCCGCGATCAATGCGCGCAGGATGAAGGAGGTCATGAGGGCATTATGCCTCCGGGCGCCGGAAGGCGCCGGTCCGCATCATGGGATACTGGTCGGCACGGAACACCACCCGGTTCCTGCCCTGGCGTTTCGCCGCGTAGAGATTCTCGTCGGCGAGCTGCAGGGCGCCGGTGGATGAACGTCCCGGCAGCGGCACCAGGCAGGCAGCGCCGATGCTGACCGTGACGACGCCGCGGTTGGTCGAGCCCGAATGCGGAATGGCGAGCGCCTCGACCGCCGCGCGAAGCTTCCCGGCGAGCGTTTCCGCATCCTGCTCCGTCAGTCCGGTGGCGAGCAGCGCCATTTCCTCGCCGCCGAACCGCGCCACGACGTCCGGGCCGCGTGCGGCGGCGCGCAGCGCCTGCGCGACGGCGCGCAACGCCGCGTCACCCGCCAGGTGACCATAGCTGTCGTTGAAAGCCTTGAAGTGATCGACATCGATCAGCATCACCGTCAGCGGCCGTTCGGCCTGGCCGCTCGCGCCCCAGAGTGCCGCGAGGCGCGCGTCGAAATGGCGGCGGTTCACCAGGCCGGTCAGGGCGTCGCGCGTCGCGTCGGCGCGCGTGACGCCGTGCTCGAGGAAGGCCTGCCGCGCAACGCGCTGCATGTCCCAGGCGACGAATCCCGCCAGACCGAACACGACCAGCAGCGAGGTCGATGAATAGGCGGCAAGTGTCGGCGCGACGTCGAATGCCGCCAGCGCGATGGCGAACGCGACGCACATCAGGATCGCCGACGGCAGCGCCTGGCGCAGCAGCAGGCCGGAGAAGAACAGCAGCCCGAACATGTTGATGGTCAGCGCCGCCGTGCCGCTGGCGCCGACGTCGACGACCGCGGCCACGATGATCGCAAACGCGATCGCGCGGAACGGCGTCAGGACCGTCGCAAGGGTGAGATAGGAGCGCGCATACGCGCGGCTGAATGTGGTCGTGACCAGCGCGATCGAGACCGCGAGCTGCACGGCATTGCAGGCGAGCAGGAAGGTGCGCGCGACGCCCGGCTCCGAGACGTCCAGCACCACCCTGGCAGCCACTCCGCCGACGATGAGCTGGAAGATCTGCCAGAACCGCGCCTGCGGCCGCACCCGCAGCACGTGCGAGTGCCTGAACTCCGACTCCACGATCGGCTCGAACTTGAGCCAGGCGACGCCGCGTTCGAGCGCGCGGCTGTAGTCCGCCGCCGTCGCCTGGCTGTCGATGCCCGGAATCACCGGCTCACCGTACGCGACGGCCGCGCTGGATGACGATGTCCACGGATTGCAGCAGCGCGGGATTGCGCAGCACGTCGCCGCGCACGGCGATGACATCCGCGATCTTGCCGGGCGCAATCGAGCCGGTCTCGTGGCCGACGCCCATGACGGCCGCCGCGTCGTGAGTCGCGGCCTGGATTGCGCGCATCGCGGGCACGCCGCACTGACGCACCCAGAAATCGATCTCCTGCCAGGTCGCACGCGAATGCAGGTGCCCGGGAACGCCGGCATCGGAACCGAGCAGCAGGGCCAGCTTCGTGTCCTGGAGCTGCTGCAGCTTCTCGCAGAGCGAAGGCAGCTGCGCCGCCGGCAACTCGTTGGCGCTGACGCGGTCGAGGCTCGCGAGCGATCCGAGGATGTCGGTCGTCACCAGCGGCGGCAACGCCTCGGTGGTGGCAGGATCGTCCAGCGGCTCGGCATTGGTGCGCAGCGACTCGAGATTGAGAAGCGCGGAGATCGCCGGCGACCACGAGAGCGCACGCGCCGCGGGCTGCGACAGGCGCTGGCTCAGGGCCTGCATCACGCCATCCGGAAACGCCCCGTCGCCCATGCCCGTTCCGGCGCCGAGGAAGCCGTCGACCTGTGCCGCGGCGCCACGCTCGACGTCGGCGGCGCGCTCGGCGAAGGCGTGCACGGGCAGCCCGCGGATGCGCGCCTCGCTGACGGCCGCCGTCAATTCTTCCTCGCTCCACATCTCAAGTTCCGCGAGCAGCACGTAGTCGACGCCCGCGTCGGCGAGTTGACGGACCTTGGCCCGCGCGTCGTCGGCACTTTCGACTTCCCATTGCCAGGTTTCGGTGCCGGCCGGTGCGAGCTTGCGGAGCACGGGTCCCGATACGTAAAGATTCGGACCCGGCAGGATATTCTCGCGGATGCGGCCGCGAACGCGCGTAGCAGCCTCGAGCGGCGCGCCGGCGTCGCGCGCGCTCGTCACGCCCGCCAGTAGGAGCTGCTTCGCGGCGAGCGGCATGACGACGCGCTCGGCCAGCGGCGCATAGGTCTCGTTCCAGCGCGCCGAATCGCCGTGCCCGAGCCGCATGGTCCGGACCTGCATGTCCCAGAGTCCGGGCAGCACGGTCATGCCCTCGGTCGAGATGACCTCCGCACCCTCGGGGATGACGACCAGGTCGTGGCCCCCGACCGCCAGGATGCGCTCGCCGTCGATGACCACCACGCCATCCGGAATCGGCGCATTGCCATAGCCGTCGACGATGGTTCCGCCGGAGAGGACGATCGCCGCGCCCTGCGCAGCGAGAGAGAAGCCGAATGCCGAGATCAGCGCCAACGCGCGCTTCATGCGGCCGGCCCGTCCAGCGCGCCTTCCTTCAGCTTCAACTGGAGCTGCGCGAACGCGAGCGCCCAGGCCGTGCGCAGGCGAACCAGGGTGCGCATCCACTTCTCGCCGGCCGGAATGCCGGATCCCATCACGCGCAGCATCCGGAGCCCCTTGCGTTCGTCGATGATGAAATCCTCGATCAGGGCGCTGTCCGACAGCGGCGGCAGGTCCGCGTTCGGCTCGAACATCAATTGCAGCCGCGCTCCGGTGTCGAAGCGCTCGATGTGGGCATCGCGCCGGCCAAAGAGCCGCGACACGATCATGTAGCGCCCGCCGACCCGCGGCTCGACCACCGCCTCGCTCGCGCACCAGATCGCGAGCGCAGCGGGATCCGTGAGCGCGCGCCAGATCGTCGCGCTGCTCGCGCTCGTCTCGAATCCCTGCATGTAGCCGCGTGCCTGCCGTCGCATTCCGTGCTGGCCGACCCCTCAGGGCGGTGCTTCCTGCCGTAGCTCGCGATCGCGGCGCATGCGCGCAGCCGCGGCGCCGACGACGTCGTCGTGTTGCGCGCCGTCGCGCGGGTAGCTCGCGCTGCCGACGCTCACGGTCATGCGCTGCAGCCGCTCCCCGACCGGGAACAGGCTGCGGTAGACGTTGTTGCGGATACGCTGCGCGACCGCCTCCGCGACCTCCGGCGTCGCCTCCGGCAAAAACACGACGAACTCGTCGCCGCCGAAGCGGGCTGCCATGTCGGTCGTGCGGATCGCGCGCTGGATCGCCGCCGCGACCGAGGCGATCGCGCGGTTGCCGGCCTGGTGGCCGTGCGCATCGTTCAATTGCTTGAGGTCGTCCATGTCGACCAGCAGGATGCCATAGCCGCCACGCATGCCGCGCGTGCGCAGCAGGTGCTCGCGGCCCAGCACGACCTTGAAGGTGCGCATGTTCAGCATGCCGGTCAGCCCGTCGCGCTCGGCGAGCTCCTCGATGCGCCGGCGTGCCGTCATGATCGATCCGGCCAGGGCCTGGGTCAGATAGGCCACGAGCGCATAGGGCCCGAGCTCGCCGAACAGGCGGGCGAGCAGCTCGCCGCTGCGCGGCAGCGGCCCCTCACCGACGATCACGGACAGCCACGCGAGCGCGATGCCCGCGAATACGACCAGCGTGCCGCGCCGGCCAAGCGTCATCGCGACCAGCACGATCGGCAGCAGGTAGAGGTTGACCATCGGGCTCGACGAGCCGCCGGTCTGGATCGCGACGACGGTGATGAAGGCAACCATCGCCGCGGCGCCGAGCGCGATGCGCGCGCCCGTGTCCCGCACCGGGAATCCGCGCCAGCGGAATGCGATCACGAAGATCAGGTAGGCGGCCAGCGCCGCATACAGCACGCGGGGCGACTGCGACGCCGCGCGGGGCGCCAGCGTGTAGAGCGCGACCAAGAGCAGCACCAGCCAGTCCACGCGCGTCAGGCTCTGCACGATGCTCTCGTGCTCGTCGCGCCCGACCTCGGCGCTCACGACATCCGCCGAAGTCACGCGCGCTCCGTCTGCTCGCGTTCGAGACGCGACTCGATCGCCTCGCGCACTGCCGGCCCGGCGAGCTCCGTCACCAGCGTGAGCGCGAAATCGAGCGCCGTGCCCGGCCCGCGCGAGGTGATGACGCCACGATCAACGACCACCGCGTCGCCGACCACGGTCGAGCGTTCCGCGTCCTTCAGGAATCCGGGAAAGCTGGTCGCGCGCCGCCCGTCGAGCACGCCCGCGGCCGCCAGCACCATCGGCGCAGCGCAGATCGCCGCGACCGGACGGCCCTTCTCGTGCAGCCGTCGCACGATCTCCGCGATGCGCGGGTCATTCTTCAGGTGCTCGGCGCCCGGCATCCCGCCCGGCAGGGCGATCATGTCGAATTCCTGTTCCGCGAGCGCCGCGAGCGGCGTGTCGGCGGCGAGACGGATGCCGTGCGAGCCGGTCACCGGGCTGCCGGCGAGCGAGGCGATCACGACGTCGATCCCCGCGCGGCGCAGCACGTCGATGATGGTGACTGCCTCCAGTTCCTCGAATCCCTCGGCCAGCGGCACGAGCACGCGTTTCATGCGCGGCTACCGGCTCGTCGGTGGCGCGCTTTGCGCAGTGACGAGCGGCAAGTCGCCGGTCTTCAGCCACTCGAGCGCGGCGCGGACTTCCGCGTCCCTTTCGAGGAGCGGGCCGTGTCCGGCCAGGTCGATCGCCGGCTGAAGCGGCAACTGCACATCAGGCTCCAGCCCGCGCTCGTGGATCGAGGCGCCGGAAGGCGTGAAGTAGCGCGAAGTCGTGAGCTTCAGGGCCTGGCCGTCGGCCAGCGGCATGACGGTCTGGACCGAGCCTTTGCCGAAGGTCTTCTGGCCGAGCAGTTTCGCGCGGCCGTTGTCGCGCAGCGCGCCGGCGACGATCTCGGCCGCTGAAGCGGATCCCTCGTTGACCAGCACCGCGATCGGCGTGCCATGCACCAGGTCGCCTCCGCCCGCTTCCATCCGGAAGCGCGATTCTTCCGAGCGGCCCTCGGCCGAGACGATCACGCCCTTCTCGAGAAAGGCATCGGACACTTCGACTGCCGCGTCGAGCACGCCGCCCGGGTTGTTCCGCAGATCGAGCACCAGGCCGCGGAGCCGTCCGCCGGCCCGCTGCTGTAGTTTCCGGAGTGCGCCGCCGATGTCGGGGCCGGTCGTCTCGCTGAACTGCGAGATGCGCAGGTAGCCGAAGCCGGGCTCGAGCACCTCGAATCGCACCGAATGCACCGAGACGAGCGCGCGCTCGATGTCGAACTCGAGCGGTTGCGGGGCCGATGCCCGGCCGATCGTCAAGTTCACCACGGTGCCGGGCTCGCCGCGGATGCCGGCGATCGCGTCGGCGAGCTTCTCGTCGCGGATGGCGCGGCCGTTGATCGCGATGATCGTGTCGCCGGGGCGGATACCTGCGCGCGCGGCCGGCGAGCCGTCGATCGGCGCGATCACCACGATCAGGCCGGACTCGAGGGTCACCTCGACGCCGATGCCGGAGTAATTGCCCTCGGTCGCGATCCGGAGATCCTCGAACTCCTCCGCATCCATGAAGGCCGAGTGCGGGTCGAGCTCGCCGACCATGCCGCGGATCGCGTTGGACATCAGTTCGTGATCGTTGGTCCGGTCGACATAATCCTCGTGGATTCGGCCGATGACCTCGGACAGCAGGCGCGCGTCCGTGGGGCCGATTTCCTCGACTTGCCGCGAGCGCCCCGCGAGCCACAGGGTCGCGGCCGCGAGCAGCACGCCCGCCAGGCAACCCAGCAAGCCGACCAGCAGCGTGCGCCTGGAATCGCTCATTGGACCCATGGTACCCGCGCCCGCGGGTGCGGGGCATCCCGTTGCCAACTCAGGCAGCCGGGGGCTCCTGCTGGGCCATGACTTCGTACAGGGCGAGATCGCCGAGCACGTCTTCGATCGGCACCGGGCGGCCGATGGCGAAGCCCTGGCCGAAATCGACCCCGAGACCCGTCATGCGGGTCCTGAGCTCGTCGGTCTCGACGTATTCGGCGACGGTCTGCATGCCCATCGTGTGAGCAAGCTGCGCGATGGCGCGCACCATGGACTCGGTGCGCTGGTTCTTGCCGGCGTCGCGGATGAACGCGCCGTCGATCTTGAGCACCGACACCGGCAGCGACTTGAGGTAGACGAGCGAGGAGAGGCCGGTCCCGAAGTCATCCAGCGCGAAATGGCAGCCGAGCTTCATGAGCCGCTGCATCAGGCGGTCGGCGCGCGCCAGGTTGGACACCGCCGAGGTTTCCGTCAACTCGAAGCACAGCACCTCGGGCGGCACGCCGGAATCGGCGATGCTCTTCACCAGGAACTCGAGGAACTCCTCGGAGGCGATCGAGGCGCCCGAGATATTCACCGAGAACTGCATGCCGCGATCCTTCAGCGTGGCCGCGCGGGTAGCGAGCGCGGCGAGCGAATTCTTGACGACCCAGCGGTCGATCGCCGGCAGGAGCTGGTACCGCTCCGCCGCCGACAGGAATTTCTCCGGCGGCAGCAGCTCGCCTTCCTCCGTCACCATGCGCAGCAGGAACTCGAAGCGGGGCTCGGCATGCTCCGCCGCAAGCGGCAGTATCGGCTGCGCGAACAACGTGAAGCGGTCTTCGGCCAGCGCCTCGTGCAGGCGCTGCACCACGAGCACATCGGTGTGCCGGCGCATGATGCTCTGGTCGGCATCCTGGAAGATCTCGACGCGGTCGCGGCCGCGATCCTTGGCGGCCTTGCAGGCGATCTCCGCGTTGGCGAGCCCGTGCGCCAGGCGGTTCTCCGAGTCCGGCAATTCGGCGACGCCCACGCTGATCGAGGCCTGCACCATGCCCTCGCCGCGCATCCAGGTCAGCTCCGCGCACTGGCGGCGGAGCAGTTCGCCGATCTGCTGCGCGAATTCCAGCGTGCAATCCGGCAGGAATATCGCGAAGCGGTCGCCCGCGATGCGTGCCGCGAGCGCGCCCGGGCGGGGCTTCTTCCGCAGCACCTCGGCCACCTTGCAGATCAGCTCGTCGCCGACGTGCATGCCGAAGTTGTCGTTGACGACGTGCATCCGGTCGACGTCGATGTAGAGCACGCATTCCGCTGCGGGCTCCTGGCGCGATGCAAGCAGGGCGCGCACCTGCGTCTCGAAGGCCGAGCGCGTCAGCAGCGAAGTCATCGCGTCGAAGTTGTTCTGCAGCGTGCTGGTGGTCTTGCGCGCCAGCAGCTCGACGAGGCGCTCGGTGCGCGGCGCGAAGTTCGGCGCGTTTTCCTCGCGGAACATCGCGAGAAATCCGACCACGCGGCCGGAGGCATGACGCACCGGGGTGCAGAGGATCTTGTACGGCGGCAGCTCGATCGGGCGCACCTTGATCTTGTTGATCACCAGGTTGCGCCGCTGGAGTTGCGCCCAGTTGTGCAGGTGCCGGTGGATCTTGGTCAGGATCTCGACCTGCGGCTTCTGGCCCTCCGGGGCCTTGCAGATCGCGACATTGCGCTCCGGCACGACCAGGGCACCGAGCATGCAGCCGAGGTGATCGACGCAGGTCTGCACCAGCGCGCCAAGCTCGTCACCATGCAGGGGACTGCCCGGATCGTCCGGCGCGATGCGCAGCAGGAGCTCGAGGTCGTCGTCGCGCGAGCGCAGGTCGCGCGTCAGGTCGCCGACGCTCTCCCGCACCTCGAGCTCGCGCTGCAGGCACTCGAGCGCCGGCTGCACCATGGTCTGCACGAAGGAAAACGGGCGGTTCTCGCCGTCGCGCGTCAGCAGGGCGACGATCGCGATCACGTCGCCTTCGTCGTTCCAGAGCCTGAACACGTAGGCGGGCGCGCCCTCGTGGTCCTGGCTGAAACCGTCGATGCGTGCGGTGGTTGCGGGCGGCGCATTGGTGAGCGCGGCCTGGACCAGCGGCTGCGGGTCGGGTCCGTCATAGCCGGGCGCCACCCACAGGGGGTTGCCCTGCGCATCGTAGAAACCGACGCCGAGTGCGCGCGGCATCAGCATCCGCAGCAGGTGCCCGTACGGGTCCAGGTTCGGCTTGGCGCTCGCCAGGTGTACCGGCAGATCGGCAGAGGCAGTAGAGGCCACCACGGTCACGCACCCCCAAGCCGGCGCAAAGCCGGCCCTGTAGCGCAGCCTCGCCGAAGCCATGCCGGCCGTCTTTGACGTAATCCGCAGTTTGGTCGGGGTGACGCCGCCCTAGGGGCTCGGGCGGCGGAACCAGGGCACCGGGTCCATGGGCCTGGCCCCGCGGCGGATTTCCAGGTACAGCCCCGGATGGCTGCGGCCCCCGCTGTCGCCGACCGTGCCGATGGCCTCACCCGCCTTGACCGGATCCCCGGCCGCCTTGAAAAGCTGTTCGTTGTGCGCGTACAGGCTCATGTAGCCGCCATGGTCCAGGATCAGGAGCAGGCCCATGCCCGGCAGCCAGTCCGCGTAGGCGACACGCCCGTCATAGAGCGCGCGGACCTCGGTGCCGCGCCCGGCCTCGATCAAGACGCCGTTCCACTTGAGGCCACCGCCGCGCGCCTGGCCGAACCGCGCGATGATCTTGCCGGCCACGGGCCAGGACAGCCGCCCGCGCAGCTTTTCGAATGCCTGGCCCGCGGCGGGCGGGAGATCCTTGATCGTCCTTCGCAGGTCGGCGATCAGCTTTTCGAGCGCCGCTGCCTCGCGCTTCAGCTTGGAAATCGCGTCGCTGCGATTGCGGATCTTGGAGTTCACCGCCTTGAGCGCGCGATTGCGCTCGTCGCGCGCGGCGTCGACCGACGAAAGCTGCTTTCGGCTTTCGCTTTCGAGCGCCGCCAGGCGCTCGCGTTCCGCGCTTTCCTCGGCGGCGGCCCGCTCGAGCGTGGCGACCAGGTCCTTGATCGCGGCGATCTTTCCCGCGCGGGCGCGGCCGAGGTAGCCGTAGTAAACCAGCATGCGCCCGAACGACTCGGCGTCTTCCTGGGAAAGCAGCATCTTGATCTGCTCCTCGCGACCGCTCACGTAGGCGCTGCGCAACTGGTTCGCGAGCACCTCGCGCTGCTCGCCGAGCGCGCGCTCCTGCTGCTCGCGCTGTTCGGACAGTTCCCGGAGCCGCGCATCGCTGGCGGCGATGCGCTTGCGCAATTCTCCTAGCCGGGAGCGTGCGCCGCGCACCTTTTCCTCGGCATCGCGCAATTGCCCGGAGAGGGCGTCGCGGCGATCGGTATCGCGGCGCAGGGAACGCTGCAGCTCCTCGATGCGCTCGCGCACCTCCTGGAGGTCTTTTTCAGGGTCGTCCTGCCGCGCTTGCGCGCCGGCCGACGCGAGCGTCACCAGCAGTACTGCAAGCCATTGTTTTATCAGGAGAAACCCCTAGGTGGAGGCCACGGGCGGAGCCTCGGTGCGGCACTGATATAATGCGCGGCCGTTCAAAGCCCCCGCCTCATGGACCGACTGCTCGATTATTTCACCAATCATCCGCTGCTTGCGGGCGCCGCCGTCGTCATGACCTTCGTCGTGTTCGGCTACGAGATCCGCCAGCGCGCCGCCGGCACCACCGCGGTCGCGCCGAACGAGGCGATCCGGATGATGAATGGCGGCGCCGTACTCGTGGACCTGCGCTCCACCAACCAGTTCAAGGACGGCCACATCGAGGGCGCGCGCAATGTCCCGGGCGACCAGCTCGCTGCGGACCCGAAGCTACTCGAAAAGTTGAGCGGCAAGACACTGGTGCTGTATTGCGATGCCGGCGCGACGACCGGCGCGGCGGTCAGGACCCTGGCGCGGGCCGGCGCGAAGAACGTGTTCAGCCTGCGCGGCGGGCTCGCGGCCTGGAAACAGGAAAACCTGCCGGTCGTGAAGGGCTGATGCCGTGACGGCTCCGGCGGTCACGGTCTATACCGGCAGTTTCTGCGGCTACTGCATGCGCGTGATGGCGCTCCTCGACCGGCGCGGCATCGCCTATACCGAGGTGGGCGTCGAGGACCATCCGGGTTTGCAGGAAGAGTTGCTGACCCGCAGCGGACGGCGCACCCTGCCGCAGGTGTACGTCGGCGAACGCTACATCGGCGGCGCGCAGGAATTGACGGCGATGGACCAGAGCGGCGACCTTTTCTTGAGACTAATACATGAGGAATGACGATGGCTGACGAAACCAACATCCCGGCGGGCGCGGCCGACCCGGCTGCCAACGGCCAGGGCCCCGCGGTCGCGCTGCAGACAGTCTACATCAAGGACCTCTCGTTCGAGGCCCCGAAGGGCCCGTTCCTGTCCGCGCCGGCGCAGGACCCGAAGATTTCGCTGAATCTCAGCACCATGTCGAACACGGTCGGGCAGGACACCCACGAAGTCGTGCTGACGGTGACGCTCGAAGCCAAGAACGCCGATGTCGCCGTCTATCTCGCCGAGGTCAAGCAGGCGGGCGTGTTCCTGGTGCGCGGTTTCGGCAATGACGAGACCCGGCGCATTCTCGGATCGTTCGCTCCGAACCTGCTGTTCCCCTACATCCGGCAGACGGTTTCCGACGTCGTCACCAAGGGCGGCTTCCCGCCGTTCCTGCTGCCGCACGTCAATTTCGACGCGCTGTTCGAGCGCTCGATGCAGGAACAGGCCGCGCGTCAGGCGCAGGGCGCGCCGCCACCCGAACAGGCGAACTGAGCGGGCTGGCCGGGATGCGGCCGATCGTGCTGCTGGGCGCCGGATCCTGGGGCACGGCGCTCGCGATCCAGTTCGCGCGCGGCGGCGAGCCGACGGTGCTGTGGGGCCGCGCCGAGGACCAGCCGGAAGAACTCGCTCGCGCCCGGACCAACGAGCATTACCTTCCCGGCGCCGCTTTTCCGCCCTCGCTCTTCATCGAGCCGGACCTCGCGAAAGCAGTCCGCAGCGGCGACGACCAGGTCCTGATCGTGCCGTCGAGCGTGCTGCGGCAGGTGCTGACTCAGGTCAAGCCGATGCTCGGGCCGAAGGCGCGCATCGCCTGGGCCAGCAAGGGCTTCGAACTCTCGACCGGCAAGCTGCCGCACCAGGTGGCGGCCGAAGTGCTCGGCCCGAAGGTGCCGGTCGCGGTGCTGTCTGGACCGACCTTCGCACGCGAGGTCGGCATGGGGCTTCCCACCGCAATCGCAGTTGCCTCGGGCGACGAAGCCTTCGCGCAGTCGCTCGCCGAGCGGATTTCTTCCGGCGGCTTCCGCGCCTATACCCAGCCCGACATCGTCGGCGTCGAGATCGGCGGCGCGGTCAAGAATGTCCTCGCGATCGCGACCGGCGTCTCGGACGGCCTTGGTTACGGTTCCAACAGCCGCGTGTTCCTGATCACCCGCGGCCTGGCAGAGCTCATGCGGCTCGGCGTCGCGCTCGGCGCGAAGCGCGAGACGCTGATGGGGCTTGCCGGCCTCGGCGACCTGGTGCTGACCTGCACCGACGACCAGTCGCGCAACCGGCGTTTCGGCCGCGCGCTCGCGGCGGGCTCGCCGGTCGAGAAGGCGATCGCGGAGATCGGCCAGGTGGTCGAGGGCTACCACGCGGCGAAGGCGGTGCACGAAGTGGCGGAGAAGCACGGCGTCGACATGCCGATCTGCCGGCATGTCTATGAGGTGCTGCACCAGGGCGTACCGCTGAAGCAGGTGGTCGAGACCATGCTCGAGCGGCAAGTCACGCCCGAGAACTGACCCGACGAGGGATGAGGGCGGACAGGAGCCAGCTCGTTCCCGCCGCCGGAACTTACGCACTCGCCGGCTCCTGTCCGCCCTCATCCCGCAGCGCGGCAGTCCTTGCGCGCGCGGAGTTCCTCCCGGGCGTCTAGTCTGCTCCGGCGAAGCCGAGCTGGCGCCAGGCTTCGAAGATCACGACGGCGGCGGCATTTGACAGGTTGAGGCTGCGATTCCCCGCGAGCATCGGCAGGCGGATCAGGCGGTCGGGCGGCCAGCCGGCCAGTACTTCGCGCGGGAGACCGGTGGTCTCGCGGCCGAACAGGAAGGCATCGTCAGCCTGGTAACGGGGCTGGTCGTAGCGCGCGCCGCCGGTCGTTTCGACCGCGAACACCCGGCTGTCGCCGAGTTCCGCGAGGCAGGCCGCGAGATTCCGGTGCGTCCGCAGGCGGGCGAGCTCATGGTAATCGAGCCCGGCGCGCTTCAGGCGCGTGTCATCGAGCACGAAGCCGAGCGGCTCGACGAGATGCAACGTCGAGCCGGTATTGGCGCAGAGCCGGATGATGTTGCCGGTGTTCGGCGGGATTTCGGGCGCGAACAGGATCACGTGCATGCCTCCACTATAATCGCGCCGTGGACACGACCCCTCCCGGTCCAGACGCGCTGCTCGCCCTCGAATTCTGCGGATTGCGCTTCGCTTCGCCGATCGTGCTGCTCTCGGGCTGCGTCGGCTTCGGCGAGGAGTACACGCGCGTCGCCGGCTTCTCCAACCGGGATGCCGGTGCGATCGTGCTGAAAGGCACGACGCTCGCCCCGCGACTCGGCAACCCGCCGCGCCGCGTCACCGAGACGCCGCTCGGCATGATCAATGCGATCGGCCTGCAGAATCCCGGCGTCGACCAGGTGGTGCGGAACATCCTGCCCACGCTCGACTTCAGCGAGACGCGCTTTTTCGCCAATGTCTGCGGTTCGACCATCGACGAGTACGCCGAGGTGACGAGGCGCTTCGACGACTCGCCGATCGACGCGATGGAGATCAACATCTCCTGCCCGAACGTCAAGGAAGGCGGCGTCCAGTTCGGCAATTACCCGGAGATGAGCGCGCGGGTCGTCGCCGCCTGCCGCAAGGCGACGAAAAAGCCGCTGATCACCAAGCTGTCTCCCAACCAGACCGACATCCGCGAGAACGCCAGGCTCTGCATCGAGGCCGGCAGCGACGGGCTCGCCGTGATCAACACGATCTCCGGCATGGCCATCGACGCGAAGACCCGCCGGCCGGTGATCGGCAACGTCCAGGGCGGCGTTTCGGGCCCAGCGATCAAGCCGATCGCGCTCCTGATGGTGAAGAAAGTCTACGAAGTCGCGGGACCAAAGCGCGTGCCGATCATCGGCCAGGGCGGCATCGCGAGCGCCACCGACGCGATCGAATTCCTGGTCGCCGGCGCGACCGCAGTCGGCGTCGGCACTGCGCTATTCTACGATCCGCTGCTGTGCCCGAAGATCAATGCAGGAATCGCGGACTACCTGCGTGCCGCCGGCCTGCGCACGGTCGGCGAGCTGACCGGATCGCTGTCCGCAGGACCATCGGAGGAATCATGAACGCAACGTATGCCCAGTCGTTTGCCGCCGTCTTGTGCATCGCGCTCGGGCTCGCCGCCTGCGGCAAGCAGGAGTCGGCGCCAGCCGTCACGGATCCGCCGAAGCCGCCGGCGGCCGCTGCCGTGACGGCATGCGATCTCGTCACGAAGGACGAAGGCGCAGCCGCGCTCGGCGAAGCCGTCGACGAACCAGTCGAGCAGATCATCAGCGCAGGCAGCGCGGAACTGGCGGCGATGTCGATGTGCACGGTACAGGCCACGGCAGCGCCGGGAAAGACCCTCTCGCTTTCCTTCCGGCGCTCGCCCGTCCCCGACAACCAGCCCGAATCCGTACGCGGGACGCTGACGGACTCCGGCGTCAGAACCGAGGACGTGCCGGGAATCGGCGACACGGCTTTCTGGGGAGCGAGCGAACTGCACGTCTTCTTTGGCGGCAATTCCTACCTGAGCGTGAGCGTCCGGGGACTCGATGACGGCCCGGAAGCGCGGGCGAAGGCATCGGATGCCGCGCGCAAGGCCATCGATCGCTCCGGCGGTTGACCGCGACCGGGTGCCTTGGGCACCTGCTGGCGCCGGTCGCTACTCCGCAGCTTCCGCCGTCGGCACCGCGACCGTGAACTGGCGGGTGGTCGGGTAGGCAAACTCGATGCCGTGGCGCGCGAAGTCGCCCAATAGCTGCAGATTGATCGCCTGCTGGATGTTCATGTACGTGTTGTACTCGGGATCGAGCACGAAGTAGACGGCCTCGTACACCAGCGCGAAGTCGCCGAAGCTCGCGAAGTGGACGCGATCCACCCGCGTCTTCGGCTGTGCCCGGATCGCTCCCTCGATCATCCCCGCGACCTTTCCGACCAGCTCGCGCGGCGTTTCGTAGGTAATGCCGATGCTGAAGGCGATGCGCCGCTCCATGAGCGGCTTGTAATTCCGCACCCGGCTCTTCAGCACGTCGCCGTTCGACAGCACGATCACTTCGCCGGTGAGCGAGCGCAGGCGGGTGCTCTTGATGCCGATGTATTCGACTGTGCCCTTCTCCTCGCCGACCACCAGGAAGTCGCCGACCCTGAATGGCTTGTCGAGCGCGATTGAGAGCGAGGCGAGCAGGTCGCCGAGCACGTTCTGGACCGCGAGCGCGATCGCGATGCCGCCGATGCCGAGACCTGCCACCAGCGGCATGATCTCGATCCCGAGATTCGCGAGCAGCATCAGGAAGGCGACGATCCAGACCGCGGCGATCCCGACGAAGCGCAGGATGTTCAGGCTCGCGGCGCCTTCGGGCTCGACCAGGTGCAGGCCGCGCCGCGTTGCGATCATGTGGCGGATCGCGGCCGTGGCCCATAACGCGACCTGGAACCACAGGATGAGCAGGAACGCGACCTGCACCGCGCGGCGCGCTGCGGGCGGGATCCATAGCAGTCTCAGCGCCAGCCAGACCGCGGCCATGACGAGGAAAATCCGCGTCGTGGCGTGCACCAGCGCCAGCACGACCTCGAGCGCGGCCGCGGATTGCCCGGGATGCGGCCGGTTCAGGCGCCGCTCGAGAGTGGCTCGCGTCAGCGGCAGCACCGTCAGCCACAGCACGAATACCGCAAGCGCGAAGGCCCAGGTCTTCAGCTCGTTGCCGAAGAAAATCCGCGTGGAGAATTCAGTCAGTTGGTCCATCGAGCACCGGTTCCGAGGGTACTGGCCGCGGCCGCAGCCTGGGCTGTGTCAGGGCGGCAGCGGCCATGTGGCGATGGATCTTCCAGCGGCCGTCGACGCGCTTCCAGATCTCTAGGGACTGGCCGGCGCTCGCCACCGAGCCGTCCGGCATGTTCCGCGAGTAGGCGACGATCGTCCATGCGAAATCTCCGGCGATCACCGCCTCCTTGATCGCTGCCTTGACCTCTGCGCCGCTCCTGGACAGGGACTGCTGCCACGCCGCGAGGACTTTCTCCCTGCCCACCACCGGCGCGGCATCGGCATCGGCATCGGCATCGGCATCGGCATCGAGCAGCACCACGTCGCCGGTCGTGAGTTCCGCCATCGCTTCCGCGTCTCGCGCATTGAGCGCCGCAAACCATGCCTGGGCGGCCGCTTCGAGGGCAGCGCGGTCCGGCGATTCGCCGGCATGGGCCATCAGCGCGACGCCGAGGAGAAGCGAAGACACGACGGCGCGTGTTCGACGGATGCCCATGGTTCGAGTCTAAAAGAAAAGGCCCGCATCGGCATCGATGCGGGCCTTGAACAGGAATCGACCTGGTCGTTATCTCACGGCGTCGACCGCAGCCTCGGCATTGATGAAGCCGAAGCCGTCGAGACGACTGTAGCCCCTGCCGATGATGTTGAAGAACTCGCCCTCGTACTCGGTCCCGCCTTCAAACGAGCCGAAGAACCGCGCTCCTCCTGGCACGACCTGTCCGGATGGGATCAAGACGCCGCCGCCGAGCAGGTCGGCCGAATTGCCGCCCGCCGCGCCGCTGGGTCCTGCGACATCGGCTTCGTCGCGGTCCACGCCGAAGGAGAGCAGGTCTCCACCCCGGAACGAACCGGCGGCGAAGCTGAGATTGAGCTGCTTCCACTGGCCCGCAAGACCTGGAGCATCGGCCGGCAGCGTGAACACGTTCGTCACGTCGCCGGGCGTGAGCCCGATCGTCCGGCCGACCACGAATGGCTGGCCCACTCCCCCGGCAGTCCGCTCGTCGAACACGATGCCATTCGGTGTCTGGGTCGGATTCGCGTCGCTGCCGTTCAGCGAGAAGTTCGCGAGCCGCTTCGAGCCGAAATGGAACACCGTGAACACGTTCGGATCGAACTGGCTGATCGCGTTCGGATCGGCTGACGCGTTGACGGTCAGCAGGTTGAATCGCGTCAGGGCCAGGCCCGTGGAGTTGTACGGATCGAGGTCGTGCCGGAATGCGCTGTCCTGGAGGACCTGGCGCATCCTGGCCGGCTTGACCGAACCCGTTCCGCCCGCTGCATCGAGCACGAGCGCTGCGACCGCCGCTGCATGCGGCGCCGCCGCACTGGTGCCGAAGAAGTTCGGAAATGCATCCGGATCCACGGCCGAATCGCCGCCGAAGAACGTATTGTTGGCCCCGTCCATCGCCGCCAGGTCCGGCTTGCGCCGGATCTGCGGCTGCTTCAGGCGCTTGTTGTTCTTGTCGAAATAGATCGTCGACGGTCCCGGCGAGGTGAATGCCTCCGGCACGAACGGCGCGAAGAACGGATAGGCCGCAGTGCCCATCGCGCCCGCCGCGGAGTTGTGGCCGTAAGTCACCGAACTCAGATAGCTGAAATGCTCCTGCGGATTGACGCCCCTGAACCCGACGTAGCGGATCCGGTCGGCGACATTCTTGTTGTTGGCCGGCGGCGTGTTGGCGCGCGCGATGACCATTTCGAGCGTCGCTCCCGGAAGGCCGATGAGCTCGAGCGGCCGGTTCGTGAACAGGTTCTGCTCCTGGCTCGCGCCGATGAACCCGCCATTGAAGAAGAACAGCAGGTTGTAGTCGGTCAGCACCTGCTCGGTGATCGAGACTTCCTGCACCCGGAACAGGTAGTCGCCGGACTGTTGCGCCGGCACGAAGCTGCCGACGATGACCGTGTATTCGCCGCCGACCGGCAGCTCGAGGATCAAGGACTCCGGGTTCGTGGTCGCATCGACAGCTCCGATCTGATCGCCGTTCGGATCCAGCACCGTGATGGTCAGATCCGGATGCGGATTGCCGGGACCCGCAGGATCACCGTCGACGAAGACTTCGACGATCTGTCCCGCCGTGCCCTGGAAGGGGAACTGGTCGGTGCCATTCAGCGGCACCGTTCCGGTGCCCTGCGCGATCGGGTCGCCGACCGGAGTCGGCGGCACGGGATCGAATGGCTCGTTCCACTGGAACACCACGACGCTGCCGCTGGCGAAGGCGATGGTCTGCGCGATGTCGACATCACCGCCTTCGGCAAAGTCATGGAAGCCGCCTGCATACAGGGCGGCAGGGACGTCGGAGAAGTCGAGGCCTGAACCCTGCGATGCCGAGGCAGGCACGATGCGCGGCTTCGAATCGTAGGACTGCGTCGCCGGACGATTGCCGGCCGACGAGAAGTACGACACGCCGGCCGCGGCGACGTCATCGGCCGCCTGCGCGACGATGCCGTCCTGAAACATGGGCTCGGCCAGGTAAATGATGTCGTCGACGATGACGTCGGCCTCGAAACCCGGCACCGTGTGCGGCTCACCCGGGAATCCGGCGAGCGCGCGGATATTGCTGGCGAAGTTGACCTCGCCGCCGTTCGCGGTCGCGAAGCCGAGGCGCGCCTTCGGCGCCATGTCGTGGACGATCTGCAGCATCGCGCGGCCTTCGTCGGTGCCGCCGGGCGATTCCTGGACGACGACGACGGGCTCGGTGTTTCCCGCAGGATTGCCCGTCCCGGGCAGATCGCCGGATGCGATGTCGAGTGCGGCGCTGTTCGGCGCGGCGTTCGTGTCGTAGCTGTCCGACATCGCGCCGACCGTGATGCCGTCGCCATCGACGCCTTCTATCTGATCGACTCGATGCTGCACCACGCCCTGGCTGTCGGTGAGCCCGACGTTGGTCATCATCGGGCTGGTCGGCACCACCGCCAGCACGCCTTTCATGTCGGCGATCGCGGTCAGCGATGTGGCGGGCACCCAGGCCTCGATCACGCCCTTGCGGTACTTCAGGTTCGATGCCTCGACCTCGGCGCCATGCGTGGCGCGAAGTCCATGCAGGACGGTCGCGGCCGGCAGCTTGCCATTCAGCGTGATCCGGACGAGCGCGCGGTTCGCCTGGTCGAAGTTCACCGGGTGGATGAGTTCGATGCCCGGAATCCTGCCCTCGACGACCTTCTGGCCGGATGCCATCGCTTTCGCGCGGCCGTCCGGCGTGGCGAGCTGCTCGAGCCCGCCGCCGAGATTGCGCTTGGCCGGCTTCGCCTCGAGGGCCGGGGCCGACAGCAGGAGCGCGGCGAGCGCGAATAAAAGAATTCCTGACCGCGAGTTCCGGCTTCGCAGCCGAATCGAATCGTCATGAATATTCATCAACTTGCTCCGTGTTGTTCTGACGAGAACGTCCCTGCCCCCCGGTCAGTCTCGACTCTCGCGTTGATGCTTCCCTGAGGTGGTACCTCCTTGGTGTTTGTTCGGTCCGGTTTCGCGGAACCTGCTCGCCCGCCTATCCCGGTTCAAGATGTCGGACAACGGTTGGGTGTTTGTCTGACACGGCCGGGTCGTCGATGTGGAGTTCGCGCAACTTGCGGGTCAGGGTATTGCGTCCCCAGCCAATCAGCCTGGCGGCTTCCTGCCTTCGGCCCTGAACGCTTGCGAGCGCGGCGCGCGCAAGGGTCCGCTCGAACTCCGGCAGGGCAAGCTCGAGCAGTGGCACGCCGCCCGCGGCGAGCTGCCGCTCGGCCCAGGCCCCGAGCTCGCGGCACCATTCGTCCACGGTCGGCGCCGCCGCGCCTTCGCCGCCGAGGTCAGGCGGGATATCCTCGTCGCGGATCTCGCGCCCCGGCGCCGTCACCGTCAGGCGCCGCGCGGCATTGACGAGTTGCCGCACGTTGCCGGGCCAGTCGAAGGCGACGAGACGCGCGCGCGCAGCCGGCGCCAGGATCTTGCTTTCGACGCCGAGTTCCCGCGCGGCCTGCGCGAAATAGTGCCGCAGCAGTTCCGGGATATCGTCACGACGCTCGCGCAGTGCCGGCACGCGGATGCGGATCACGTTCAGCCGGTGCAGCAGGTCCTCGCGGAAGCTGCCGTCGCGCACGCGCGCATCGAGGTCCTGGTGCGTCGCCGCGATCACGCGCACGTCGACCCGCACCGGCACGCTGCCGCCGACGCGGTAGAACTCGCCCTCGGCGAGCACCCGCAACAGGCGCGTCTGCAACGCCGCGCTCATGTCGCCAATCTCGTCCAGGAACAGCGTGCCGCCGTCGGCCTGCTCGAAGCGGCCGCGGCGCATCGTGTCGGCGCCGGTAAACGCGCCTTTCTCGTGACCGAACAATTCCGACTCGAGGAGTTCCGATGCAATCGCGGAGGTGTTGAGGGCGATGAAAGGGCCTGCGGCGCGCGGGCTGTGCTGGTGCAACGCGCGCGCGACCAGCTCCTTGCCGCTTCCGGACTCGCCGGTGACGAGCACCGAAAGGCTCGATCGCGACAGGCGCCCGATGGCGCGGAACACTTCCTGCATCGCCGGCGCCTGGCCGAGGATGCCGGGTATCGCGCCCGTCGCGAGGCCGTTGCCGCAGGCCTCGCCCTGGGTCGCCGCGCGTCGCACGAGCGCCACGGCCTCGTCGATGTCGAACGGCTTCGGCAGGTATTCGAATGCGCCGCCTCGATACGCCGCCACCGCATGCTCGAGGTCCGAATGCGCGGTCATGACGATGACCGGCAACTCCGGGTGATCGCGCCGCGCAAGTTCGAGCAGCTTGAGCCCGACCGTTCCCGGCATGCGCACGTCCGTGATCAGGACCTGCGGGCGAGACTTGGCCAGTGCCGTGAGCGCCGCGTCCGCCTGTTCGAAGGAACGCGTGCGGAATCCGCCCTGCCGCAGCGCGCGCTCGAGCACCCAGCGGATCGAGGCATCGTCGTCCACCAGCCAGACTTCAGGCGGCTCGGTCATGATCGTTCTCCATCGGCAACAGCAGCGAAAACACCGTCCGCCCGGGGCGGCTCTCGAACTCGATGATCCCGCCGTGACGGGTCGCGATGTCCTGTGCCACGGCAAGCCCGAGCCCGCTGCCGCCGGCGCGCGCGGTCACGAGCGGGTAGAAGATCGTTTCGCCGAGTTCCGCCGGCACGCCCGGCCCGTTGTCCTCGAATTGCAGCAGCACGACGACGCGATGACGCAGGGCACCGATCGTCGCCTGCGTGAGCGCGCGGCTCCTGAGCGTCAGGGTGCCGCTCGCGCCGAGCGCCTGCACCGCGTTCCGCGCCAGGTTCAGCATGGCCTGCACCATCAGGTCGCGGTCGAGCGCAAGCGGCGGCAGGCCCGGGTCGTAATCGCGCTCGATCAAGACGCCGGCCGGCGCCTCGGCACGCGCCAGGTGGTATACGCGGTCGGTCAGCTCGTGCAGGTTGACGGGCTCGCGCTGCATCGGGCGCGCCGGGCCCAGCAGGCTGTCCACGAGCGCGCAGAGCCGGTCGGCCTCGCCGATGATCACGCGCGTGTATTCCTTGAGCTCCTCGCGTGGCAGCTCGCGCTCGAGCAATTGCGCCGCGCCGCGCAATCCGCCGAGCGGATTCTTGATCTCGTGCGCGAGCTGGCGCGCCATCACGCGGCTGCCGCCCTGCTGCGCGAGGAGCGCGGTGTCGCGCGTCATCCGGCTCGGCCGCGTGGTGTCGGCAATCTCGACCAGCACCGAGTCCGCTATCGGTGTCAGGCAGAGATCGACGCGGTAGCGGATATCGTCCCGCGCCCCCGGCGCGAGCTCGAAGCCGCGCATCGCGAGCGGCTCGCCGCTCGTGCGGCAGCGCGCTACCAGAGTCTCGATCTCCACGCCGCTCGACAGGAGCGTTGCGAAGCGCTTGTCACGGGCCGCGGCGGGACTGACCGCGAGCATGTCGGCCGCCGCGGCGTTCAGCCAGCCGATGTGGTTCTGCGCGTCGACGACCAGGACGGCTGTGGCGAGCCAGTCGAGAATGCTGGCGGCATCGAACTGCGGGCGCGCCGGGGCCTCACGCGCCATCGCGCGAATCCCGTCGAGCACGGGGCGGAATCAGCCCGTGGCCGGTCTCGGCGTCGCTCGTGGTCGCGGCGCGGGCCGCGGCGCCTGCGGGCTTTGCGGCGAATTGATCGAGGGCTGGCGCACGTGGAAGGTGGTCTGCTGGCTCGCGATCAGCTGCTCGCCATTCTGGTCGAGCACCGCCGCGCGCAGGAAATAGGTGCCGCGCTCGAGATTCGAAAGCTCGAGGCCGCCTGGCGAGGATGCCGGCCGGCGATTGCCGTTCACGAAGAACACCAGCGAGTGGTCGCCGCGCAGCGTCCCGCCCAGGTCCGTCACCACGCTCACGGTCGCATCGGCGCCGAAAAACACCTGGTCCGGAGTCGGCTGCACGATCGACAGCGAATCGTAGGGCGATACCTCCGGCGACTCTTCTTCGTCGTTCGCGGATGACGCCGCGGCCTGCGCCGCGTCTTCCGCCTCGTAGGCGTTCGGCTCGATTACCGTCATGAGCTTCGCGTCGGGCGAATCGGGCTGGTCCGAGTAATGGACGATCCCGTTCTTGTCCACCCACCGGTAGATCTCCTGGGACAGAGTCGTCAGGGAGACCGCCAATCCGGCCAGAATCAGGAAGATACGCATGCCGACAGCATATCCCCGGTCCGCCGGGCTGACAAAGGCGGGGCGGGATAATGTGACCGCCGTCCCCGCCCGGGCCGCCTTCCCTAGAGGCTGTAATACATATCGAGCTCGACCGGATGCGTGGACATCCGGAAGCGCTGCATTTCCCCTTCCTTCAGGCCGATGTACGCGTCGAGCAGGTCATCGCTGAAGACGCCGCCGCGTTTCAGGAATTCGCGGTCGCGGTCGAGATGCTCGAGCGCCATGTCGAGGGAGTGGCAGACCTCGGGGATGTTCTTCGCCTCTTCCGGCGGCAGGTCGTAGAGATCCTTGTCGGATGCCTCGCCCGGATGGATCTTGTTCTGGATGCCGTCGAGCCCCGCCATCAGCATCGACGCGAACGCGAAGTACGGGTTCGCGAGCGAGTCCGGGAATCGCACCTCGATCCGCCGCCCCTTGGGGTTCGAGACCCAGGGAATGCGGATCGACGCGGAACGGTTGCGCGCGCTGTAGGCGAGCATCACCGGCGCCTCGAATCCCGGCACCAGGCGCTTGTAGCTGTTGGTGCCCGGGTTGGTGAAGGCATTGAGCGCGCGCGCGTGCTTGATGATGCCGCCGATGTAGAACAGCGCGACGTCGGACAGGCCCGCATAGCGCTCGCCGGAAAACAGGTTCTTGCCGTCCTTCTGCAGCGACTGGTGCACGTGCATGCCGTTGCCGTTGTCGCCGACGAGCGGCTTGGGCATGAAAGTCAGCGTCTTGCCGTGGCCGTGCGCGACGTTCCACAGCGCGTATTTCAGGAGCTGGACTTCGTCGCCCTTCTTCGTCAGCGTGTTGGCGGCAACGTTGATCTCGCCCTGGCCGCCGGTCGCGACCTCGTGGTGATGCACCTCGACTTGCAGGCCGAGTTCCTCGCAGGCCTGGCACATCGCGGTGCGCAGGTCCTGGAAGCGGTCCACCGGCGGCACCGGGAAATAGCCGCCCTTCACGCCCGGGCGATGACCCATGTTGCCGCCGTCGTAGCTGGTGCCGGAATTCCACGCGCCCTGCACCGAGTCGATGTGATAGCTGCAGCCGTGCAGCTCGTTGGTCCAGCGCACGCTGTCGAAGATGAAGAATTCGTTCTCGGGACCGAACAGCGCGGTCTCGGCTATTCCAGTCGACTTCAGATACGCCTCCGCGCGCTTTGCGAGCGAGCGCGGATCACGGCTGTAGCCCTGCATCGTCGTGGGCTCGACGATGTCGCATCGGAGCAGCAGCGTCGTCTCTTCGTAGAACGGGTCGATCATCGCCGTCGACGGGTCCGGCATCAGGATCATGTCGGACTCGTTGATGCCTTTCCAGCCCGCGATCGAGGAGCCGTCGAACATCTTGCCGTCGGCGAAGAAATCCTCGTCGACCATGCGGGTCGGAATCGTGACGTGCTGTTCCTTGCCGCGGGAGTCCGTGAAGCGCAGATCGCAGTAGCCGATCTCCTTGTCCTTGATCAGCTTGACGACGTCGGCGGGGCTCATGGTCTTCTCCCTGTTCGGATGGCGGTTATCCAGATCCCTGTCGTGGTGCAAGGATCTTGCCATCCTTCATCCTGCCGAAACATATTACCGATCAGTCGCTTAGAAGTCACTCCCAGGACGGGATCGTGTTGGATGCACTATCATGGTGCGCCAGTTGTCCGCACCGCACCACTGAAGTGCGGGCAATCACCTTTCCCGTCCTGGCGCGTGTCGCCACAATCGCGGCCGCATGCGGCTCAACAAGTTCATCAGTGAAAGCGGGGTCACGAGCCGCCGCGAGGCCGATGCCTGGATCGACGCCGGGCGGGTCACGATCAACGGCACGAAGGCGGCGCTCGGGACGCAGGTCAACGCGGGCGACCGCGTGCAGGTGGACGGCCGCGACTTGCCGCGACGGCATCGCGAGGTCTACATCGCGCTCAACAAGCCCGCCGGCATCACCTGCACGACGGAGCGCGATGTCGCCGGCAACATCGTCGACTTCGTCGGCCATCGCGAACGCATCTTTCCGATCGGACGGCTCGACAAGGACTCCGAGGGGCTGATCCTGCTGACCAACAACGGCGACATCGTCAACGAGGTGCTGCGCGTCGAGCACGGCCACGAGAAGGAGTACCTGGTGACCGTCGAGCGCCCGGTCACCGACAATTTCCTGTCGATGATGGCTGCCGGCGTGCGCATCGGCGGCGAGAAGACCAGACCCTGTGTGGTCACGCGCACCGGGACCGCAAGCTTTCGCATCGTGCTGACGCAGGGCCTGAACCGCCAGGTCCGCCGCATGTGCTCGGCGCTCGGCTTTCGCGTCCAGCAACTGCAGCGCGTGCGCATCATGCACATCCGCCTGGGCAAGCTTGCGAGCGGAAGCTGGCGCGATCTGACCGACGCGGAAGTCCGGCCCCTGCTCGCCGCTGCGCGCGCGCGCAGCGCCGCCCGCTGATCGGGTCGGCCGCTATACTTGGCGGCCTTCTGCCGCATCCGGTCCGCATGACCCGAATCATGAAAGTCGCGCCGCGCACGTTCCAGGACCTGATCCTGGGCCTGCAGCGCTACTGGGCGGACCAGGGCTGCGTGCTCCTGCAGCCCTACGACATGGAGATGGGCGCAGGCACTTTCCACACCGCGACATTCCTGCGCGCGCTCGGCCCGGAGCCCTGGAATGCGGCGTACGTGCAGCCCAGCCGGCGTCCAACCGACGGCCGCTATGGCGAGAATCCGTTCCGGCTGCAGCATTACTACCAGTTCCAGGTCGTGATGAAGCCGTCGCCGGCCAACATCATCGACCGCTATCTCGGCTCGCTCGCGGCGCTCGGCATCGACGCGCTCACGCACGACATCCGCCTGGTCGAGGACAACTGGGAATCGCCGACGCTCGGCGCCTGGGGCCTCGGCTGGGAAGTCTGGCTGAACGGCATGGAGATCACGCAGTTCACCTATTTCCAGCAGGCGGGCGGCCTCGATTGCCGGCCGGTGATGGGCGAAATCACCTACGGGCTCGAGCGGCTCGCGATGTATCTGCAGGGCGTCGAGAGCGTCTACGACCTGTTGTGGACCGAAACACCGGCCGGGCCGGTGAGCTACGGCGACGTGTTCCACCAGAACGAGGTCGAGCAGTCCGCCTACAATTTCGAGCAGGCCGACGCGGCCGCCCTGTTCGCCGAATTCGACCAGCGCGAGAACGCCTGCCGCGCGCTGCTCGAGGCCGGGCTGCCGCTGCCCGCCTACGAGCAGACGCTGCGCGCCTCGCATGTATTCAACCTGCTCGACGCCCGCAAGGCGATTTCGGTCACCGAGCGGCAACGCTACATCCTGCGAGTGCGCGCGCTGACCCGCGCGGTGGCGGGCGCCTGGCACGCGAGCCGCGAGGCGCTCGGCTTCCCGCTGCTGCGCGAGGGCGCGCAGTGATCCGGCACGACTTCCTGGTCGAGATCGGCACCGAGGAGCTGCCGCCGAAGAATCTGCTCGCGCTCGCCGAGTCGCTGCGCGACGGCGTCCTTGCCGGTCTCGACGCGACCGGCCTCACGCACAGCGCGGCGCTTGCCTATGCCACGCCGCGGCGGCTCGCGGTGATCGTCAAGCGCCTCCTCGACCAGCAGCCCGAGCAGCAGATCGAGCGGCGCGGTCCGCCGGTGTCGGCGGCATTCGACGCCACCGGCAATCCGACCCGCGCCGCGACCGCCTTTGCCGAGGCCTGCGGCGTGACGGTCGATGAGCTTTCGCGGGTGAGCGAAGCCAAGGGCGAATTCCTGTTCTGCAAGAGCACCCGCTCCGGCGCGCGCGCGGCGGCACTCCTGCCGGGCATCGTGCAGGAAGCGCTCGATCGTCTGCCGATCGCGCGGCGGATGCGCTGGGGCGCGGGAACCGCCCAGTTCGTCAGGCCCGTGCACTGGATCGTCATGCTGCACGGCGACGACGTCGTGCCCGGCGAGATCCTCGGCCTGCCCGCCGGCCGGGTCACGCGCGGCCATCGCTTCCACGCGCCGAAGCCGATCGCGCTTCGCTCGCCCGGCGGATATGTGGTCGCACTCGAGCGGCGCGGCCACGTGTATGCCGACTTCCAGGGCCGCCGCGAGCGCATTCGGAGCGGCGTGACGGCAGCGGCCGAGCAGGAAGGCGGCGTCGCACTGATCGATCCGGACGTACTGGACGAGGTGACTGCATTGACCGAGTGGCCGGTGCCGATCGCCGGCCGCTTCGAGCCGCGCTTCCTCGAGCTCCCGCCGGAAGTGCTGACCGCGACGCTGCAGGATCACCAGCGTTATTTCCCGACCCAGGACGCGGATGGCAAGTTGCTGCCGCTTTTCGTCGCCGTCGCCAATATCGAAAGCCGGGATCCCGCGCAGGTCCGCGCCGGCAACGAGCGCGTCGTACGGCCGAGACTCGCCGACGCGGCGTTTTTCTTTGCCGCCGATCGCAAGACCACGCTGGAGGCGCGCCGCGCGGCACTCGCGGCCGTCACATTCCAGGCCAAGCTCGGCACGCTCGCGGACAAGACCGCGCGCATCACTGCGCTCGCCGCGCAGATTGCCGAGCTTGCAGGGCAGGACCGGGCTCTGGCCCAGCGCGCGGCCGCATTGGCCAAGTGCGACCTGCTGACGGCGATGGTCGGCGAGTTCCCGGAGCTGCAGGGCGTCATGGGACGCTATTACGCGCTCCACGATGGCGAGCCGGACGAGGTCGCGGCCGCCATTGCCGAGCAATACCTGCCGCGCTTTGCCGGGGATTCCCTGCCGGGCAGCGGCGCCGGGCTGGCACTCGCGGTCGCCGACAAGCTCGACGCGCTGGTCGGCATCTTCGCCATCGGCCAGAAGCCGACCGGCACCAAGGATCCCTTCGGCCTCCGGCGCGCGGCGCTCGGCGTGCTGCGGATCCTGATCGAGACCGGCATCGCCCTCGATCTCCGCGAGCTGATCCGCAGCGCCCTCGATTCGGTTCGGGTCGACGTGGTCCGGCTCGGTTCGGTCGGCGCCGAAGCGGTGCCGGACTCGATCGCGGACGAGGTCTACGGCTACATGATGGAACGGCTGCGGGCCTGGTACCTCGAGAGCGGCGCCGGCATGACGACGGAAATGTTCGATGCAGTGCTCGACACCCGCCCGGCCTCACCGCTCGACTTCGACGATCGGCTCCGCGCCCTCGCCGCCTTCCTGCAGCTGCCCGAGGCCGCGAGTCTGACCGCGGCCAACAAGCGCATCGCGAACATCCTGCGCAAGGCCGGCGAGCAGCCGAGCCCGCGCGTGGACCCGGGGCTGCTGACCGACCCGAACGAACGCAAGCTGGCGACCGACGTGGAGGCGCTCCGCCAGGATGTGGAACGGCTCGTCACCGCGCGCCGCTATGGCGAGGCGCTGACCGCGCTCGCCGCGCTCCGTCCGGCGGTTGATGCGTTCTTCGATCAGGTGCTCGTGATGGCGGAAGACGTGCGAGTGCGCGCGAATCGCCTGGCGCTGCTCGCGGCATTGCAGCGGCTCTTCCTGCACATGGCGAACCTGTCGCGCCTGCCCGGCTGAAAGCGGCTTTTACCGGATGGATATGGGCATCCGATAAAACGGCGGTCAGATGACGGATCGGAAAATTCCACGGTGGCGTCAGGTTGCGGCCCTTCAATGGGCCGGGTCGATCGTCTTCACCCTGCTGATGTTCGCCGGCTCGCCGATCTGGGGCGCCGCGATCTGCCTGTTCGGCTGGCTGCCGTTTCGCCGCCTGTATGTCTTCGCACGCGGCTGGGCCGGATGGCACATGTGGCTCGCAAGAATATTCTGCGGCCTGGACTGGGTCGTCGAGGGGAGCGAAAACATTCCGCGCGAGGGTGCTCACGTCTCGATGTGGAAGCACACCTCGACCTGGGAAACGATGGCGCAGATGGTGGTGTTCCCGCCGCAGGCCTGGGTGCTCAAGCGCGAGATCCTCTGGATCCCGCTGGTCGGCTGGGCGTGCTGGCTCCTGAAGTGCATCGCGATCGATCGCGGCTCCGGTCATCGCGCCGTCAACCAGGTGCTCGACCAGGGGCGCGACCGGCTCGCCGCCGGCATCTGGATCCTGGTCTTTCCGGAGGGCACGCGGGTCGCGCCGGGCGAGACCCGCAAGTACGGATTGTCGGGCGCGCTGCTGGCCGCGCAGAGCGGCGTAAAGATCCTGCCGGTCGCACACAACGCCGGCGACTTCTGGCCGCGCCGCGGGCTTCTCAAGAAGCCGGGCTTGATCCGGGTCGTGATCGGCCCACCGATCGAGACTGCCGGTCGCGATGCGCGGGAGCTCAATGCCGAGGTCCAGTCGTGGATCGAGGAGACGATGCGGAAACCTGGTATCGATGGATGAATATAAGCATCCGAATGGAGCGTAACCCATTCACGCACAGCATCCAGGATCAGGTCATTCCTCCGAAATGGATATCACTTCGTAGGACGGTCCCACCTGGCACACGCTCATCATGTCGGGCGTCGCGCGTAGCGAGACCCGAACGCGCATGCCGTCGGACTGGAATTGCGGCGGGAGGGATAGAGGCTGAATGCTCCCTTGAGGCGTGTCGAGCGCCCAGCAACCACCCTCTACATCGAGGAAACGCACGATGGCGGTTACTTCCGCCGTGATCGCGCTGTCTGTCGTCGCCTGGCGCGTTGTCGCTGGACCTGCTGGCTCGCCCGCCTTACAGCCGGCCAGCCAGAGCATGGCGGTCAGGAGGAACGTCAACGCCCGCACGTGACTCCTGACGGCCGTCATCGAAGCCGCGCAAATCCCGTACGCCGTGCTTTCTGGTCGCTCGCGAGTTGCCCCGGAATACTCGCACGGAAGCCGGTCGCAAAGTCCACATTACTGCGCGGCGTGGTGAGCGAAATGACCTCCGAAATGACCTCTATCGCTCCGAACACTGGGTACTCTCCGCAGGCCTCTCCGTCGTCGCAGATGAATCCATCGTTGTTCAAATCCGTCCCGGCAACGAGCAGATAGTCTCCGGGTTCAAGATCGCCGAGCTGATAGCTCGACAGCGCACCGGTGGCCCGAACCTCCGCTTGCTGCACCGTTTCGAGTGTGGATGGATTCACCAGAAGGACATAGTGCTGCCCGGCGTCGGCGGTGAACGGCGTGGTCGAAACCTGCATCAGAACGGTCGTCCGAACCGCCGTGCCCACGTCTCCAGTGAATTCCACCCAGCCACTGTAAGTTCCCGGGGTGAGCACTTCTCTGCCCACGTCTATGCGATACGTTCCAAGTCCATTCCCATCCACCTGAAGTGGCGAGACACTCAGCCATAAATCCGATGTCGCGCTGCCCGTCACGGATAAGGTGCCATCACCAGCGTTCGAGACGACGACCTCGTTGAATGCGGTCACATCGCCGAAATTAATCGAGGATGCCACGACCGCGAGCTGAGGAGGGCGGGTCCCTGGCGGGCCCCCAGCCGCCTGTACGGCCTTGAGCGCGTTGATCATGCCGACGCCCAGCGAGTCCGGCCCAGGTGGGCCAATATCGTCGGTGATGGCCCCTGAGCTCAGGAGATCGTCGATATCCTCAGGCGTCAAAGCGGGATTGACGCTTTTCATAAGCGCAATGACACCCGAAACGTGCGGCGCCGCCATGGACGTGCCATGGAGGGACGCAAAATCGGAGAAATACGTAAACCCATCGAAAAATGCATGTGTGCTGAAGACGCCGTCGGGGTAACCATCACCATCAACATCGGCGCTAACATTGCCCCCGGGCGCCGAAACGTCAACGCCCGTTCCAAAGTTGGAATAAGGCGCACGCATCCGGCCTGCATCCACCGCGGAAACACTGATCACGCCCGCGCAGCCGGCGGGCTGAAAGTTTCCGTCCGCGCTGGAATTGCCCGCTGCTGCAACAACAGTTGCCCCGGCCGCACGGACAGCATTGATTGCACTTTGCCAGGCATTTGCGCAGAAGCCCGGACCACCCAGGCTCAGATTGATGACATCCGCGCCATCCGCAGGGACGAAACCAGAATCGTTGGGCAGTCCGGCTGCGAATCGTACTCCCTGAATGATGTCCGCTGTCGAGCCAAATCCATCGGCGCCGAGTACCAGAATCGGCATGATCGCCGCTCCCCACGCTACGCCGGCAACTCCAGCACCGTCGTTCGTCACTGCGCCAATAGTTCCGGCGACGTGTGTGCCGTGGAAGCTAAAGGCACCTCCTTGCTTCGGCACGCCTGGATCGCGAGAGTCTCCATCAAGGCCGTCACCATCTCCACTGTTCGGACCGCGGACAAAATCAAATCCGGGTACCAGCTTCGACGCTAGATCTAGGGAAGGTCTGACTTATTCACGCTGAAAGCATATTGATGAGCGAAATCGGCATGAACTGCGGAAGTAGCGCGGGATTTTGTGTTCCGCGGTTGCCCTTTCAGGTCCAGTTTTCATGCTCACCGCGGATTTCTCCGACACCACTGCTACAGCGGCGCCGCTCGAATGAGCGGACGGCGCAGTTGAAAGAGATTGACCAAGGCGCAAGCGACATGCAGCCGCTCGGTGTTTTTGAACATGCCCCGGTAGCGCACTTTTGCGAATCCAAATACTTTCTTCAAGATCAAGAACGGATGTTCGCCTTTGGCTCGCACACTCGATTTGTGTCGATTCCTTCTTTTCTCCACTTCATCGACCGCATCCCGAGAGCGGCAGCGCCGATTCGTCATGTCGTGCGCGTTGGGGGCGTATTTGTGAATGACATCACTCTGGCCCTGGTAGGCGCTGTCGCCCCACACACGGGTTTCCTTGCCATGCAACAGGACCGGCAGCGCCAGCGAGTCGTGGATGTTGGCGGCACTGGCGGCCACCGAGTGGATGATCTTCAGGCGGCTATCGACCCCGACGTGGGCCTTCATGCCAAAGTACCACTGATTGCCTTTCTTGGTCTGATGCATCTCAGGATCGCGCTCGCCCTTTTGGTTCTTTGTCGAGGACGGCGCGGCAATTATCGTCGCATCAACAATCGTGCCGGTGCTCACCTTGAATCCGTGGCTCGCAAGATGGGCATTCACCGCGGCGAAGATCTGCTTGCCCAGCTCGTGCTCTTCAAGTCGATGCGGAAACTTGCAGATCGTGGTCTCATCCGGTGCCGGCTCGCGACCCAAGTCAATCCCGACAAACTCGCGCATTGCCCGCGAGTCGTACAGCGCTTCCTCCACCGCCGGATCCGACAAGTTGAACCAGTGCTGCAGGAAATGGATCCGCAGCATCCGCTCCAGCCCAATCGGCGGGCGGCCCGCGCCTGCGCCTGCCGGATAAACCGGCTCGATCAGCGCCGTGAGCTTCTCCCACGGCACCACCGTGTCCATCTGCGCAAGAAATTCCTCGCGCCGGGTGGGCTTGCGGTACCTCTCGAAGCTGGCCTCAGCGAACGTCCCCTGCTTTGGGCGCATCGATCGACCTCAGTTCCTCAACGAATGACGTATTTTAATGCGTCGCGCGCGAATGAATCAGAGATTCCCTAGATGAGGCTGCACCCCTGAATCGACGACTGCAACGATTACGCTGGTACTACCGGTCGTGACATCCCACGCAGCGGGCAGATTGATTAGCTCGTAATGCCAACGCTGCCGTACATAGCCAGGATCGTTCGGTACCACGTGTGTGGAAAGGATGAGGTTTGGCTCTGCCCACGAAAATGCAGGATTGATGGAGAGGCTCTTGACGAGTTGAAGCGTTTCCCACTTGCGCCGGTCGGTCGCGCTTGCAAAACGGGTTTTCATAATTGCCTGCGCAATCGCCGGCCTCGCCTTTGCAAGCTCCGAGATAGTGTCGGGCGTAACGCTGAGGAGCAGTTCCCTGTCGGGACCACCACCCACGCGCGACAGGCGATAAGCCCGAGTCACATCGCCCTGCAACTTCTGTGCGGCCGCCGTATCGCCAGGTCTTTGATTTGCCGTAACCAGTTTCACGAGCACTTCGCCCGGTACGAACGCGCTGCTGAGAGTGGGCGCGCCCAATGCAGTTGAGCCCATTTGGCCGATCGACAGAATATAGTTGGACGCACCTTGGAACGAGACCACGCGAACGTAGTAATCGCCCGAAGTAGGCACGACGAGCCGCTCTACGCGATCGATTCCAATAGATGCATCAACAAGAATTTGGCCGTTGGAATAGAGTTCCAGATCGAGGTCGTCGACACCCGGGTTCGTATTCGCCACGGTCAGTTCGATGACTTGGTTCTCCAGCAAACTCACGGCATAGAAATCGCTTACGTCTCCTGAAGCCATGACTGGCCCAGCCGGTCCGGATCCCGCCTGATTCACGTAGCCGCCGAGCAGCGCCGGGTTCGGAAGCGATTGGGCGTCTGGGAACGAGTTATTCGAAACGGGAGCAAGAAAGTTGTCGTTGGAATCGCTGTCGACCTGCGAAATGGCTGTCACCAGCAGAGCGCCGGAGAGCCCAGTTGTTGCGGTGATGCTAACGCTGTCCGATGCGCTCGACCCGTCGCCGGAGCAGGCAAGTGTGAACGTGGCAGACGCGTTCAGCGGACCGATGTCCTCCGATCCTGACGTTGCTTTCGTTCCGCTCCACCCATTCGAAGCAGTACATGTCGTTGCGTTGGTGCTGGACCACGTCAACGTCGACGTTTCGCCGACGATCACGCTGTTCCGACTCGCCAAGAGAGTGACCGTTGGCGGGTCATCGGGCGCATTTGGGGGCGCCGAGTCGCCTCCTCCTCCCCCACCGCAGCCCACAATCGCAGCTGCGCACCACAGCCAGATGAAGGTGAACGGTGTGTTCACTGGCATATGGCTACCCATCGCGTGCTCCCTATTCTCTTTGGCGTCCGTCCGAATCCGGCAATTTATTTGCGAACGACGCCGCACCGCATCTGCCGCCCCTGTGTCTCGGGCGAGGACTACGAAGCACTATCTTGCGGACCGGATGAAAATCGCGTCTTCAATCTTGCCGAACGCAACACGATAGGGCTCCGGCTCCAGTATCTGCGTGTCGAGCTGCGTCGCCTGGCCGTACCTCGCTGATTTTTTCTTGGTGCTAACAAAATTCAAACGCACGGTTGTGACCCCAGGACGGATTTCTTCAACGAATGCGGTCGCTTTGGTTTGACCGTGCGAACTCACGCCGCCCATTGCCTCCCAGAAGCCCGTTTTGTTCGCTGATGGACTGCCAGCGGTAATGAAGCCGGTCTCGCGGTCGGCACTCTCAACGATATACCCAAGATCCTGAAAGACGCTTACGACCGAGCCAAATGCCACGGTTTTCACGACTTCGAACTCTTTGCTCTGAAATGCCTGCAACTGAAGCGACGTTGCCTGCTGCTTCGGTGTAGTTGCACAGCCAACAAGAACAATCGACAGCATGATTGAACCAACGAACTTCTTTAACATCGAGTTGCTCCCTCCGTTGCCGTAGCGATCTGGGTCAAAATTCACTGGATCGGCTTCTGAAATCAGATACGACCTTATTGCCACCGAATTTGATGATCAGCGTAATGGTCCTTTGGGTCTGCTCGAAGCCAGCAGCCTGGTTTTCTCCTCCCGCCAAAATGATCGTCCAATAGTTGGACGAACTGCTCGATTGGCTGACCGTTGCGTGGCGCTGATATGTCCAGACTTCCTGTCCGGAACCGTCGATGGAAGTAATGTTCGGAGCGCCAAAGGCTTCCAAGACCTGCGTTTGCGTCGTTTCTCCAACCCTTAAATTGAGCTGCACGTTGCCGTGCGTCAGCTCACTGTTGCGGGTCGTAACCGGCTTGGTTGGCGGTGCGCAACTGACGAGCGCAGCCAACACAGCGGCGGTTGCCGCTCCAATTAACGGATTCATGCTTGGCCCCCCTTAACGCAAATTCGCGGCGAACGTTGCGCCTAAGAGCCTGCTTCTGTCAAACAGCAGCGCTCATAATTAAGAGTTGCGTCAAACGTCGAGGTTCGTGACGTAGAGTGCATTCTTCTCGATGAACTCCCGTCGCGGCTCGACCGCGTCGCCCATCAATGTCGTGAAGATGTCGTCGGCGGCGACGGCATCCTCGATCCGCACCTGCAGCAAGCGCCGGACTTCCGGGTTGATCGTCGTTTCCCAGAGTTGCCCCGGGTTCATCTCACCCAGGCCCTTGTAGCGCTGGATCGCCTGGCCCCTGCGCGCCTGCTCGAGCAGCCAGGTCATCGCGTCCGGAAAATTGGCGATTTCCTGGCGCTCGTCGCCGCGCATCACGTAGGCGCCCGGCGCAATGAAATCGGTCAGCGTCGTGCCGAGCTCGGCGATGCGGCCGTATTCCGCCGATTCGAAAAATTCCGGCTGCAGGTGCTTCTCGGTCGCCATGCCGTGCTCGGTGCGCACGACATCGATGCGATCGGGCTCGCCGGCCTCGTTGCGGCGCACGCTGAGCTGGTAGCTGTACACCAGGCTGACGTCGGCGTTCAGGCGCGCCTCCAGCTCCTTGGCCCAGCCCTCGAGCCAGGCGGCATCCGCGAACTGCTGCTCGCCGACGGTGCGCATGGCGAGGAGCTGCTCGAGCAGGCGGCGGTCGTAGCGGCGCGACCAGCGGCCGATGATCGCCTTCACCTCCATGTACTGGCGCGCCAGCATCTCGAGCGCGGAGCCGGAGAGCGGCGGCGCTTCCGGGTTGACGTGGAGCGCCGCGTCGTCGAGCGCGCTGGTCAGCAGCAGCTGGTCGAGCTCGGCCTCGTCCTTGACGTACATCTCCTGCTTGCCGCGCTTGATCTTGTAAAGCGGCGGCTGCGCGATGTAGATGTGCCCGCGCTCGATCAGCGCGGGCATCTGGCGATAGAAGAACGTCAGCAACAGGGTGCGGATGTGGCTGCCGTCGACGTCGGCGTCGGTGTTGTGGCAACAAAGTCCGCCCATACCGGCGACAAAGTTCTCGTCACGTTCGACCGAAAAGTCGTACACGTAACCTGTCGTCGCCTCGGCTTCTTTGATCGACACGATCGGCAATGCCATCAGGTCACCGTCCAGCGACTTGAAGCGGCGATTGATTCCGGTTCCGGGGCTGTCGAGCCGGGCTGCCAGAGCGGCGGCATTCCTGTGGTCTGACCACACGGCCGTCAGCGTGCGTAACTCCTCGGCTGCGCAGACTGAAATGCTCCAGTGCCGGCTTTTCGTGACGCACGGGCTGCCGCGGATCTTCCGGACAACGCCGTCCGGTTCCAGTTCGGTCAAGGAGGCGATCACGCCCAGCGATGAAAGCAGGTACATGAGGCCGCTGGCCAAATCATACGAAGACGTCGCAAATGCGATGCGCCGGCCCGAAACCGTGCCATCGCCAAGCAGATAGCCGCGCAGAAACGCAAGACGAAGTGGTTCCGAAACGTTGAAAACAAGATCCGGAATACGCTTACTCAAGGAATCCGAATCCCGGAATCCAAAAATGCGCTGCCAGGCCAGCGTCGCGATTCGATTGACCAGCTTCAGCTCGGCAATGCCCGGACGCTGCGAATAAACGGTCGGGGCCATGCCGAAGACGTGGGCCATGCGCTGCTGCATTTCTGGCACGAGGCTGCTGTTTCCATTCCCGATGGCGAAGCGGATGCCGTTCCGGTCGGATACCGAGCCTTCGGCCAGATAGAAACCGAGCAGACAAAGCAGATCTTCGTTGACCGCGAGCTGCCGCGGAATCCCATGGCCGCTGTAGTGTTCCGGCGTCAGCTCGAAGTCTTCACGGGCGCTGAACCACTCCAGATCCGCGGCATCGAGCTTGGACAGTCGCACCAGGTTGCGGACTTCGTTGCGCCCGGAACCCCGATACTGTGTTCGCCAGATTCTTTCCAGCCGCCCCGGACCGACGGCAACCTGCGACATCGTGCCAGCGACATCGGCACCGACGGATCCAAGATACGCCTCAAAGTGCCGCACTGTAGGCCGCTGAGCGCCCCTTTCCCACGCGTAGAAGGTTGCCGGCTGCGAAATCCCCACGGCGTTGCAAAGCGCCTTGTTCGAGATGCCGCTGATCCGGCGCCGAATCGTCATCTCCGTGCGTACCCGATCCGGAATATCGACGCGCGGCGCTGTCAGTCCGGGATCGTCGGCATGTCGCAGCAAGACCCGCCCGCGGTGCCAGGCTTCTACGGCTGGGCCACGTAACCAGACCTGTCCGGCCGAATTGTTGTCGCTCCAAAGTTCGCGCAGCAGATCAAGCTGCTTTGGCGCGCTTTCCGGCAATCGCAGGCGCCTTGGCGCCACCAGCCGATCGCCCACCCCGAGCTCGTCGCCGCGCTTAAGCCGGATCTCGCCATTCTCATGTACGAACACGCTATGGCTCGAGGTCACCCGCACCGAGCGGCCGTAGGCAGTTCGAATCTTGAAAAGCCTTTCGTCCAGCGGATGACGGATCACGGCGGTCACAGGCCGGAAGCGCACCTCCTGTCCTTCCAGCCCGAAACACAGAACCTCGCCCATATCCTGGCCGCGCACTTTTTCCACGTGCCCGTTCGATTCGACCGCGCCGCATTGGCGATATGCATCGAGCTTCGCGTCGATAAATGTCCCGATCCGCACCATTTGCGCGCCGCCGCCGCGGTCACGGACAAACACATGTTCATCTCCGTCCACGCTCATGACGATCACGCGGTGATAACGGAGTTTCGCCGCGTCGAAATCATCGCGGCCGATGCCGGTGCCGAGCGCGCTGATAAGCGTCACGACTTCCTGCGACGACAGCATCTTGTCGAAGCGCGCCTTCTCGACATTCAGGATCTTGCCCTTCAGCGGCAGCACGGCCTGGGTACGCCGGTCGCGGCCCTGTTTCGCCGAGCCGCCGGCGGATTCGCCCTCGACCAGGAAGATCTCGGACTTGGCCGGATCCTTTTCCTGGCAGTCGGCGAGCTTCCCCGGCAATCCCGACGAGTCGAGCGCGCCTTTCCGGCGGGTCATCTCCCGCGCCTTGCGCGCGGCTTCGCGCGCACGCGCCGCGTCGATGATCTTCATGCAGATGGACTTGGCATCCGCGGGACGCTCGAGCAGGAATTCGCCGAGCTTCTGCGCGACCACCGACTCGACCGCGCCCTTGACCTCGGATGAAACCAGCTTGTCCTTGGTCTGCGACGAGAACTTCGGGTCCGCCATCTTGATCGACAGGATCGCGGTCATGCCCTCGCGCGCGTCGTCGCCCGTCAGCGACACGTTCTCGCGCTTCGCGAGGCCTTCCTTCTCGATGAAATCGTTGATCTTGCGCGTCAGCGCGGCGCGAAAGCCCGCGAGGTGCGTGCCGCCGTCCTTCTGCGGGATGTTATTGGTGTAGCAGTACATCGATTCCTGGTAGGAATCGTTCCACTGCGCGGCGACCTCGACCGCGATCGGGCCTTCCTGGCCCTGGAAATTGAAGATGTTCGGATGGATCGCCGTGCGGCTGCGATTGAGGTACTGCACGAAGGCGCTGACGCCGCCCTGGTGCTCGAACACGTCGCTCACGTCCTCGCGCTCGTCGATCAACTCGATGCGCACGCCGGAATTCAGGAACGAGAGCTCGCGGAGACGCTTCGCGAGCCACTCGTAGGAGAAGGTCGTGTTGGTGAAGATCGTGTTGCTCGGCTTGAAGCGGATGGTGGTGCCCCGCTCCGTCGTCGCCCCGACCACCGCGAGCGGTCCCTGCGGCTCGCCCATCTTGTAGAGCTGGCGATGCAGTTTTCCTTCGCGCGCGATGGTGAGCGTGAGCGTTCCCGAGAGCGCGTTGACGACCGACACGCCGACGCCGTGCAGTCCGCCCGCGACCTTGTACGAGTTGTCGTCGAATTTTCCGCCGGCGTGCAGCACCGTCATGATGACTTCCGCCGCGGAGCGGTTTTCCTCGACGTGGATGTCGGTCGGAATGCCGCGCCCGTTGTCGGTGACGGTCACTGATTCGTCGGCGTGAATCGTCACCACGATGCGATCGCAGTAGCCGCCGAGCGCCTCGTCGATCGAGTTGTCGACAACTTCGAAAACCATGTGGTGAAGCCCGGTGCCGTCATCGGTGTCGCCGATGTACATGCCGGGCCGTTTACGGACCGCCTCGAGCCCCTTCAAGACCTTGATTTTGCTGGAATCGTAGGCGTCTTTTTGAGGGGTCTCGGTGCCAGGCTGCATGATCCGGAAATCCTAGCAGAAAAATCGGGTTTTTGCTTTGTTTTTCAGTTGCTTGTGGCCACTGGAGAGTCGTTATATTTTGCAGTGCAACATCCCTGCGCATCAGGCCGGGCGCACCGCGCCTTGTTCCACGTGAAACACTCGCCCCCGCGGCGGCAGACCGGGTATGTCCGCCCGCAGCGAAGTGACCCAAAGTTGCGCCGGCAGGGTCTGCACGATTGCCATCAATCGCGCCAGATTCTCGGCATCGAGCTCGGCCGCCGGATCGTCCAGCATCAGTGCCGAATGGCCCGGCCGCTCCTGCTCCTGGATCTCCAGTTGCGCGAGCATCAGGCCGGCCGCGACGAGCTTTTGCTGGCCGCGGGAGACGTGGTCCTTGGCTGGGCGGCCCGCGACCTGGACCGAGACATCGCCGCGATGCGGGCCGAGCTGCGTCGCCCGATTTCGTCGATCGCGCTGCCGGCCACCCCGCAGCGATTCGAGCAATGATCGGTCCGTGTCCCAACCGGCACTGTGGACGAGCATAATCGGCCGATCGAGCAATGCCTGCCCGATGGTCCCCAAGGCGCCTGATAGTCGCGCCAGGTACGCCTCCCTTTGCCGGCACAGACTTTCTCCGGTGGTGGCCAACTCCTGCTCCCAGGCCGCCAGGTCATCGTCGCCGCGATCGAGCTTGAGTGCGGCGTTACGCTGCCGGAGCGCCTGGTGGTAGCGCTGCCAGGTTGGCAGGAACGAAGGTTCCACGTGGAACACGCCCCAGTCCAGAAACCGGCGCCGCCTGCCTGGACCTTCTTCGAGCAGCTTGTGGACTTCCGGGTCGATGACCTGGGCGGGAAACTGCTCCGCCAGTTCGGCTACGCCGCTGACGGCGTTTCCGCCCAGGCGCCATTCCGTGATCTTCCGGCCCGCGCGCACTCCAAGCACAATCGGCGCGGGTCCGCCCGTGCTGCGGCCGGACAGCAGGAACGCCTCCTCGCCATGACGGATTAGTGCCTCGCGCCGCCGGCTTCGGAAGGATCGGCCGCGGCCGAGAAAAAACGCCGCCTCGAGCAGGCTGGTCTTGCCCGAGGCGTTGGGACCGACGAAAAGGTTGGTGCCCGGATCGAGCTCGAATTCGACCCCGGCGAGGCAGCGGAATTGCTCGGCGCGGAACCAGCCGAGCGGCATGAAGCTCCTTAGAGCCGCATCGGCATCACGACATACCGGGCGCTGCTCGCCCCCGGCGCGCGCACCAGGCAGCTCGAGTTGCCGTCGGTCACGCCGATCTCGACTTCGCTGCCGTCCACGGCGGCCAGCGCATCGAGCAGATAGCCGACATTGAAGCCGACTTCCAGCTCATCGCCCTGGTAGTTCACCTCGACCTGTTCCTCGGCTTCTTCCTGCTCCGGGTTATGCGCCTGCAGGGTCAGGGCGTTCGTCTTCAGGGCCAGCCGGATCCCGCGGTACTTTTCGTTCGCCAGTATGGAAGTTCGCTGGAGCGCCGCACGCAGTGTCTCGCGATCCGCGACCACCGCCTTGGGTGGCGCGCTCGGGATCACGCGGCCGTACTCCGGGAAACGTCCGTCAATTAGCTTCGATGTGAAGCGAACGTCGCCGATCTGGGCGCGAACGTGATTACTTCCGATGGTTATCGTGACCTCGCCTTCCGTCCCCAGCAGGCGCTGCAATTCGAGCACGCCTTTACGTGGAATGATGACCTGCTGGTTGCCGCTTTTCGTGGGTAGATCCATTTCGCACAATGCCAGACGATGGCCGTCAGTCGCGACCGTTCGCAGCATTTTCCCGTCCGTTTCCAGCAACATGCCGTTCAAATAGTAGCGCACGTCCTGCTGGGCCATGGAGAAATGGGTCTTGTCCAGGAGCCGGCGCAGATCGGCCTGCGGGAGCTTCAGGGACTGCTGCTGGGCCAGCTCGTCGATCACGGGAAAATCGCTGGCGGGGAGGGTGGCAAGCACGAAGCGGCTGCGTCCGGCCTTGATCGTCACCTTGTCGCCATCCTGGGTCACCATGAGCATCGCGTCTTCCGGCAGCGAGCGGCAGATATCGAGCAGCTTTCGTCCGGGCAGCGTGAGCCGGCCATCGGCAGACGACTTGATCTCGGCATGTGCGACCAGCTCGACTTCGAGGTCGGTCGCCGTGATCGCCAGCCTGCCTTGTTCGGCGGACAGTAGCAGGTTCGCCAGGATCGGCATCGTCTGACGGCGTTCCACGACGCCGATGACCGATTGCAGGGCGGCGAGCAGGCTTTCGCGTTCGGCACTGAATTTCATCTGTGCACCCGGAGTGATTGGTCGTTGATCCGATCTTGCAGGAATCATCATTTCTGATGACTGTAGTAGTTATAGAGCAGCGTATTTTCCGTGGAAAAGTCTGGAAAAGCGACAGCCCGCAACGGTTTGCGCGAAGCACAAGCCGGTGGGCCGACACGCATGATCCTATGGCACCCCTGTGGAACCGCTGTGGAGCAAAATTGCGCCCGCAGCGCTCCACACATTATCCACATCAGCTGGTCAGGATTCTCAACAGGTTGAGGTAATCCTCGGTTGCGCGGCGCTCGATTTCCCGGAGGTCCTTCACCCGCTCGCAGGCGTGTATCACCGTGGTGTGATCGCGGCCGCCGAAGGCGTCGCCGATCTCCGGCAGGCTGTGATTGGTGAGCTCGCGGGCGAGCGCCATCGCGATCTGTCGCGGGCGCGCGATCGAGCGGCTGCGGCGCTTCGACAGCAGGTCCGCGACGCGGATCTTGTAGTACTCGGCGACGGTCTTCTGGATGTTCTCGATCGTGACCAGGCGTTCCTGCGCCGCCAGCAGGTCTTTCAGCGCCTCGCGGGCGAGCTCGAGCGTGACCGGCCGGCCGGTGAAGCGCGAGGTCGCGAGCACGCGCCGCAAGGCGCCCTCCAGCTCGCGCACGTTGGAACGGATGCGTTTGGCGATGAAAAAGGCCACTTCCTCGGGTATTTCGCTGCCGGCGGCCTGGGTCTTGGCCATCAGGATCGCCACGCAGGTCTCGAGCTCAGGCGGCTCGATCGCGACGGTGAGGCCCCAGCCGAAGCGCGACTTCAGGCGTTCCTCGAGTCCGGTGACCTCCTTCGGATAACGGTCGCAGGACAGGATGATCTGCTGCTGGCCCTCGAGAAGCGCATTGAAGGTGTGGAAGAACTCTTCCTGCGAGCGATCCTTGCCGGCGAAGAACTGGATGTCGTCGATCAGGAGCGCATCGAGCGTGCGGTAGGTCTGCTTGAACTCGTTGATCGTGTTGTGCTGCAAGGCGCGCACCATGTCGCTGACGAAGCGCTCGCTGTGCACGTAGGCGATGCGCGCATCGGGCCGGCGCTGGCGCATCAGGTTGCCGACCGCGTGCATCAGGTGGGTCTTGCCGAGGCCGACACCGCCATAGATGAAGAGCGGGTTGTAGGCGCGTCCGGGGTTTTCCCCGACCTGGACCGCCGCCGCCCGCGCGAGCTGGTTGCTCTTGCCCTCGACGAAGCTCGCGAAGGTGAAATCCGGGTTGAAACGACTGCCGATGACCTGTGCTTCGCGGGGCCGGGTCGCGGCTGCGGCGCCGGCAGGCGCAGGCAAGGGAGCGGGAGCGGGGAGCGTGTCGTCGCGCCGCGAGCCGACTTCCAGCGTGAGGCGCGGGCTGTCGCCGTTGTTGCCGCCGCCGACGAGCTGCGCGATGCGGCCATAGAGGTTCTTCTCGATCCAGGACACCACGAAACGGTTCGGGGCGAGCAGGTGGAGCTCGCCTTCGCGCTCGATGGCCTGCAGCGGCCGCACCCAGGTGTTGAACTGCTGTTCCGGCACCTCGTGCTCGAGCTGACGGAGACACTGATGCCAAAGCGAGCCCTGCACGAGCAAATCCTCGTTCGAGATTCCGGCGAAGGAATGGTCGGTGAGTCTACGGCCGCCATCGCGCCCGCGCCAGAGTTATCCACAGCCCGGCGCGGTTGACAGGCCAGGCGGCGCTCCGTAACCTTGCCGCCCTTTCCAGCGTCTGTTGCGCCTTTAATTTCAAAGGTTTGGGATCATGGCCACGAAGCGCACCTACCAGCCGAGCAAGATCAAGCGCAAGCGTGCGCACGGGTTCCGCGCCCGCATGGCCACGAAGAAAGGCCGCCAGGTGTTGAAGCGCCGCCGCGCGAAGGGCAGGAAGCGCCTCGCCGTCACCGAAGCTCGCTGACGAGTGAACCTACGTCAGGGCGCCACGGACTGCGGGCCGGCCAAAAGCTCCACACCGCTGCCGAGTTCGAGCGCGCGCGCCGGAGCCGGATCCGGCATGGCGATGCGTTCTTCGTCGTGCACTGTGCCAACAATGAAGCCGGACAGGCCAGGCTCGGCATGGCAGTCGGCGTGCGCGCCATCGGCGGCGCCGTTGCCCGCAATCGCCTGCGCCGTCTGATCCGCGAGTCCTTCCGCATGCACCGACAGGAACTGCCGGCCGTTGACGTGTTCGTGACGGCGCTTGCCCCCGCGCGCGCTGCGGGGAATCGCGAAATCTTCGCGAGTCTGCGCAGTCTCTGGCAGCAGATCCGGACGGCGCAATGAAACGGCTGCTGCAACTTCCCATCCGCCTGTACCGCTTCCTGCTGAGCCCGATGCTCGGCACTGTGTGCCGCTATCACCCGAGTTGTTCCGCGTATGCGCTGGAGGCGATCGAGACCCATGGCGCGGTGTCGGGGAGCTGGCTTGCGTTGAAACGCATCGGGCGCTGCCACCCCTGGGGTGGTCGCGGCCACGACCCGGTGCCGGAGGCGCGGCGCGGATGAAAGAGCCGCGGGTTCTGCTCTGGATCGCACTCCTCTTCGTGCTTTGGCTCAATGTCAATGCCTGGATGAAGGATTACGCGACGCCGGAACCGACGCCGGCTCCGGCGCCAGCCGAGACGACGGCAGCGCCGCCCGCGACCGCGGACGAGAACCTGGCGAACGAGTTGCCGACGGTATCCAGCGCGGCAGCCCCGACTCCGAATGCGCCGGCGGCGACCACAGCGGAAGCCGCGCCGGCGCCCGGCGAGACGGTTCGCATCGTCACCGACGTGCTCGATCTCGAGCTCAGCCTTGCCGGCGGCGAACTGGTCCGGGCCGACCTGCCGGACTATCCGCGCCACAAGGATGACCCCTCGACGCCGGTGCGTCTCTTCAATGTCGACAGCAAGGATTCGCAGTTCCGCTTCCAGTCGGGATTGACGACCGGCGAGGCCGGCAGGCAGGAGCCGAATCACAAGGCCCCATTCCAGGCCGCCGCGCGGGAATTCAGGCTCGCGCCCGGCAGCGATACGCTCGAAGTGCCCTTGACCTGGTCGGACGGCGCCGGGCTCACGGTCACGAAGACCTTCGTTCTCCGCCGCGGCTCGTATGCCGTGGGCCTGCGCTACCACGTCGTGAATGCGGGCGCAGCCCCGGTCAAGCTCGCGTCGTACGCGCAATTCCTGCGGCATTCGCAGGGCAGCGAGCGCTCGATGTGGGACCCGGAAACCTATTCGTTCCGCGGCCCTGCGTACTACGACGGCGAGAGCTACCAGAAGCTCGACATCGAGGACGAGGATGACCGGGCCCTGTCGCGCGCGATCACCAATGGCTGGGTCGCCGGGATGCAGCACCATTTCGTCGCGGCCATCGTGCCGGCGGCGGGCAAGTCCTATCAATACGAGCTTCGGGTCGAGGATCTCGATTACCTGTTGCGCGTGGTCGGACCTGCAGAGGCGGTGCCGCCGGGCGGCAGCCTGGATCTCGCAGAAACGCTCTTCGTCGGGCCGAAGCTGCAGAAGCAGCTGAAAGCCGCCGGTCCACGTCTCGAGCTCACCGCCGATTACGGCATGCTCACGATCCTCGCGCAGCCGCTGTTCTGGCTGCTGTCGAAGATCTACGAATTCGTCGGCAACTGGGGCCTCACGATCATCATCGTCACGTTCCTGATCAAGCTCGTGTTCTACAAGCTGTCGGAGACGAGCGGCCGCTCGATGGCGAAGATGAAGACCGTCGCGCCCCGGCTCAAGGCGGTGCAGGAGCGGCACAAGGACGATCGCGAGGCCCAGGCGCGCGCGATGATGGAGCTGTACAAGCGCGAGAAGATCAACCCGGTCGCCGGCTGTCTGCCGGTGCTGGTGCAGATCCCGTTCTTCCTCGCGTTCTACTGGGTGTTGCTCGAGAGTGTCGAGATGCGCCAGGCGCCGTTCTTCGGCTGGATCCAGGACCTGTCGTCGCGCGACCCGTATTTCATCCTGCCGATCCTGATGGGCGGGGCGATGTTCCTGCAGTTCAAGTTGAACCCGACGCCTCCCGACCCGGTCCAGGCCAAGGTTTTCGCCTTCATGCCGGTCGTCATGACCGTCATGTTCATGTGGTTCCCCGCGGGCCTCGTGCTGTACTGGCTCACGAATACCGTGCTGTCGATTGCCCAGCAATGGAAGATCAACCGCGTGGTCGAGGCCGAGGCCAAGAAGCACAGGACCGGGTGAACGCGACTGGCGGCGCTGGCGCGGAGACCATTCGTGCCGAAGGGCTCGGGCGACACTACGCCATGGGTCAGGCGACCATTCATGCCCTGCGCGGCGTCGACCTGGTGGTGCGCCGCAACGACTATCTCGCGATCATGGGCCCCTCGGGCTGCGGCAAGTCCACGCTGATGAACCTGCTCGGCTGCCTCGACACACCGGACGACGGGCGCTACTGGCTGAATGGCCGGCTGGTCTCGGAACTCTCCGACAACGAGCTCGCGCGCATCCGCAATCGCGAGATCGGTTTCGTGTTCCAGGCCTTCGCGCTGCTGCCGCGGCTGTCGGCGCTCGCGAATGTCGAGATGCCGCTCGCCTACGGCGGGATCCACCGGGCGGAGCGCAGGGAGCGCGCGACGCGCGCGCTCGCGAGCGTCGGTCTTGCCGACCGCGCGCTGCACCGGCCGGCGGAGCTTTCCGGCGGCCAGCGGCAGCGGGTCGCGATCGCCCGCGCCCTCGTGACCGAGCCCGCACTGCTGCTCGCGGACGAGCCGACCGGCAATCTCGACAGCGCGACCGGCGCGGAGATCCTTGCCCTGTTCGACCGGCTGCACGCCGCGGGCAACACCATCGTGCTCGTGACCCACGAGCGCGAGATCGCGCGGCGCGCCGGGCGAACGATCCAGCTCCACGACGGTCTGGTGGTCAACGACACGTCGAATCCCGGGGGTGCGGATGCCGCCGCGTGAGAAGCAGCCGGCCGCGGCGGCGATCGCGATCCTGGCCTGCGCGGTGCAGGCCGCCTGCGGCGGAGGCGCGGAGCCCGCACCCCAGTATGAAACCACGCCGGTGGCGCGTGGCGACCTCCGTGTCGTGGTCGAGGCCTCGGGCACGATCGAGCCGGTCAGCAGCGTGGAAGTGAAGTCGAAGGCCTCGGGCGAGATCCTCGAGCTCGGCGCCGAGATCGGCGACACGGTCGGGCAGGGGCAGCTCCTGGTCCGCATCGATCCGCGCACGCCGCGCAACCACGTGTCGCAGGCGGAAGCGGAAGTTGCCGCGGCATCGGCAAGGCAGAAGACGGCGCGGGCCCAGCTCGCGCGCGGCGAGAAGCTCCGCGCCGAGACCTGGATCAACGACGCCGAGTACGAGGCGCTCGAGCTCGCCGTCGCCAACACGCGCGCCGAGGAAGTCGCGGCGCGGGTGGCGCTCGAAAATGCGCGCATCGCTCTCGAGGACACCGAAGTGCGGGCGCCTGCCGCCGGCACCATCCTGACCCGCCTGGTCGAGCCGGGCCAGGTGATCTCTTCGCCGACCCAGGACGTCGGCGGCGGCACGCTGCTCTTGACGATGGCGGACCTCGGCCGGGTGCGCGCCCGGGTACGCGTGGACGAGACCGACATCGGCAAGCTGTCGGCGGGCGTCCCCGCCCGCATCGAGGTCTCGGCCTACCCGGGCCGGAGTTTCGCCGGCGCGATCGAGAAAATCGAGCCGCAGGCGGTGATCGACCAGAATGTCACGCTGTTCGCGGTGCTGATCAGCATCGGCAACGAAGAGGGCCTGTTGCGACCGGGCATGAATGTCGACGCGGTGTTCGACGTCGCCCGCCGCGACGCGGTGTTGACCCTGCCGGTCATGGCGCTGCGTGCCTCGCGCGATATCGATACGACCGCGGAGATCCTCGGCGTCGATGCCGGCGAGCTGCGCGAGCGCTTGTCCGCGCCGGATCCGGGCGAGGAGCGGGCAGGCCGGCCGCGCGGCGCCGGCAGCCAGGCGCTGCGGCTCGGCCGCGGGCTGTGGGTCGTCGTGGTGCAGGACGGGCAACGG